>JBFWXS010000007.1:30251-32906 GCA_050187175.1 Burkholderiaceae bacterium
CACGGCGACCACGCCCAGCTCTGCCAGCTGCGCGCGCACCGCCGGCGCGCTCAGCGCCGCGCGCGCCGCCTCGTTGAGCCGCTTGACGATGGCCGGCGGTGTCCCGGCCGGAGCGGCCAGGCCCCACCAGTTGCTCGCACCGGCCACGCTGCCGAGCCCGGCCTCGGCAAAGCTCGGCGTGTCCAGCAGCAGCGGCAGCCGCTGCGCGCCGGAGACGGCCAGCGCGCGCAGACGGCCGCTGCGGACGTGCTGCACGCCCAGCCCGGCGCCGCCGAGATAGAACTGCACCTCGTTCGAGAGCAGCGCGGTCATGCCCTGCCCTGAGCCGCGATAGGCCACGTGCGTCATGCCCAGTTCGTAGGCGCGGTTCAGCGCTTCACCCAGCAGATGCGGCGTGGTGCCTATGCCCGGCGAGCCGAAGCTGAGCGCGTTCGGCCGGGTCTTGGCATACGACACGAACTCGGCGAAGCTGCGCGCCGGCTGCTGCGTATTGACGAACAGCACGGCCGGCACGTCGACCAGCGTGGCGATCGGCGCAAACGCGCGCAGCGGATCGAAGCTCATGCCGCGATACAGGAACTGGTTGATGACGAAGTTGTTCGTCGCGCCGATCAGCAGCGTATAGCCGTCGGGCGCGGCCTGCGCCACGGCCGCGGCGCCGATGTTGCCGCCCGCGCCGGACCGGTTGTCCACCACGATGGGCTGCCCCAGGCGGCGCCGCAGCTCGTCGGACAGCAGCCGGATCAGCGTGTCGCCCATCGCGCCGGCCGAATACGGCACGACCACGCGGATCGGCCGCTCGGGCCAGTCGGCGCGCGCGGCGCCGGCCGATGACAGCAGTGCGGCGCCGAGCAGCTCCCATCTCCTCCAGGACTTCATCCTTGCGTCTCCTTGTTTCGACGTCTGCGTGCTTCGACGTCTGCTTTCGTAGAGGTCTGATCGCTTCGCTTGGGCGTCTCAGAGATCGATGCGCATCAGGTCGTGGGCCAGCCGCAGCGGACCGTCGTAGTGGCGCCGGATGTCGCGGACCACGCTTTCCATGAAGTCCGGCCCCACCAGCTCGATCGGCATGTGCTTGGACAGGCACTGCTTGAGAATCGGATTGGTGGTGTCGAAATGCCCGAAATGCGTCGCCACCACCTGGCGCGCGCCGGCCGCCGCCGCCAGCTTTCCGAGTTCGAGCGGGCTCGTGTGGTCGTTGGTACCGATCTGCGTGCGGCCGCGGAACTCGAGCGCTTCCTCGGGAAACGTGCATTCGTGGATCAGCAGATCACAGTCCTTCGCGAAGCGGCGCATCGTGTCGCACGGCTTGGTGTCGCCGCTGAACGCGATCGACTTGCCCAGCGCTTCGAGGCGGAAGCCGAAACAGTGCAGCACCTCGGCCGGAATGTGATCGACGTAGTCGGCGAAGATGCGGACCAGTCCGTCGTCATAGATCAGGCCGGAGCCGAACTCGTGCACCTCGGGCCGGATCATCTCCATGCTGTCGGCGCGCTGCTTGTATTGCGCGCGCGCCTGGATGTCCAGCTTGAACGCGCCGTTCTCCAGCAGATGCTCGACGAAGTCGCGCGTGCCGGGCGGGCCGTAGATGGCAGGCTTGACGGTGCGGTTGGCCATCCAGCTAGCGATCAGGAAGTACGCGGTGTCTTCCATGTGATCGAAATGCAGATGGCTGATGAAGACGCGGTCGACCGTCCACGGCGCGATATTGGCCCGCACCATCTGGCGCGTCGCGCCATGGCCGATGTCGAGCAGATAGTGCCGGTCGCGAACGGTGACGAGAATCGACGAGTGGCCGCGATCCGGGTCGACCAGCGCGGCGCCGGTGCCCAGCATCGTGATGCGGATGCGGTCGTCTGACATGGGTGCTCCTCCGTTTGGGCCGGCCATTGCAGCGCGGCGAGCGGCCAATGTATGCTCGCCGCACATGCCGTCGCAAACCCGCTTTTCACCGCGTGAAACCGCCTTGCCCGCGGAGACGCCGAAGGTCAAATCGATCGAGGCGCTGCGGCGCGGCATCGAGGTGCTCGAAGCGATTCGCGCCGGCGGCGGGCTCAGCCTGCATGCGCTGCATGGCCGCACCGCGCTGCCCAAGGCGACGCTGCTGCGCATCCTGCGGACCCTGGAGGAATCCGGCGTCGTCCAGCGGCGCATCGCCGACGGCTTCTATCTGCCGCGCGCCGACACGCTGGCTCCGCCCGCCGCCCGCCGCGAGCATCTGCGGCTGACCGAGCTCGCCGCGCCGCATCTGAGGGCGCTGCGCCGGCAGCTGCCCTGGCCGTCGGACATCGCGGTGCGCGATGGCGCGCACATGCTGGTACTGGAAAGCAATCGCCCGCTGTCAGGGCTGTCGGTGAACCGGCAGGTGGTCGGCTTCCGTCCGCACATGCTGCTGTCGGCGATGGGCAGGGCCTACTTCGCGTTCTGTCCGGCCGACGAGCGCGCGGCGCTGCTGCGCGAGCTGGCCCGCGAAGCGGAGCAGGCGCCCGCGCTGGCGGCGCTGCTGCGCCCCGCCGCCGTCGAACGGCTGCTCGCCGACGCGCGGCGCCGCGGCTACGGGCTGCGCGATCCGGTCCACCGCGGGCCGGACGCCGACATGGCGGAACGTTTCTGCGCGATCGCCGTGCCGATCCAGCTCGGTTCCGGCTCCGGCTC
>JBFWXS010000007.1:33006-143280 GCA_050187175.1 Burkholderiaceae bacterium
TGCTCGCCGACGCGCGGCGCCGCGGCTACGGGCTGCGCGATCCGGTCCACCGCGGGCCGGACGCCGACATGGCGGAACGTTTCTGCGCGATCGCCGTGCCGATCCAGCTCGGTTCCGGCTCCGGCTCCGGCTCCGGCTCCGGCTCCGGCTCTGGCTCCGGCGCCGTCGCCGGCACCCTGAGCTGCGTCTGGCTCACCGACGTCAGCAGCGAGCAGCAGATCGTGGCGACCTACCTGGGTCCATTGCAGGAGGCAGCGGCGGGTATAGGCCGCCGCCTGTCGGAACCGGACCGCTGAGCGTTCGGCCCGAGAGTTCAGCGGTCGCCGGGAACCTTCAGCGTACCGCCGCGGGAAAGCGGCTGCACCAGCTGCTGGTAGATGCCGAGCCAGCCCTTGCGCTCGGCCGCGACGAAGGCCGGCAGCGCCGCTCGGCGCCGCGCCAGCTCGGCGGCATCGATGTCCAGATCCAGGCGCCGATGCTCGATGTCTATGGTGACCGGATCGCCGTCGCGGACCAGCGCGATCGGGCCGCCGTCGGCCGCTTCCGGCAGCACCTGCCCGACCGTGAAGCCGCGGTTCAGGCCGGACAGCTGGCCATCGGTGACGACCGCGATGTCCTGACCCAGATGCGCGCCGTTTACCGCGGCCACGAACCACGACGCCGAGGCGACGCCGGGTCCGCCGCGCGCGCCCAGACCGCGCAGCACGATCACCTGGCCGCCGCCGATCTCGCCGCCGTTCAGCGCGGCCAGCGCCGCCTCCTGGCTCTCGAACACGCGGCACGGCCCGTGGAAGCGGTTCTGCTTGCCTTCGCCCAGCTTCATGACCGAGCCTTCGGGCGCCAGCGAGCCCTTCAGGATCACCACCGACGGTCCCGGCCCCACCGGCCGCTGCAGCGAGCCGATGACCCCGTCGTCGCGCACCGTCACATCCTGCAGGTTCTCGCACAAAGTGCGGCCGGATACCGTCAGCACATCGCCGTTCAGCAGCGGCTCGAGCTGCTTCATGACGGCGCGCGCGCCGCCGGCCGCTTCGAGCTGATCGATGCGGCCGGCGCCGTTCGGCTTGATCGCGCACAGCAGCGGTACCTGGCGGCCGAACTCGTCCATCAGCCGGAACACGTCGACGTCGACGCCGCCTTCCTCGGCCGCCGCCTGCAGATGGCGCAGCAGATTGATCGAGCCGCTGACGGCAAGGCCGACCTTGATCGCATTGGCGAACGCGGACGGCGTCATGATGCGGCTGGGCCGCAGATCCTCGTCGACCAGCGCGACGATGCGCCGGCCGGCGGCGATCGCCTGCTGCGTCATCGCCGCGCTGCGCGCCGCGACCGGTGCGCTGCCGGGCAGCGTCATGCCCAGCGCCTCGGCCATGATGTGCATCGTATTGGCGGTGCCCATGCCGGCGCAGACGCCTGGCCCCTGCACAGCGACGTCGCTCATGTCGCGGATGTCCTGGATCGTGATCCGCCCCGAGGCCAGCTCGCCGACCGACTCGAACACGTCCTCGATGTCGACCGGCTTGCCGGCCATCTGGCCGCAGCCCTGATAGCCGCCGATGACCAGGATGGTCGGCAGATCGAGCCGCGCCGCCGCCATCAGATGCGCCGGCGCGGTCTTGTCGCAGCTGCTCAGGCAGACCATGCCGTCGAGCAGCGCGCCTTCGACCGACACCTCGATATCGTTGACCATCAGGTCGCGCGCCGGCATCAGGTAACGGCCGCCGCGGCCGGCCGCGGTGATGAAATCGCTAGGCGCGGTGGTCTTGATCTCGAACGGCAGCCCGCCCGCGTCGCGGATGCCCTGCTTGACGGACTCGGCGACCTCGTCGAGGTGGCTGAAGCAGATCGACAGTTCCGACGAGGAATTGACGACCGCGATCTTGGGCTTCTCCATGTCGGCATCGCTCAGGCCGAGTGCGCGCCACTGCGCGCGGCGGATGGCCCAGCGCGTCGTGCCGGGTTCGAAGTTCGAGCGGTAGCGGGATTTCATCGTGTACCAGAGTCGGAAACAGCGGCGGCGTCTTCGCCGATAAAAGCACCTTGCGACAGCAGCTGCCGCCGCAGCTCGCCGACGTCGATGTCGCGCGGCGCCTGCTTGCGGGCCGCCGCCTGCGCGGCCGCGGTGCCGGCGGCCTCGCCCAGCGCCATGCAGACCGCCGCCACCCGCATGGACGCATGCGCATCGTGCGAGGCCGAAGCGCAGCGGCCGGCGACCAGCAGCCCCTGCAGGCCGGCGGGCAGCATCATCCGGTACGGCAGCTGGTAGTAGGTGCCCGGCTCGAGGAAGCGCCACAGCGTCGCGCGGCCCGCCCCGTGCTCTTCCATCGGCCAGGCGCTGCAGGCCACGGCGTCGTCGAAGCGGCCCTGGTGAAGCACGTCGTCGGCGGTGAGCCAGTAGTCGCCGCGGATGCGGCGGCTCTCGCGTATGCCGATCTGCGCGCCTATGTCTTCGATGAAGCAGTGTTCATAGCCGGGCACGAAGGCGCGGAACGCTTGCAGGTAGTCGCCGAGCTGGCGGCGCCCTTCCACCTCGGCCGCGCTGAGCTCGGCCGTGTCCAGCGGATCGGGCGCGCGCGCGCCGTGCACGACCCGCGTGATGTTCAGGTGCATGGTGCCCGGCCGCAGGCTGAACGCGCCGCCGGCCGTGCGCGGCAGATCGAAGCCGGCCGCCACCGCGCGTTCGAGATGGCCGCGCAGCTCGTCGCGCGTCAGTGCGCCGGCGCGCGCCACGTCGACGCCGCCGAAGCGGAACATCGTGGTCGGCGCCTGGATCAGCGCTGGATCATGCTCGAAGCCGGCGCCGGCCAGCGCCGCCACGTCGCCGTCTCCCGTGCCGTCGATGACGACGTCGGCGAGGCAGGCCCAGCGCCCGTCGCGGCTCTCGAAGACGGCGCCGCAGACGCGCTCGCCGTCGCGCAGCGCGGCGACGGCGACGCTGTGGAAAGCCAGCTGCACGCCTGCGTCGCGTGCCAGCGCATCGGCGGCGAGCTTGATCAAGGTCGGGTCGTACGGCAGCGAAGCGGTCTTCAGCCAGCGCAGCGGGGTAGTCGGACCACCCAGCCGGCCGAGCCGTTCGATGAACTCTTCGGCCAGCCCGCGCACCACCGGGATCACGTCGCTATCGGTGACCGTGTACAGCCCGCAGAAACTGCCGAGCGTGACCATGGACAAGGTCCCACCCAGGTAGCCGTTGCGCTCGACGATCAGCACCTGCGCGCCGCGCCGCGCCGCCGCCACAGCAGCCATCAGACCGGCACTGCCTCCCCCGACGACGAGCACGTCGACGCGGTGGCGCACCGGCGTTCGGCGCGGCGGCTCGGTGATGCTGCCGGTGGCGGCAGCCGCCGCGGCATCGATTGGGGGGGTGAGGCTCATGATGGACTCCGGGAACAGCAATGCGCGGACGGCGGATCAGACGCGTGAGGTCAGCCGCGCAGCGCGCGGCCGCTGGCGGCATCGAACAGATGCGAGCGCGCCGCGTCGACGCGCAGCCGCACGACGTCGCCGCGCTGCGGCAGCGCGCGCTCGCGGACGGTGAAGGTGACTTCCTCGCCGTGGTGGCGGGCGACGATCTGCGTCTCGGCGCCGGTAGGCTCGATGACCGCCACCTCGAACGGAATGCCGTCGTCGCACAGTTGCAGGTCCTCCGGACGGATGCCGTAGACCACCGAGGCGCCGGGAGCGGGGCAGGAACGCGCATCGCCGCCCGCGGCAGGAATCCCCGGCGACGCCGTAGCGCTCCCCGCGCCGCGCAGCGGCAGACACAGGCCGCCCGCGGAGACGAACTCGCCGTTCCCGATGCGGCCGCTCAGCAGATTCATCGCCGGCGAACCGATGAAGCCGGCCACGAACAGACTGGCCGGCCGGTCGTACAGGTCCAGCGGCGCGCCCATCTGCTCGACGACGCCGTCGCGCATGATCACGATGCGGTCGGCCATCGTCATCGCCTCGATCTGATCGTGCGTCACGTAGATCATCGTCGTCTTCAACTGCTGATGCAGCTCGCGGATCTCGGTGCGCATCTGCACGCGCAGCTTCGCGTCGAGATTGGACAGCGGCTCGTCGAACAGGAAGATCTGCGGATCGCGAACGATGGCGCGCCCCATCGCCACACGCTGCCGCTGTCCGCCCGACAGCTGGCGCGGATAGCGGTCGAGCAGCTGGGTCAGCCCCAGGATGCCGGCGGCCTTCTGCACGCGGCGCTCGATCTCCGCCTTGGGCTCGCGCCGCAGCTCGAGCGCGAACGACATGTTGCCGGCGACCGTCATGTGCGGATACAGCGCGTAGTTCTGGAACACCATCGCGATGTCCCGGTCCTTGGACGGCACGTCATTGACCACGCGCGCGCCGATGCGCAGCTGGCCGGCCGTGACATCCTCAAGCCCGGCGATCATCCGCAGCAGCGTCGACTTGCCGCAGCCCGAGGGTCCGACGAAGACGACGAACTCGCCATCGGCGATGTCAAGCGAGACGCCCTTGATGACTTCCTGCCTGTCGTAGCTCTTGCGGATGTCGCGCAGTTCCAGCGAAGCCATTCTTCTCCCTCACACCAGGCTGACGTACTTCTTGACCGTATAGGCTTCGACGCCTTCGGTTCCGCCTTCATGGCCGATGCCGCTCTCCTTGACGCCGCCGAACGGCGTCTCGGTCAGCGCCAGCGACAGGCTGTTCACCGCGACCATGCCCGCTTCCAGCCGCCGTGCGGCGCTCAGCGCCGTACCGAGATCGCGGCTGAAGACGTAAGCCGACAAGCCGTACGGCAGCGAGTTGGCCTGCTCCATGACCGAGTCGAGATCGTCGAACGCGACGACAGGCGCGACGGGGCCGAACGGTTCCTCCTGCATCAGCCGGCAGCCGGCCGCCGGCTCGCGAATCACCGTGGGCTCGAAGAAGCAGCCGGGCCGCTCGATGCGGCGGCCGCCGCACAGCAGCGTGCCGCCGCTGGCCAGCGCGTCGTCGACCAGCGTCTGCATCGCGCGCACGCGCCGTTCGCTGGCCAGCGGCCCCATCGTCGCGGCGGGATCGAAGCCGTCGCCGACACGCGTCTGCTGCGCGGCAAGCACGAACTCGTCGCAGAACTCGTCGACCACGCTGCCATGCACGAAGAAGCGGCTCGGCGCGATGCAGACCTGGCCGGCATTGCGGAAGCGGCCGCTGGCCAGCGTCCGCGCCGCCTGCCGCACGTCGGCATCGGCGAACACCAGTGCCGCACCGTGCCCGCCGAGCTCCATCGTCACGCGCTTCAGACCGTCGGCGGCCAGCCGCGTCAGCAGCTTGCCCACCGGGATCGAACCGGTGAACGAGATCTTGCGGATCACCGGCGAGCCGATCAGGTGCTGCGAGACCTGCGCCGGCACACCGAACACCAAAGCGAGCGCACCCGCCGGAACGCCGGCTTCGTGGAAAGCCTGCACCAGCTCGATGGCGGTGCCCGGCGTCTCCTCAGAGGCCTTCAGGATGATCGAACAGCCGGCCGCCAACGCACCGCTGATCTTGCGCGCCGGCGTGCTGGCCGGAAAGTTCCACGGCGTGAACGCGGCGACGGGCCCGACCGGTTCCTGCACCATCATCTGCGTCAGGTCTTCGCTGCGGGCCGGAATCACGCGGCCATAGATGCGCCGCGCCTCCTCCGCCGACCATTCGATGATGTCGGCCGCCGCGTCGACTTCGCCCTGCGCCTCGACGGTCAGCTTCCCTTGTTCCAGCGTCAGCACGCGCGCGATGCGATCGCGGCGCTCGCGCACCAGCGCTGCCGCGCGGCGCAGCACGCGCGCGCGCTCGTAGGCCGGCACCTTGCGCCAGACGGCGAAGCCGGCGCGCGCGCAGCGCAGCGCCTCATCGAGATCGGCCGCTTCGGCGTGCGGCAGCCAGCCGATGGCCACGCCGGTCGCGGGATCGAGCACCGCCTCGCCGGCGCGCGCACCGGGCGCCAGCCAGCGGCCGTCGATGTACAGCGACAGGTCGGGGTATTCGACGGAACAGTCGGAACGCGTGCTCATGCGGTGACCCGGTTCTGCGAGGGCGCCTCGGCGGCGCGTTGCTGGCGGTCCTCCAGGATCAGATCGGCGGCCTTCTCGCCGATCATGATCGCGGGAGCATTGGTATTGCCCGAGATCAGCGCCGGCATGATCGATGCATCGGCCACGCGCAGCGCGGCCACGCCGTGCACGCGCAGCCTTGCATCGACGACGCTGTCGGGGCCGTTCCCCATCCGGCACGTGCCGACCGGGTGATAGACCGACATACCCTTCTCGCGCAGGAACGCATGCAGGCCTTCGCGCGACGTCACCTGCGGACCGGGACTGCGCTCCGCCTTGATCATCGTCGCCAGCGGCGCGGCGCGGCCGATCCGGCGCGCCAGTTCCAGCCCGGCGGTCAGCACCTCGATGTCGCGCGGATCGCTCAGATAGTTGACGCGGATCGCCGGCGCCTGGCGAAAGTCCGCCGACTGCAGATGAACCGAGCCGCGCGAGTACGGCCGCAGCTGGCAGACCGTCAGCGTGAACGCCGAGAACGGATGCAGCACCGGCTTGTCCTTGCGGTCGGTGCTGAACGGATACAAGTGGAACTGGATGTCGGGCCGATCGAGCTGCGGCTGCGTACGCGCGAAGCCGCCGGCCACGCCGGCCCACCAGCCGAGCGGCCCCTTGCGCGTCAGCAGATAGCGCAGGCCGATGCGCATGCGGCCCTTCAGGCTCATCAGATCGTCATTCAGCGTGATCGGTTCGTGCGTCTCGTAGATCAGCCGCCCTTGCAGGTGATCCTGCAGGTTCTCGCCCACGCCGGGCAGCTCGTGCACCAGCTCGATACCGCATCGGCTCAGCACGGCCGCGGGGCCGATGCCGGAAAGCTGCAGCAACTGCGGCGACTGGATAGCGCCGGCCGCGAGGATGACTTCGCAGCGTGCCGTGACGCGCCGCGTCTGCCCCTCCTGAACGAACTCGACACCGGTCGCGCGCGGCGTGCCGCGCGAGCGGTCGAGCAGCAGGCGGCTGGCCTGTGCACCGGTGAGTACCCGCAGGTTGGGCCGGCGCATCACCGGATGCAGATAGGCGCGCGCGGTGCTGCGGCGCAGCCCGCGCCGCGCCGTCGCCTGGAAGTAGCCGACGCCTTCCTGCGTGGCACCGTTGAAATCGGGATTCGCCGGAATGCCCTGCGTCCGGGCAGCCTCGATGAATGCGTCGGCGATCGGATGCGGCTCGGGCAGATCGCCCACCGGCAGCGGCCCGCCGACGCCGTGCCACGGATCGGCGCCGCGCTGCTGATCCTCGGCGCGCTTGAAGTACGGCAGCACGTCGCGGTAGCCCCAGCCGGGGTTGCCCTGGGCGGCCCAGTCCTCGTAGTCCTGTGCCTGGCCGCGCACGTACAGCAGGCCGTTGATCGAACTCGAGCCACCGAGTACGCGGCCCCGGGGCTGGTCGATGCGGCGTCCGTCCAGATGCGGTTCGGGCTCGGTATGGAACATCCAGTTCACGTCGCGGTTGAAGAACGTACGGCCGTAGCCCACCGGCACATGGATCCAGATATTCCGGTCGAAGCCGCCGGCTTCGAGCAGCAGCACGCGGTTGGCGGGGTCGGCCGACAGCCGGTTGGCCAGCACGCAGCCGGCGGACCCCGCGCCGACGATGACGTAATCCGCTTCGTTGACAATGGTGTTCACACAGACTCCTCGACCGTCTTGCCGCTTGGCGCCATTACTCTGTCGCTGCTCAGTTCGCCAGGCCGCTGGTCTGGAAGCCCCGCACCAGGTACTTCTGCCCGAACAGCACGAGCAGCAGCCCCGGCAGCGCGAGCAGCACGTTGGCGGCCTGAATCAAGGCCCAGTTCAGATCCATCTGCTGGACGAACAGGCTCATCGCGATCGGCAGCGTGAACATCTGGTCGTCGCGGATCAGCATCAGCCCGAGCACGTAGTCGTTCCACGACGCCGCGAAGCCGAAGATAAACACCGCGGCCAGCGCGGGCACCGACAGCGGCAGCATGATGCGGCGGAAGATCTGGAACTTGCCCGCGCCGTCTATCTGCGCGGCCTCCTCGTACGACATCGGCAGCGACTGATAGAACTGCCACATCAGCCACAGACCGAAGGGCAGGCTCAGCGTGACGTGCGCCAGGGCCAGGCCCGACAGCGAATTCAGCAAACCCATCTTCTGGAACACCGCGAAGAACGGAATGCCGAGCAGGATCTCGGGGAACATGTACGAGAACAGCACGATCTGCGCCAGCAGCCCCTTGCGCTTGAGCCGCATCCGCGCCAGCGCGTAGCCGCCGAGCGCGCTGCAGGCCATCACGACGAAGGCGGCCGCCAGCGCGACCTTCAGGCTGTTGCTCGCGCTGGTCAGGAAGTTGGTGCTCGACAGCAGGCTGGCGAAGTTCTCCAGCGACGCACTGTGCATGCCCAGCGAGGGCTTGTAGACATCGGCCGGCTTGCCGAGCGCCGACTTCAGCATCCAGTAGAACGGAAACAGCGTCGGCACCAGATAGAGCAGCAGCAGCGCCGTCGGCAGCCAGCGCGCGGGACTGAGCCGCTTAGCCACGAGCGACCTCGCGTTCCGGCCGGAAGGCCCGCATGTAGATGATGCCGACCACCAGCAGGATGCCGAAGATGATGGTCGACGTCGCGCCCGCCGGCCCGTAGGTATTGTCCCCGAACGCTCGTTCGTAGGCGTAGATCGGCAGCGTCGTCGTGGCGCCGAGCGGACCGCCCGCGGTCAGCAGCCAGATGACGTCGAAGCGGTTGAACATCCAGATGCCGCGCAGCAGCAGCACCAGCAGCAGCGAGGCGCGGATGATGGGCAAGGTGATGCGGAAGATCTGCTGCCAGACATTGGCGCCGTCTATGTGCGCCGCTTCGTAGACGCTGCGCGGGATGGTGCCCAGATTAGACAGCGTGACCAGGATGACGAAGGGCGTGAACTGCCAGACGCTGGCCACCGTGACCAGTGCGAACGCCCATCCCGGGTGGCCCGCGAAGTCCACCGGCGCATCGACGATGCCGCCTTGCAGCAGCAGATGATTGACGATGCCGTACAGACCATGCGTCATCCAGTGCCATACCAGCGCGGTGGTCACCGTCGGAATCATGTATGGCAGCAGCGACAGGCTGGTGAAGATCGGCCGGCCGGACTTGAAAAGCAGCATCGCGACCGCCACGCCCAGCACCATCTCCAGCGCGGTGGTGACGGCGGCGTACAGCACACCGATGCCGAGGGCGCGCCAGAACGCCGGATCGCCGAGCACCTGGCGGTAGTTCTCCAGCCCGGCGTATTCGGCCCGCGGCTGGAACGGCCCGCTGTGCGTGAAGCCCAGCATGACCGCCCATGCCACCGGCACGATCATCACGAGGATGAACACGACGGCCACGAGCACGAACGACGCGCTCATGAAGTCGAAGTGGCGGACTCGCGACATGGCGGGCGGCTTACCGGACGGCATCGCGGGCGGCTCTGCGCAGGCGTCAGCCGTTCCTGAGCAGCGCGCGGGCGGCGCGGGCCGCCTCGGTGATCGCGGCGTCGGGCGCAGTGCCGCCCTGGATCACGCTGGCCAGCATCCGGTTGTAGACGGTGCTGGTGTAGACCTTGGCGCGCTGCCAGGCCAGCCGCTTGCCGGCCAGATCGAACACCGGGTTGCGCGAACCGTCCCAGGCCTCGGCGATCACGCGCGTGATGTCCGGATGGCGCTTCACATAGTCGTTCGCCTGGTACGGTCCCTCGAAATCCTGCTTCGAGATCGGCAGCACGTGCAGCGGGATGGACCACAGGAAATCGTAGTAGCGTTGGCCGTCGCGCAGGAAGCGGATGATCTCCTTCGATGCCGCGGTGTTCTGCGAACCTTTGAAGACCATGTAGCCCTCGGCCGACAGCCGGTTGGCCGGCGAGCGGCCATAGGGCTGCACGAACGGGCGGGTCACCTTGGCGATCTCCGCATTGTTCTGCGAAACGACCGAGAAGAAGCGCGCGCCGATGTAGTCGGCCATGGCGATGCGGCCCGACGCGTACGCGTTCATCACGTCGCCCCAGGTGAAGTTGGTGGTGCTGGGCGAATACTTGGACATCCTGGCGAGGAAGGCCAGCGTCTCGCCGAGCCGGCGGCGGTTCTCGCCCTGGTCGAACACGAGCTCGCCGCTGTCGTCGAAGAAGGTGACGCCGTTCGACATCGCGTAGCTGTACAGCGCGCTGACCGGATTGTCGCCGCTGGTGTTCGAGTTGATGATGCAGCCGTACTGGCCGCCGCCGGTCAGCTTGGCCGCCGCCTTCTCGTACTCGTCCCAGGTCTTGGGCGGCTGCAGGCCGGCCCGCTCGAACAGATCGGTCCTGTGCCACGAGTAGGTGAACTTCACGCCCATCGGCAGAAAGAAGTCGTGCTGCTCGGGCCGCACGCGCCAGGCATCGGGCAGCTCGCGCGTCAGCTCGCTGATCGGTTCAAGCAGGCCGCCTCGCGAATAGAGCACGGCGTCCTCGATGTCGAGGTTGACGATGTCGGGCGCCGTCCCGCTCTGCAGCATCGACGACACTTGCTTGCGCACGGCCTCGGGCGACGTGAACAGCGGCTTGATCTTCAGGTCCGGATTGGCCGCCTCCAGCTCGGCGAACAGATCGCCGATCACTTTCTTCGTCGTCGGCAGCGATTCATAGGTCAGGTAGTTGACCGTTCCCTTGAGCTTGGTCGGCACCGCCAATGCCCGCAGCGGATGCGACAGTGCCAGCCCGGCGCCCGCCAGCAGGCCGGTGCGCAGAAATTCGGATCGCGTCAGGGTCATGTTCCTCTCCTCTTCTTCATGGTTCTCTGATTTCGCGCGGCGCTGTCGGCCGCCGGCTCGGTGCGCGGCCCGGAAGCGCCGGGCAACGGATGCCGTCCGGTGGAGCCGCGAATGATCAGATCGTTCGGCACGACGGTCGTGCCCGGCGCCGCCGCCGAGCCGCCGATGCGCGCCACCAGCAGCTCGGCCGCGATGCGGCACATCTCGTCCAGCGGCTGGCGGATGGTCGTCAGGTCGTAGGCGTCCCACGAAGCCATGTCGATGTCGTCATAGCCGACCAGCCACAGGTCCTCGGGCACGCGCATGCCGAAGCGCCGCGCAGCGTCGCGCGCGCCCAGCGCAAGCACGTCGTTGGCGCAGAAAATCGCGTCGGGCGGATGCGCGAGCTCGAGCAGGCGCGTCGCCGCCGCCAGCCCCAGCTGGTACGAGAAGCCGTCGACGTACGTCGTCAAGGTGCCTTCGAGCGGCGCGCCGAGCGCGACGAGTCGCTCGCGGAATCCCTGCTCGCGGTTGCGGATCGTGCTGGGCGACTGCGGTCCGCTGATCAGCGCGATGCGCCGCCGTCCCGCGCCGACGAAGTACTCGGCCACCTTCGCACCGCCGGCGCGATTGTCGGATTCGACCTGATCCAGCGGCACGCCGTCGACGGTGCGATTGATCAGCACCACCGGCAGCCCGGAATTGACCGCTTCCCGCAGCGCCGTCGACTCGGCGGTGGCCGTCATCATCAGCACGCCGTCGACCGAGCGCTCCTTCACGGCGTCGACAGCGAAGCGCTCGTCGCCGTCGTCCACGCTCCAGACAACCATGCGCAGCCCTGCCGCCACCATGCGCGGGCCCAGCGTCTGCAGCATCAGCGGATACAGCGGATTGGCCAGCCGCGAAACGACCACGCCGACGGTGCCGGAGCGGCTGGTGCGCATGGCGCGCGCCATCACGTTGGGCCGGTAGCCGAGTTCGGTGGCGATGCGCCGCACCTGCTCGGCGGTGGCCGGCTGCACGTTGCCGCGGTCGGCGAACACACGCGAGACGGTCGCCTGCGAGACGCCGGCGGCGTTCGCCACGTCCTTGCTGGTCACTGACTTCACGTTCTGTCCTCGTGCATCGGCGGTCTGCCCTGCGTCCCCGGATTGCCGCTGCATGCCGGGCAATCGGTCGGCAGCGGTGTGGGCGTGAATGTAATCGTAGTCATTTGATTTCGTCAACACCCATTTTTTAAAGGTGTTTTGCAATGAAAACGTATTCAGAATGTTTCATCGATCGGCCTGATTCGGACAGTGGCCAGCCAGGGTTCGGGCCGGGGTTCGGGCCAGGTCCGCGCCGGAGTCCGGGCCGGGGGCGAAGCCGGAGGACCGGCCAGGCTCGAGACCCGCGCGGCCCGCAGCCGCGGTAAAGTAGCCGGATGTCGTCCCGCCACTTCGCCCACTGGCCGCCGGGCCTGCCGCGGCATCTGACGCTGCCGGAGACGCAGCTGTTCCGCAACGCCGAGGTGTCGGCGCTGCGCTATCCGGACAAACCGTTCCTGATCTTCTACGACACGCCGATCAGCTTCGCCCGCTTCAAGGACGAGGCCGAACGCATCGCAGGATTCCTGCAGCATGAATGCGGCGTACGCGCGGGTGACCGCGTGCTGCTGTACATGCAGAACAGCCCGCAGTGGATGCTCGCCTTCTACGGCATCCTGCGCGCGGACGCGGTGGCGGTGCCGGTGAATCCGATGAACACCACCGAGGAGCTGCGCCACTACGTCGACGACAGCGGCGCCCGCGTCGTGTTCGTCGCGCAGGAGTTGTACGGGCAGATCCGGCCGCTGCTCGTCGACAGCGCAGGCCTGCGGCACGCAATCGTCGCCACCTACAGCGACTACCTGCTGCACCCGACGGATCTGCCGCTGCCCGACTTCATCGCCGCCGAACGCCGCACGATCGACGACGCCGGCGTCACGGCCTGGCACGATGCGCTTGCCCGCGCACGCGCGCCGGGCCCGCTGAGCACCGGGCCCGACGATCTCGCCGTGATGCCGTACACGTCCGGCACCACCGGGCGGCCCAAAGGCTGCATGCATACGCACCGCAGCTCGATGAGCACGCTGGTCGGCGGCGCCAACTGGTTCGCCGGGACGCAGGACGCCGTCTACCTGTCGGTGCTGCCGTATTTCCACGTCACCGGCCTGGCCGGCGGCCTGAACGGCCCGCTCTATCTCGGCGCCACCGTGGTGATCCTGCCGCGCTGGGACCGCGAAGCCGCCGCCATCTGCATAGCGCGCTACCGCGTCACGGTCTGGCAGGCGATCTCGACCATGGTCATCGACTTCGTCGCCAATCCGCGGCTGGGCGAATACGATCTGTCCAGCCTGTCGCGCATCCGCGGCGGCGGCGCGGCGATGCCGGCGGCGATCGCGGCCAGGCTGAAGTCGCTGACCGGTCTCGACTACGTCGAGGGCTACGGCATGTCCGAGACGTTTGCCGCGACGCACATCAATCCGCCGCACCGACCCAAGCCGCAGTGCCTGGGCATCCCCGTGTTCGACGTCGATGCGCGCATCATCGATCCGGCCACGCTGCAGCCGCTACCCGACGGCGAGACCGGCGAGATCATCGTGCACGGCCCGCAGGTGATGCTCGGCTACTGGAGCGACGCCGAGGCGACCCGCGACGCGTTCATCGACATCGACGGCAGGCGCTTCCTGCGCACCGGCGATCTCGGCTACGTCGACGAAGACGGCTACTTCTTCATGGTCGATCGCCTGAAGCGGATGATCAACGCCTCGGGCTTCAAGGTGTGGCCGGCTGAAGTGGAAGCGAACATGTACCGCCATCCGGCGATTCACGAAGTCTGCATCATCGCCGCCCACGACGCGCGGCGCGGCGAGACGGTCAAGGCGGTGATCGTGCTCGACCCTGCCCATGCCGACCGGATCAGCGCGCAGGACATCATCGACTGGGCCCGCGGACAGATGGCCGCGTACAAGGCGCCGCGGCTGATCGAGTTCGTCGACTCGCTGCCGAAGTCCGGCAGCGGCAAGATCATGTGGCGCGAGCTGCAGCAGCGCGAAGCGTCGCGCGCGAAGGGCTGAGGCAGCCTCAGGCGCGCCGCGCCGAATCGCGCAAACGCCGCTCAGCAAGCGGCGCGGGTGGAAATCGCGCCGCTATCCGCCGCCCTCTACGCCGCTCCCAGCGTACGCGCCCGCAGTTCGCGCGCGGCCAGCCGCGCCGCCTCGGCCTCGTCGCGCAGCCGGCGCAGCTCCTCGGGAGTCACGCGCTCGATGTTCGAGTAGTCGAGCTTCCACTCGTACGAATCGCTCCAGCGCAGCGGCGACTGCACCGTGGTGCGCGCCGCCGGCGCGGATTCGAGCACGCGCAGCGCCAGCTCCAGCGTGAAGCGCTGCGAGGCCGGGTCGCGCGGACGTCCGGCGGCATTGCCCAGCGGAAAATCCGAGAACAGCATGCGCGGCACGCCGACGTGTTCGACGATGTCCTTGGCCGCCGCCATGATCACGGTAGCGATGCCGTTCGCCTCGAGATAGCGGGCCACCAGCGACAGCGTCTGATGACAGACCGGGCAGTTCGGCACCAGCACCGCGGCGTCGACGCCGTCGGCACGGCATTGGGCGAGGATCTCCGGCGCGTCGACCTCCAGCGTATGCCGCTGGCTGCGGTTGGTCGGCGCGCCGAAGAAGCGCGGCGCCAGCCGTCCGATGCGGCACTGCGCAGCGGCCTGCCGCAGCGCCGGCAGCGGAAACCAGCACTCGCGGTCTTCCATGTCGGCGTTCTTGCGGTCGATCGCGACATGCGAGATGCGCAGGTCGTGATCCTCGGCGCTGCTGCCCGAGTACACGTGATAGAACTTGGCGGCCGCGTTATAGGGCGCACCGGCGCCCTGCGGCCCCTTGTCCGGCTGGAACGGCGCCGCCGTCGTGATCAGCGTCACGACGCTCAGCGCCAGCGGCTTCGTCAGCGGCGTGAACGGCACATCGGTGTAATGCGCCCAGCGATACGGATTGTCGTAGCCCAGGCCCAGATACCAGCTGCGCGTACGCTGCATGTATGCGATCGGCGCATCCTCGTCGGGCGCGAAGTCGGCCGGCGTATCCTGTCCCGACTGAGGCGCGGTCATCTCGCCTCCTCCTGTCTTCTGAGCGGTGGTCCGGCGCAGTTTAGCCGAGACCGCCCGCTGCCGCGGAAGTCAGGCGTTCGCCGTCAGATGCTCGCCGTCAGATGTTCGCGTCCAGGCCGGTCTGCACCAGCTCGGCCGCGCGCAGCACGGCACGGGCCTTGTTCTCGGTCTCCTGCCATTCGCTTTCGGGTACCGAGTCGGCGACCACGCCGGCGGCGGCCTGCACGTAAAGCGTGCCGTCCTTGACCACGCCGGTGCGAATGGCGATCGCCAGATCCAGATCGCCGAGGAAGGACAGATAGCCGCAGGCGCCGCCGTACACGCCGCGCTTGGTCGGCTCCAGCTCGTCGATGATCTCCATGGCGCGGATCTTCGGCGCGCCGGCCAGCGTTCCGGCCGGAAAAGTGGCGCGCAGCACGTCCATCGGCCCCATCTCGGGCTTCAGCTTGGCCTCGACGTTCGACACGATGTGCATCACGTGCGAGTACTTCTCGATCGCCAGCTTGTCGGTCACCTTGACGCTGCCGGTCTCGGCGATGCGGCCGAGATCGTTGCGCGCCAGGTCGATCAGCATGACGTGCTCGGCGACTTCCTTGGGATCCGACAGCAGCTCCTGCGCCAGCACCTCATCCTGCTCCGGCGTATTGCCGCGCTTGCGCGTGCCGGCCAGCGGCCGGATCGTGACGCGATCGCCGTCGGCCTGCTGCTCCTGCCGCACCAGGATCTCCGGCGAAGCGCCGACTATGTGAAAGCCGCCCAGGTTGTAGAAGTACATGTACGGCGACGGATTGATCGAACGCAGCGCGCGGTACAGCGTCAGCGGCGAATCGCGGAACGGCTTGCTGATCAGCTGGCCGACCTGCACCTGCATGACGTCGCCGGCCATGATGTATTCCTTGGCGCGGTCGACGGCAGCGAGGTAGTCGGCCTTCGCGAAATCGCGGCGCACGTCGGTCTCATAGCTGGCCTTGAACGACGGCACGTCGACCGGACGCGACAGCTGCACGTAGAGATCGCGCAGCCGTTTGCGCGCGCGCTGATAGGCCTCGTTCTCGGACGGATCGGCATAGACCATCAAATAGATCTTGCCGGTCACGTTGTCGATGATCGCCAGCTCTTCGGTCAGCAGCAGCAGGATATCGGGCACGCCGATCGGATCGGGCTTGGGCCGGCCGGCCAGCCGCGGCTCGATGTAGCGCACCACGTCGTACGCGAAGTAGCCGGCCAGACCGCCGCAGAAGCGCGGCAGCCCCGGCCGCACCGCGACCTTGAAGCGGCGGCGGTACTGGTCGACGAAGTCCAGCGGATTGCCGTCGTAGCGTTCGATCACCTCGCCGTTCTTCACCACTTCGGCGCCGCTGGCGGTCGAGCGGATCAGCGTGCTCGCCGGCAGGCCGATGAACGAATAGCGGCCGAAGCGTTCGCCGCCCACCACCGATTCGAGCAGGAAGCTGTTCGGCTTGTGCGCCAGCTTCAGGTACAGCGACAGCGGCGTATCGAGGTCGGCGAAACACTCGAGCAGCAGCGGAATGCGGTTGTAGCCCTGGGAGGCGATGGCCTTGAATTCGATCTCGGTCATGACAAGCGTCCTTTGCACGGCCGCCCGCTGAGGGTCGGGTATCGGCCTGGTCTGCGCCTGCGGCGCGGAGGGAGTGATTCAGGAACGGCGGGCCGGACGGTCAGCGGAGCTGCCAGGCGCGGCCGGGGAGCAGGCGATCAGCGCCAGCACCACCAGCGGAAGGCCCGCCATGCACGGGCCGATTGCCATTCCTGAACGGGACGCATGAGAGTCGGGAGTCAGTCGTCAAACGGGCGACGGCGACTATACCATCGATGCGCGGGCCCTCGTCAACCACCCCGCTGCAACCGAACCGGCATGTCCTTGCTTATGCATCCCTGGTATATCGACACGCGCCGCGGCATGTGCTGGACACGCGGGCGCCCCGTGCGCAGACTGCGCGCCCGACTCAAGGCATTCATCGCAGGAGCCCGCATGTTCCGCTTCACCCGATCCTTCATCCTGGCCTCGGCGCTCGCGCTGGGCCTGCCGGCCGCTTTCGCCGGCCCGCTGGTCGAACCGGCGGAACTGGCGGCCAAGCTGTCGAGCCCGGCCCTGCGGGTGCTCGACATCCGCGACGGCAAGAACGAGGCCGGCAAGACGCCGTACGAGCTCGGCCATCTGCCCGGCTCGCTGCCCGCGCCGTATTCGCAGTGGCGCGGCCCGAAGGACAATCCCGGCGCGCTGCCCGAAGCCGCGCGCCTGACGCAGCTGCTGCAGCGGCTGGGCCTGGACGCCGACACCGAAGTCGTCGTCGTCCATGAAGGCAAGGACGCCACCGATTTCGGCGCCGCCGCGCGTGTCTACTACACGCTGAAGGTGGCCGGGCTCAGCAAGCTGTCCATCCTCAACGGCGGCGTCAAGGCCTGGCAGGCCGCGGGCCAGCCGCTGCGCACCGACGCCGCGCCCGCTGTCAAGTCGTCGACCTACGTCGCCCGCATCGACGACCGGCTGGTCGCCACGCGCGAGGAAGTCGAGCTGGCTGTCAAGAACAAGGCCGGCGTGCTGATCGACGCCCGCCCCGCGGCCTTCTTCCAGGGCGAGACGCGCCACGTCGCCGCCAAGGTGCCGGGCACGATAGACGGCGCGCGCAACGTCAGCCACGCGATCTGGTTCGAGAACAACCGCAGCACGCTGCCGTCGGCCGACGAAGTCCGCCGCATCGCGCAACAGCACGGGCTGGTGGCCCCGACCGACGGCTCGCAGACGGTCTCGTTCTGCAATACCGGCCACTGGGCATCGACCAACTGGTTCGTGCTGTCCGAGGTGCTGGGCCAGCCCAACGTGGCCATGTACCCGGATTCCATGGTCGACTGGTCCGGCGCCGGCTTGCCGATGTCGAACGTGCCGAGCCGCCTGAAGCAGCTGCTGATCGACGCCAAGCTGAACATCGGTTCATGAGCACACCGGCGCTTCCCGCGGGCGCGCTGCCGCCCGGCACCGGGCGCGCGGCGCGTATCGGCGGCAACCTGCTGGCCGTCGCGGCGGTGCTGGCCGGCTGGCTGGCGGTCACCTGGCTGGCCGGACTGCGGCAGGGGCTGCTGTTCCTGATCGGCATCGGCTTCGGCGCCGTGCTGTCGGGAGCCGCCTTCGGCTTCACCACCGGCTGGCGGGTCTGGATCAGGCAGCGCGATCCCACCGGCATGCTGGCCCAGTTCCTGGCGATCGGGCTGGCGGCCGCCGTGTCGCTGCCGCTGCTGGCAGGCTATCCGGAGCTCAGCGGCGCGGCCGCGCCGCTGTCGTGGAGCCTGCTGATCGGCGCCTTCGTGTTCGGCGCCGCGATGCAGATCGCCGACGGCTGCGGCTCGGGCACGCTGTACAAGGCCGGGCTCGGCCATCCGGTCAGCCTGGCGGTCTTTCCATCGTTCATCGCCGGCAGCTTCCTCGGCGCCGCGCATCTGGATGCCTGGCTCGCACTCGGCGCGCTGCCCGCCATCTCGCTCGGTACGCTGCTCGGCCCGCTTCCCGCGCTGCTGCTCGAGATCGCCGCGCTGTCGCTGATCGCGGCGCTGCTGTGGACGCGGCGGCGCACCACCGGCAGCCGCTGGCAGGGCCGCGGCATCTATATCGCGGCGATCGTCATGGCCGTGCTGGCCGTGCTCAACCTGATCGTCGCCGGACAGCCGTGGGGCATCGTCTACGGCCTGGGCCTGTGGGGCGCGAAGATCGTCAGCTGGGCCGGCGTGGACCTCAGCAGCAATCCGTTCTGGGGCCGCGAGCTGCAGCAGGCGCAGATCGCCGGGTCGCTGCTCGACGACGTCACCTCGGTCACCAACCTGGGCCTGCTGCTGGGCAGCTTCCTGCTCGCCTGGCGCCGGCACGCCGCCTGCCCGAGCATCGGGCCGGTCAGCGCACGGCAATGGGGCTGGGTCGTGGCGGCCGGCTTCGTGCTCGGCTACAGCTCGCGGCTGGCCTTCGGCTGCAACGTCGGCGCGTACTTCTCCGGCATCTCGACCGGCAGCGTGCACGGCTGGGTCTGGTTCGCCTGCGCCTTCGCCGGCTCGCTGCTCGGCGTACGGCTGCGCGAGCGCATCGGCTTCAGGGGATGAGCATCGTGACGCGCAAGACCGTCGCCTTCGTGTTCTGGGCCGCGCTGATCGGCTTCATCGCGCTCGACCGGCAATGGTCGGCGCCGCACGACCGCTTCGCCGAGCCGCCGGCCATCGCGATGGGCAGCGGCCAGGCGTCGGCCGGCGGGCACTGCTCCGGATCGACGCGCTAGCCGTCCGTCGCTCTGCGATCGCCCCCGCCCCGCCGCCCGGTCAATCGCCTTCGCGCCGCTCGCGCGCACGCGCATTGCCGCGCGCGAGAATCCAGTCGACGGCGCGAGGCAGCGATTCGATGATGCCGTCGGCGTCTATCGTCGCCGCCGGACGTCCTTCGTTATAGCCGTACGGCACCACCAGCACCGGCATGCCGGCGGCGCGCGCCGCCTGCGCGTCGTTGAACGAATCGCCGATCATCAGCGTCTCGGCGGGAGCCGCGCCAAGGCGCTCGGCGGCATGCAGCAGCGGCAGCGGGTCGGGCTTGCGGCGCGGCAGCGCGTCGCCGCCCAGCGTCAGCTCGAAGTACGAGGCCAGGCCGCTGCGCATCAGCAGCGGATCGGTGAACTGCTGCGGCTTGTTCGTGACGCAGGCCAGCCGCAGCCCCAGCGCGCGCATCGCATCCAGGCCTTCGCGCACCCCCGGATACAGGCAGGCATGGCGGCCGTTCATCTGCTCATAGTGGCGCTCGAACGCGGCCATGCCGCGCGCGAAGCCTTCGGGATCGGCGCGCCCGTCCAGCGACTCGGTCAGCGCACGGTGCACGAGCACCTCGGCGCCCTTGCCGACATAGGTGGCAAGCGTCGATTGCGGCAACGGGGTCAAGCCGAGCTCGGCGCGCATCGCGTTGCTCGCGGCGGCCAGGTCCGGAATCGTATCGAGCAGCGTGCCGTCGAGATCGAGCAGCACGGCGCGCAGCGCGCCGTTCCCGGTAGGCGCCATTCAGACCCCGGCCAGCGCGTCGCGGAATGCGCGGATCACGTCACCGTAGCCGCCGTCGGCGCCGCGCGCACCGAACACCGCCGAGCCGGCTACGAACGTATCGGCGCCGGCCCGCGCCACCTCGGCGATATTGTCGATCTTCACGCCGCCGTCGACCTCCAGCCAGATCGGCTGTCCGCCCGCCGCGACGTGCGCGTCGATGCGCTCGCGCACCGCGCGGATCTTGGGCAGCGTCGAGGCGATGAACTTCTGGCCGCCGAATCCCGGGTTGACCGACATCAGCAGGATGATGTCGAGCTTGTCCATCACGTGATCGAGGTAGTGCAGCGGCGTGGCCGGATTGAACACCAGCCCCGCCTTGCAGCCGCCGTCGCGGATCAGCTGCAGGCTGCGGTCGACGTGCTCGGAGGCCTCGGGGTGGAAGGTGATCAGGTTCGCGCCGGCGCGCGCGAAGTCCGGAATGATGCGATCGACGGGCCGCACCATCAGATGCACGTCGATCGGGATGCTCACGTGCGGACGCACCGCCTCACAGACCATGGGGCCGATCGTCAGGTTCGGCACGTAATGGTTGTCCATCACGTCGAAATGGATCAGATCGGCGCCGGCGGCCTCGACCGCGCGCACCTCTTCGCCCAGGCGGGCGAAATCGGCCGACAGAATGCTGGGAGCAAGACGGAATGCGCGGGACATGATCGTGGGCGGGTAATTGGGCTTTGTCTACAATAGGAATTGTAGCCAACCGCCCCGACAGGGAGATCCGGGCCGCTCCGGCGGCTCCCGGCAAATGCCGTGTCCGACAAGCGATATCAATTCCGCATCGACGTACAGAGCCAGTACCTGCCCGATCAGTCGAAACCCGACGACGGGCAATACGCGTTCGCGTACACGATACGCATCACCAATACCGGCAACGTCGCCAGCCAGCTCATCAGCCGGCACTGGCTGATCGGCGACGAAAGCGGCCGTCTGATCGAAGTGAAGGGGCTCGGCGTCGTCGGCCACCAGCCGCTGCTCAAGCCGGGCGAAAGCTTCGAGTACACCAGCGGCAGCCAGATCGCGACGCCCACCGGCAGCATGCGCGGCAGCTACTTCTGCGTCGCCGAAGACGGCCACCGCTTCGAGGTACCGATCGCCGAGTTCGCGCTCAGCATGCCGCGGACGCTGCACTGAGCCGTCTTGCGCCGCATCGGTCGCATCGATCGCAGGCAGGGACCGCGCGTGGCCTTGCGATCGCGACGCCTATTTCTTGCCGCGCATCGTCCACCAGACGAGCACCAGCACCAGCGCCAGAATACCGCCGGCTTCGGCGAACAGGATCCAGCTATCGGCCATCTCGATCGATCTCGCAGCGCATGGAGTGAAGAATGATCGGGCCGATTCTAAACTGGCAGCGCGGCCGCATGCGGCGATGCGGACATCGGCTGCCATGGCTATTGGCGGCGGCGCTTGGCGGCTGCACCGGGCCGGCGGCTGTCGACCGGGCCGCTGCGCCGATCGAGGTGTCGCGGCCGGCGTCGGTGACGGTGCCGTCCGCGGTCCGTGGCGCGCCGTCGACGGCGGCGTCAGCGGCAGCGACGAGCGGTGCGCAGCCTGCTGCCGCAACGCCGGCCGCCCCATTCGCATCCGCACCGACGTCTCCGTCCGCTCCCGCCCCCGCACGCGCGCAGGCGCCCGCATCTGCACCGCTCCCCGCATCTGCGCCCACGCCCACGCCCACGCCCGCGCCCGCGCCCGCACCCACGCCCACGCCCGCATCCACTACCGACCCCGCCACCGCCACCGCGCAGCCTCGCCGGCTGCCCGCGGACGCTGCGGCCGAACCCGCCGCGAATCCGTTCCCGGCCCAAGCCACCCCGCCGGCCCCAGCCGCCCCGCCGGGTGCGACCCCCGCTCCGCGTGCTGCGCCGTCCCCGAGCGCGGCGCCCCCATCGAGTTCGAGCACCGCCGAAATCCCCCCTGATGCACTGCCCGGCTGGCGCGAAGACTCGCTGGACGCGCTGCACGACGCGCTGTCGCGCCAGTGCGCGCTGCGGCGCCCTCCCGAGCCGTGGCCCGCGCTGTGCGCCGAGCTGCCCCCTCCCACCGCCCTGAAGGCCTGGATCGCGTCGCGCTTCATCGCCGAACCGCTGTCGCAGGGCGGCAGCGGCACCGGCCTGCTGACCGGCTACTACGAACCCGTCCTGACCGGCAGCCGGCAGCGCGAGCGGACTGTCCAGGTACCGCTCTATCGGCGCCCGGCGGATCTCGCGGTAGCGGCCGACGGCCTGCGTCAGCGCCGCCTCGACGGCGAACTGCGCCCGTATCCGACGCGGCAGCAGATCGAGACCGAGGGCCTGCTGGCCGGCCAGGAGCTGGTGTGGCTGGACGATCCGATCGAGGCCTTCTTCGTGCAGGTGCAAGGCTCCGGCCGCGTGCGGCTGCGCGACGGCTCCACGCTGCGCGTCGGCTATGCGGATCACAACGGGCAGCCGTACTACGCGATTGGACGCGAACTGATCGCGCGCGGCGAACTGAGCGCTGAGGCGGTCGATGCCGATGCCATCAAGGCTTGGCTGCGGGCCAATCCGGCGCAGGCCGAAGCGGTGATGCACAGCAACCCGCGCTACATCTTCTTTCGCGAGCTGCCGCCGTCGGCCGACGGCCCGCCGGGTTCGCTCGGCGTGCCGCTGACGCCGCTGCGATCGGTGGCGACCGATCCCGCACACGTGCCGCCGGGCGCCCTGCTGTTCCTCGACTCGACGCACCCCGACGACGGCCGGCCGATGCGCCGCCTCGTCGTCAGCCAGGACCGGGGCGCCGCAATCACCGGCGCCGTGCGCGCCGACCTTTACTGGGGCACCGGCGACGAGGCGGGCCGGCTGGCCGGACGCACGCGGCAGCCGGCGCGGATCTGGCTGCTGAAGCCGGCGGTGCCTCAGCAGGCGCGCTGATCGGGCGCGACCGGCCCAGCGGCAACGTCAGTCAGCTCCTCAGCCGGTCCGTCGCAGCCGCGGCCGCCGTCACGGCGCGGCTCCCACAGCACCGGCGCCATGTAGGCCAGCAGCAGCGCCCAGGCCAGGCACCAGCTCAGCGCCGCAGCCGTCAGCCACGGGGGCCCGGCCCACGCCGCGAGCGCGCGCAGCAGCGCGCCGAGCGCGATCAGCACCGCCCCCGCCGGCGCCCAGGCGCGCAAATCAAGCAGCAGCCCGCAATGCGAGCGGCCCGCGATGCAGATCACGACATAGACGGCCAGCCCCAGCGCGCCGACCGTCAGCAAGTGGCGCCCCGCCCCCATGGCCGGGCCGTCCGCCAGCAGCGCCCAGCCGATCAGGCCGTAGCCCGCCGCCATCAGCACGTAGACGAGGTACAGCATCAGCACCCAGCGCCGCCGCAGCGCACGCCCCACGGCGTGCCAGTCATTGAGCAGATTGAGCAGCGCCGCCGCGGCAGCCCAGGCCAGCCAGCCGCCGATCCGATGCGCCGGCCACGCAAATTCGCAGACGGTGTACAGCGCGATGCACAGCAGCGCCAGCTGACGGCGCGGCGGCCGCGCGAGATACAGCACCGTGCCGCCGTCCGACTCGATCGCGCGATTGACGATGCGCATCGAGATGCGGCTCATGGCCACTACGATCAAGGCCATCAGCGCGCCCAGCAGCGCATGCAGCCAGCGCATCGGCGGCGCGCCGCGCAGCGCGTCGACGTAGAAGCCCGCCACCAGCGCCGCCACGATCAGCAGCGCCCACAGGAACGACAGATGGCGCCGCCCCTCGCTGCGCCACAGCCGCGGCGCCAGCATCGCCGCCAGACCGAGCAGCAGCGCCAGATGCGCGGCGCCCGCGATCACCAGCGCGAGCCGGCCGGCCATGCCGTCGAGCCCGGACAGCGCGAACGCGATGCGCCCGATGATCCACGCCAGCGCCAACCGCCGGGTCTGCACCGGCGCGAACGATGCGGTCGACGTGAACTCGGGCACCGCGGTCAGCGTGAAGCCGGCCAGCGCGGCCAGTCCGAAGCCGAGCAGCAGTTCGTGCGCATGCCAGACGAACGCACCGCCGGCCACACGCGGCACCGGCAACCCCAGCCCGAGCAGCGCGCCCCACCACGCCACCAGTCCGAGCGCCGAGAGAGCGGCCAGCAGGAAGAACGGACGCATGCCGCACATCCAGACCGGATGTTCGAGCCGCAGCGGTGCCAGCAGGCGTCGATCACTCATCGCGGGCCGCTCATGCGAGGTCGAAGGCGGAGCGCACCGAAGCCTCGCGCAGCAGATCGGCGACGCCCGCATGCACATCGGCGTCGCCGCGCGCGAGCGCCGGCACCGGCGGCATGAAACGCGCGACGATGCGCCCCGGCTCCGCGGCCATGACCAGCACCTCATCGGCCAGGCGCATCGCCTCGACCAGATCGTGCGTGATCAGCAGCACGGCCATGCGCCGGCTGCGCTGCCGCGCCAGCAGCAGCTGATGCAGCTGGCTCTTCAGGCCGATGTCGAGCGCGCTGAACGGCTCGTCCATCAGCAGCAGGTCCGGCCTCAGCACCAGTGCCCGCGCCAGCGCGGCGCGGCTCTGCATGCCGCCCGACAGCTCGCGCGGATACTGCGCCAGCGCCTGCGGCGACAGGCCCATGGCCCCGCCCTCCGCATCCGCCAGCGCCAGCCGCTCGGACCGCGCGCGACCGAGCGCCTTCAGTCCGATCGCGATGTTCTCGCGCGTCGTCAGCCAGGGCAGCAGCCGCGGCTGCTGGAACATGACCGCCGCCGTCGCGAACGGATTGGCTATCGTCCCTTGCTGCCGCTCGATCAGGCCCGCGCACAGATGCAGCAGCGTCGTCTTGCCGCAGCCCGACGGGCCGACCAGCGCCACGATCGCGCCGGCCGGCACCTCGAGCGCAATGTCGCGCAGCACCTCGACCGGCCCGAATGCGTGGCTCAGGCCTTGCACGCGCAGGCTCACGATCCTGCCTCGCGCCAGCGCTCCAGCTCGCGCTTGATCGGCTCGAGCAGGCCGTATTCGAGCGCCAGCAGACAGCCCACGACGGCGCAGATCCAGGCCATCGACGCCGCGCTGTCCAGATGCGCGCGCGTCACCGCCAGCGCCGCGCCCACGCCGTCGCTGGTGGCCAGCAGCTCCGCCATCACCGCGACCTTCCACGAGGTGCCCAATGCCGTGATGCAGGCCGGAAACAGATAGGCCAGTACGTGCGGCAGATACAGATCGGTCAGGCGCATCGCCCAGGGCAGGCGAAACGCGCGCGCCATCTCCTTCAGATGACCGTCCAGCGTCCGCGTTCCCTGCAGCGCTCCGGCGAACACCACTGGCAAGGTCGCAACGAAGACGGTGAACACCGGCGTACCGTCGCCCGCGCCGAACCACAGCAGCGCCAGCACCAGCCATGCGATCGGCGGCATGCCGAGCAGCAGCGTGATCCAGGGCCTCGCCATCATCGAGCCCGTCATCGACAGGCCCGCGATCAGCCCGAGCAGCGTGCCGACGCCGATCGCCAGCCCCAGCCCGAGCAAGGAACGCCGCGCCGTCGCCGCCAGCTCGGGCCAGGCACTGCCGGCCGCCACGAGATCGCGCAGCGTCGCGAACGTCGTCAGCGGATCAGGCAGCAGCAGCGCGCCGTAGAACGCGGCGCCCGCCTCCCATAGCGCGACGAACAGCAGCAGACTCGCGAGCGCGCCCCAGCCGCTCCATAGATAGGCGGGCGCACCCGCGAGCAGACGACGAAGCCAGCGCATCGACAGCGCCCCGGTTCCGCGACTATGAAGCCGCCGGCAATCCGTAGAAAGCCGGCGCCGGCAGGCGGCCACCGATCAGCGCCGCGTTGCGTCCCTGCAATTGCTCGAAGAACAGCGTCAGCTCGGCCCGCGCATCGCGCGCCGGCACGGCTTCGAGCTGGCTGACGGCAATCGAGTCGGCGACGGCCTCCGGCGTCAGCAGATCGATGTGCCGCGACATCAACTGACCGCAGGCCATCGGCTCGGCACGGCACCAGGCGAGCGAGCGGGCGTAGGCATCGCGGATCCGCGTCAGCGCATCGGCATCCTGCAGCAAGCCGCCCGTCGCAACGATGCCCGCCTGCGGAATGCGAGGCGCACGCCCGAAGGCCTGTCCCCAGGCCTGCTGCAGATCAGCGCCGCGATACAGCGACGGCGCCACCAGCCCTACCGGCAGCGACCGTGCCTTGCGCAGCGCCATCGACACTGCCGGCTCGGCCAGCAGCGCATGCCGCACGCGCCGCGTCAGCAGCAGCTGCATCGCCTCCATCGGCGTCGGCACATAGCGCAGCCGCAGATCGCGGCGCAGGTCGAGCCCGTGCTGCGCAGCCAGCAGCTGCAGCACGATGTCGGGCATGTCGCCGCGGAACGGCACCGCGATCTCCTCGCCGCGATAGTCCGCCAGCTTGCGCCGTTCCTCATCTTGCGTGACGATCCACAGTACGCCCCAGACAGCCACGTTCAGCAGCTGCAGCGCCGCGCCGCGATTGTGCAGATTGGCCGCCACATTCGTCGGCGTCGCCAGCACATCGGCCTTGCCCTCGAGCGCCATCACGCGCAACTGGTCGGGATCGCGCCACGGCGTGAACTCGACGCGCTCGGCCAGCGACGCAAGCGCGCCGCTCTCGACCATATGGATCAGCGGCGCCGACACTATGGCCGACGGCCCCGCCAGAACGAGTTGCGCGCGCCGCGGCGCCGCCAGGGCGGCCGGCACGAAGGCTCCGCCTGCGAGCCCCGCCAGCCCACGCAGCATCGAGCGCCGGCTCCACGGCAGCGCCACCCGTTCCAACGCGTCCGACATCACCGTCCTCCTTCAGATCAGAAGCGGCACGGCACGTCAGCCGTCATGCCCCTGCCTGCAGTCGCGATATAAATGATTCGTATTAAATGAATCATTTCGCAAATGCGAGGCGGCGCCCATGACGTGGGTCAACAACAGTCCGGAATCAGGACCGAGTCCGGACCGAATCAGGATGGGATCTAGCCGTTCGAGTTCTCGGCCAGCGCCTTCGTGAAGCGGTCCAGCGGCAGCTGCCCTTCCATCCGCTTGCCGTTCTCGAAGAACAGCACCGGCGTGCCGCTGATGCCCAGCTTGCGCGCCAGCTCGGCCACCTGCCGCAGCGGCGTGTCGCAGGTGCCCGAATTGCCCGGCACCCGGTTGTTCAGCATCAGCTCGTTCCAGGCCCGCACCTTGTCGGCCGCACACAGCGCCTTGGCCGCCTTGGTCTCCGAATCTGCCGCCAGGAAGGCCAGCGGGAACGTGTAGATCGTGACATCGGTGACCTTCAGCAGGTCCGCGCGCATCGCCTTGCAATAGCCGCAGTTCGGATCCTCGAACACCGCCACCGCGCGCTTGCCGTTGCCGATCACCTGCTTGATCGCCAGGTTCAGCGGCAGCGTCTTGAAATCGATGGTCAGCAGCTGATCCATCCGCTCGCGCGTCAGGTTGCGGCGCGACTTCATGTCGTGCAGCTCGCCCTGGAAGATCAGATGCTGGCCCTTCTCGTCGATGTACAGCAGCTCGTGCCCGATCCGCGCCTCATACAGCCCGGTGACCGGCGTGCGCCGAACTTCGTCGACGGAATGCTTGCCGTCCAGGAAGGCTTCGAGCGCGGCCTTCAGCCGTGCCGCGTTCGGATCGGACGCCGTCCGCGACGCCGCACCGGCCGCCGAGGACGTCGATGACGCCGATGACGAGGAGCTCGCCCCGCCCGCCGGCGTCGACGCGCCCTGCGCCCCACCAGCCAGCGGCACGGCCGCCAGCACCGCAGCCAGCGTCAGCGCGCGCAGCGCCGACGGAAGAACGCCGCGGCGCGGCCGGCCAGACAGAATCATCATGTGCTTTCCTGCAAGTTCGATCGAAACATTCCGCGCAGCCGCCGCCGAGCCCCGGCTCAGCGGATCGCCTGCGCCACCAATTGTCGCCGCAACCATCCCGACCTTGCGACCGCCCCCCAGCCGAACGCCACCGCCGGATCGATGACCGGCCGCAGCAGCCCCGGCAGCCGGCCGCCCGCGGGATCGAACAGCCGCTGCAGACCGTCCGTCACCAGCCGCATCGCCGCCACCGGCTCCGCCCGCGCCCGCTCATAGCGGCGCAGCAGCAGCCGCTCGCCCGGATCACGCGCCGCCGCCGCGCCGCGCAAAGTCTGCGCCAGCGCCGCCACGTCGCCGAAGCCCAGGTTCATCCCCTGCCCCGCCAGCGGATGCAGCAGATGCGCCGCATCCCCCACCAGCGCCACCCGCGAGGCCGTCATCGCCGACGCCCGCCCGAGCCGCAGCGGAAACGCCGCCAGGCCGCTGATCGGCGTCATCGCCCCGAGCAGCCCGCCGGCCGCAGCGGCCACCCGCTCACCCAACGCCGCCGGACTCATCGCCTGCAGCGAATCAGCCAGCGCCGGCGGCGCCGACCAGACCATGCTCACCCGCCCACCCGCCTCACCCAGCGGACCGGGCAGCGGCAGCAGCGCGAGCACGCCATCCTGGCCGAACCACTGGCAGGCCGCATCCCGATGCGGCCGCTCGGTCGCGAAATGCCCCACCAGCGCCCGCTGCGGATAGTCGGTGACGCTCCATTGCAGCCCCGCCGCCTCGCGCACCCGCGACGCCGCACCATCGGCCCCTACCACCAGCCGCGCACGCAGCCGCCGGCCGCCGGCCAGCCGCAGCTCCGCCACCAGCGGATCGCCGTGCGTATCGAGCCCCGCCACCTTGTCGTCGAACACCGGCAGCCGCGCAAAGCGCAGCGCCTGCTCGAGCGCCCCGACCAGATTGCGCTGCTCGACGATCCAGGCCAGCGCCTCGACCCGCCCCTCATAGGCGCTCAGATGCAGCTCGCGCTGCACGCTGCCGAACGCCGGATGCACCCGCATGTCGTAGACCGGCGCCACCCGGCTCGCATCCAGCGCATGCCAGACCCCGATCGCATCGAGCAGCTCGCGCGTGGCCGGCGACAGCGCATAGACGCGCAGATCCCAAGGTTCGTCATCGGCCGGCAGCGGCGCGCCGATCAGGTTGACCTGCAGCCCGGCCTGCGACAGCGCCAGCGCGCTGGCCAGCCCGACCGGCCCCCGGCCGACGACAGCCACCTCGACACGGGATGAAGCAAGAGTTACAGCCATTCGCCGATTATAGGCCGCCGCCTGCTACGACCCGGCGACGGATTCTGTTATAATGGCGGGCTTTCGGGCGGCGGTGTCGCAGTAGCTCTGGCCGGCGCCCTCGATGGCCAAGTAGCTCAGTTGGTAGAGCAGAGGACTGAAAATCCTTGTGTCGGTGGTTCGATTCCGCCCTTGGCCACCACCATTCAACGCCCAACCTCTATCGGTTGGGCGTTTCCATTTCCGGGTTCCGCGACACCACGCGGAGTTCGGCGCCGATCTGCATGTGCCACGCCATGGCGCCCCGGCGCCCTGAAGTCGCCCGGTTCGACTCTCTTCTGCTCTCAGTTCTCTCAAAACCTGCGCCAACTTCTTCGCCGGAGCACACGCAGGCTGCCTTTCGTGGCCAGGACTTGCGCGTGCGTCACTGCCATCGGTTGTCCATCGCGCTTGCATGACCAGCGCATCAGGCCGGCGCGAGGTTCGGCGCCGCCGCGCAAGCCATCGAGTAAAGCCCTGCGCGCTGCTGCGTGGTCACGAGGGCTTGGTAGGCACGTAACGGCTCGGCGTACTTCTTCCCCTTGAACACGTCGATGGGCTTTTGACTGGAGAGCCGCGCACGGCCCATGACCTGCTCGGACGTCCGAGGCTCGCCCTTGAACGACCACAGCGCCCGAAAGACGGCAGCCTGCCCGTCCGTGCAGCGGATCGGGTGCCCCTCTTCGCCGGGCAGCGTCACCCACTTGAAGTCGTCCGAGAACGGCCCGTGGACCGGCATCGTCGGATCGACCGCCTGCACCGGGCTCTGCTCACCGGGCGCGCCGATGAACGAGACGCCGCCGCCGTAGAAGGCAAACCGATCCTCCAGCGCCAGCCATTCCACGCCCGCCCCGAAGGGGGCACCACGCGTCTCGCGGGGCTTCGGCGTGATCACCCGGATGTCGCCACCGGCCACGCGCACCCGGTCCAGCAGCGCCGGCTCGCGCCACAGACGAACGATTTCGCGTGCGAGCAGCACCGGCGAGCGTCGTGAGTCACCCAGCCGCCACACGCCAGCGCCGAGATCGTCGACGCCATCGCGGCTCTCGATCTCCAGCGCGAGACGCAGTTTCTGGCGCAGCCAGTCCTCATCCAGCAGCAGCGCGGCCACGTCGTCGGCCGCGACCGTCACTGGTCCGCACTCCGGGCAATGGCAGGTGCGCCCGCCGCGACCGGCACCCCAAACCTGCGCTCGGTGCTGCTGGCAGTACGGGCAGAGCGCGAATCGTTGGTCCAGCGCCGCCGGCCGCACCGCGCGCCCGAGCGCAGGCAAGACGCTGATTTCGCGGGGCGACAGCGATGCGCGCAGCACCGGCGTGCCGACCACGAACAGACGGCACACCAGGGCCCAGGCGTCATGCGCCGACACCGGTCAGTCCTCGTACACCGGTTGCTGGTTCACCGTGCCGGCCTCTGGCGGCGCCTCCTGGGCGCTGAGCGTCTGCCCGGCCTGCAGGATGCCCAGGTCGACGAGGTAGCCCTCCAGTTTCGCCTGAAGGGCCGCGTCGAACTTGTGCAGGTTCAGGCGGCCGCGGCGTGTCACCTCCACCGTGATGACCTTCGAGCGCGACTTGCCGAGCTCGGGCGGGTAGTACAGGTTGATGCGCGCCGCCGTGACCAGCCAGCCGCGGGCCAGCGGGTCCTCGCCGGGGAACGCTGCCTGCAGCAGTTCGGTGACGCAGCGCTGCTCACTGGACGCCATCGCCGTGCAGTCCAGCTTCAGGGCGGTATCCGGACTCAGCACCGAGATCGACTTCACCTGCAGGGCGGCGAAACCGTCCGCCACGGCCTTGGGCACCTCGAAGCCCAGGCGCAGCACCGACAGGTCTAGCGTCGGCGGCTTGATGCGGTGCGGCTCCACCTTGACGCCCAGCAGGTGCTCCGCGAACGCATCGACCAGCATCTGGTGGTACTTCGCGCCGCCGCGGACCAAGGTGCGCACCACCCCGGTGGCGACGGCGTACTCCAGCACCATGTGGATGTTCGGGTTGCCGACGCGGCGCATGAGGGTCGCACCTTCGAACTCCAGGCGCAGCATGGCCAGATCCTTGACGTGGACCGTCAGCAGGAAGACGCCGGGGCTGCGCTCAACGACGTAGGCCGCGCTGCCGTCGCCGCACTGCAATTCACGCTGGTAGAAGGCCGAGATCGCCTGCCGCAGGCCCGCCAGGTCGGCATCCGAGGTGCGCGGCTGGCGCTTCACCCCGAGGTCGTGCTGCTGCGCCTGCGTACCGTGGCGCTCCAGGTAGTCGAACTCGCAGGCGCGCTCGAACAGGTCCGGGTGGTTCGTGTACAGCCAGAACGAGCGATGGACATCGCTCTGGCATGCCACCAGACCCATGAGGGCACCGCCGTCGCTGGCGGCGGCCTGGAACAAGGCCTGTTTGCCGGCGCCGTCACCGAGCTGGACGCTGGCCATCAAGTTGCCGATCAGGCGATCCCGGGCGGGAACGTCCGCCCAGGCGCGGATGGCGTCCACCAGCGCCTGCGAGGTCGGCGGCGTGTCATCCCAGGCGAAGTCGTCGGGCATCGCCAGGCCGTGGCCCGTCAGGAAGTTGCGCAGCGCGGTGTCCACCGGCAGCTCAAGCAGCACGTCGACAAAGGTCTTCTTCATCTTCTCGGTCCTTTCCGAAGGGGCGTCGGAGGTCTGCGGACCGATGAGGCGGGTGCGCGAGCCGGCGACTGCGGGTTACTGAACAATGCTCCCGCCGTAGTAAAGCAGCGAGATACAGCGCGATTCTGTCCCGCTCATTTCCGCTTGTCAATCAACGGGGCACATCTAGCGCTCTTTGGTATCTCGTGGCTATACTGCCAGTCTTGGTTTCATACACTGACTGTTCATTCGAGACGGGGACATCGCCATGGCTTCGGCGTTTGGATTACGCCTGCGGCGCTTGCGCGAGGCGAAGAAGCTGACCTTGCAGCAGGTAGCCGACGCGGTCGGCTGCACCAAGGCCTACATCTGGGAACTGGAGATGAAGGAGGGGCAACGCCCCTCGGCCGAACGGGTTCACGCGCTGGCCAAGGTGCTGGGCGTGACGATGGAGGACGTGATGGGCGACACCCTGGACAAGGTGCCCCAGGCCAGTCCCGAGGACGTCCAGTTCTTCCGCGAGTACGCCGGCATGACGGACGAGGAGAAGCAGCGCTACCGGCAAGCGCTCGATCTGATGTTCGGGTCGCGCAAGGACGAGGCCGGCAAGGCGTGAGCAGCGGCGCACCACTCAACGGCTTCACCGCCGCCGCCACGATCCTGAAGTGGCTGCGGGCGGCGCACGGCCAGGCCGTGGTGCGTGTCGACCTGGATCAGGTTCGTGAAGGCTTGCCCGGCAGCCCTCTCGGCAAGGACGTGCGCGTCATCAAGCCGCCGATGCCTTCGCCGGTCGCGAACTGCGAGGGCATGCTGGTGCGCAATCCGAAGGACGCCGCCGAATGGGGGATCTTCGTCAACCCGGAGGCTGGGCCTGAGCGGCGTCGGTTCACCATTGCGCACGAGCTTGGACACTTCGTCCTGCATCGAGCCCGACAAGGGTCCTTTCGCTGCGACAAGGAGTCAGTCCACTTCGGCCTCGACACCGCCGCCGTCATCGAACGGGAAGCCGACGAATTCGCCAGCAACATCCTGATGCCCGGCGACGTGCTGCGCGACGCCATCGCCAACCGCCGCATCGACCTCAAGGTGTTGAGCGATCTGGCGAAGACATTCGAGGTGTCCTTCGAGGCGCTGTGCATCCGGTTCATCAAGTACACGGACCAGCGCGCGATCCTGCTGCACTGGGACAACGGCTTCCTCAAGTACGAGTGGCGCAGCAAGAGCGCGGTGCGCACGCGCGCCCGCATCCGGCGAACCTCCGACCCGCAGGAGCCGCTGCCTGGCACCCTGGCGGCAGACGAAAGCGTCGCACAGGCGTGGGACGGTATCGAGCTTCCGGCCTCGACGTGGTGCGCCGAGGAAGCGCCCTACATGAAGCTGCGCGAGTTCAAGCACAGCTACGGCGCGCGTGATCGCGTGCTGACCCTGCTGATGCTCGAAGGTGCGGAGCCGCGCCCCTGGGATCAGTCATGGCAGGAGGGCGAGAGCTTCGACAGCTACGACCAGTTCGTGTCGAACGGTCAGTTGCCGACTCGGTAGGCGCCGCGGATCGATGCCATGACGACACCACCCGTTGACGGCGAACTGCAGGCCTCTCAGCGCGAGGTTCAGCGGCTTCTCGGCCGCTGCCTACTTCGTTTGCAGCAGTACGAGCACCTGATCAAGGCCATCGTGGCGCATCACGACATCGCTGGACCGGCCCATGCTCTGGAGTCGATCCGTGCGGAGCGCATTGCTGACACCGCCACGAAGACGCTTGGCACCCTCGTTGGTTATTTCGTCGGGTCGTACGTCGTGACCGACGAAGTCGAGAATTCCGGCGAGGTCGAAGACAAGGCACCCAACGACGTCATGTCGTTCAGGATGCGGACGTCCATGAGCATGTCCGCTGAGGACTACGCACGGACGGAGGCCGATCTGAAGGAACTGGTGCTGCTGCGGAACAACCTGGTGCACCACTTCATCAATCAGCACAACCTGTGGAGTCTGGACGGATGTCGTGGCGCGAATGATGCGCTGCTTGCCGCCTACAGCCGCATCGATGAACACTTCGAGCAACTCCGGGGATGGGCGGAACACATGGATCAGGCCCGGCGCCTGACTGCAGAGTTCGTCCAGTCAGATGCGTTCCACGACCTGGTAGCCAACGGCATCGCTCCCGATGGCACCGTGGACTGGCCTGCAGCGGGAATCGTCCGCGTGCTGCGTGAAGCTGCTGGAGCGTTGGCCGTCGACGGCTGGACGCCCGTCGCATCGGCTGGGCGCTGGATTGCCGAGCGGCACCCCGAGCAACTTCCCGGCAAGTACGGGTGCAGCAGTTGGCGGCAGGTGGTTCATGAGTCCCGCCTGTTCGAGCTTCGGTACCGGGATGTCGATGGGCGGCGCGCTGCTTGGTATCGGCCCAAGGATTCGTAGCCCAACTGGCGCAGGGGCGCGTCGAGTTCCATCGGCTCACGACGCGATGCACTCGGCCTCACGCATGCCGTCAGCGACCTCGGGCCGCATAGTCCACACGCTTCTGGGATCGTCCCACAGCGCGAACCAAGATGTCATCACCGGGGTGCCGTCTTCGCGATACAGCATCTCGCCCTCCGCGCGAGGGCACTCGTTGGCGAACATCGCACCGGCGAGCCCGAGCCACAGGTTCACGCCACTGTGGCCCCGGAATCCGACGACTTCGGCCAGTGCCGGTACCGTCATTTCCCGCTGGGGCGCCCGGTGGAGGGCTTGAAGCATCCTCTGCTGCGACCCCGTGAGGAAGCCCCACAGATAGCGGAAGGTCGTCGCCACTTGTTCGGCGCTGAGCGGCTTGTTGCCTTGCGCCTGCGCGAGCTCCAGTTGGCGAATACCGAGGAGACGCAGCATTTCGTTGAACGCCGCCTCTCTTGACTCGGCCTCGGCATAAGCCAGCTTCTCGCCGCCTCGCCACAGCACGGAGTACGCCCTCGCGCCCTTGGGCTGCCGAATCACCAGTTTGTAAGGACCGAAGTCCTGTACTTCCTTGTCGACGTTGAACGTCATGACGTCGTCTCCTATGGGTTGCAGAACGCGCTGCTATCCGAACCTCAGTCGAATAGCTCAAGCGTTTCGATGGCCTTGGCGAGCTCGTGATGCATCATCAGGCGGTACTCGTTGCTCGGGCCCCGCGGCGCATCGATGCCGAGGGCTCCGCTGTAGAACGGTTTGCTCCGCTTGGGCGCCATCGGGAACTCGAACCCGGTCTTCTTGCCAATAGCCGCGCCCAGGTTCCCGTACTCCGTGTTCGCAACCCTGTAGTCGCTCTTGCCGGCCGCCTTGGCCAACTCGGTGTACGTGACTGTCCGATTCGGCGCGTAGAAGTGGAACTTCAACATCGCCTTCTGCGCGGCCGTCATCTTCAGCCCGCGTAGGGCTTCGGCGTACTTCTCGGCCGGCGGCACGTTGATGACCGCTGCGAGGTGTTTGGTGAAGGCCCGGTACAAGCGGGCGTGATCGACCTCGACACCCCGCTCGGCAAACCACGCCGAGATCTCCCGCCATGAGTAGTTCTTGGCCCGCAGGGCACTGATGGGGCCAAGCAGCTCCTGGAGATCGTTCTCCCCTTTCTCGGGGGCGGCTAGGGCGGCTTGGAGGAGTTCTTCGGCGTTCGGCATGGTGCAATCATATATCGTACAAACGACAACAGCAAGCAAGGCAATACGAACACATCGCTCGGATGAACACACGATTCGATTTCTACGAACAAGAATCGCTGTTGGGAGGGAGGGCGGATAAGGACTTCGGGGATCTGCAGCGTCCCTCGCCTGCACCCGCATTCCCGCCGAAACACGTTACGCGGAGTCCCCTCGATTCCTAGCATGACAAGCGTTTTCCATAGGAACGCTTGCCATGCACGAACCCGAACCCGTCTCCCTCTCTCCTGCCGCTGACCGGCCACGGCACGCGCATCAAGAAGTTGTCGATCTGCTGGCCGCCGCACTCTTGCGGCTGCGCGGTCAGCACCAGCCACCGTCCGATATTTCAATCGCCGCCGACAGCGACGCGGTTGGCCTTGGCTTCGTCGGCCAGGAGCGCGTGAATGCGAACCCGGATCACGACAACGGAGTTCGCCCATGACGGCACACACACCTCACACCGAAGCGGCCGCCATCACCGCCCGCATTGCCCAGCTTCCGCACCTGCCGATGGACAGCCTTTGGGCGTTGTGGGACGAGCACTTTGACGAACGCCCGAACCACCACCACCGCACCTGGCTGGAGAGCCGGCTGGCCTACAAGATCCAGGAGCGCGCCCTCGGCGGGCTCAAACCCTCGGTGCGCCGCAAGCTGGAGGAGATCGGCGAGACGGGAATCCTGCCCCGGCAGCTTCGCCGTGACGCCAACCGTCTGCTGCCGGGCACCGTGCTGACGCGCATGTACGACGACATCGAGCACCGCATCCTGGTGCGCGGCCCCTTCGATTTCGACTACCGGGGTCAGCGATTCAAGAGCCTGTCCGCGGTTGCGCGCCACATCACCGGCACGCACTGGTCCGGGCCCGTGTTCTTCGGCCTGAAGTCCGGGGACAAGAAGAAGGAGCCAGCATGAGGACGAACCGACAACCGGGGACTCCGGTGAACCCGATCACGGCGAAGAAGCGCTGCGCCGTCTACACGCGCAAGTCCACCGACGAAGGGCTCGACCAGGAATACAACAGCCTCGAGGCGCAGCGTGATGCCGGGCTGGCCTACATCGCCAGCCAGCGCCACGAAGGGTGGATCGCCGTCAATGATGGCTACGACGACGGTGGTTACTCGGGCGGCAACGTGGACCGGCCGGCACTCAAGCGTCTGTTGGCGGACATCGAGGCCGGGCGGGTCGACATCATCGTCGTCTACAAGATCGACCGCCTGACGCGCAGCCTGCCCGACTTCGCCAAGCTGGTGGAAGTCTTCGACCGCAATGGCGTGTCCTTCGTCTCGGTCACGCAGCAGTTCAACACGACGACGTCGATGGGGCGGCTCACGCTCAACATCCTGCTGTCGTTCGCCCAGTTCGAGCGCGAGGTCACCGGCGAGCGCATCCGCGACAAGATCGCGGCCAGCAAGGCCAAGGGCATGTGGATGGGCGGGATGCCGCCGCTGGGCTACGACGTCGTCGAGCGCAAGTTGATCGTCAACGAACGCGAGGCCGCCTTGGTGCGCGATCTCTTCAGGCGCTATGCCGAACACGGCTCGGCCGCACGTCTCGTGCGCGAGATGGCCGTCGAGGGACACACCACCAAGGCTTGGGTAACGCAGGATGGCCGGCAGAGGACTGGTCGGCCCATTGATCAGCAGTACATCTTCGCCATGCTGCGCAACCGCATCTACGTGGGGGAGATCCGCAACAAGGGCACGTGGTTCACCGCCCAGCACGAGGCCATCGTGCCGCAAGCGCTGTGGGACGCCGCACACGCCTTCGTCGAACGCCGCAAGCAGGCGCCGCGTGAGCACCGCGCCAAGCACCCAGCCCTCCTGGCCGGGCTGCTCTTCGCGCCCGATGGCCAGCGCATGCTGCACACCTTCGTCAAGAAGAAGAACGGGCGGACGTACCGCTACTACGTCCCCTACCTTCACAAGCGCCGCAACGCCGGCGCCACCCTGTCGCCAGGCGTGCCCGATGTCGGGCACCTGCCGGCCGCCGAGATCGAGAACGCGGTGCTGGCCCAGATCCACGAGGCGCTGTCGGCGCCGGAGGTGCTGATCGGCACATGGCGTGCGTGCCAGCGACATCCGGCCGGCGCGGCACTCGACGAGGCGCAGGTGGTCGTGGCGATGCAGCGCATCGGCGCTGTGTGGGAGCAGCTGTTCCCGGCCGAGCAGCAGCGGCTGACCCGCCTGCTGATCGAGCGCGTGCAGATGCACGAACAAGGCATCGACATCCACTGGCGAGACGATGGGTGGATTGGCCTCGGCCCGGACGTCGCCGAGCACCCCCTCGTCGAGGAGGCCGGCGACATGCAGGAGGAGGCCCTGGCATGACCGAAGAGAATGACGCCCCTGCCGGCAATCCGCGCCTTCTCACCGTGCGCATCGAGGTCGGCACCGACACACGCAGCTACGTCAGCGGCCAGCAGCGCGTGACCCTGGTCCCGCTGACGATCAAGCGCCGGCAGAACCGCAAGCTGCTCATTCCTCCGACGGCCGGGGAAGCCGCTCGGGCATCGGGCGGGCTCGACGTCCCGATGATCAAGACCTTGGGCAAGGCCTTCTACTGGAAGCGCCTGCTCGACGAGGGTCGCTACCCGACCGCCACAGATCTCGCGCGGACGCTGAAGCTGGAGCCTGGCTGGGTGGCAGAGGTGCTGCGGCTCACCATGCTGGCGCCCGACATCATCGAGGCCATCCTCGATGGTCGACAGCCCCGGCACCTGAACTTGCAGGTGCTGCGCGGCCGCCACGAACTGCTGCCCCGTGACTGGGCCGAGCAGCGCAAGCTGTTGGGCGTTACCGCTGCGTAGCGGCGGAGCTCAGCCAGCGCAACAACTGCCGTGCCCTCGCTCCTGGATCGGCGGACAGGGCACGGTGCCGTATGAGCAGTAGACGCAGCAGTCGCCCGGCTTTGGTTTGAGCACGGTGTGACAGGCCTCGCACTCGTAGAACCATTGGCAGGCGTCGGTGGGCATGGTTTCGACCTTGGCATGCCCGCACGACGGGCAGGTCAGTGTTGACTGCAGGACGACGGTGCTCACTGGACGTTCCCGACCACGGTCGACCGGTAGCCTGCGTCCTTGGTCGCTCGCATCAGCGCGTCAACGTTGGTTCGAGCATCGTCAAAGGTCACGGCCGCCTGTCGCTTGTCGAAATTCACGTCCGTCTTGGCCACACCCGGTACCTTGCCGAGCGCCTTCTTCACCGTGATCGGGCAGGCGGCGCAATCCATCCCCGGCACCGACAAGGTGACGGTCTTGGTTCCCGCAGCAACCGGACCGCTCAAGGCCATTGCGAACGCGAAGCAAGGCCACACCAGCATTCGTTTCATGAGAATCTCCAATCAGTAGAACCAGGGCGCGACCAGGGGAAAGCCGAGCGCAACGATCACCAGAGCGACCACGATCCCAAACAGTAGCTTGTAGCCACGCTGGACGCGGGGCACTGCGCAAACCTGGCCAGGCTCGCATGTCGGCGATTTCGCCCAGATTCGGCGCGCAGCGAGCAACAGCGCAACGAGCGCCGCGCCGATGAAGATCGGGCGGTACGGTTCCAGCACGGTCAGGTTGCTGATCCACGCACCCGAGAAGCCAAGAGTGATCAGCACCAGCGGCCCGAGACAGCAGGTCGAAGCCAGGATCGCAGTGACGAACCCAGTCGCGAGCGCGACGCGGCCATCTCCACCATTCCCTTGTGTGGTTGAGGAATCTTTGTTCACCGCTTAAGCTTAAGTCCGTACCTAAGTACGGAGTCAAGTACATGAATATCTCTGCCGACCGCGAGTCGATGACGATTGGCACTCTCGCGCGCGCAGCCGGCGTCAATGTCGAAACCGTCCGCTTCTACCAGCGCAAGGGGTTGATGCCAGAACCGGATCGGCCGCAAGGCGGCATCCGGCACTACGGCGCGGCGGAACTCGGCCGTGTCCGCTTCATCAAGTCCGCCCAGAGGTTGGGTTTCAGCCTTGACGAAGTTGCCGATCTTCTCAGCCTGGACGACGGCACACAGTGCGAGCAAGCGCGCGAGCGGGGGCGAAAGAAGCTCGATGACGTGCGCACTCGGATTGCCGATCTGCAGCGCATCGAAGTCGCCTTGTCGGACTTGGTACAGCGCTGCGAGTCAAAGCGCGGCCGTGTTCGCTGCCCGTTGATCGACGCACTCCACGAGGCGTGATCGCGCGCGGCTGATCCGAACCCATGCCTGGGGCGAGCCAAGTGCTCGCCCTTCTCTTTTGTGCCGGTGCATTGGCGAACCAGAAGTTCCGGCGTGGTTCGCCATTGCGTCCCTCCTAAGTTCGCCACCCGAAGCCTGCAATGACACCTGTTCCTCAACAGCGTCATAGGAGGCTTCCATGCCGACAACGGCAAGCACCATTCCCCGGTCGCCCCACCAGGCGATCAACAGTCTCTCCCCCAGCGACCGTCGGGTCCTGACGGAGATCGAGCTCGCGCAGCGCTGGGGCGTCAGCCCCAAGACCCTGCAGCGCTGGCGCAGCGAAGGTCGCGGGCCCCGCTACCTGAAGTTGTCGAAGCGCGTCAGCTATCCGCTCGACGCCGTCGTCGACTTCGAGCACTACGCCCTGCACGACTCGACGTCTGAGCGCGCCGTGCGCTGAAGGGGGAAACGATGAGCGATCTCACCATCTACCCCGCCCAGCTCACCGAGATGTCGGTGGCGCAACTGGAGGCGCTGCCTCCTGACCAACTGGCCGAGGTCCAGCACCACCTGGAGCAGTTGCAGGACTGGACCAAGCAGGCCAAGTCCAAGCTGGACGCCGCGCTGGTCCGCCGCTTCGGCGAACTGGAGCGCGCAGCCCGCGCCGATTCGGGCAAGGACTTCGGCACCGTCCATTTCAGCGACGGTCCGCTGCGCGTCACGGCCGACCAGCCCAAGCGCGTGTCCTGGGATCAGCCGCAGCTGGCCGCTATCGCCCAGCGCATCGCCGCCTCCGGCGAACGGGTCGAGGACTACCTCGATGTCGAGTTCAGCGTGCCCGAGTCGCGCTTCAACAACTGGCCCACCGCACTGCGCTCGCAGTTCGAGGCCGCCCGCACCGTCAAGCACGGCAAGCCGTCGTTCCGGCTGACCTTCACCGAGGAGGCGTGACCATGTCCGCGATCATCCCCTTCCAGTTCGAGACGCACGCCGTGCGGGTGCAGGTCGATGACGGCGGCCAGCCCTGGTTCAAGGCCAGCGACGTCTGCGAGGCGCTGGAACTGGGCAATCCGTCCCAGGCGCTGAAGTCCCACGTCGATGGCGATGACCTCCAGAAACTGGAGATCACCGATGCACTCGGCCGCCCGCAGCGGGCCAACCACGTCAACGAGTCCGGGCTCTACGCCCTCATCCTGGGCAGCACCAAGGACGCGGCCAAGCGTTTCAAGCGTTGGGTGACCGGCGAAGTGCTGCCCGCGATCCGCAAGACCGGCGCCTTCGCGGTGGCTGGCGTGCAGCCGGTGCTTTCCGCGCCGACCCAGGACCGCGTCTCGTCGATCCTGCTGATCGGTGATGCCGTCGCCAGGGTGCCGGGCGTCAAGGCCGGCATTGCGATGGCGGCGACGCTCACCTGCATCCAAGAGAACACCGGTCTGGTCATCGAGACACTGCGCCGGGCGCTGCCGGCGGCAAACGCGCCGATCTGTGCGCTCAATGCCACGCAACTCGGCAAGTCGCTCGGCCTGTCGGCCAAGGCCACCAATCGGCTCCTGGCTGATCACGGCCTGCAGTTCCGCAACGAGCGCGACGAGTGGGAACTGTCCGAGGCCGGTGAGCAGTGGGCCGAGGCCATGCCGTTCTCCCGCAACGGTCACAGCGGCTACCAGATCCTCTGGAACCCGGCCGTCGCCGAGCAGCTGAAGGAGGTGGCGTGATGGCGCTCCCGATCATCACCGCCGACCAGCGGCTGCGCGAGAAGAAGGGCGTCAAGCTGGTGCTGCTGGGCAAGAGCGGCATCGGCAAGACGACCCAGCTCAAGACCTTGCCCGAGGCCTCGACACTGTTCGTGGACCTGGAGGCAGGCGACCTCGCGGTCAAGGACTGGCGCGGCGACTGCGTGCGCCCGACCACCTGGCCCGAGTTCCGGGATCTGGTGGTGTTCCTGGCCGGCCCCAACCCGGCATTGCCGCCCGAGGCGCCGTTCTCGGACGCGCACTACCGGCACGTGTGCGAGCGCTACGGTGACCCGGCGCAGCTGGCCAAGTACGACTGCTACTTCGTCGACAGCATCACCGTGCTCGCACGACTGGCGCTGATCTGGTCGAAGGCCCAGCCGCAAGCGATCTCGGAGCGTACCGGCAAGCCCGACACGCGCGGCGCCTATGGCCTGCTGGGCACCGAGATGCTGGGCGCGCTGATGCACCTGCAGCACGCACGCGGCAAGCATGTGGTGTTCGTGGCCATCCTCGACGAGCGCATCGACGACTTCAACCGCAAGGTGTTCGTGCCGCAGATCGAGGGCGCCAAGACCGCCGCCGAGCTGCCCGGCATCGTCGACGAGGTCGTGACGCTCGCCGAGATCAAGGCCGAGGACGGCAGTCCGTACCGCGCCTTCGTCACCCACACCCTGAATCCCTGCGGCTACCCGGCCAAGGACCGCTCCGGCCAGCTCGACCTGCTGGAGCCACCCGACCTGCGCGCGCTGATCCAGAAGTGCGCCGCCGCCACCCAACCCCAGACATCCAAGGAGTAAGCCATGTCCGCATGGAACGATTTCAACGACGCCGAACAGCAGCAGCACTTCGACCTGATCCCCAAGGGCACGGTGGCCAAGGTGCGCATGACGATCAAGCCCGGTGGCCACGACGACGCGGCCCAGGGCTGGACCGGTGGTTACGCCACGCAGAGCTTCGACACCGGCTCGGTCTACCTGGCCTGCGAGTTCGTGGTGCTGGAGGGCGAATTCGCACGCCGCAAGCTCTGGTCCAACGTCGGCCTGCACAGCCCGAAGGGCCCGGCCTGGGGAAACATGGGGCGGACCTTCCTCCGTGCGGCGCTCAACAGCGCGCGCAACGTCCGCCCACAGGACAACTCGCCCCAGGCCGCGGCCGCTCGCCGCATCCAGGGCTTCCATGAACTCGACGGCCTGGAGTTCGTCGCGCGCATCGACGTCGAGAAGGACGGTCGCGGTGACCTGCGCAACGTCGTGAAGATGGCCGTCGAGCCTGACCAGACCGACTACCTGCAGGTCGCCGGTGCCGCCGCCAGCGCCGCGGTCGCCCCGCCGCAGCCGCGTGTGGCCGCCCCGGCGCCGCAGGCCGCGCGTCCCGCCATCCCGGGCAAGCCCGCCTGGGCTCAGTGAGGTGGGCACCATGAAGGTAACGGTTCCCCACCACGCTCAGACCGATCAGCTGGAACTCCTCAGTCCACGCGACCTCGCCGCCCGCTGGGGGCTCAGCGAAAAGACGTTGGAGCGCTGGCGCAGTCTCGGTGCAGGCCCGTCATACATCAGGTTGGGCGGTCGCGTTCGCTATCGCCGCGACGATGTTCTGAAGCACGAGTCCCGCCATGTGCATCGGCGCATCGACGGGGAGGTGGCGTGAAATGCTGGGTCTGCAGACGTCAGGCCCGGGGATTCGGCCACACCGACAACCGACACGGTGTGGGCGATCCCCTGCGCTACCCCATCGACTGGGTGTTCTGCTCGCGCCGCTGCCAGGACACCTTCCATACGCTGTACGGCAACTGGCTGCGGGTCCGAGAAGGACGCACCGACATCAAGGGGGTCACGATGATCGACCCGTCTGATGTCGAGCTGGCCACGATGAAGAAGTGCCTCAAGGCCTTCGGCGACGCTGCGGGCGAGATCGGATTCACCAAGCCCCTGGGCGACTACTCCGAAGCCGAGGCGCTTCAGGTGATCGACGCCATCGTCACCTGCTACACGGAGGCGATGGTCGAGCACCACGAGGTGAGCAAGTTTCCGCCGGTGCGTGGCATGGCGCCCGTGCCCGACCCGATGGTGAGCCCGTTCGCCGACATGGAGGACGACCTGCCCTGGCTCGACCGGGAAGGGGGGAAGTCATGATCGACTTCAACTCCACGGCCAGCATCTCGGGCCAGGTCACGGCGCTGCTGGACGCCGCCATGCAACGGGCTCGGGCCCAGGAATCGCCGCGGCCGTACCTGGGTGGATCGCGACTGGGTGCGTCGTGCGAGCGCGCGCTGCAGTACGAGTTCGCACTTGCGCCGGTCGACTCGGGCCGTGAGACGCAAGGCCGCCTGCTTCGCATCTTTGAGCGCGGCCACGTCATGGAGGACTGCATGGTGGCGTGGCTGCGCGACGCGGGCTTCGACCTGCGCACGCGCAAAGCCGACGGCGAGCAGTTCGGGTTCTCCGCACTCGGCGGGCGGCTCCAGGGGCACGTCGATGGCGTCGTCGTCGCCGGCCCCGACCTTGGGCATGGCTGCGGCTACCCGGCGCTTTGGGAGAACAAGTGCCTGGGCTCGAAGTCCTGGCGCGAGCTGGAGAAGAACCGTCTCGCCGTGGCCAAGCCGATCTACGCGGCGCAGGTGGCGGTCTACCAGGCCTACCTCGAACTGCACGAACACCCGGCGATCTTCACGGCGATCAACGCCGACACGATGGAGATCTACACCGAACTCGTGCCCTTCGATGCGGCGCTGGCACAGCGCATGTCGGACCGCGCCGTAAAGGTGATCTCGGCCACCGACGCGGGCGAACTGCTGCCGCGCGGCTTCAACGATTCCACCCACTTCGAATGCCGGATGTGCCAGTGGCAGGACCGGTGCTGGAGAAACACGCCATGAGCAATTCACCACTGGCCCAGGTGCTTGGCGAGCGCCTGGTCAATGCGCGCGAGGCGGCGCTGTGCCTGAACCTGCCCATGCACTGGCTCACCCAACCCAAGGTACGGAGCCGGCTCGGCCTGCCCCACTACCTGGTCGGCAAGCTCGTGCGCTTCAAGTTGAACGAGCTTGCGGACTGGATCAACGCCCAGCAGACGCAGGTGAGCGTCGAGGCCACCGGAGAGGGAGCCGATGCTGGACTTCAATGACATCGACCCTCCGCAGGCAACCACGCCAGCGGCCGAACGCGATGCAGTGCGTGCCGACCTCCTCGCGCGCCTGGAGTCGGTGCTGTTTGCCATGTTCCCTGCGGGTAAGAAGCGCCGGGGGAAGTTCCTGATCGGCGACGCGCTGGGCAGCCCCGGCGACAGCCTCGAGGTCGTGCTCGAAGGCGAGAAGGCCGGGCTGTGGACTGATCGCGCGACCGGGGACGGAGGCGACATCTTCGACCTGATCGCCGTGGTGCTGGGCGCGAACGTGCACACCGACTTCCCGCGGGTACTGCAGCACGCAGCGGACTTGGTCGGGCACGTACCTGCAGTTCCGGCGCGCGCGAGCAAGAAGGCGGCACCCGTTGACGATCTCGGGCCGGCCACGGCGAAGTGGGACTACTTCGATGCCGGCGGCAGCCTGATCGGCGTCGTCTACCGCTACGACCCGCCCGGGCGCAAGAAGGAGTTCCGGCCCTGGGATGCCAAGCGCCGCAAGATGGCGCCGCCCGAGCCCCGTCCGCTCTACAACCAGCCCGGTCTTGCGACTGCGGCTCACGCGGTCCTGGTCGAAGGCGAGAAGTGCGCGCAGGCGCTGATCGCCGTCGGTGTCGTGGCCACCACTGCCATGCACGGCGCCAACGCGCCGGTGGATAAGACCGACTGGTCGCCGCTGGAGGGCAAGGCGGTGCTGATCTGGCCTGACCGCGACAAGCCGGGCTGGGACTACGCGATGGCGGCCGCCCAAGCGGTGTTGGCCGCCGGCGCCGCGTCATGCGACGTGCTGCTGCCGCCCGATGACAAGCCCGATGGCTGGGACGCGGCCGACGCGATGGCTGAAAGCTTCGACGTCGACGCCTTCCTCGGCTCGGGACCGCGCATGTGCATCAAGCCGTCCAGCGCGGTGTGCTCGCAGGAAGCCACGGTGTGGGCGACCGACGACGCGCTGGCACTGTCCTTCACGGTGCGCTACGCCGACGACTGGCGCTACTGCGCGGCCTGGGGCAAGTGGCTGGTATGGACCGGCACGCATTGGCAGTCCGACGAGACCTTGCTTGTTCACCACCTGATCCGCTCGATCTGTCGCGAGGCGGCGGTCAAGGTCGACTCGCACCGGCTGGCGGCCAAGTTGCTGGCCAGCAGCACGGTCGGGGGCGTGGACCGACTCGCCCGGTCAGATCGCCGGCACGCGGCGAGCTCGGACGAGTGGGACGCTGACCTCTTCGCGCTGAACGCGCCAGGCGGCGTGGTGGATCTCAGGACGGGACGACTGCGTCCGCACGACCGCGCCGACCGGATGACCAAGCTGGCGACCGCCACGCCCGCAGGTGCGTGCCCGCGCTGGCTGTCCTTCCTCGCCGACGTCACGGGCGGCGACGCCGATCTGCAGAACTACCTGCAGCGCATGGTGGGCTACTGCCTGACCGGGGCGACGAGCGCGCACGCGCTGTTCTTCCTCTACGGCACCGGCGCCAACGGCAAGTCGGTGTTCGTGAACACGCTGGCCACCATCCTCGGCGACTACGCCACGAGCGCGCCGATGGACACCTTCATGGAGGCCCGCGGCGACCGTCACCCGACCGATCTGGCTGGGCTGCGCGGTGCGCGCTTCGTTGCCTCCATCGAAACCGAGCAGGGCCGGCGCTGGAACGAGTCCAAGGTCAAGGCCATCACGGGCGGCGACAAGGTGTCCGCGCGCTTCATGCGCCAGGACTTCTTCGAGTACGTGCCGCAGTTCAAGTTGGTGATCGCGGGCAACCACAAGCCGTCGATCCGCAACGTCGACGAGGCGATGAAGCGGCGCCTGCACCTCATCCCGTTCACGGTCACCGTGCCGCCAGAGCGGCGCGATGGACAACTCACCGAGCGGCTGCTGGCCGAGCGCGACGGCATCCTGGCCTGGGCGGTCGATGGCTGCTTGGCCTGGCAGCGTGACGGCCTCAAGCCGCCCGCCTGCGTGGTCTCGGCCACCGAGGAGTACTTCGAGGCGGAGGACGCCCTCGGCCAGTGGATCGAAGAACGGTGCCTGCTGGCCAAGACCCACCGCGAAGGCGTGTCCGAGCTGTTCGCCGACTGGCGCGAGTGGGCCGAGCGCGCTGGCGAGTACGTGGGCTCGGTCAAGCGGTTCTCCGAGCTGATGGCCACCCGCAAGTTCGAGAAGTGCCGCCTGACCGGTGGCGCTCGCGCGCTGGCCGGCATCAGCCTGCGGCCGCGACCGCCGAGCGACACCTATCGCGGCGGCTACCCCTATCGAGACGACTGACATGCGGTCGAGTGACGGATCTGACAGGTCTGGTGATTAACCCCTCACGCGTGGGCGTACACGCACGATAGGGAGATAACCGTTGAACCTGTCGCATCCGTCACTCGCCCACACAACGGAGCGAATGATGAACACGACGATCCTGGCCCTGGACCTGGGCACACACACCGGATGGGCGCTGCTGCATCTGGACGGCACGATCACCAGCGGCACCGAGCACTTCAAGCCGCAGCGCTTCGAGGGCGGTGGCATGCGCTTCCTTCGATTCAAGCGCTGGCTCGCTGAACTGCTGTCCGCGAGCGGCCACATCAATGCGGTGTTCTTCGAGGAAGTGCGTCGCCATGCGGGCGTCGATGCCGCGCATGCCTACGGCGGCTTCATGGGGCACCTCACCGCCTGGTGCGAGCACCACAACATCCCGTACCAGGGCGTTCCGGTCGGCACGATCAAGAAGCACGCGACCGGCAAAGGCAATGCCGGCAAGGACGACATGATCGCGTCGGTCCGCCAGCGTGGCCATGCCCCGGCCGACGACAACGAGGCGGACGCCCTGGCCCTCCTGCACTGGGCTGTTCAGACGCAAGAGGTGTGAGATGAAGATTCCCACACCAACCTACCGTTGCCCCCTGGGTCGACTGCAGCCTGAGCCGGTCGACATCGAGGCTTTGAAGCAACGTGGCTGGCGTGACCAGCACGTCCTCGTGGTCAACGAGTCCGACGAGCGGCTGGACTTCGTTGAGCGGGAGTTCGTTCGTCGCATCGGCGAACGCCTCTACGGCAAGGGGGGCCTGCGTCATGGCTGACCGTCACACCACCTGGACGATGGAGGATGTGGCGGCTCGCTTCGAGGAGGCCGCGACCACCGGACGACGCCTGCCTCCTGTGCGCGTGCAGGGCTACTTCAACACGTGGCCTGCGTTCGTTCGCAAGGAGTGGGAGGCCTTCGCAGCCGACGAGAAGGTCTACCGCCCCTTCCCACCGAGCCCGGAGGCCGTAGACCGGATGTTGGAGACGATGCGCTGGGTGCAGTGGCTGGAGGTCGAGCAGCGCCACCTCGTGTGGATGCGCGCCAAGCGCTACGGCTGGCGCGACATCACGATCCGATTCGCCTGCGACCGCACGACGGCGTGGCGGCGCTGGCAGAAGGCTCTGCAGACCGTCACCGACCGGCTGAACTGCCTCGGGTTGAGGCCGTAGTGTTTTGGCGGAATTGCGAGGGCGTGGTGTGCAACCAGTGGGCGTGAGCGGCGAGATGCGGCTTTTGCCTGCGCAACAAAACCGGTAGGTTGGCCGTAGTATTTCGGCTATCTTCTGGACAGAGCTGACCTCGGACGGCAGCGGCCCAGGCAAAAGGGGTCCTTCCTTCCGAAGATGCCATGCGGGGGGCGCGAGCGCGGCATTCGCCTAGCGTCCGACTGCAAACCCAGGTTTGCAGGGTTTGCAGGTTTGCACCCCGGCCCATCCAGCCCCGCCAGTGATCGCATCACTGGCCCGACGCCTCCCTTGCGGAGGCGTTTCTATTTCTTCGGCCCGCGACAGGTTGGCTCCTTACCTGTCCGGGCTGCTTTCATTCGAGGTCCTGATCCTGAACATGCTCAACGTCGACTACCGCAAGGTCGAGACGCTGATTCCCTACGCCCGCAATCCACGGACCCACTCCGACGCGCAGGTGGCCAAGATCGCCGCCAGCATCGTCGAGTACGGCTGGACCAGCCCGGTGCTGGTCGATGGTGACAACGGCGTGATCGCAGGGCATGGACGGCTCGCCGCCGCGCGCAAGCTCGGCCTCGACGAGGTGCCGGTGATCGAGCTGGGCCACCTGACGCCGGCACAGAAGCGCGCCTACGTCATCTCCGACAACCGCCTGGCGCTCGACGCCGGGTGGGACGAGGAACTGCTGGCGCTGGAGTTGGCTGAGCTGTCCGATGCGGGCTACGACCTGGCGTTGACCGGGTTCGACGAGTCCGAGATCGATGCGCTGCTGGCCGATGAGACGACGGGCGGCGACGGCGAGCAGGAAGAAGGTGGCGACGACGCTGCTGACGATGTCCCGGAGACCCCGCCGGTCCCGGTGTCTCGCGCTGGCGATGTCTGGGCGCTCGGCCCGCACCGCCTGTTCTGCGGCGACGCCGCCGACGCCAAAGTGGTCGCCGCCTTGATGCAGGGCGAGCGTGCGCGCCTGTGCTTCACCTCGCCGCCCTATGGCAACCAGCGCGACTACACGACCGGCGGCATCGCCGATTGGGATGCGCTGATGCGCGGCGTGTTCGCCCAGCTGCCGATGGCCGACGACGCACAGGTGCTGGTCAACCTCGGCCTCATTCACCGCGACAACGAGTTCGTGCCCTACTGGGACGGCTGGCTCGGTTGGATGCGCACGCAGGGCTGGCGGCGCTTTGCCTGGTACGTGTGGGACCAGGGGCCGGGCATGCCCGGCGACTGGGCGGGCCGCTTCGCCCCGAGCTTCGAGTTCGTCTTCCACTTCAACCGCGCCAGCCGCAAGCCGAACAAGATCGTGCCCTGCAAGCACGCCGGCCAGGAGTCGCATCTGCGCGCCGATGGCTCGTCGACCGCGATGCGCAGCAAGGAGGGCGAGGTCGGCGGTTGGACCCATGCAGGTCAACCGACGCAGGACACCCGGATTCCCGACTCGGTGATCCGCGTGATGCGCCACAAGGGCAAGATTGGCCAGGACATCGACCACCCGGCCGTGTTCCCGGTGGCGCTGCCGCAGTTCGTCATCGAGGCCTACTCGGACGAGGGCGACCTGGTGTTCGAGCCCTTCGGCGGCAGCGGCACGACGATGCTGGCCGCGCAGCGCACCGGTCGCATCTGCCGCACCGTCGAGATCGCGCCGGAGTACGTGGACGTCGCCGTTCGGCGCTTCCAGCAGAACCATCCGGACGTGCCAGTCACATTGCTCGCGACCGGTCGGTCCTTTGACGAAGTCGCGGCCGAGCGGCTGGCGGCGACCGAGGTGGCGGCATGACGGCGTCCTGGCTCGCCGACAAGATCGAGCAGTGGCCGACGGCCAAGCTGCTGCCATACGCACGCAACGCGCGCACGCACTCGGAAGCGCAGGTCGCGCAGATCGCCGCGTCGATTGCCGAGTTCGGCTTCACCAATCCGATCCTTGCCGGCAGTGACGGCGTGATCGTCGCTGGCCACGGGCGGCTCGCGGCCGCGCAGAAGCTCGGCCTGGAAGTGGTGCCGGTCGTGGTGCTCGACCACCTCAGCCCGACGCAGCGCCGGGCCCTGGTGATCGCAGACAACCGCATCGCCGAGAACGCCGGCTGGGACGACGCCATGCTGCGCGTCGAACTCGCTGCGCTGGCCGACGACGACTTCAACGTCGCACTGACCGGCTTCGACGCCGACGCGTTGGCCGAACTGATGGCGGGTGAAGAGCCCGACGCCGAGGGCCAGACCGATGACGATGCCGTCCCCGAGGTGCCCGAGACGCCGATCTCGCGCTCGGGCAATGTCTGGCTGCTTGGCGGTCATCGCCTGCTGTGCGGCGACTCCACGGTGGCGGCGAGCTACGAGCGACTGCTGGCAGGTGAGCAGGCGGACATGGTCTTCACCGACCCGCCGTACAACGTGAACTACGCCAACAGCGCCAAGGACAAGATGCGCGGCAAGGATCGCGCGATCCTGAACGACAACCTGGGTGACGGCTTCTACGATTTCCTGCTGGCTGCGTTGACGCCGACCGTCGCCCACTGCCGGGGCGGCATCTACGTGGCGATGTCCTCCAGCGAACTCGACGTGCTGCAGGCCGCCTTCCGCGCCGCCGGTGGCAAATGGTCGACCTTCATCATCTGGGCGAAGAACACCTTTACGCTGGGCCGCGCCGACTACCAGCGCCAGTACGAGCCGATCCTGTACGGATGGCCGGAGGGGGCGCAGCGCCACTGGTGCGGAGACCGCGACCAGGGCGACGTCTGGAACATCAAGAAGCCTCAGAAGAACGACCTGCACCCGACGATGAAGCCGGTGGAGCTGGTCGAGCGCGCGATCCGCAATTCGAGCCGGCCCGGGAACGTGGTGCTCGACCCGTTCGGGGGCTCGGGCACGACGTTGGTCGCCGCCGAGAAGTCAGGGCGGCAGGCGCGGCTGATCGAGCTCGACCCCAAGTACGTCGACGTGATCGTGCGCCGCTGGCAGGACTGGACCGGCCAGCAGGCCACCCGCGAGTCGGATGGCCTGGTGTTCGATCAGGCCGCCAGTGAGTCCTCGACGATCTCGCAGTGAATCACGAAGCCCGTCAGGTAGGGCATGCCGCGCGGGATGCCGTAGTCCCTGCTGGTCTGGCGCCCGATGGTCCAGCCCATCCACTGCTGGGTGGCGGCGTTGATCGTGTCCGCCAGGGCTTGGCCGCGGTACAGCGCGTTCTGAACGTCGTCCGCGAAGTGGCGGCCGTGGCGGCTGTCGAGGAAGGTCCTGACCGATTCGAGGGGCTGGCCGGTGGCGTGCGAGACGGCGGTCATCGCCAGGGGCCAGGCGGCGTTGGCCTTCTCGTTCATCGTGCCCCAAAAGCCCCAGGCATCGTTCTGGGTGGCGGGGATCGGGCGGGTGGTGTTCATCTCGGGCTCCTTGGCGTTGATCGTTGCGACGCTCGTAGTAACGCGCTGTTCGATGGAGAAGCCAAGCGCGGCTCGGCCTCTTCTTCGATCTTTCTGATCAGGCGATTCGATAGACCCGTTCGCCACCCTGCGGCTTGTCCGAGACGATGCACAGACCGAGCTTCTTCTTGAAGGCGCCGGCGAAGGTGCCGCGCACGGTGTGCGCCTGCCAGCCGGTGGCATCGCAGATCTGGCGAACGGTGCTGCCCTCGGGGCGGCGCAGCATCGCAATCACCTGGGCCTGCTTGCTGTTCTCGCGGGTGCGCGGCTTGGTGTCCGCGCGCTCCTTCGCCCACGTAGCTTCGGCGGCGGCTACGGCTGCCTCGATTTCGGGGTCAGCTTCCGGAGGCGCGGGTGCGGGGCGCTCGCGTCCCATCGCGTCGTAGCCCTCGGCGGCGACGAACCAGTCGGTGCCGTCGGTGGTGATCAGTGCGCGGTTGAGCAAGCCGTCGAGAACCTTCTTACGGGCGCCGCCTTTGATGTTGTCGGGGAACCAGACGATCTTGCCGTCGTTGTGTTCGAGGGCGTAGGCCAGGATTGCGTACTGGGCGGGGGTCAGTTGGCAGGTGGTCATCTCTTGCTCCTTGCAGGGTTGATCGGGTGACGTGATGAACGCGCTGTTTGCCGGTGAAGCCAAGCGCCTTCTGCTTGGCTTCGCACTTCGCGTCAGCTCTTGCGCAACTCGGCGATACCGGCCTGCGCGAGATCGAGCGCGGCGGCGTGGAAGGCGGCTTCGGCCACCCAGGGCGCCGCACGGGCGTCGTCGAGCAGTTGCTCCATCACCGTGCGGCTCTTGGCGCGCATGGCGGCGCAGGCTGCTTCGAGGTCGTCGCGGCTGGCGGCGGCGACTTCCTGGCGGCAGGTGCGTACCAGCACCGTCAACGCAGCCTCGGCGAGCTTGGTGGCCAGGGTGTCGGGGGTCGTGGTGTTCATCGTTCGTCCTTTCGATGGGATGGTTCGGGGTGGCGTGATGAACGCGCTGTTCGTCGGTGAAGCCAAGCGCTTCCTGCTGGTGTTCCGGGGTTGCTGATCAGCTGTTGGCCTTGTCCGACATGGCGGCCTTGCGGCCCTCCTCGACCCCGGCCTTGAAGGCGGCCTCGAGGGCGTCTCGTACGCACCAGACCGCCACGTCGTGGAAGTCGAGGCTGTCGGACCTGCGTGTCTGCAGCGTCTCGATCCCGAGGTGTTGCTGGGCGATCTGGGTGAGGAGGGTTTCGAGCTTGCTCATATCGGTGTCCTTCGATGGGGTTGGCGATGGACGTATGAACACGCTGTTCTCGATGGAAGCCAAGCGGATTCCGAAGGACCGACAATGAATTGATCGAAGAGGGCAATGGGAATCTCGATTCGGGCTTACGCCCGCCACCGGGGCGTGACCGACACGGCCGTTCACAAGGCGATTCGCACAGGGCGCATCGCGCCCGAGGTGGACGGCACCATCGACCCCGACAAGGCCGACCGCGAGTGGGCGCGCAACTCCGAGGCTCCGAAGGCAGGCACTCGCGCCAAGGCGGTCAAAGCCGCTGTGCCGGAGTCAGCGGCCGATGCTCCTGGCGGACTGCCCGCGGGCGGCGCGTCACTGCTGCAGGCGCGAACCGTCAACGAAGTGGTGAAGGCGCAGACGAACAAGGTGCGCCTGGCCCGTCTCAAGGGCGAACTGGTCGACCGTCCGCAGGCCATCGCGCATGTGTTCAAGCTGGCGCGCTCGGAGCGCGATGCGTGGCTGAACTGGCCGGCGCGCATCTCCGCGCAGATGGCGGCCAGGCTCGGCATCGAGCCTCATGCGATGCACGTCGCCCTGGAAGCTGCAGTGCGTGAGCACCTGCAGGAACTGGGCGAACTGCGCCCCCGGGTGGACTGATGCTGGACGTCGACTACGAAGGCGCGGCCGAGATCGAGCGCGCTTGGCGCGAGGGGCTGACGCCAGATCCGCTGCTCACGGTGTCCGAGTGGTCGGACCGGCATCGGATGTTGTCCAGCAAGGCATCGGCCGAGCCGGGACGCTGGCGGACCAGCCGCACGCCGTACCTCAAGGCGATCATGGACTGCCTGTCGCCGACCTCGCCGGTCGAGCGCGTGGTGTTCATGAAGGCCGCGCAGCTCGGCGCGACCGAGATGGGATCGAACTGGATCGGCTACGTGATCCACCACGCGCCGGGGCCGATGATGGCGGTCTGGCCGACGGTGGAGATGGCCAAGCGCAACTCCAAGCAGCGGATCGATCCGCTGATCGAGGAGTCAGCCGCGCTGGCCGAACTGATCGCACCGGCGCGCAGCCGCGACTCGGGTAACACGATCCTGGCCAAGGAGTTCCGGGGCGGCGTGCTGGTGATGACCGGTGCCAACAGTGCGGTGGGCTTGCGCTCGATGCCGGTGCGCTACCTGTTCCTCGACGAGGTGGACGGCTATCCCCTGGACGTCGAGGGCGAAGGCGACGCGATCTCGCTGGCCGAGGCGCGCACGCGAACTTTCGCGCGCCGCAAGATCTTCATCGTCTCGACGCCGACGATCTCGGGCGCGAGTGCTATCGAGCGCGAGTACGACGCGAGCGACCAACGGAGGTACTTCGTGCCGTGTCCGCACTGCTCGCACCGACAGTGGCTACGCTTCGAGCAACTGCGCTGGGAACGCGGGCAGCCCGACTCGGCGGCGTACATCTGCGAGTCCTGCGACGCCTCGATTGCCGAGCACCACAAGACGTGGATGCTCGAACACGGCGAGTGGCGCGCACTGGTGCCGGAGAACGGCATCAAGACGGCGGGCTTCCATCTGTCCTCGCTGTACAGCCCGGTCGGGTGGCGCAGCTGGCGGGACATCGCCGCCGCCTGGGAAAGCGCCGTGAGCAAGGAGTCAGGTTCGGCAGCGGCGATCAAGACCTTCAAGAACACCGAGCTCGGCGAGACCTGGGTCGAGGAAGGCGAAGCCCCAGATTGGCAGCGGCTGGTCGAGCGCCGTGAGGACTACCCGCTGGGCAGGGTCCCGGAGGATGGGCTGCTGCTGGTGGGCGGCGCCGACGTGCAGAAGGACCGCATCGAGGCGTCGATCTGGGCCTTCGGCCGCGGCAAGGCCTCGTGGCTGGTGGAGCACCGCGTGCTGATGGGCGACACCGCCCGTGACGCGGTGTGGAAGCGCCTGGCGGAGTTGATCGCGGAGAGCTGGACCCACGCATCGGGTTCGGCCATGCCGCTGGCGCGCTTTGCGCTGGACACTGGTTTTGCGACGCAGGAGGCCTACGCCTTCGTGCGCGCCTGCCACGACCCGCGCGTGATGCCGGTCAAGGGGGTGCCCCGCGGCGCGGCGCTGATCGGCACGCCGACGGCGGTCGATGTCTCGCAGGCCGGCAAGAAGCTGCGCCGGGGCATCAAGGTCTACAGCGTGGCGGTCGGTATCGCCAAGCTCGAGTTCTACAACAACCTGCGCAAGAGCGCGGACGTCGATGAGGACGGCATGACGGTCACATACCCGGCCGGATTCGTTCACCTGCCGAAGATTGACGCCGAGTTCATCCAGCAGCTCTGCGCCGAACAACTGATCACGCGCCGCGACCGCAACGGCTTCCCGATCCGCGAGTGGCAAAAGATGCGCGAGCGCAACGAGGCGCTGGACTGCTACGTGTACGCCCGGGCCGCCGCGAGTGCGGCCGGGCTGGACCGTTTCGAGGAACGCCACTGGCGCGAACTCGAACGACAACTCGGGATGGAGCGGCCACCGGATGAGCCGCCACCGATTCAACCCTTCGATGCAGACGAGGCCACCCACAGCGGTGGCCTCGCTGTTTCTGGCAATCGCAATACCGGCCGGCGCGTGATCAAGAGCCGCTGGCTGACCCGCTGAGGATCTTCGTGACCTACACCACCACCCAACTCGACGCGCTCAAGCGCGCGCTGGCCACCGGCGAGCGCCGTGTGAGCTTCGCCGACAAGACGGTCGAGTACCGCTCGGTCGAGGAACTGCAGGCGGCCATCCGGACCGTTGAAGGCGAGCTCGCACGCAGCACTGGGGCAAGTCGCAAGCGCCAGATCCGCGTCACCACGGCGAAGGGCTTCTGATGACCTGGATCGCCAAGCTTCGTGGCCTGCTCGGGCAGCAACCGTTTCACGAGGCCGCTGGCCGAGGACGGCGCTCGCTGGCCTGGATGCCGGGCAACCCAGGCGCGGTGGCCGCCATGTTGGCCACCAGCACCGAGCTGCGCATCAAGAGCCGCGACCTGGTGAGGCGCAATGCGTGGGCGCAGGCCGGGATCGAGGCCTTCGTCGCCAACGCTGTCGGCACTGGCATTAAGCCGCAGAGCCTGTCGACGGACGAGCGCTTCAAGACGGACGTCCAGGCTCTGTGGCGCGACTGGACCGAGGAAGCGGACGCTGCCGGCCAGACCGACTTCTACGGCCTGCAGGCGCTGGCATGTCGGGCGATGCTCGAAGGCGGCGAGTGCTTGATCCGTCTGCGCCCCCGCCGGCCGGAGGACGGACTCGCGGTGCCGTTGCAGCTTCAGCTGCTGGAGCCCGAGCACCTGCCGATCAGCCTCAACACCGAGCTGCCCTCCGGCAACGTCGTGCGCGCCGGCATCGAGTTCGATGCGATGGGGCGCCGGGTGGCCTACCACCTGTACCGCTCGCACCCTGAGGACGGTCGGCTGGCCCCGATGTCGGGCCAGGGTGGACTGGACACGGTCCGCATCCCAGCGTCCGAGATCATCCACCTCTACCGCGTGCTGCGCCCCGGCCAGATCCGCGGCGAGCCGTGGCTGTCCCGGGCCCTCGTCAAGCTCAACGAGCTGGATCAGTACGACGACGCCGAGCTGGTGCGCAAGAAGACCGCTGCGATGTTCGCCGGCTTCGTGACCCGCCAGAGCCCCGAGGACAACCTGATGGGCGAAGGCGCCGCTGACGGCGAGGGCGTCTCGCTGGCCGGTCTGGAGCCTGGAACGCTGCAGATCCTGGAGCCTGGCGAGGACATCAAGTTCTCCGACCCCGCTGACGTCGGCGGCTCCTACTCCGAGTTCCTGCGCACCCAGTTCCGCGCCGTGGCCTCGGCCATCGGCATCACCTACGAGCAGCTGACCGGTGACCTCACCGGCGTCAACTACTCGTCCATCCGTGCCGGGATGCTGGAGTTCCGCCGCCGTTGCGAGATGGTCCAGCACGGCGTGTTGGTGCATCAGATGTGCCGCCCGGTGTGGGCCGCGTGGATGAAGCAGGCGGTGCTGGCCGGGGCCATCGATGCCCCGGGATTCGCCCGAGGTGGCGCCGCTCGCCGCCGGCAATACCTGCAGGCCAAGTGGATTCCGCAGGGTTGGCAGTGGGTCGACCCGGAGAAGGAGTTCAAGGCCATGTTGCTCGCCATCCGCGCGGGCCTGATGAGCCGCTCCGAAGCGATCTCGGCCTTCGGCTACGACGCCGAGGACGTCGACCGCGAGATCGCTGCCGACAACCGCCGCGCTGACGACCTCGGGCTGATCTTCGATTCCGATCCGCGCCGCACCTCCAAGGACGGCGGCAGTGCGGAGCCGAACCGATCCGCCGACAACGCCATGCCCGTATCGAACTGAGGCGACCTGAAAGACCACCCCATGACTCTGTTGCCCCACGTCGCGGCACGCCTCTTTGGCGCGCCGCTGCTGATCCATCGCCCGAAGCTCGACGTGATCCTGGCAGTCCTCGGCCCCCGCGTCGGCTTGTCCGATCTGGCCGCGCCAAGCGGCTACACGCCGCCGGAGCGCAGCCCCAGCCATGCAAACGCCAAGGTGGCCGTGATCCCGATCCACGGCACCCTGGTGCGCCGAACCATCGGCCTCGAGGCTGAGTCGGGGTTGACCAGCTATTCGGCCATCGCAAGCCAGATCGACGCGGCGCTGGCCAGCCCTGAGGTCGCTGCAATCCTGCTGGATGTGGATTCGCCGGGCGGCGAGTCGGGTGGCGTGTTCGATCTCGCCGACCGCATTCGCGCGGCGGCACAGGTCAAGCCTGTCTGGGCAGTGGCCAACGACATGGCCTTCTCCGCTGCGTACGCGCTGGCCTCAGCGGCGACCAAGGTGTTCGTCTCGCGCACCGGGGGTGTCGGCTCGATTGGCGTCATCGCAATGCACGTCGACCAGTCCGAGAAGGACGCGCAAGACGGCGTTCGCTACACCGCCGTGTTCGCGGGCGACCGCAAGAACGATCTCAACCCCCACGAGCCGATCTCGGACGAAGCCCACGCCTTCCTCAAGGCGGAGGTGAACCGCGTCTACGGGCTGTTCGTCGAGACGGTGGCCCGGCACCGCGGCATCGAGACGAGCGCGGTGCGCGACACCGAAGCCGGCCTGTTCTTCGGCCAGGCGGCTGTCGCCATCGGTCTGGCCGACGCCATCGGCACGTTCGACGTCGCGCTGTCCCAGCTCCTCGATTCCGTTTCCCCACTCCCGAATCTGGCGGCGAGCCACTCGGGCCATTTCCGCAACCTCCAGATGGAGTCCTACATGAATGATCGATCCGACCCCGCTCCTGCTGATCGGCCTGCTGCTGATCGTGCTGGCCCTGTTCCTCAACCGTCGCCCACCTCCGCGATGAGCGTGGCCGACGCCGTCGAGATCGCCCAGACCTGCACGCTCGCCGGTCGCACCGACCTCATCGCGGGCTTCCTGGAAGCCCAAGCCTCGCCGGCCAAGGTACGCAGCCAGCTCCTGACAGCCCAAGCCGACGCGTCGCCCGAGATCGTCACCCGCATCGGACCCGACGCCGCCGCCACGGCGGCCACGGTCGCAGCGGGCAACCCGCTAGTCGATGCGGCCAAGCAACTGGCCGCGAAGTCCGCAGCCCTAAAGAAGGAGATCTGACATGCCGACCGTTTTCACCGAATCCATGAACTTGGGCGACCTGCTCAAGTACGAGGCCCCGAATCTGTACTCGCGCGACCGCGTCACCGTCGCCGCCGGCCAGAACCTGCCGCTCGGCGCGGTCGTCGGCGTGGTCACCGCCACGGGCAAGGTCAAGCAGATCGACCCGTCCGCCACCGATGGCACGCAGGTCGCCGCCGGCGTTCTGATGCAGGCCTGCGACGCCGCGCTCGCCGAGCGTACCGACGGCCTGATCGTTGCCCGCCACGCCATCGTCTCCGACCACGCCCTGCAGTGGCCGACTGGCATCACCACCGGCGAGCAGCAGGCCGCCGTTGCCCAACTCAAGTCGCTGGGCGTCCTCGTTCGCCAGGGAGTCTGACCATGCAGAACATCTTCGAAAACCCCGCCTTCTCGATGTCGGCGCTGACCACCGCCATCAACTTCCTGCCCAACAACTACGACCGCCTTGGCGCGATGGGCCTGTTCGTCGACAAGCCGCAGCGCTTCCGCTCGGTCGTCGTCGAGGAGCAGAACGGCGTGCTCACGCTGCTGCCGACGCTGCCGCCCGGCTCGCCCGGCACCGTGGGCGTTCGTGGCAAGCGCAAAGTGCGCTCCTTCACCATCCCCCACATTCCGCACGACGACGTGATCCTGCCCGAGGAGGTTCAGGGCATCCGCGCCTTCGGGTCGGAGACAGAACTGCAGACCGTGGCGGGCGTGATGGCGCAGCACCTGCAGACGATGCGCAACAAGCATGCGATCACGCTGGAGCACCTGCGCTTCGGTGCGCTCAAGGGCCAGATCCTGGACGCCGACGGCAGCGTGATCTACGACCTCTACAACGAGTTCGAGATCACGCCCAAGACCTTCACGTTCAACATCTCCGACCCGGCGAGCGGCTTCGACGTCAAGAAGACCTGCCTGGACATCGCCCGATACGTCGACGACAAGCTCCAGGGCGAACGGATGACGGGCCTCCATGCCTTCGTCGGCGAGGACTTCTTCGATGCGCTGACCGGGCACGACGAGGTCAAGGCGGCCTACGACCGCTGGCAGGACGGCCAGGCTCTGCGCACTGACATGCGCGCGGGCTTCACGTTCGCCGGCATCACCTTCGAGGAGCACAGGGGTCGGGCGGCCGCACCGGGCAGCACGGTGCGGCGCTTCGTCGAAGCCGACGAGGGGCACATCCTGCCGCTGGGCACGATGGACACCTTCGCCACCTACTACGCGCCGGCCGACTTCAACGAGACGGCCAACACGGTGGCACTGCCGCTGTATGCCAAGCAGGAGCCGCGCAAGTTCGACCGCGGCACCGACCTGCACACGCAGGCCAACCCGCTGCCGCTGTGCCACCGCCCGGCGCTGCTGGTCAAGCTGGTGATGACCTGATGGGCATCGTCGAACGCCTCTACGAGGCGGCGGCGAATGCGGGCCTTTTGGTGAGCGCCGAGGTGGCTGGCCGAACGGTGTCGGTCGGCTTCCTGTGCATCGACGACAACCTGCTCGACGGGCTGGTCCGTTCGGCGGCCTACACGATCACCTACCCGCTGTCTCTGCTTCCCGATCTGGAGGCAGGGCACACCGTCGTGATCGCAGGCCAGACCTACCAGGTGCGCGATGTGCGCGCCATCGGCGACGGGACCGAGCGTCGCGCCGATCTCACTCGGCTGTAGGCGGTGGCGATGAACTCGATCCGCGAGCAGATCCTGCTGGCGGTGATGGCGGTTGTCCGTCCCACTGCCGAGGGGCTGGGCGCCACCGTCCACCGCTCCCCGACGGTGGCCATCGGCCGGGACCTATGCCCGGCGCTGGTTGTGTTCCCCGAGTCGGATGCGATCACCGAGCGTGCCAATGACCGCGTCACGCGCGAGCTGACCGTTCGCGTCGTCGCCCTGGCCCGGGCCGTCCCGCCCGTCGCACCCGAGGCCGAGGCCGACCGGCTGCTCACCGCCGCGCACGCGGCGTTGATGGCGGATCTGAACCTCGGTGGCCTCGCTCTCGGCATCCGAGAGCAGGAGTGCGAGTGGGAGGTGGAAGACGCCGACGCCGTGGCCGCCGCCATCCCGGCGCGCTACGCGATCACCTACCGGACGCTTGCGCGCGACCTCTCCTCACCAGGATGAACCTATGACCCGACTTGTCTTGAATCGCCCGCACACCCACGCGGGCCAGGCCTTCCAGGCCGGAGAACGGATCGACGTCGAAGCGACCACGGCCGACTGGCTGATCGCGCAAGGCGTCGCCGAACCCGATGCCGGGCCGCCGAAGGCAAACCCCGAACCCGCTGACCTCAAACCCGACCTTCCCCGGTCCCAACGCAAGGAATCCAAGCCATGAGCACCTACGCCAGTTTCCAAGGCCGCGTCTTCCTCGGCAAGCGCGACATCGCCGGCCTTCCCATCGAAGTGCGCTCGCCCGGCAACGTCGCCGAGCTGAAGCTCTCCCTCAAGACCGACGTGCTGGAGCACTACGAAAGCCAGACCGGCCAGCGCTCGCTCGACCATCGCATGGTCAAGCAGAAGTCGGCCACGGTGAACCTCACCATCGAGGAGTTCACCAAGGAGAACCTGGCGCTCGCGCTGTACGGCACGCACGTGGTCGGCACGCCGGGCACCGTGACGGACGAACCCATCGGTGGCGCCACGCCGACGGTGGGCGACCGCTACTTCTTCGCCCACCCCAAGGTGTCTTCGCTGGTGGTCGTCGATTCCGCTGGCACGCCGGCCACGCTGACCGCAGGCACCCACTACACCGCCGACCTGGACTTCGGTGCCCTCCAATTTCTGGATACCACCGGCTTCACCGCGCCGTTCAAGGCAAGCTACGGCTACGGCGTGGCCACCGAGATCGGCATCTTCACGCAGGCGCTTCCCGAGCGTTACCTGCGGCTCGAAGGCGTCAACACGGCCCAGGGCAACGCCAAGGTGCTGGTCGAGCTCTACCGCGTGGCCTTCGACCCGCTCAAGGAGATCTCCTTCATCTCCGACGAGTACAACAAGTTCGAACTGGAAGGCTCGCTGCTGGCCGACAGCACCAAGCCCTTCGACGCGGTGCTCGGCCAGTTCGGCCGCATCGTGCAGCTCTGAAGCGTGGGTGAGCCATGAACGATCTGGACGCCCTCGTCCCGCAAGGGATCGAACTCGTCATCGACGGCGAGCCGCTGGTCATCAAGCCGCTCAAGGTCGGGCAGTTGCCCGGCTTTCTGCGTGCCATCTCGCCGGTGATGCAGCAGATCTCGTCCACGGAGATCGACTGGCTGGCGCTGTTCGGCGAGCGCGGCGATGACCTGCTGTCGGCCATCGCCATCGCCGTCGGCAAGCCCCGGGCCTGGGTCGACGAGCTGGCCGCCGACGAGGCGATCCTGCTGGCGGCCCAGGTGATCGAGGTCAACGCCGATTTTTTTACCCGGACGGTGATGCCGAGGCTCGACGGGGTGCTCGCAGCGGGCCAGAAGGTGCCGGCGGCGAAGGGTGGTTCGACGCCATTCAGCACCTGATCGAGCACGGCCACCGCTTGCCCGACATCCTCGGCTACACGCTGGCGCAGTTGCGCGGTTTCATGGCGGCCACGACCCGGACCGACGCTGCACGTGACGCCCGGCTGCTGTCACTGCTCGCCATCGGCACGCGCGGCGACGCGCGTCAGCTCGACAAGACCCTCGACCGCCTGACTGACCATGCGCATCTCGATCCGCATCGATAGCGCCGCCGGCAACGCACAGTTGCGCCGCTGGGGCGGCGAGTTCCGGGCCAAGGTGCAGAAGGCGGTGGAGCGCGCCATGCGCACCGAGGCCGCCGAGATCAAGGGCGACGTGCGTGCCCATGTGGCCGGTCAGATGTCGGTGGTCAGGAAGTCCTTCCTCAAGGGCTTCACCGCCAAGGTGCTGGCCAAGGACCCGAAACGGCTGCCGGCGCTCTACGTCGGCTCGCGGATTCCGTGGTCGGCCATGCACGAGACCGGCGGACAGATCGGCGGGAGGATGTTGATCCCCTTGCACGGACGGGTCGGGCGCAAGCGCTTCAAGGCGCAAGTGGCCGAACTCATGCGCGGCGGCAACGCGTACTTCATCAAGAACGCCAGGGGGAACATCGTCCTGATGGCCGAGAACATCAAGGAGCACGACCGGCCGCTGTCGGGCTTCAAGCGCCGCTACCGCAAAGCCGAGGGTGTCAAGCGCCTCAAGCGCGGTGCCGACATTCCCATCGCCGTGCTCGTGCCCAAGGTGGTGCTCAAGAAGCGCCTGAACGTCGAGCGCCTGGTGGCGGGCCGGATTCCGCGTCTGTCGGCCGCCGTCGAGCGCGAGATCAGCGTCGTCGACTGACCCATGGCCAAGCGAATCTCCATCCTCGTCGCGCTGGAAGGTGCCGACGAGGGGCTCAAGCGCGCCATCACGTCGGCCGAACGCAGCCTTGGCGAGCTCTCCAGCACGGCCAAGACCAGCGGCGCCAAGGCCGCTTCGGGCATCGCCGAGGTGCGCGCGGGCATGTCCGCCTTCGGCGAACAGGTCAACCGGGCCAAGGGACAGCTGCTGGCCTTCCTGACGATCAATTGGGCCGGCGGCAAGGTCCAGGAGATCGTGCAGATCGCCGACGCGTGGAACATGATGTCCGCGCGCCTGAAGCTGGCCACTGCTGGGCAGCGCGAGTACGTCACCGCGCAGAAGGAACTCTTCGCCATCGCGCAGCGCATCGGCGTGCCGATCCAGGAGGCGGCCACGCTTTACGGCAAGCTGCAGCAGGCCGTGCGCATGCTCGGCGGCGAACAGCAGGACGCGCTGTCGATCACCGAGAGCATCTCGCAGGCGCTGCGCCTGTCGGGTGCGTCCGCCACCGAAGCACAGTCGTCGCTGCTGCAGTTCGGCCAGGCCCTGGCCTCGGGCGTGCTGCGTGGCGAGGAGTTCAACTCCGTCGTCGAGAACAGCCCGCGCCTGGCGCAGGCCCTGGCCGATGGCCTAAACGTGCCCATCGGGCGGCTGCGCAAGCTGGCCGAAGAAGGCCGCCTGACCGCCGACGTGGTGGTCAACGCGCTGATGAGCCAGAAGGACAAGCTGGCCAGTGAGTACGCGCAGTTGCCGCAGACGGTCAGCCAGAGCTTCGAGCGCCTGCGCAACGCCTTCGCCCAATGGGTCAGCAAGGTCGATGAGTCCACCGGGTTCACCAAGAAGCTGGCCGAGGCGTTGACCTTCCTGGCCAACAACCTCGACACGGTGATGCAGTGGTTGAAGCGCATCGCCGAAGTCGGGCTGGCGGTGCTGATCTACCGCCTGATCCCGGCTCTGATCACCGCCTGGCAGACAGCCGGTGCGGCAGCGGTTACGGCGGCCACCGCCACGTCGGCGGCCTGGGCGACCGCGAACCTGTCGGTGTCGGCGGCGGTGGCCGGCGTCGGCCTGCTCAAGACCGCGTTCGCGGTCCTGGGCGCCTTTCTCGTCGGTTGGGAGATCGGCACCTGGCTGTCCGAGAAGTTCGAGATCGTCCGCAAGGCCGGCATCTTCATGGTCGAGATGCTGGTCAAGGGCATCGAGCAGCTGCGCTACCGCTGGGAGGTCTTCGCCGCGGTCTTCACCTCGGACACGATTGCCGAGGCCACGAAGCGCCACGAGGCGCGGCTGGCAGAGATGAACCAGATCTTCGCGCAGATGTACGCCGACGCCTCTCGCGGGGCGGAAGCCGCCAAGGGCGCGATGAACACCGCCGCGACGACCGCCGAGGAGATCGCCAAGCGGCTGGAGGCCGTGCGCCAGGGTACGCAGGAGGCGGTCGGTCGGGGTATCGAGGCGGTCCACACCGCGCTGGAGCGCTTGAAGACCCGGATCGGCGAGGTCGAGCAAGCGGTCGGCAAGGCCAACCAGACGGTCAACGACGCCACAGCCAAGATGGCCGAGGCGTACAAGGGCCTGACCTCCATCGTCGAGGCCAACCTGCTGCGACAGATCGAGGCGGTGAAGGCGCGCTACCAGCAGGAGCAGTCGGCGCTGGAGACCACCAAGCAGTCCGAGGCGGCGCTGATCACCAAGGCGACGCAGTTGCTCACCGATGCGCTGACCCAGCAGACGACGCTGCGCCGGCAGGCGACAACCGACACGCTCAAGCTGATCGACGACGAGTCGCGCGCCCGCGTCGAGGCCGCGCGCCGGCAGGGGCAGACCGAGGAAGAGCGTCGAGCCAACGTCCAGCGCGTCGAGAACGAGATCCTGGCGACCAAGCGCCAGACGATGACGCAGGCGCTGGCCGAGTACCGGCAGCACATCGACGCTCTCAATGCCGAGGCCAACCGGCACCTGGCAGAGATCAAGCGCATCGAGGAGGAGAAGCGCCAGCTCTCGATGACGACGGAGGAGCGCATCCGCGACATCCGCCGTCAGGGCATGACGGAGTTCGAGGCGACCGAGGACCGCAAGCGCCAGGTCGCCGAGTACCAGGAGAAGGCACGAACGGCGCTGGCCAATGGCGAGTTCGAGCAGGCCCGGCAACTCGCGCAGAAGGCGATGGACCTCGCCTCGCAGGTGGCCAGTGCGCAGACCAACGAGGCCAAGCGTGGCGAGGATGCGCGCAAGGCTTCCGAGCAGGCGGTCACCCAGGTCACTCAGCTCGAGGCGCAGTCGCGCGAGGCCTACCGCAAACAGGAGTACGCGCAGGCCGAGGCCCTGATGCGGCAGGCCGACCAACTGCGCGCCGAACTGGCGCAGCGGACGAAGGAGGCGGACGCCCAGATCGCCCAAGGCAAGGACGGCGTCAACCAGGCGATTCAGCGCATCCGGGAGTCCGAGGAGATCCTCAACCAGACCTTGGACGCCGAAGCCAAGGCACACCAGCGCGCGGCGCAGGCGGCCGTCTCGGCGCGCGATGAGATCCAGCGGACGCTCGCCGAGACGTCGAACCAGATCGACCAGATCACTGCGAAGCTCGCCGAAGGGCTCAAGGTCACGCTCGACGCGGACACCTCGCGGTTCGACAAGGCCATTGCCGACCTCGACAAGGCCATCGCCGAGAAGCAGTACCTGCTGGCGATCCAGGCCGATCTGCAGGAGGCGGAGAAGAAGCTCAAGGAGTACGAGCAGCTGCTCAAGGAGGGCAAGACGCTGCCGGTCGACGCCGACGTGTCGAAGGCGAAGGAAGCACTCGACAAGCTCAAGGTCTACGCCGACCAGAACTCGCAGTTCGAACTGAAGGTGGCCACGGAGATGGCGCAGGCGGCCATCGGCAATGTCGAGCGGCAGATCCTGGCGCTGGATCGCATCCAGACCGAGTCACGGCATCAGGTCAACTCGAACGCCGATGCCGCCCGCGCTGAGATCCAGAGCCTCAACGGTATGAACACCTCGAGCACGCACACGATCTACGTGCGCAAGGTGGAGACGAATGCCACCGGTGGCCTGGTCGGACGCGGCGTGCGCTGCTTCGCCGATGGTGGCGCGGTGTCGGCGGCGTTCCCGCGGATGAGCGGCGGCTCCGTCCCCGGTTCGGGTCACCACGACACGGTGCCGCGCACGCTGGAGGCCGGGTCCTTCGTGATCCGCAAGGCGGCGGTGCAGAAGTACGGCGGCGGTGCCCTGGCGCGGCTGGCCAGCGGCGTAGCGCGCTTCGCCGTTGGCGGTCCGGTGCGAGTCTTCGGTGGTGGTCGTTCACCGGGCAACAGCGAGCAGCCCAGCACCCTGAAGAAGAACCGCGAGGCCGCCGAGGCGTTGAAGATGATCGAGATCGGCCTGGAGGGCATGAACGAGTACACCGGCTGGTTGCAGTGGAACTACGGCGCCTCGGTCAGCCTGGATATGAAGCGCAAGACGATGGAGTACTGGGGCGAGATGGCGCAGACCGACCGCCGCGCCATTGAGGGCTTCATCGGCCGCAAGATGCTGACTGGCAATGAGCGGCAGACGCTGGAGCGCATCAAGCAGAACTGGCGACAGGCGATGGCGCAGCCTCTCGTCTACGGTAAGGACGTCGAGCGCGACCTGATTGACTACATGGAGCAGAACCAGGGCGAGTTCTACCGACGCGGCGGCATGGCGAAGTCAGACAGCGTGCCGGCCATGCTCACACCGGGTGAGTACGTGGTGAACAAGGACGCGGTGGCGCGCTACGGCTCGGGCTTCTTCGAGGCGGTGAACAACCTGTCCGTGCCGGCCAGAGCGCTTGCGCAGCGCGTTCAGGGCTTCGCCACAGGCGGTCTCGTTCGGCCCGCGGGCGCGGCACCAGCCCGCCCAGTGCTGCCGGCCGACGGCACGCCGTCCCGCACCGTCCGGGTCGAACTGGCTGCAGGCGACCGCAAGGTCACGGCCACTGTCGATGCGCGCGACGAGTCGCGCTTGCTGCAACTGCTGGAAGTCGCCCGAGCCCGGGCGTTCTGAGTCCCATTCCCATGCAACTGAAGAACCTCGCTACCGGGGTGGCTCTGCCATTGCCCGACGACTTGCTGTGGACCGACGAGCACGCCTGGACGCCTGCCGTGGCATCGGTGTCCTACCTCGTGACCGGCGCGCTGCTGGTGCAGTCCGCCGTGCGCCAAGCCGGCCGGCCGATCACGCTGGCGGGCGCCATCGACATGGCCTGGGTGACCCGGGCCACGGTTGCCGCGCTCTACGAGTGGGCCGCCGTCCCGCTGGGTGTGAGCAACGGCCGCTTCGAACTGACGCTGGCCGACAGCCGTGTGTTCGGGGTGGCCTTCCGCCACGTCGAGACGCCCATCGAGGCCGAGCCCGTCGCCGGGTTCCCCGCCCGATCCGACGACGACTTCTACCGACTGACCCTGCGATTCCTGGAGCTCTGACATGCCGATCCAATCCGGCGACGTGAAACTGCTGAAGTCCGCCGTGATGGCGGACGTGCCGGAAGGCGGCGGCGCGCCCACCGGAGTCACCATCGCCGATGGCGTCTCCAACGCCATCTTTCCCGACATCTCCGAGCTGGATCGCGCGGGTGGCCGGGTGAACCTGCGCAAGTCCTTCGTCTCGGTGCAGACGGGCGACACCGACACCTACTTCGGCGCGAACGTGATCGTCGCCGAGCCGCCTCAGGACCAGCGCGTCAGCGTGACGCTGTTCAGCACCGCAAAGACCTTCGACACGCGCGAGCAGGCGCAGGTGCGCATCGAGGCCTATCTCAACAAGGGACCGGAGTGGGCCGGCTACTTGTTCGAGAACCACATCGCCGGCCAGCGGGTGATCCAGCTGTTCCAGCGCACGACCGACACCATCCCCAACGTCGGGCAGACGCTGGTGCTGATCGAGAACGAGGGGCTCGGCACGCAGAAGGAGCAGTACGTGCGAGCGACGTCGGTCTCCGTCGTCGAGCGCACGTTCACCTACAACAACGACCAGGACTACAAGGCCAGCGTCGTCACGGTCAGCATCAGCGACGCGCTGCGGTACGACTTCACCGGCTCGCCTGCGAGCCGAACGTTCACGCGCATTGGCAGCGCTACCCGCGTGCGCGACACGGTGGTGGCAGACGCCGGCACTTACGTCGGGGTGGTGCCGCTCACCCAGCCGGCATCCGTCGGTGACTTCACCATCAAGGGCGCCTCGATCTACACCCAGCTGGTGCCGAGCGCGCAGACCGAGACGCCGATCTCCTTCGTGCCGCCGTATGCCGCTGCCGGTCTGCCGGTGCCAGGCGCCGTGGCGGTGAGCTACACGGCGAGCCACGCCTGGACGCCGACCGTGGCGTTCAACCTGCCGGGCGGCTGCTTGCCGGGATCACTCTCCATCCAGACGGATGGCATCACGATCTTCGACGACGCAGGTCTGCTCAAGACGGCGAGCGGGGCAATCGGCACCATCGACTACGCCAACGGAATCCTGAGCCTGAACTCAGGCTCGATGTCGGGCTCCAAGGCCGTCACCTACACGCCGGCTGCCCGCATCCTGCGCGCTCCGCAAAGCTCCGAGGTTCCGATCACCCCGGAGTCGCGCAGCCAGTCCTACGTCGGCACGGTCTTGCCGGTGCCGCAACCCGGAACGCTGTCGATTAGCTACATGGCGCAGGGGCGCTGGTACGTGCTGTCCGACGGTGGCAACGGCTCACTCAAGGGGCTGGATGCCAGCTACGGTGCTGGAACGATCAATCGCAACACCGGCGCGTTCGTCGTGACCTTGGGCGCGCTACCCGACGTCGGGTCATCGCTCATCCTGACCTGGAACGTCCCGACGCAGGAGACCCAGCAACCTTCGACGACCCTCAAGGCGTCCCAAACTCTGAGCCTAAATCCACCGGCCGACCAGGCGGTGCAGCCGGGAACGCTGTCGGTGACCTGGGAGTACGACGGTGCCAAGTCAGCGACGGCCAATGCGGCCGGAGACCTCTCGGGAGCGGCGACTGGAAGGGTGAACATCGCGGGCAGCCGCGTCGAGTTCGCGCCCATCGTTCTGCCTGCCGTGGAAACGGTGCTCACCGTGAATTACGTGGTGGGCCCGAAACAGGAAGACAACTTCGCGTACCCCTCGCGCAACGGCTCGGGCCAGGTGCCCGTGACCGCGACGCTCGGCGCCATTGAGCCCGGATCACTCGAGGTCGAGTGGAACACCCTGACCGACGAGGCCGTGCTCGGGGCCTACACCTTCCAGCAGCTGATGGAAATGGGCGTGGCAGTGTCCATCTGGCGCGATCCCATCCAGATCGCCCGCGACAACGGCGCCGGCGCGGTGGTGCTCAACGGCATCAGCATCGGCACGGTGAACTACGCCACCGGGCAGGTGGCGTTCAACCCCGATGTGACGGTCCGGATTCCGCGACCCAACTACACGGCGGTGGCCATCAACGGCACGGGCCGTTGGCGCCTGAACTACAGCGGTCTGTCGTATGTCGATGCGCCTTCGGTGTACCCGAACGACGAGTCGGGCTTCGTGAAGCTGCGCTACAACAGCCCAGGCTCCACGAGCACACTGACCGAAACCTTCGCGTTCGCCCCCTCGTTCAAGTTGGTGCCCGGCGTGAACGCGCAGGTGGTGACCGGCACCGCTTTGCTTACCGTCGCCGGCGCGCAGCCGTGGGGTGACAACGGTCAGGGCACGCTGCGCGAGTTCACGCCTAGCGGCTGGGTCACGCGCGGCGCCATCAACTACCTCTCTGGCGATGTCGCGCTGACATCCTGGACCGCTGGCAGTGCCAACGCGATCACGCGCGCCAGTTGCGTGACCACGGTCGGCGAGAACATCTCCAGCGAGTATGTGTTCCGCACCGGCGCTGCGCCGCTGCGCCCGGGTTCGCTTTCGATCCAGTTCGCGCGTGCGGTGGGTGGCACGCAGAGCGTGACTGCGGGTCTAGACGGTCAGCTCGCGGCGGATGGCGTGAGCGGCGCAGTGGATCACGAAACCGGGCTGGTGCGTCTGCGCTTCGGCCGGACGGTCACCGCGGCCGGAAACGAGAGCGAGCCCTGGTTTGCCGCCGAAGGGGTGGGCGCCGACGGCAAGATCTTCAAGCCCGAGCCGGTGGCGGCCTCCAGCGTGCGTTACAGCGCGGTGGCCTACAGCTATCTGCCGCTGGACGCGAACCTGCTTGGCATCGATCCGGTGCGTCTGCCGAGTGACGGGCGCGTCCCGATCTTCCGGCCCGGGGGTTTCGCGGTGGTCGGGCATACGGGGCGCATCACCTCGTCGGTCAGCAACGGCCAGACCATCAACTGCGCGCGGGTGCGTCTGTCCCGCGTGCGCGTGGTCGGCCACGACGGCGCGGTCATCCACACCGGCTACACCGCCGACCTCGAAGCCGGCACGATCACGTTCACCGATGTCGCTGGCTACAGCCAGCCGGTGACTATCGAACATCGTGTCGAGGATATGGCCGTCGTGCGCGACGTGCAGATCAGCGGCGAGATCAGCTTCACGCGGGCGCTGACCCACGCGTATCCGGTCGCGACTCCCGGTGACCCGGCCTCTGGGGGTTTCGTTTCCAGCGCCTTGGTCGCCGGTGATCTCTTCGCCCGGGTCAGCCTGGTGTTCGATCAGGCCACATGGAGCGGCGCGTGGTCGGATGCGCTGGTGGGCAGCGCCGCCACAGCGACCTTCAACCACACGCAGTACCCGATCCAGGTCACCAATCGGGGTGCGCTGACCGAGCGCTGGATCGTGCGCTTCACCAACAACACCTCGTTCGAGGTCATCGGCGAGAACGTCGGCGTCATCGCCACCGGCGACACCAGTACCGACTGCGCGCCCAACAACCCGGCCACCGGCGTTCCGTACTTCCATCTGCCGGCGCTCGGCTGGGGCAACGGCTGGGCGACCGGCAACGTGCTGCGCTTCAACACCATCGGCGCGCAGTTCCCGGTGTGGGTGGTGCGCACCGTGCAGCAGGGGCCGGAGAGCGTGCCCGACGACAACTTCACGTTGCTGATCCGCGGTGATGTCGACACGCCATGACCTCGCCTGCATGGCGTGGCTGGACGCCCCCTGAACACACAGACTGGAACTCACGACATGCCTGATCTCACCGTCAAATACTTCAACAGCGGCATGGCCGGCGCGCCGCAGGTGTCCAACGCCTGGGGCGACCTGATCAGCCTGCTCGACGCCTGTCTGATCACCGGCTTCAACCTTAAGGCCATCGACACGCTGACCGCCGATGCCGGTATCGCCACCGCCACCGTGAGCACCGGCCACGGCTATGTGCCAGAGCAGATCGTGCTCATCGAGGGCGCCGAGCAGCCGGAGTACAACGGCGAGGTCCGGGTGGTCGCCACCACGACCACCACGTTCACCTACGCGATCACCGGCACGCCCGTGTCGCCCGCCACCAGCACGACGAGCCTGACCGCCAAGGTGGCGCCGCTTGGCTGGGAGAAGCCCTTCGCAGGCACGCACAAGGCGACTTACCGGAGCAAGAACCCGGCTTCACCGCAGAACCTGCTGCGCATCGACGACAGCCTCAAGACGCCGAGCTACACCACATCGTGGGCGAAGTGGGCCAACGTCGGCATCGTCGAGGACCTGGCCGACATCGACACCATCGTGGGGGCGCAGGCCCCTTTCGACCCGAGCAAGCCGACGCAGAACTGGCAGCAGGTCGCGGCCAACCAGTGGGGTTGGTACAAGTGGTACCACGCGCGCCAGGCCGGCTACGACAACTCGGGCGACGGGGGCGGCGGCGCTCGCAACTGGGTGCTCGTGGGCGACGACCGGGTGTTCTACCTGTTCTGCACCCACCAGGCCGGCTACAACTGGTACGGCCGCACGAGCTACTGCTTCGGCGACATCACGAGCTTCAAGCCCGGCGACCAGTACGCCACGGTGCTGGCCGCGGACGACATCTACTGGAGCAACAGCAGCGCCGGGTACGCGAGCTACCCCGGCCAGAGCAGCGGCTATGGCCTGGCCATGTCATTGGACTTCACGGGCAAGGTGCTGCTGCGAAATTACACGCAGCTCGGAAACCCGGTGCGCTTCGGCGTCACCTCGCTCAACCTCGGCAACAACCAGCAGGTGTGCGGGCGCGGGCCGATGCCGTTCCCCAACGGGCCCGACTACAGCCTGTGGCTGCTGCCCACCTACGTGCGCGAGGAGTCGGGCCACATGCGCGGGCTGATGCCCGGCATGTTCTGGATGCCGCAGGACCGGCCGTACAGCGACCAGACCATCGTGGATAACGTTGTCGGCCAGGAGGGTCGCCGCTTCCTGTTGGTGCGCTCGCAGTACAGCTCCGATACCGAAGGCGCGCAACTCGCCTTCGATATCACCGGGCCGTGGAGGTGAGGCATGCCAGACGAAAACGTGTTTGTCGCGTCGCTGCAGCGCCTGCACAGCCCCAACTCCGACCGTTGGAACACACCCGGCCTGCATGACCAGATCGGCCGGCGCGTCGAAGCGGGCCGCGAGAACATCCACTTCGGTGGCAAGGGTTGGATCGCCGGCACCGTCAAAGAGAAAGGCGTGCCCGATCAGCCGTTGGTGCGCCAAGTCCTCCTCTACAGCGAAAACACCCGCGTGCTGGTGGCCGACACCTGGTCGGATGCTGACGGTCAGTACCGGTTCGAGGGCATCGACGCCGCACAGCGCTACACCGTCGTGAGCTACGACCACGAGCACCTGTATCGAGCGGTGATCGCCGACAACCTGCAGCCGGAGGTCAGTCCATGACGGTGGCCATCACGGTCGAGCACAACGAGGCGCGCCTGGCCGGGACTCTCGACTTTCTGGATGAGGGTCCTCAGCCCGCACGGTTGCGCGTCTACGGCGGCGTGCGGCCGGCAAGCCCTGCCGATGTGCCATCGAGCGGGATGCTGGTCGAGATCGCGCTCACCAAGCCTGCCGGGACGATCCTCGATGGACTGCTCACGCTCACCCAGCAGGAAGACGGGCTCATATCGGCCACCGGCGTGGCCACCTGGGCACGGCTGGTCAATGGCAACGACGTGACGGCGCTCGATCTCGATTGCAGTGGCACGGATGGCGATGGCGACGTGAAGCTGGCCACCACCACGCTCTACCTCGGCGGAGATGCGCGGATGGTGTCTGCCATCCTGGGGTGACCCATGTCGGGCAGTGTTTCGCAGGGTACCGACCTGCGGTTCGGCCAACCCGCGCCCACTGACGCAGATCTGCTGTTCGGCGCCGATTTCGTCGCGTCTCGCAATGACCTGACGGTTCAGGCTGTCCTGCCCTTGCCGGGCGTCGCCATCACGTTCATCCCGCCCGCGCGGCTTGAACTGCTGGCGCAGCTGCCGGCGCCCACGGTGAACTCGGTGCTGCTGCGCCCGAGCTTACCGTTGGTGGTGGGCGGTGCTCAAGGTGCGATCCTGCCGTGCGTCGTGTTCGCCTCCGAGGTTCACTACCTCTCGCGTACCCAGCGCCCTACGGTGGGCCAGAGTGAGCACGTCTGGCAGGTGGCCCAGCGCTCCGAGGATGGGCCGAAGCAGGGTCAACAGGACGCGAATGCCAGGCCGTCGGGTTGGGCTGTGCCCTGGGGGCGCACGACCGCACGGCCGCAGGGCATCGCGCACAGGCTGCCGCAGGTGCTGTCGGCTTCGCGCGAGCAGCGACGAGCCCACCACCAGGATGCGACGCCGTTGCGAGGGGCGACGTGGCTGCGGCATCAAGTCGCCACGCACCTCGAGATGGCCCGCAAGAGCCTGTCCCAGAACGCCGGTGCGGTCCGCGATGCCACGCACTTCCGGCACCAGGACGGCGACCGCAGCAAGCGCGCGAACCGGCTGAGTTTCTGGCAAGGCGGACGGAAGGTCACGCGCGGCCAGGGCTCTGATTTCCAGAGTGCGCGGGCTGAACTGCGTGGCTGGAGTGGTCGGTATCAGGAAGCGATACCGCCACCGCCCGGGATCAGCTTGCTGGTGATCCCGGTGCCGCCACCGTCGACGCCTTGCTACACGCCGAGCACGACCTTGCTGTTCGCCGCACTGGCCGCGACCGATGGCTATCTGCTGTTCATCTGTGAGAACCACGACAACACGCCCCCGACAGGGGAGCCGGTGGTTGTCCCCATCCGGAGGTTGTACTTCGTGATCAACAACGTGACCCTGCACCGAGTGCCTGATGGCGCGGAGGTGCCGGTGTTCAACCTGTCGCTGTCGCTGGATGCGGCGTCCTGGACCTGGGGCTTCGAGGCGTCGCTGCCGGCGAATGCCGAGTCCTTGGTCGACCCTGGTGCGGCGTCCGGTCCGGTGGAACTGCTGGCCAGCGTGAACGGCACGGCCTTTCGGGTGCTGGCCGAAAACATCAGCCGCGAGCGCATCTTCGGCGACGCGAGCATCCGCATCTCAGGCCGGGGGCGTAACGCCGTGCTGGCCGCACCCTATGCGCCGGTGATGACCTTCTCGAACGCCGAGGGCCGCACCGCTCGGCAACTGATGGATGACGTGCTGACCGTCAACGGTGTGCCGCTCGGGTGGTCTGTCGATTGGGGTCTGACCGACTGGACCGTCCCGGCCGGCGCGTTTGCCCACCAGGGGACGTGGATCGAGGCCCTGGCCGCCATTGCGGGCGCCGCGGGCGGCTACCTGATGCCCCATCCGACGGCGCAAAGCCTGCGGGTCCGTCATCGCTACCCGGTGGCTCCCTGGGAGTGGGGCTCCGTCACCCCCGACTTCGTGCTGCCCGTCGACGCGGTGGCCCGCGAGTCCGTTCGCTGGCTGGAGAAGCCGGCCTACAACCGCGTGTTCGTGTCGGGCCAGGAGGTCGGCGTGCTCGGCCAGGTCACGCGAGCAGGTACGGCTGGCGACGTGCTGGCGCCCATGGTCGTGGATGCGCTGATCACTGAGGCGGCCGCAGCGCACCAGCGCGGCATCGCGGTGCTCGCCGACACCGGCCGGCAGATTGAAGTGAGCCTGCGCCTGCCCGTCCTGGCGGAGACCGGAATCATCGAGCCGGGGGCCTTCGTCGAGTACCAGGACGGCAGCGTGACTCGGCTCGGGCTGGTGCGCGCCACCCAGGTGCAGGCCGGGTTCCCCGAGGTCTGGCAGACGCTGGGGGTGCAGGCCTATGCATAACGTCTACGAGCAGTTCCGCCAGCTGCTTCCCAACCCACCGCTGCAGGCGGGGACCGTGACGGAGGTCGGCGCCGGCGTCGTCACCGTTCAACTGCCCGGTGGCGGCGTCGTCAAGGCGCGTGGCGCCGCTGGTCTCGGCCAGAAGGTGTTTGTGCGCGATGGCACCGTCGAAGCCGTCGCTCCCAGCCTGCCGCTCGAACTCATCGAGATCTGACCCACCGCTGACCCATCCCTTGAGGCCCGCCCAGTTGCATACGCGCTGGGCGGGCTTCGTTTTTCTGGAGGCTTCCATGACTGAACCTGAACAACCGACCCTGGTCGAGAACATGCTCCTGATGCGTAAGGAGGACTTCGACGATCTGCTCGACCGTGCCGCCGAACGCGGTGCGGAGCGGGCGCTGTCGCACCTGGGGCTTGAGAGCAGCCACGCTGCGCGCGACATCCACGAACTTCGCGACCTGCTGGAAGCCTGGCGCGACGCCCGGCGCACCGCCTGGCAGACCGTCATCAAGGTCATCACGACCGGCATCTTGGCGGCGCTCCTGGTGGGTGCGGCCATCAAGCTCAAGCTGATGGGGGGCGGCCAATGATCGAGACCCTGCTCGGCGGCCTCCTCGGCGGGGTCTTCCGTCTGGCGCCCGAAGTGCTGAAGTGGCTGGACCGCAAGGGAGAGCGCGGCCACGAGCTGGCGATGCAGGACAAGGCGCTGGAGTTCGAGAAGCTGCGCGGCGCCCAGCGCATGTCGGAGATTGGTGCTGGCGCAGATGCCGCCTGGAACATCGGCGCCATCGAGGCCCTGCGGGAGTCGGTCGCCGCACAGGGCCAACGGTCCCGCGTGCGCTGGGCTGACGCGCTCTCGGTCAGCGTCCGCCCGGTGATCACCTACTGGTTCATGGCGCTGTACTGCGCGGCGAAGACAGCGGCGTTCGTCGGGGCGATGTCGGGCGGGGCCGATTGGGGCGCTGCGATCCTGCATGCCTGGACCGAGGCCGATCAAGCGCTGTGGGCCGGGGTGCTGAACTTCTGGTTCCTGGGGCGCGTGTTCGACCGGGTGCGGTCGTGATCGCGGTGCCACAGGCGGCCATCGATCTCGCCAAGCGCTTCGAGGGGTTCCATCGGGTCCCGAGGGTCGATCCTGGCCGGGCGTATCCCTACGTCTGTCCAGCAGGCTACTGGACCATCGGCTACGGCCACCTCTGCGATCCGAAGCATCCGCCGATCACGGAGGCCGAGGCCGAAGGCTTCCTGGCCGCCGACCTCAAGACGGCGCTGAACGCGACGCTGCGCTTCTGCCCTGTACTGGCCACCGAGCCCGAGGGGCGGCTCGCGGCCATCGTGGACTTCACGTTCAACCTCGGCGCCGGTCGACTGCAGACGTCGACGCTGCGGCGGCGGGTTAACCAGCGCGAGTGGAATGTTGCCGGCCGAGAACTGCGCAGGTGGGTTTTCGGCGGCGGCAAGGTTCTGCCAGGACTGGTCTGCCGGAGGGAAGCGGAAGCTGCGTTCTTGCTTCCCCTGGGAGCGGCCAGCGTCTGATGGGTGACCTGAGCGAGTCTCTACATCATCCGACTGGATTCACCTACTGGATGCCCGTACAATAACGCAATTGCACAGACACTTGCGGGGCACTCCATGCGATTCACCGACACGAAGAGCGAGACCCTGAACTTGCGGGTCTCCCCGACCTTCAAGCAGGTCTTGAAGCACGCCGCAGATCATGAGCAGCGCAGCATGGTGAACATGCTCGAAGTGCTGCTGGGCGACTACTGCGACCGCAAAGGCATTGTCTCCCCTGGAAAAAAGCCACCTCCGGCCCCCGCCCACAAGCGGGTACGTGCAGACCGTAGAGCTCACGTGGGAGCGGCATCATGACCTTCCGCTACATCGGCTCGAAGTCCAGGCTCATCGACCAGATCACGGCCTACATGGGGCACCCCAATGAGGGGTCCTTCTTCGTGGACGCCTTCTGCGGTACGGGTGTCGTGGCCGAGGCCGCCGCGGCCTTGGGCTGGAACGTGCGTATCAACGACAGCTTGCACTCGGCAGTGATTTCTGCGGGGGCACGACTCATCAGTCAGGAGCAGGCCGGCTTCAAGAAGCTCGGGGGATACGCCAGCGCCATTGTCAAACTCAATGCGGCTAAGCCCAAGCAGGGCTTCATGTGGCGCGAGTACAGCCCCGCATCGCTCGATGCGTGCGGCATCGAACGGCGCTACTTCACCCAAGAGAACGCGGCTCGAATCGATGCCATGCGAGCCCTCATTGCTGATTGGCGCGAGGCGGGCACGATCGATGAAGCAGAAGAGCGGCTACTAATCGCCGACCTCTTTGGGGCCCTGAATCGCGTTGCCAACATTGCGGGTACGTTCGGGTGCTTCCTCTCGAAGTGGACTAGCCAGTCCCAAGAGAAGCTCGCCATGCGCTGCCGCGAGCTCAAACCCAAAAGCGTGCGTGTGGAAGCGACCGTGGGGGATGTGTTCGATGTCGTAAACGGTGCCGAGGACCTGGTCTACCTGGACCCCCCGTACACCAAGCGCCAGTACGCCAGCTACTACCACATCCTCGAAACCGTGGCACTGGGCGACGAGCCCGAAGTTGAGGGCGTGGCAGGCCTGCGGCCTTGGAAAGATCGGGCCTCGGACTTTTGCTACAAGACTCGCGCCCTCAAAACGCTTTCGCGTCTGGTGCACGGCTTGAAGTCCCAAAAGGTGCTGCTCTCGTACAGCAGTGAAGGGCACATCTGCATGCAGGACATGAAGGCCGAGCTCTCGAAGATCGGAAAGTCCACCATGCACCCCCTAGGGTCGATTGGCCGCTACCGACCCAACAAGGTGGCCAGTAGCACAGCCTCCGATGTGAGCGAATTCTTGGTAGTGGTGGAGCGGCCTTTGGTGCAGCTTCCCACACCCCAAATCAAGACCGTCAAGGTGACAGAGTCCTTCTTCGTGGAGAGCTGTGCATGAGTTCTCCACGGCCCGTTGAAGCAGAGTACCTGGCCCCTGCAGAAGCGGCCCTCACGATGGCCGTTGGCGGTGTGCATGGACCCGCAAGCTTTGAGCTTCGACTTCAGGTGTTGGAGGCTACCTCGGCGCGCTTCGGCGGGTTCGACCTGGCGGCCTTTCACAAGGCCTTCGGCGTGCACAGCAAGACTAGCGCAGCCGAGCTCTTGGAGCTGGCCGCACCAGTGGCAAGCGCTATTGAACGAGCGCCCATTCCCCCAGCCCTGGCACTGAGTGCCCTAGCGCGCGAGGCCCTGCACGAGCAGGACCGCAAGAGCACCGGGGCCTACCATACGGACTTTCGCCTGGCCGCGCGGCTGGCACAGCTTGCCGCCCCCAAGCTGACCCACAAGAGCAAGGCAATTGATCCTGCCAGCGGGGCTGGAATCTTGCTTGCCGCTCTAACCCATGCGGTGTGTGGGATGGATCGAGCCAAGACCGCCTACTGGCTTGCCCACGGGGTATGTGCGGCGGACCTCTCGGCCAATTCGCTTCGTGCGGCACTGCTGAGCCTAGCTTCCTTCACTGACGACTTGGAAGCGCTCAAAGCCATGAGGGCCCGCTGGTACTGCGGTGACAGTCTGATGGCTGATCGTAAGGTGTGGTTCGCTATGGCCCCTGACGGCTTCGATGCCGTGATCGGTAATCCGCCTTGGGAGAAAGTCAAGCTCTCGCGGCATGAGTTCTTGAAGTCCTCGGGCACGCAGCGCCACTACGGGGCCCAGATTCATGGGCTCGACGAAGAGCGCTTTGCCGCACACCGCGATGAGGTCGCGAACTACTCGCGGCGACTTCTCGCCCGCTACCCTAACCTTGGCAACGGAGAGCCAGACCTCTATGTCGCCTTCACGGACCTCTTCTTTGATCTGTGCAAGGGGCAAGGCATCGTGGCCGCCTTAGTCCCGGGTGGGCTCATCCGCTCGCAAGGTACGCAAGCCATGCGCCAGAAGATTTTCGAGGCGAGCCAGAGCGTTTCACTGTCGATCATTGACAACCGCGCCAGGTTCTTTTCCATCGATACGCGGTTCAAGTTCTTGGCAGTGGCTCTGGTGAAGGCAGCCTCTGAGAAGACCAAGCGGGAACCCATCCACCTCTTGCACGAGCGCGGCACACCTACGGGCTTAGAAACCACTGGCTCGGCCACTATTGGCCGCGCAGCGTTGGCGGCCGTTCGAGACGACCTGAGTCTTCCTGAGGTACGGAGCATTGCCGAGTGGAAGCTCTTCTCAAAGATTGCAGCGGCGGGCACGGCGTGGGAGGAGCCTAGTTGTGGCTGGACCCCTAAGTTCTGCCGTGAGGTCGATATGACCAAGGAGCGGCCCAAGTTTCTGGGACATGCCATCCCTGGGGCTCTCCCGTTGGTCGAAGGCCGAATGGTGCAGGCGCATCGCTTCGGCGTGAAAGGGCACGTGTCAGGCACGGGCCGCAGTGCCCAGTGGGAGGCCTTCCCCATCGGGGGGTCACGGCTTGCCCCGCAGTTCTGGATTCACCCCTCGGATATGCCGCGAGCCAACCAGCACCGTGCGGATGTGCTTCGAGTGGGCTTTTGCGACATCGCGGGCCAAACCAATGAGCGCTCGCTCATGGCGGCATTGATCCCTGCGGGTGTGGTCTGCGGCAACAAGGTGCCCACGATTCTTTTCCCTGAGGACCCCTCGGAAGATCGCCTGCTGGCTTGGACGGCCATCGCCAACAGCTTTGCTTTTGACTGGATGCTCAGGCGCGTGCTCACCACCACGGTGAACTACTTCCTGCTGCAAAGCGTGCCGCTGCCCAAGCTCACGAAAGACGGCTTGCCGTGGAAGAAGCTCGTGAGTGCAGCACGTGAATTGCGGGTACTCGATAGCGCCAGGGTTGGCCGCGAAACCTGTGAGCGTATGGCGCAGCTTCGCGGCGAAATTGATGCCGAAGTGGCCGTGGCCTACGGGCTTGACTTGAAAGATATGGAGCTGGTGCTCCAAGACTTCCCGATTCTGGATCGAGGCCAGATCGCGCTACCAGGTGAGGCCAAGTCCACGATCACCCGAGATAGCGTCTTGGCGGCCATGGCAAGGCGCACATCAAGTCGATCTACAGTTTGGGCAAGGCGAGCTGATGAGGCACGAGCGCTGGGGGCACTGGCCTACGTGCCCTCAGAGCTCGCCCTAGGAAGCGAAGAAATCGAAGAAGAAGGAGCCCAAAGTCATGGTTAACCAGGCAGGGCAGGTAGCCCGCATCCTCTACAAGGAACTTGTAGAAGGCGACCTGCGAAAACTTCAAGCCAAGTCCAACGACGCGGACACCGGTGGCGGGGCGCGAGATTTTCGATTTGGTGCCTACAACACCCTACTGCCGGTCATCAAGCAGATGTTCCCGCAGACGGTCAAAGAAAACCGTAAGCGCGGCGGACAGATAGTGCAGATCGATGTGTTCAAGGGGGTTTTCTCTTGGAGGAACGCCGTGGGCGGCGTTCAAAGCAAGGAAGCCTACTTTGAGCCGCCGACCGATGTGCGCCCCTCAGAGGGCCGCATTGCTCGCGTGCATGAGTACCCCTGCTTTGACGCCAGCCACGTCAAGATCGGTGCGGGCAATCGCGTGCTGCTCCTTCTGATTCAATTGCACGATGGCTCTGTCTGGCCCCACTACGCCGAAGAAGTTTCCTTGCGCACACCCAATGCATGGCATCCCGTGGTGGCTAAGGAGCTGTTGGACTGCTTGGATGCCGTGCGGCCTGTCAACCAGGCGGTAATCGGGTACCGAGACTTCACCAATGCGGGCAGGTATTGCAATGGCAAGTGACGACTGCAAACAGGCCCTTAAGCTGCTGGCCCGCTCGCGCAATGTGCTCGTGTCGGGCCCGCCTGGCACAGGTAAGTCGAAGCTCCTGGCCGAAGTCGCGTTGGCCTTTGAGACGGCCTTTGGCATTGCTCCCTCAGGCGGTGCACCCAAACTAAACCCCGTGGGTGGCATTCCGATTCCGCCTGCAGCAGGGGGTGCTGACAAGGATATTCCTGCACCTACCAAGACGAACCGCAAGGTCTTTCGGACGGTGTTCCACCAGAACTCGAAGTACCGCGACTTTCTGTCTGGCATCACCCCGGCGGTCAACAAGGCGGCAGGAGCTCCAGACTTCGCGATCGTCAAAGGCACGCTGTATCGCGCAAGTGAGTACGCCAAGGCTCCCAATGGGGCCGCACTATTGATCATCGATGAGATCAACCGAGGTCCCGCCGTGCAGGTCTTTGGTGGTGCCATCGTGGCCATCGAGTCCGACAAGCGCCTGGCCGCAGATGGCTCTAAGCGCGCCGAAACGCAATTCTTTGAGCTGCTCGATCCAGCCACGGGCAATGTGATCGAGTACGCATTGCCTCATGACCTCTACATCCTGGCCGCGATGAACCAGGCCGATGCCTCGGTGGAGCCCTTGGACGTGGCTTTTCTTCGCCGCTGGGAGCCTCTCAGGCTTGAGCCCGATGAGAAGGCCCTGAGGAATTTCTATGGCTTGGGGGCTAAGGGCGCCAATGACTTGCCAGATGCGCCCGCTAGCACGGCCGATGCCTTGGAGGCATCGGTGAGAGCATGGGTGGCCGTCAACGAGCAAGTCGCGCTGGGCCGGGGCCCTGAATTTCAGATCGGCCATGGCGTGCTCATGTCGGACCTGAAGCCCTTGACACTTCCTTTGGAAGAAGCTCTAGGCGTGTTGTGCGTGGGCTGGGCCAAGGTGCGAGCTCACGTCGAAGAGGTGTTCTTCGGTGACACCCGAGGGATTGCCGCCGCCCTCAACGCGCTGGATGGGCCCACGTTCAATCCGTTCAAGCTCACCGAGACAACCTTTGCGGACGACTTGCGATTCAGGCTGGAAGGGCCTACGAACTTTGACGAAGGCAATATCTATCCTGCCCTGAGAGCCTTTGCCAGGGGGTAGCGTGTGGGGCACATCCGCAAACGCCTATCGCTTGTCGAGTACGGCGCACCCGTCGACCTGAGCCGCGAGATTTCTACGGCAATTGGTGTGGATCGCACCAAGGCCAACAGCCTGCTAACGGACGCGGGCAGCCGCGCCGCGTCGAGCTTGGGGCTGAATTACAACCCCATCAGTGTTGATGCCAGAGGGGCTCGGGCCATTGACTTCGCAGGCCTCATCCGCCTCGCTCCTTCGCTCGAACTCGAAGTGGCGCCCAAGTTCTTGGGCCTTGATGACGCTGACGCGGCCTGGCGCGAGGATTTCTTCTTTCTCTCGACTCTCTCGCGGCACGGGCGGCTTCTCGCGACCGAGCGCCTATCTGCCTCAGGGGGAACTCCGCGGGACCTTTCCACGTTGGTGGCCCGATCGATCACAAGCATGTACGAGGCCCGAAAGCGTCGGCCTCTACGAAGCTATCGCAGGGTAAGGGAGGCCGACTTCTTCGTTGACGGGGACCCCGATCCTGTAGACCTGGTCTTCCCCTCGCCCGATGGCTTTGAGCAAGAGCTCATCCGCTTCGATCGGCGCAACGGCTGGAACGCGGACATCGTTGCCGCAGCCAAAGAGCTGCTGCCTGAGGTGAGCGATCCATCGGCCGTAGGCTCCTTGGTTCGCCTGATCGAAGACCTCGCACCGCAAAGCGGGCCTGCCAGCCGGCGTAAAGCCATCCCAGCTCGACACAGGGCGTGGCGGCCGTTGCACGAGCTCTCTGTCGATGTGCTCGGAGGCCTTGGCCTCAACTACAAGCAAGGACAGGCCCACGCCCCCGGCTACTTGGTTTCGACCTGGCGGGTGTGGGAAGACCTGTTGACTGTGGCTGCCCGACTGGGTTTTGGGCGCTCGGCCGTGGTGCCGCAGAAGGGCTTTGCGCTGGGTACCAAGACCAAACTGAGCACAGGGGCCGTGAGCAAGCTGTCGGTCTTTCCCGATTGCGTGATTGAGTTTGATGGCACAAGGCCTCGCATGCTGCTGGACGCCAAGTACAAAGGCCATGTCGAGAAGGGGCAGCTTCGCATTACAGAAGCTGATATCTACGAGGCGCTGGCATTCTCTCGGGCTACAGGCTGCAACTTGGTGGTACTGGCGTACCCCGCCCAGCCTGGTGACGCGCCACAGCCTGTGGGCACCTGCATGGTGTTTGAGAAGGCCCAAGTAGAGGCGGTGCGGATCATCGGCGTCCAGATCGAGAGCCGCCTGATTTCCAAGTCGGGCGCGCTTCGGACTTTCTCAGCGAATCTGGCGACAGGGATTTCGAGGGCGCTCCTTTAGGACTTCAAGCGATGGCTCGTCACACAGAACACAACACCAGCAAGATATATCCGGTGGCGGAGGCGTTCCGCGCCAACTGCCTCCTGCGTGACGGCTCGCTGCTTTTCGAAGATTCGTCCGTCTGGCGCCCGGACGTCCTGGACCAGATCCACACGGTATTCGTCGCTACCCCCGACGAGGGCGACCGGTCCTTCATCGTCAAGTTCAAGGATCAGGTCGGCAAGGCTGGGCCGGAAGTGATCCGCCTGGCCGCGGAGATCCTGTGCGTCTACTTCCTGTTCCCGTCCAACGTGGGTGGCGTGCGCAAGCGGCAGGTCGTAAACGAGGTTCTCGGCTGGGCCGGCGACAGCCTGCCTGAGTCCCACCTGGTGTCCGGGGCCTTCTCGAATGGCATCGGCAGCGGCGGTCAGGGCTACAACACCCGTCGACCATTCGAGATTGCGTTCCTGATCGATCTCGTCATCGCATGGAAGAAGTTGCCTCCAGACCGGCAGGCAGTGGTCGCGGCGGACCCCTGGCTCTTTCAGGAATTCGTCGACAGCATCGAGGATGCGGAGTCCAAGCAGCTGCGGCACATGCTGCTGTACCTGCTGTTTCCGGATCACTTCGAGCGAATCGCGAGCACCAGCCACAAGAGGAGAATCATCAAGGCGTTCTCCGGGCTGGTCAGCACTGAGCCGGAGGACGAAGACCGCGCGATCCTGGCCATCAGGGGCGAGCTCGAGAAGCTGTTGCCGAATCAGCAACTTGACTTCTACTGGTCCCCGCTCCGTGAGGCGTGGTACGACGACAGCGAGGGCGCATCTGAGGGGGCGCCGCTGGATGTCATCCAGCACAAGAAGCAGATCGTTCTTTTCGGGCCTCCGGGCACCGGCAAGACATTCCGCGCCAAGAAGCTGGCGGAGCGCGTCATTCGATCCGCCGCCTTGAGCCAGCTGGGGCCGGCTCGGTACTTCCAGTCTCAGTCCGTCATTGATGCGGCCATCCAGGACAACGTCCACCGATTGCAGCTGCACCCGGCGTACAGCTACGAGGACTTCATCCGGGCGCTTCACATTTCCAACGGCGGGGGCACCGAGTATCGGGCGGGCTACTTGCTCCGGCTCATCGAGGACATCGAGAAGAAGCCTCGCACGGAACGGCTGCCACACGTCCTGATCCTCGACGAGATGAACCGGACCGACTTGAGCCGGATGCTTGGCGAATGCTTCTCGTTGCTTGAAGACCGCAACGAGACCATTGAACTTCCAGCCCGCGACAGTGATGGGGCTGCGATGAAGCTGCGCATCCCGGACGATCTCTTCGTGATCGGCACCATGAATCTGATCGACCAGTCCATCGAGCAGATCGACTTCGCGCTGCGCCGCCGCTTCCTGTGGCTGCTGTGTCCGTTTGACGCCGAGGCTCTGGTCGGTGCCGCCGAGGCAAGGTGGAGGGATCTGAAATCGGGCCTGGACTGGGATCGCATCGAACCGGACTTCCGCAAGCTGGCCGCAGCGGCAGCGGCGTTGAACAGGGAGATCCACGACAGCCCGCTGCTTGGCGCCCAGTACGAAATCGGGCACACCTATCTGCTCGACGTGGTCATGTTCTTGCGCAACTTCCTCGGCCTTCGGCCTACGCGCAAGCAGAACTACCTCTGGAACAAAAAGGGCGAAGCCCTTGAGCCTGTGGTGCAGGTCTGGAACCTGTCCCTGCGCCCGTTGCTGGAGCAGTACCTGGCGGGTCTCGATGCGACCGCCCGCAACGCGGAGCTTGACCGTCTATCGAAGGTTCTTCTCAAGCCCACGGTGACCGAGTGAGACTCGTCGCGCGGGACTGTTCGCCACTCGCGCCGCAGCCGACGGCTGCAGAGGCTGCTTGGCTTCGCCGGCTGGCGACCAACGTACGCGCCACGGATTTCGTTGTTCCGGTCTCCGGCGAACGTGACGAGGACGAGCCGGTCGTCTACTGCGCCTGGGACGGCACCTGGTGGGCCGGCAGATACGTCGGCTCGCTTTCGTTCGAGGGGAACAGTCTGACCATCGAGCCGCGCTTCGGCCTGGCCACACTGCGGAACTGGCTCTTCGAGGCAACGTCAGTCGTGTTGACCGACGCACCAGGAAAGCTCCGGGAAGACGAGTCCTTCATAGCCCAACTCCTGGCATCCGTCTGGGCACACGGCTTTGTCGAGGCAGCACGGCACGGGCTGCCCGCACTGCGCCGTGACGTCGCCACGAGGGGCCCGACGATTCGAGGACGGCTCGACGTCTCGGCGTCGCTCCGGTTCATCGCTGCAGGCGGAGGGCAGGTCGTGTCCATACGCTCTGAGCGGTCACTGGATCACGCTGCATCCGACGCCATCGTGGCCGCCTACGAGGTGCTGCGCCGCTGGCTTGGCGTACCAGACGAGCAATGGATGCCGGCACGCGCAAAGGAACTCATCCCGCAGCTGATGTCCGTCACTGGTGCCCGCCCGCGCGTGCCGACCAAGGCCGAGCTCGACCGGATTCGCTACACGCCGATCACGGCGGGCTTTGCGCCCATTGCAGAACTCTCCCGCCAGATTGCGAATCGCAGAGGCCTTACCGCCGACGTCGATGCCAGTGGCGAGACCAAGGGGGTCTTGCTTGACGTGGCCGAGTTGTGGGAGATGTATGTGCTCAGCGTGCTGCGCAAGGCTGCCGCGCCGCTGACCGTGACTCACGGCACCCGGGAGAAGGCCGCCACCAAGAAGATGCTCCATAGCGACGTCACCGGCCAGGGCTTGGGCACACTGATCCCGGACGCGATCCTCCATGCCGGAGGGCAGGTTCAAGGGGTGGTGGATGCAAAGTACAAGTCGCTGCATCCGTCCGCAAGCGCGCCGAATGGTCCGCAGCGCGAGGATCTGTACCAGATGGCCGCGTACCTTGGCCGGTTCATTCCTGCAGTCGGCAGGATGTCGTGGGGCGTACTTGCGTACCCGCTGGACCCTGCACGGCCGTCGATCCCGCCGGCCGAGCAGTTCAGCCCCTGGAGTCTGGATGGCGGTAAGAAGGTCGTCTTCACCTCCCTACCGCATTCCGCATCCGAGGCGGTCACCAAGATCCGCGCATTGATCGCCCCGATGGCCTCGGAACGATCTGTCTGGCGGACGCAAGCCTAGCCGGGCATCGACTCGATGCGACAGTCCATTTGCGACCTGCGCGCCGACCTCGCCGAAGTTCATGCCGGCCCCGGTCAACGCCCTCAATTCCCACCATTTCCGCTACATTCCTACCTCGATGTAGATGCCGGTTGGATTCCGTATAGGACTCCACCACCATCCCCTCTTCTCACCCCGTCTCAGCAAGTCCCGTTTTTGGTTTAAAACCAAGGACTTACGGCGAAAACCTGTCTCACGGCATCGCATTCGGTTTCACCGAATCCCGGGGTTTTTGTTCCCCAGCGTGTTCCCCCACCATCTTCCCCATCTGTCTGGGGAACAAATCGGGAGCACGGGGATGAAACTCAATGCCAAGATTATTGAACAGGCTGAGCCTGCGGACAAGGAGTACCTGCTGTCCGACGGCGACAAGCTGTACCTTCGTGTCCGCCCAGGAGGTGGCAAGAGCTGGCAGTTCAACTACATCAGCGTTGAGGGCAAGCGAGTCAAGCTTGCGCTGGGGCCCTACCCAGAAATCTCCCTGGCCGGCGCTCGCGAACTGGCAGCGGAGCAACGCCGCCACCTTGCCATAGGCAAAGATCCCCGCGTGAGAAAAATCGAGGTTCGTCAGGAGGCCGTGCGCCAGGCCCTGGCCACCTTCGAAAAAGTGGCGCGCGAGTGGCACGCGCACGCGAACGATGTACACGAGTGGAGCGAAAGCTACAGCCAGAAGATCCTCCGCCAACTGGAACTGCACGCCTTTCCCAGACTGGGCCGGCACCCCATCAACACCCTCAACCAGATGGACGTCTTGCAGTGCCTGGAGGCGATTTCCTTAGCGGGAACCCGAGAGACCGCCATCCGGCTGCGAGAAAGCCTGCAGCGCATCTATGCCAGGGCCGTCACGGTCGGCGTCCTTGAGCCAAGCAAGAACTTCATGGCGAAGGGTGTCGCCGATTTCAAGCTGCGCACCCCCAAAGCATTACGCCACCATGCTCGACCCTATCAAGATCGGGCAACTGCTTCGAGATGTCAGAGGATATACGGGGCACTATGTTGTCTGCTGCGCCTTGCGGACCATGCCCTATGTGTTTCAGCCTCCCGGGCAGATACGCATGATGGAGTGGGAACAGCTCGACCTGGAAGCCGGGATCTGGATCTGCCCGCCTCTCATCATGAAAATGCGGGAAGCACGCAAGCGCGATGCTCAAACGCCATCACATATCGTTCCCTTACCTCGCCAAGTCATCGAGATTCTGATCCGGCTACGCACGTGACCGGCCCCTATGGTCCCGTGTTCAAGAGCGTGTCCCGGCGGCGGGGCAAGAAGGGCTACTCCCGCTACATCTCCAACAACACGATGAACAGCGCCCTAGGCGCCTTGGGCTACGACACCCAGCAAGACATCACAGGACATGGCTTCAGGGCCATGGCCAGAACGCTCCTCAGGGAAAAGCTCGGATGGGACAGGGAACTGATCGAGAAACATTTAGCTCACATGACGGATGAGGAACTGGGCGAAGCATATGACCGAACCCGCTTCATCGAGCAGCGCCATACGATGGCACAAGCATGGGCTGACTACCTTGATCAGTTGGCGGAGAACAAAATTCCGTCCGTAAAGTGCTTGACGCCTTCACAGATTCTCGTTGCCAACCGCGTCAACATCGAAGACGGACTATCCGCGCCGACGCGTTCGCTTCAATAGCGCACTTGGCGCACTTTGGCTCCTTGAGTATTCGTCATGGTTGAGCAGGACTCCATTAGCTTGAAGCCGGATGGATCCTGCTCCCAGTTCTCGAGATCGCTTCGGCGCCAGCCCTTTGCTGCTCCCCCAAGGAGACCGATTCTGGAAAAGTACCGTTGGCTATGCGCCGATACAAGGTCGAAAGGCTCAGTGCCGTCATACGCAGCACGTCACGCATACGATAGAACATAGGCAAGGCCCCTTCTGCTTCAAAGGCCGGCTGCGTGGACTTGTCAGTACGCGGCATCTGGGCTCCCGGTATTCCGATGAGTGCCAGCTTGCCCCAATGGGCCCTGCTCGTACACCCGTTGTGGCGTAGCAGAGCGAAGAAGGAGGAAGCGTTCGCCGTCAGCTAGAACAGTGCACGAAGAGCCACCGCTGTAGTCTTAGCGCTGCGGCTCTTGTTTTATGAAGCCCGTACTCGACATCTATCGCTGAGGTCTGAAGGTGGCGAAACCGTCTCCGCCATCGCAACGACGCCAGACGCTCCCAACGCGGCGTATGTCTTCGCCCACGGGGCGGGTGCCGGCATGGCACATCCGTTCATGAGCCATATCGCAGACGGCCTGGCCGACCGCCACGTCGCCTGCCTGCGATATCAGTTTCCCTACATGGAAGCCGGGAAGCGCCGCGTCGACAGCGCTGCCGTCGCGCAGGCAACGGTGCGCATCGCCGCGGCACTGGCCAGCGAGCTGTGGCCGGGGACCCCGTTATTCGCCGGTGGAAAATCCTTCGGCGGACGGATGACTTCGCAGGCGCAGTCTGCACAGCCCCTGCCCGGCGTTCACGGGCTCGCCTTCCTTGGTTTTCCGCTGCATCTGGCGGGCAAGCCGTCCACCGCACGCGCTGACCATCTCGCCGCCATCCGCGTGCCGATGCTTTTTGTGCGGGGGACACGCGATGTACTCGCCGAAGCCAGCCACTTCGACGAAGTGATGCTGCGCCTCGAAAAGACGGCGACTCGCGTGGACATCGCCGAGGCTGACCACGGGTTCGAAGTCCTATGCCGAAGCGGTCGCAACCGGGACGAAGTACTCGAGGAAGTGCTCAATGCCATGGTGCACTGGATGGCACTGTCGACCACGCCGCTCGGCGCTCAGCACGCCTGAGACAGCGCTAAAAGGGTCGTCTGCTCTGAGCGCGTCGGATGTCAACCGCTATTCCCTGCAGCGGCGCCGGAGTGGCGATGACGCATCGTGCGAAAGGTGATCGACCAGCGCTGCGCAGTCACCGGTGGCACGCAGTGCTGCCGAGCCCATCGCGCGGCCCCTTCCATCCTGTAGATGGACCGAGGCACCACCTGCAAGTGCACGACTTGGCGCTTGGCCATGTCGTCCGGTGGATAGGGCCGGAACCGTAGCAACGCTTCGAAGTAGCGCATCAGCCTGTATTCCACCGTGACCTCCTCTTAGAGGGGGATCTAGTCCGTTTCCGCTACGTCCAGATCAACGCGTAAGGAATGGACCGCGACCGTTTGGTCCTTTTCATTCCCGAGGTATTAACTGCCGAATGTCGACTCTCCTGAATTTATGCCAATAAATGATCATTTCAGAACAACCATTTGCCATTCTTTACTACGATCGTATATGATGATTCTGTATGACATTTTAAACTGCCATTTTGTCACAAGCGGTGACAGGAAGCTTAGAGATAGATCCAGATGCTCAAGAAGGATGAAAACGAACTTCTGACACGGACGGGGCCCGGCACCCCCATGGGCGAGCTGTTCCGCCGCTACTGGCTGCCGGCATTGCTGGCCGAGGAGCTGCCTGAGCCCGATTGCCCGCCAGTGCGTCTACAGTTGCTGAGCGAACGGTTGATCGCGTTCAGGGACACTTCGGGCCGCCTTGGCGCCATGGACGAGTTCTGTGCGCATCGCGGCGTTTCGCTATGGTTTGGGCGTAATGAGGAAAACGGCCTGCGTTGCCCCTATCACGGTTGGAAATTTGACGTCGAGGGCCGCTGTGTTGAAGTGCCCTCAGAGGACGCTTGCAGCACCTTCCACGAGCGCATACAGCTCAAAGCCCATCCGATGATTGAACTCGGAGGCGTGATATGGATCTACATGGGCCCCCACGAGCATCGGCCGCCGCCTCCCGAATGGGAGTTCGCCACCGTGCCAACCAGTCATAGCTTCGTTTCCAAACGCATCCAGGAATGCAATTGGCTGCAGGCAATGGAAGGCGGCATCGATTCGAGCCACGTGTCGTTCCTGCACCGCGCCGCATTGCATAACGATCCCCTGTTCAAGGGAGCGGCTGGCAACAGGTACAACCTCCAGGATCCACGGCCGGTGTTCGACGTGGCGCCATCTGAAGGCGGTTTGTACATCGGCGCGCGCCGGCAGGCTGAAGACGACCAGTACTACTGGCGCATCACGCCTTGGGTTGTTCCCTCGTTCACGATGGTGCCGCCGCGCGGTGACCATCCGGTGCATGGCCACTTCTGGGTGCCGATAGACGATCACACCAACTGGGCCTGGAGCTTCGACTACCTGCCGACGCGCCCGCTGCGCGATGAGGAGCGGCAGGCAATGCGCGACGGCAAGGGCATCCACGTGCGCTACGTGCCAGGCACCTACCGGCCATTGCAGAACAAAGACAACGACTACCTGATGGATCGCGCGGCACAGAAGGCCGGCTCTACCTATAGCGGCATCGAAGGAATCGCGATGCAGGATGCCTCTTTGCAGGAAAGCATGGGCCCGATCCAGGACCGCACACGCGAGCATCTGACCGGTACCGACCGCGGCATCGCGATGGCGCGGCGCCGACTTATGCGCGCTGCACTGGAACTGTCCAGTGAAGGCACTACTCCACCGGGCTTGAACCGGGAGTCGCAGCGCGTACGCTCGGCCGCGGTGCTCTTGCCGCGTAGCGCCCAGTTCGCCGAGGCTGCTAGCGACGCGCTGCGCGCGGAACCTGGCACACGGCACGCCACGGTCTGAAAAGGCCGTCACGATGAGGCCGAGCTTGCCTTCATCCCTGCCGGCTGGCGATCGTTTCCGCGCGCCCTGGGGTATGGACGAGTCCGAGGCCGATGGCACCGCCGGCGAACCTCTTGCCGGGCGCCCGCGCTACGTCGCAGTCAGCGTCCCGCGCAACGCCCGTCCGTTCTCGCAACTGCTGAACCGGCCGGCGGCGCGCACGATCACCGACTGGACTCGTGAGCGATTTACGCTCGGCAAAGAGATCGACGTGCAGGTGACCGAGATCGCTTGCCGGCTGCCCGGCTGCCCGCCGCTGCAGACAGTCGTGTCATGGCAGCCGGCGCAGGGCCCCGCACGCCGCTTCAAGGTATTCCGCCCCCTGTCTCAAGTGGTACGCGACGATCTGCCGCCTCCCTGGATGCGCGATCGCCTGCCCACGCTTGACGACGAAGAATCCTGCTGCTGAGGCCCTGCAACGCGAAGCGGTGCATGCGCCGCACGGCCGGTAGCACCCATAGGAGAGCAGATGAGCGTTCCATCCCTGATCGCTGTGACCCGTACGCAGGGCAACAATCGCGCGTTGAAGGACGGTAGCGTCAAGCCGCATGGTTTCGAATTCGCCTTCGAGGAAGTGCCGGTGCTGATCAATGCGTTTCGACGCATGGTTCGCCACCTCGACTACGAAGTCTGCGAAATGGCGTTGAGCACATACTTGTGCGCGCGCGAGCATGGAAAGCCCTTCACCGCGATCCCGATCTTTCTGGCGCGGGCCTTTCACCACGGCGCCATCGTCGTACGGCGCGACAGCGCCATTCGTACGCCGTCTGACCTGCACGGCCAACGGGTCGGCGTCAATCGCGGCTATACGGTTACCGCCGGTGTTTGGGCGCGTAGCGTGCTGCATGACGAGTATGACGTCGATCTGAACCGGATCCGCTGGGTGCTCTCGGGCGACGAACACGTGGCCGAATACCAGCCGCCGGACAATGTCGAGCCCAACCGCAGTGGAGCTTCGCTGACCGAGTTGCTGCTGGCCGGTGAATTGGCAGGGGTGATCGGTGCCGAAACAGACGATCCCCGGTTGACGACGCTGATCGAGAACCCGCAACAAGCCGGGCTGAATGCCTTGCGTACGCGGGGCCACTATCCGATCAATCACCTGATCGTGATCCGCGACGACGTGCTTGAACGCTACCCTCACGTGGCACCCGCGGTGTTCAACGCCTTCGGCCAAGCCAAGCAGCGTTACATCGATGCACTGCACGCCGGTTCACTGCCCGAGGAAATGCCCGTGGATCGCACACATAGACGTGTCGCAGAGATCATCGGCGACCCCCTGCCATACGGTGTTGAACCGAACCGCCTCATGCTCGAAAACGCAATCGAGCACTGCCTGAATCAGGGAATCATCAAACGCCGCTTCGCCGTCGATGAACTGTTCGCCATCGGCACGCATGAGCTGATCGCATAAGGCGAAATGAGATCAACCACGTGGGCCATGCCCAAACTATCGGAAATCAAAATGCCCGACACTGACTCCGTGCTTACCGTGCCGGCCTTGCAACAGATGAAACGCGATGGCCGCAAGATCGCCGGGGTCGTCGCCTGGGATACCCAGATGGCGCGCATCGCCGATCGTGCCGGCGTCGACATCGTCTCGGTCGGCGACAGTGTCGGTGTGCATCTCTGGGGTCACGACACTCCCCTCCAGGTGACGATGGACGAAATGATCGTCGTCTGCAGAGCCGTACGCCGTGGCGTGAAGCGGGCGCTGCTTAGCTGCGATTTTCCGTACGGCCCACTTCAGGAAGGGCCGCAGGCGGCGGTACGCGCGGCGATCCGATTGGTCAAGGAAGGCGGCGCCGATATGGTCAAACTCGACGCCGCAGCCGATTTCCCGGACGCGGTACGCGCTGTGGTGCAGACCGGTATTCCCGTATTCGCGCAGTTCGGACTGACGCCGCAGACAGCACACATCTTCGGTGTCGACTATCAGGCGCTACTGGCCAATCGCGCGCAGGTGCCGCCTGCGCTCACCGAACAGTTCGTAACGCAGGTGCGGCAACTGGCCGAACTAGGTGCAGCGCTGCTCGACTTTACCGGCTCGGGTCCGGTAGCGGGCCCGGCCGCCGCGCAGGCAGTGCCGATTCCCGTGGTGGGAGGCGTGGGCGGCGGGCCCTGGCTTGACGGCCGCATGCGGCTAGCGCACGCGGCGATTGGTTATGCCGCCAGCCAGATCGACACACCGGCCGAATCCTATGCGAACGTCGCCCGTCACACGCTCGACGCGTTGACGGCACTGGTCGACGACGTACGAAGTGGCCGACAGATCAGGGGCGGCATTGCGATCAAAACCAATCCGCTCGGGTGAATCCACGATGCCTAACATCCTGATCGATGGCATCGAGACCTCCTATGAGGTGATCGGCAACGGCCCGCCGCTGCTGATGTTCTCACCCGGCGGCTTCGATGCGACACGCGGTAAATGGCGTTCGCTTGGCGTCTATGGGCGTACGCGAATGCTCGACTACCTGTCGCAGCGGTACCGCTGCATCATCTTCGATCGCCGTGAAACCGGAGAATCAGGCGGCCGCATCGAGCCCGTGACCTGGGATCACTACGTGCGCCAGGGCTTTGGTCTGCTCGACCACCTGAGTATTGAGCGCGCCCTGCTGATGGGCGGCTGCATGGGTTGCTCGCCCGTGCTGGCAGCAGCCTGCGCGCAGCCACAGCGGGTACTCGGAATGATCCTGTACTGGCCGGTTGGCGGAGCAAGGTATCGCATCAACAGTCATCAGCGCTTCGCCTTGCATCAGGCCTTCGTTCAACAGAACGGGCTGAAGGGTGTTGTCGATCTGGCGCTGAGCGGTGACAAGAGCTTTGGCGAAGATCCTCGCGGGGGGCCGTGGGTGGCACCACTGCGACGGTCAAAGCAGTTCGCAGAGGCCTTCTTACAGCAGAGCGAAGAACGCTACAGACTGACCGTGCTCGACATGCAACGCGCACTGTTTGATCGCGACACAGCGCCGGGCCCAACCCCCGAGACACTGATGCGCCTGGATACACCCGCCTTGATCGTGCCAGGCAGCGACAAGTCGCACGCGACCTCAGCAGCTCGCTATCTCGAGGAGTGTCTGCCACACAGCGACTACTGGGACATCGCAGCCGATGCCCAGCTCGAAAGCAATGTGCCGGCACGGCTGCTGACGTTCCTGGATTCGCTGGCGCGGACAACCTGATACCCCCTTTGAGAGAAACGAACGGAGATCGATGATGGAGAAAGTACTGGCCGCCGTGAAGACAGGCCCCAGCCAGATCGAGTTGCGCGAATATCCGATGCCTGACGTGCCCGAAGACGGTGCATTGCTGAAAATGGAAGTGGCCGGCATCTGCGGCACCGACGTCAAGATGTTCAAGCAGCCGGCCAAGGACGGCCCGTTGATCATGGGGCACGAGAACATCGGCTACATCGCAAAGGCCGGCCGCAAGTTCACCGAGCGGAAAGGCTTCAAGGAAGGCGACCTGGTTTTTCTTGAGCACTACGTCGGCTGCATGCGCTGTGAATGGTGCCATCGCGGCGAGTATCGGCATTGCACGGCGACCGACTGGCGCTCGAACCCCGACGGCATCCGCTACGGTTACACGCCGGCCGTCAAGGCGCCGTATCTATGGGGTGGCTTTGCGCAGTACGTCTACCTGCCCTGGAACTCGGTGCTGCACAAGGTACCCACTGGTGTGAGCCCTGAGCTCGCCGGTATCGTCACCCCGATGGCCAACGGCATCGAATGGGCGCTGTTCGACTGCAACGTCGGCTACCAGTCGACGGTGCTGATCCAAGGCCCTGGACAGCAGGGTCTCTCACAGGTGATCGCCTGCAAGCAGGCCGGCGCAGACCTGATCATCGTCACCGGCACAACGCGCGACGCGCGGCGGCTCGAAGTCGCGCTGGCGCTCGGTGCCGATCACGTCATCGACGTGCAGGCCGAAGATCCGCTAGAACGGATCATGGCGATCACCGGTGGTCAAGGGGTCGATGTGGTTCTCGATTGCACGGCAGGCGCCGGCACGATCCCGATCCTGCTCGGCATCGAGGCGCTCAAGCGAAAAGGGGGAACCCTGCTAGTGCAGGGTGAACTTGACGAGTTCCCGAACTTTCCGCTTGCCAAGATGACGGTGAAATACATCACATTGAAGAGTGCACGCGGGCACAGCTATCGCTCATGCGAGCTGGCCTTGCAGCAACTCGCCTCGAAACGCTTCCCGCTGGAACTGATCACCACTCACCGCTTCGGTCTCGCGCAAGCTGCACACGCGATCGAGTCGGTCGGCGGGAAAGGCGAAAAGGACGTCATCCATGTTTCGCTGCTGCCGTGGCAGTGAGGGCGCCATCGGCGCGCATTCCCGCAGCTAAACAACGGCCTGCGTCGAAGGCGCGTGCCGAACTGATTCTGACAAAACCCTAAGGAGACAGAGATGTTGATCAAGTTCAAGCGCATCACGCAGCTCGCGCTCGCCTGCTGCTTCGCCGCCGGCACATTGGCCGCGCACGCCCAATCGAGCACGCCAGTAACCATTCTGGTCGGTACTCCCCCAGGGGGTTCTATCGATGGGCTGGCACGCATGCTGGCGCAACGCTTGCCAGAGCACCTGGACGGCAGAACCGTCGTAGTCGAGAACAAATCGGGCGCGCTCGGCGCGATCGCGCTGAGGGAGCTGTCGGCCAGCCCGGCCGACCGGTTGATCTTCGGGATCGGACCGTTCACCAACCTGCTGTTTCCGGCCTTGACGAATGCCTCAGTACGCTTCGATGCGTTCAAGGAGTTCCAGACCGTTGCGACACTTTCCTCCTTCCCGATCGGCGTGGCGGTCAGCTCGGCCACCGGCGTGAAGACGCCAAAGGAGCTTGCCGCCTGGCTCAACCAGAATCCACGCAAGGTTCAGATCGGCATCGGAGGCCTTGGCGGGCAGACGCACTTCCTGGGACTGCAACTCGCCGATGCCGTCAACGTCAAGGCGCCGGTCGTACCCTATAAGGGCAACAATCCGCTGCTCAGCGATCTGATGGCTGGCCACATCCCACTCGGCGTACTGGTTGCCGGAGAAGCTCGACGCGTGGCTGGCGACGGCCGCATCAACGTGGTGGGGATGCTCACGCCAAAGCGCTCGCCACTGGCCCCCGAGATTCCCACCTTTGCAGAGCAAGGCATCAACGTGACGTCGGGCGAGTCCTGGTTCGGGATGTGGGCCTCGGCGCAGATGCCCAAGGCTGAGGTACGCAGGATGGAAGAGGCCGTGAAGAAGATTCTCGCCATTCGGGAGGTGCAGGAGGCTCTTGCAGAGCGGTACGCGATGGTGGCGGACTTCCGGTCGTCGGAGGAGACGGCGCGGCGGCTGCGTGCCGAGAACGATCTGTGGGCGCCCGTGATCTCTGCTTCGGGGTTCAAGGCTGACTGAGTCGGTGTGGTGAAAGTAAGCACCGACGGCCCCACATGGGTCGTCGGTGCCCCAACGTCTCACCCGCTCCCTAGAGATCGAGCACCAGGCAAGCGCTCTTACTGCCGGAGCAGCAGATCATCATAGTTTTTCCGGCCTCCTGCTCCTGAGTCGTCAGGACGGAATCGCGATGGTCAGCTTCCCCTTCGATGATTCTGACCTCGCAGGCGCCGCACACACCCTGCATGCACGAGTAGGAAACCTCGATACCAGCCTCGAGCAGTGCGTCCAAAATGCTCTTGCCTGGCGCTACGTCGAGCTTGCGGCCAGCACGCGTCAACACCACCGAATAGCCGCCATCGAGCGCAGCTTCGCTCTTGGCCGAGAAGTATTCGGCATGCACCGTGGCCGGATCGCGCGTCGCGCTAGCCTGCTCGTAAGCCGACAGCATAGGCGTCGGGCCGCAGCAGTATAGATGCGCATCGGGTGCGACGCCGGCGATGATCCGCCCCATATCCATCGGCGCGCCGTTGCATTCTGCATCGAAATGCAGATGTACGCGCCCAGGCTTTGCCGCCTCGAGCACGAGCAAGGGCTGTAGATACGCACACTTGGCGCGACTGCGTGAGCCGTAGAACAGCTCCCACGAACGGCCTATCGCCTCTAACCGTTGGATCATGCACCATAGCGGAGTGATGCCAATGCCACCAGCGAACAACACAACGTGGTCAACATCTTCGCGCAAGGGAAAGTTGTTGCGTGGCTCGGAAATCTCGATCAGCTCGCCAGGCCTCAACTTTTCGTGGATGTAGCGCGACCCGCCGCGGCTGGCTGGATCCTTGTTGACAGCCACGACGTAGCGGCCGCTGTCGCCTGGTGCATTTGCCAGCGAATAGCTACGCAACAGCCTATTGGGCAGGTGCAGATCGACGTGCGCGCCCGCGGTGAAGGGAGGCAAGACGCTACCATCGCGCGCGACCAGCTCAAGCGCGACGATGTCTTCAGCTTCAAGAGTCAGCGATCTGACCAGAACTTGCATGCGGATTTTTGCCTCTACCACGGATTGATCGCGACCTTGATCGGATCGATCTCGCCGATCTCCCTGCCGATCGAGCGTACCGCCTTCTCGGCCTCGTCGAGTCCGAACGCATGCGAGATGAAGCGTTCGAGGGGGTACTTGCCGGATTTGGCCACTTGCATGGCCTGCTGAGTGTTTTCCAGCGAATGCGTCCACACGCCCTGGAAACGCACCTCCTTGCGCACAAGTTCGTTGGTGTCGATGACCGACGACCGGTTACCCGATACCGAGCTGGCGCAGACGACGGTGCCCTGGGTGCGCGCCAGCTTGACCGACAGCGCGATCGCTTCGGGGCTGCCGGTCACGTCAAGCACCGAGGCCGCCATGACCCCGCCGGTCGCCTGTCTGACCACATCGACTACATCTTCCTTCTGTACGTCGACGCACAGATCGGCCCCCAACTCTTTGGCGAATGCCAGCCGCGCAACATCGGCGCTGATGCCGGTCGCAATGATCGGATAGGCTCCCGATTCCTTGGCAGCGATGATCGCGCACAGCCCTTGCGCACCGACCCCCTGGATGACCACCGGTTTACCGATGTCGGCATCACCGATCGAGCGCATCCAGCGGATTCCATTGCCGAGCGTGGACGCAGCCACCGTCGCCGCATCAGCCGAGATGTCGTGCGAGATCTTGGTCAGGAACGACCCAGGCGCGATGTACATGTACTGAGCGAACGCCCCCCACAGATGGGGCGGCGTCAGCGTATCAGTGAATCCGTAGAAACGGCCGGTGACGCACAGCCGGTAGTCGCCCTTGTTGCACAAGCGGCAGTGGCCGCATGGAATGGTGGCTTCGACGACGACGCGGTCTCCAACCTTCACACCGTGGCGGCGCGCGAACTCGGGGCCGGCACGTTCGATGAAGCCGAGGATCTCATGGCCCGGGATGATTGGGTACTTCCTGGCCAAGCCGCCCGCATACAGCTTGTAGTCGGTGCCGCATAGACCGGCTTGCTCGACGCGCAGCAGCGCGGCATCGGCGCCGATGTTGGGAATGGCGTATTCGTCGAGTTCGATCTTGCGATTTTCGACCAGCAGGGCAACCTTCGATTTTGATGTCATGCAGACTCCGGGTGGCTTTGAGTGGATAGCAACGCGCTCGGCTGCCCGGCGGCCAGAGAGGGCTGCGGCTCCGTCTTGTCGATCAGCCCCTGCGGCACCGCCCAGGGTTTGGTCGGCCGGCCTTCGGCGAACGCAGTCAGCTCGCGCATCCACATGCGGCGCAACATGACTACGCCCTGATCGATCTGCCCAAGCCGCTCGTTGGCCCGGTCGGCGATCGGGCCTTGGCCGACCTGGCAGGCGTAGTCTTCGACCAGAAACGAGTAGAACGCACTCATCCGCGGGTCCATGTCGCCAATGCGCATCGTGCCGGCGATGATCGCCTGTGCCTGGCGCTCGATCAGCGCCTCGGCATCGAGTTCGCGGCGCGCTTTGTCGCGCTGTGCGCGCACGCGCTCGGCTTCCTCGCCATGCACGTCGATCAGCGCCATCGGAAAGCTGACGCAGTGCTCATCGTCGATCGGCACACGAATGAACATCTCGGCTTTCCATTGCCGACTACCGTCACGAAAACCTTCGACACGGCCGGTATGAGCGGCGATCGCGTTGGTATTCGGCATCAGAAAGTGAAAGTACGACGTGGAGCCACTGGCCCCTTTCATCGTGGTTTCGATGCCGTAGTCGGTTTCGGCGAATTTGCACTCGGGCGCCAGCCAGCCTCCATCGACCCCTTGGGGCGCGACGTTGGCTTCTCGAGCCATCGTTTCGCGATGCGTCGCCAGAACGTGGAACAGATCCGTGGCGTTGTCGAGCCGGTTGAAGAAGTTGCAAGGCCACCGCTCTGGAATACCGACCGAAAGCAGCCCGGGGCGCTCGAAATCAGGATAGCGCCGCATCGGTGGTGCATGGCCTTCGCCGAGATAGCACCACACCAACCCCAGATACTCCTCAGTAGGGAAGCTGGCGATGCGCGTACTGCGCGTGAACGCCTCCCGCTCGCCCGGCTGGTGCACACATTGCCCGTCGGCATCGAACTTCCAGCCGTGATAGAGGCAGCGAATGTCGTCGCCTTCCACCCAACCCATGTGCAACCGTGTGAGCCGGTGCGGACAGCGCGCAGCCACCAATTGAGCCTTGCCCGAATGGCCGCGATACAGCGTGAAATCCTCGCTCATGATGCGCACCGGATGCGCGTTGCCGGGGAGCAGATCTTCCGAACGCATCACGGGCTGCCAGAAGGATCGGAGATAGCGGCCGGCGATCGTTCCTGGGCCGGTCCGAACGAGATCGTCGAGTTCGATAGGCATGATTCCTCGCGCTGGGACTCTGTAAATTGCCATCCCATTATGTCATAATATCTTGTATGACAAAAAGCAATTCTACTGAAGCTCGTTGTCTGCGGCTCGGCATCATCGGCCTCGGCAGGGCCGCTGCCGTGATGCTGCCTAGTCTGGCTGCGCATCCGGAGATCACCTTGATTGCAGCGGCCGATCCGGACGCTGGTGCACGCCAACGCTTTCAGGAGCGCTTCGGCGGCACGCTTCATGCCGGCGCCCACGCGTTGCTGGCCCAACCAGAGATCGATGCCGTCTACATCGCCACACCGCATCAGTTTCACGTCGAACATGCGGTGGCGGCCGCCGCCGCGGGCAAGCATTTCATCGTCGAAAAACCGCTGGCGCTGATGGCCGCAGATTGCCGGCAGATCGTAGAGGCCGCTCGGCGTGCCGGCGTCGTCAGCCTGGTCGGACATACCGCAGGCTTCGACCCCGGCGTCCGGAGGATGCGCGAGCTGATCGCAGGCGGCAGTCTGGGCGCCCTGCGGATGATCAACACCTTTTCCTACACCGATTTCCTATACCGGCCACGGCGGCCCGAAGAACTCGATAGCAGTCTGGGGGGCGGCATCATGTTCAACCAGGTGCCGCACCAGATCGACATGATCCGCGTGCTGGCACAAACCCCGGTGCGTGCGGTGCGCGCACACACCGGCATCTGGGATCCAGCCCGCCCCACCGAAGGCGCGCTGATGGCATTCATCGAGTTCACCAATGGGGTCTGTGCCAGTCTCGTCTACAGCGGTTACGACCACTTCGATAGCGACGAACTCTGCGGCTGGATCGGCCCGGGCGGCCGGCGCAAGACGCCGGCACACGGCTCGGCTCGGCGCGCGCTGCGCAGAGCCGGTTCGGGTGATGAACGAGCGGCTCGCATGGCTCGCGGTGTCGCCGGCAACCACTCAAAGCCCAGCGGCGGCCGCGAATCGGCGGGCACCTCCCCCAATGCCGATGGTGCCGTGCATCAACCTCACTTCGGCATGCTGCTGGCGAGCTGCGACAGCGCCGATCTGCGCATCGGTGCCGACGCACTGATCGTGTACGCAGACGAGGGCATGCACGAGGTTGCACTACCGAGCGGCCGTGCAACCCCGAATCGCGATGCCGTCATCGACGATTTTCTGGCTGCCATACGGTACGGATCACCGCCGCTACAGGACGCCGCCTGGGGCGCGGCGACGATGGATATCGTCTTCGCACTGATCCGCTCCGCCGAGGAGCGGCGTGAAATCACGTTTGACCCGCCGATCGCTCAACCTTACTCCATTCAGAAGTAGTCATGAATCGACTGAAACTCAGCCTGGCGTTGACCTCCAACGAGTTCAGCCGCCCATTGATCGACGGTTCCGTCAGAGCGCAGGGCGTCGATTTCGTTCCGACGCTGCTTCATCCGTCGGAGATGTACTGGCGGCAGCTACGCTTTGGCGATTTCGACGTCTCCGAGATGTCGCTGGCCTCGCTGTTCATTGCACGCGCACAGGGCGATCTGCGCTGGAGCGCGCTACCCGTCTTCACGATGCGGCGGTTCTTCCATACGAAGATTCTGGTGCATACCGCCGCCGGAATCGAGCGGCCCGAACAATTGATCGGGAAGCGCGTCGGCGTGCCCGAATACCAGCAGACTGCGGCGGTTTGGTGCCGCGGGGTGTTGCAGCACGAGTTCGGTGTCAATCCGCGCGACGTCCACTGGTTCATGGAGCGCAACGCTGACAAGAGCCACGGCGCCGCGACCGGTTTCGTGCCACCGCCCGGCGTTCGGATCGACCGGATCGCATCGGATTCGAGCATCGGAGACATGCTCGAGAAGGGCGAGCTGGATGCAACGCTGCTGTATCTGAATACCGGCAACCTGGTCGACCGCAGCTCGGCGAAACTGTCTCCGAATGCGGTTCGCTCCTTGTTTGCCGATCCCGATGCCGAATCGCATCGTTACTACGCGAAGACGGGTCTGCTGCCAATCAACCATACCGTGGTGGTGCGCACGGCACTGCTCGAGCAGCACCCCTGGCTGGCGCTGAATCTGTACACCGCCTTTTGTGAGGCACGTCAGCACGCTCGCCAAGCCAGCCGCGCCGTCAACGAGATCCATTTCGCGACAGGGGTATTGACCCCGGATGCGCAGCGCTTGCTGAGCAGGGATCTAGCCCCGTACGGCGTTCGGGCGGCGCGACGAGAGCTCGAAACGATCTCCACGCTGCTGCATGAGCAGGGCTTGACGCCGAACGCTCTCGAACTTGACCAGGTTCTCTGGCACTCCACTCTTGATCTGTGAGTTCATCATGACCCGTGAAGAGAATGATCTGCTAACTCGTGTAGGGCCCGGTACCCGGCTGGGCGATCTGTTTCGCGAGTACTGGCATCCCGTCTTGTTGTCGTCTGAACTGCCGGAACCAGACTGCGACCAGTTGCGCATCCGAGTGCTGGGCGAGGATCTGATCGCATTTCGCGACACGGCAGGTCGCGTCGGTATTCTCGATGAACGCTGCCCCCATCGGCTCGCATCGTTTTTCTTCGGCCGCAACGAAGAAGGCGGCATTCGATGCGCCTACCACGGATGGAAGTTCGACGTCGACGGAAACTGTCTAGACGTGCCAAACGAGCCGCCGCCGTGCCTGATCAAGCAGCGCCTTCGTGTAAAGGCCTATCGAGTGCAGGAGGCCGCTGGGGTCATCTGGCTCTATATGGGCGCCCGAGAAACTCCGCCTCCGTTACCCGACTTTGAGTGGCTTGGCCTGCGGGCTGATCAGCTTTTCTTGTCGAAGCGCGTGCAGCAATGTAGCTGGCTCCAGGCGCTGGAAGGCGACATCGACCAGAGCCACGTGGGCTTCACGCACCGCCGCCTCGATACCAATGGCCGCCTGACGAAACAAGAGAAAGTCGACAAGATCCGCGCCACGGATCTGCACCCGAAGCTGGTTGCCTCAGACGCGCCCGCCGGCGTGCTGATCGGCGCCGGCAGAAGGGCCGACGAGCAACGTGAATACTGGCGCGTGTCGCAGTTCCTGTTTCCGCACTGGGTGATGACCGGGCCCTATGGCGAGAATCCGACGCGGCACATGCGGGCCTGGATTCCGATCGATGATTGCTCGGTGCTGATGTTCACCGTCACCTTCCACCCGCTTGATCCGCTGAGTTCGGAGACGATCGCGCGTCTGCGCCAGGGCGCCGGCGCCGGCTACGTCGGCGAGGGGAATTTCCTGCCGCCTAGTTCAGCGCCTTTCGGTGCATGGATGCCCAAAGCGCGGCTCGAGAACGACTTCAACATGGATCGCAAGCTACAGAAAACCAGCTATTTTTCCGGCGTCCGGGAGTTCTGGGCACAAGATGCCGCCCTTCAGGAAAGCATGGGACGGATCACCGACCGCACGGCAGAGCATCTCCTGCAGTCCGACATCGGCATCGTCAGAGTGCGCCGGCGGCTGCTGCAGGCGATGCGCAACGAGCCCGGCTCACCCCAGGCTACCCCCGGCGTAGACGAACCCTCGGCCTACCGAGTGCGCGGTGCCGCAATGTTGCTACCGGCTGGCACCTCTTGGGTAGATGAGAGTGCGGCGAATCGACAAGTGATCGCCGGCGTCAACCAGGCTGGTTTGTAGCCTCGCCCATAACTGCTCATAGTGTCGTTCCGAGCCGCACAGTAGGCGGCATCGGAGCGACGCAGCATGAACAACCAATATCGAAGCGGCCGCAGCGAGAAGTAAGTGGCAGGTCAGACTTTGAAGCCGGACAAGGTCTGGGCGGGGAACAGTTCGCAGGCAACGCTCAGGTTCAGCAGATTTAACATAGCTACGGGTAACGCGCCTGCAGTCTGGCTCAGGTTAGGGCAGCGACCTGTATCCTCAGCTCACCCAAGCCTGGCGCGCTGGCACACATCCAGTCACCTGCTTCGACCGGCCCAACGCCCTCGGGCGTACCGGTGAAGATGACGTCGCCCGGGTACAAGGTGTAGTAGGACGAGGCAAACTCGATAAGCCGGCGGCAACTGAAGATCAGATGCTTCGTGTTCTCTCGTTGGCGGATCTCCCCGTTGACGGTCAGTTGTATCGTGATGTCGTCCGGATCCGCGATCTCGTCGGCAGTCACCATCCATGGGCCGATCGGCGAGAAGCCATCGAGGGACTTCCGAAAGCTGCGATCCTCCTTGCCGCGTACCGTCATGTCCAGGCCGAGGCAGTATCCCGCAACGTAATCCAGAGCATCGGCCTGGCTGATGTTCTTTCCGGTCTTGCCGATGATCATCACGAGTTCAACCTCGTGCTCATTCAGTCGATCCGGAAACTCGATCGGCACTACCCCCGAGGGACCGACGAGAGAGGAGTTGGCCTTCAGAAACAGTCCCGCCACTTCGATGAAGCGCGGCGCGACGGGCTGGTCGCTGCTTCGTGCCGCCATCTCCGCGATGTGCTTCTCGTAGTTCACCGGCGCCGCAATGAGCTTGGAAGGCCGCGCGACTGGCGGCAGCAATTCGACACCGGACAGCGGAATGCCGGGAACGGATTTCGCGGTTTTCTCGAGTCTGCTGCGCACCTTCGGCAGTTGGCTGATGACCGCATCTCCCATCATGTCGTAGGGAGCGTTACTGCGCAGTTCTTGCTGAATCGGAGTAACGTCGTGCACCTGATCACCGATCACGACGCCCAGGCGGTCACTCCCAAATCGACACAATCGCATGCTCGACTCCTGTTTTTCTATTCGGTTCGTTCCAGCGGCTCAGGTGCGCCCTGCCAACTGACGCGCCTTGTCCAGGGTCGGGTAGGTTCTGCTCGGACCGCAGAACAGCAACTGATATCCCTCATCGACCACCCGCTGCACGTTGGCCGTCTCGACGTGGGGATGGGCCACGGGTACCTTAAACTCGCCGCACACGGCTCGCACTTGCCGCATCGCCTCCAGCACTTCGGGATGTTCGTACTGGCGAGGCACCCCGAGTTCCTGCGACAGATCACCCTCGCCGATCATGATCGCGCCAATCCCCGGCACTTCCTTGAGCATGTCACGCAGGTTCGCAATGCCTTCGATATCCTCGATCATCAAGATCACGAGGATCTCGCCCTTCGGGTTGAGCGGCCACACATCGGCACGCTCGTAGTACTCCTGCTGAGTCAGCCCCCAATAGCGGGCCGCGGCTGTGGGCCCATCTCCACGCTGACCAAACGGTTCGTATAGCGGATGATTCTGCAGGCGGGGATAGCGGCAGGCAGCGACGGCGTTGTGCGCTTGAGCCACGGTGCTGATGTGCGGCCAGACGATGCCGTAGGCGCCCAGATCCAGCGCCTGTTTGGCCAGCCACTGCGTCATCTCGGCGCCGTTGCCTGGGATTCTGACGATTGGCGTCACTGACGGAGCCACCGATCCCGACTTAGCGATCAGGCGCCGGTTCATCAGATACTGGAGCGTGTCACGCAGCGCCGCGGAGTCCCAGATCTGGTGCTCCATCTCCACCAGAACGCCGTCGTAGGCCGTGGTGCTGAAAGCGACAGCCGACTCGATGGTCGGCGGGCAGAATGCGAGCATGGCGCGTTGTCCCTGCTCGAGTTGATGGATCAGACCGTTGAGGCGAGGCAATGCCATGGAGAATTCCAACAGAAGAGAGTCATTGGGCGATCAAAAGGCGCTACCTCAGCGCCCTTTCGCTTTGAGCGCAGCGTCGAGGCGGCGGAACACCTTGCGTGCATTCGCCTCAAGTATCTTGTGCCGCGTCTCATCCGAGAGCGAGCGCGCTGCATCGATGTAACGCTTGGTGTCGTCGAAGTGGTGCCCGGTGAGCGGGTCTACACCACGGACGGCGCCGACCATCTCTGATGCGAACAGCAGGTTGTCCACCGGCACGACCTCGGTCAGCAGATCAATGCCGCGCTGGTCGTATACGCAGGTATCAAAGAAGACGTTTCGCAGCAGATGATCGGCCAGCGGCGGCTTCTTCAGGTTCAGCGCGATGCCACGGTAGCGACCCCAGTGATAGGGCGCTGCGCCGCCACCGTGCGGGATGATGAACTGCAGCGTGGGGAAGTCCTTGAACAGATCCCCCTGGATCAACTGCATGAAGGCCGTTGTGTCTGCATTGATGTAGTGCGCGCCGGTGCCGTGAAAGCAGGCGTTGCAGGACGACGACACGTGGATCATGGCTGGAACGTCCAGTTCGACCAGCTTCTCGTACAGCGGATACCAATGCCTGTCGGTCAGCGGCGGATCCTTCCACCAGCCACCCGACGGGTCCGGATTCAGGATGCATCCAACGAAGCCGAGTTCGTTCACGCAATGCTCGAGTACGGGAATGCAGTTCGACGGTGACACGCCGGGCACCTGCGGGAGCTGGCAAGCGCCTGCGAAGTTGTCGGGGTAGAGTCTGACCAGACGGTCGATCAACCCGTTGCACACCTCGGCCCACTGGCGGGAGGTCCGTTCGTCGCCGAAGTGATGAGCCATACCCGCCGCACGCGGCGACAGGATCGTGAGATCGGTGCCGCGTTCGCGTTGGAACTTGAGCTGCGCATTCTCGACACTCGTGCGCAACTGGTCATCGCTGATGCCCAAGGATTCAGTTGTTGGGCGAAATGACGGATCGATCATTCCCGCCAGCTGCCTGGCTCTGAAAGCTTCGAGTTCCTTGGGGGCGGTCGTGTAGTGTCCGTGGCAATCGATGATCATGGTTCTATCTGAAGAAGTAAGTCGAGGTGATTCGAAAAGTCTTCGTAAGCGGTGCCCGCGGGCATTGCCGCCCTCAGGCCGACGGCGGATACCACGTCGCGAAGGCTTGTCCCGTACCCGTCAGGGCCTCGGTTCGATAGCCGGGGGTATAGGAGATCCAGTCGAGATCGAGTCCACCGCAGACGCCGGCCAGTACGAGCCAGTTGCGGATCTCGGAGCTGCCGGCCTTGAGGCGTGCGACGTCCAGGCTACTCAGGGTGTCGAGATCCTTCTCCCTCGTGGCTTTGATCACGACCGCGTCAAGATCCTCCTCGACCTGAAAGTGACTCAGCCCGCCGGACGCCAGGAAGCCAACCCGGACGTCCTTCGGGTAGTTCTCGATGAGCCGGCGCAGCGCCAGCCCCAGCGCGACGCAACGCTTCGGATTGATTGGATTGGGCTCGTAGTGCGTATTGAGAAAGATCGGCACCATCGGAACGGGATTCGCCTCGAGGTACGTCTTGTGGATGAACGAATACGCGTGACCGATGAACTTGCCCGGATCCGTGCCGGCAAGAGCGGCCACGTCGAACTCGTCCATCAGGCCGTGAATCAAGTAGGTACCCAGCTCTGCATCAGTGGGAAGCCTGATGCCATCGACGTCTTCGAGACGGGCGTTCTGGGCTTGGCGGAACCAATCGCCAGGAGCGACGTCGCGTTTTCGGCCGTTGAGCACGTCGGCGCCATGGTAGATGGCCAGCGCTGGTTGCAGGTTCTTGCTGAAGAGCTCGTTCTGGTCGTCGCCGCAAACGATCAGAACGTCGAGCCGCGCGGAGGCAATCTCATCGCGCATGCGCGCCATGTCGGCCTGCACCTGCTGGTAGCGGCGCGTGATCGCTTCGTCGGAAACCAGTTCTGCAGCATTGGCGGGAGCCATCGCCAGCAGTTCCCCATAGGAAACGACGCTGCCGCGGCGGTCGTGGAAATTGGCGCGCACGTCGGTCTTACGGAAGTTCCGCAGCCAGTCCTCCAGCGTGCACGTCAGCATCACGCCGTGTGAGGAAGCGAACCCTGCGATCAATCGAGCCATCGTCAGTTCTCCAGATTTCCGCTTGGGCCGTTCGGATTCCTGGCGATCGGCCGTTCAGGTGCGTCAGCGCCTTCGATGAAGGCCCCGAGCGGGTCGTCGGGGCCGGGATTGGAATGTTTCGTAAGCCAGCCCATTTGAGCGCTTCTCACCCGGTAGGGCGAAGCGCGCTCGCTCGCCTCCGGCACGTCTGTCTCGGGCGCAACGCAGAACCAGCACATACGGACCGGACGGCAGTCAGCGGATCCACTCAACGGCGCCTACGCCCGAACGGCGCCGGACACGCCAATGAGCTGGCCGTGGGGCGCTGCTCACACGACTGTGACCGTGAACACGGTCGGAAAGTCGTAGGGCAGCTTTTGCCAAGGACCGGCCACCTCATTGGCGTAGTACACCCAGCCACGATGCAATTCCGCAGGCAAGACCTTCGTACCTTCGCCGCCGACACCGATGTAGGTGCGGCCACCAAGCTTTGGCTCGGAATCGATTGAATCGATCATCAACGGAAACGACTCAGGCAAGCCCTCTCCACCCTGCGTCCACGTGTGGCCGCCGTCGCGACTGGCGACGAAAACCGCATCAGCCCCAGCGGCGCGGCGCCAATTCGTTGGCACGCCCCGCGCGAGCGCCGAGAGGATGAGATTCTGCCCCTCGGGAAGATGCAGCGGAACGCTATGCTGGCGCTCCATCCCGGCCGACATCGGCACCCAGGACCGGCCGGCGTCTTGACTGCGATAGAGCCCATAACCGTTCGGGGGCACCGGAGGATGCGGACCGCCGATAGGGCCGCCGCCGCCGGTTGCCGCGAACAGCACATCGGCCTGCTGCGGGTGCTGCGCAAGCACATGAACGTCGGCATCGATCGAATCGACGACGTCGGTCCAGCTCTGCCCGCCATCATCGCTGTAGATCAGACCACCGATCTGTACTGCGGCGTAGATGCGTTCGGGAGAGCGGCGGTCGATGAGGATGTGACGAATGTGCGCCGGAATCCGATCTATGTGGTAGCGCCAATTGCGCTCCCTGGCCAAGGCCGTGACCGCCACACACTCCTGCCAGGTCCGCCCCCCGTCGCGGCTGCGGTACAGCGCCGCCGGCTCGCAGCCGACGTACAGCATGTTCGGGTCTGTGGGGGCCACGGAAATGCAGCGAACACCCGCAGGCAGCGAGCCTGCGCCGATGGCTTCAGCCTGCCCCGTATCCGGGTCGACATTGAAGACACCGGCCTGGCGGGTGGCAACGTACAAGCTCCGGCCGTTGCCACTGCGCACCACGGAACTTACTTCGAAGTCCGGCAACATTGTTCGCCGCAACGACCAGCCATCAGACGTTTCAGCCATCAGCAGCAAACCGCGCTCCGTACCGACGAGGACACGGTTCATCTCGTCACTCCGGTCAGGCATCTGGCGGCGTTCACGTTGGGGATCGAACCGCTTCTGAACATCAAATGTCTTACTCCTTCGGCGGGCCCATCATCGTTAATAGTCTGATTCTATCATCAGACAATTTTGACTGGCAATAAGACATCTGCGCAGTGAGCGTAAGCTGCTGGGCACTGGCCCTGGCTGCGACGCGGCGGAAGGCGTTGGCCTAACGCAAGTGATGAGGTGCAGGCGTTGTGCTCACAGCCCCACGTACTGCTAGAGCAAAAGCATGGGGTCTCGGTCGTCGAGCGAGAGGCGCGCTCGAGGCTGTCCTAGGACATCAAGAGGGACTGCCTAGCCATTGCAGCCTCTGGGGAAAAGGGATCTTGGCGAATCACGCGGTACGGACCACACCTCGGTCCGGAGAACGGATGTACAGCCGCTGGCATACGAGTTCGGCATTCAGGGGGCGAGCAGCCCCAACGCGTACAGCGAGTGATTCCCGGCTTGAACCGGGCGAACGTTTAGAACGCGCTCACCCTACGAGCGCCCCAGCAGGGGTTGCCAACGGCCCGATGAGGCGTCATCGATTCGTGCGACGGTGCCGCCGGCGCCGCCACGCAGGGAGACATCAACGATGAATGGACGCCAGGTATGCGCCAGCCCAGGTGCCCGCAATAAGTCGACCGGATCAAAGACGTACGGCACAACCGTGGCAGAACACGGCAAGCCTTTGCAGGGCAGACGCCCCAGCTTGCCGGGTCTGCGCAGAGACGTTCGAGGTGAACGAACTCCCGCTATTCACCTATTCCCGTCAAGGGCGCCGAAGTTGACTCATCCGCACTTGAACGTCGTTACCCGTCCGGCGGATGTGATCACGCATCGCACGTTCAGCGCGAGCGCCATCACCGTTCAGAATCGCAGCGAGAATCACCTCGTGCTCATCGTGGGCCTTCTTGGTGGCCGCCACGTTGGATACCACCTGCTGCAGCATTAAATAGGCCGCATGCTGCAACTGGTCTACCATCCGAACCAAGCGTTCGTTCTCACTCATCTTTACGATGAGCTGATGGAATTCTTCGTTGTACTGCAAATAGATGCTTGGCGACCATGCGTCGGCCGAAGCCTTGAAGTTCTTTTCCAGCGACCGCAGCCTTGCCTTGTAGTCGGCCTTGTCGATATTCTGTGCAGCCAAGCGAGCTGCCGCGCCTTCGAGCGCCTCTCGCACCTGATAAAGCTCGCGCGCATCGTCCGCGGTGAGCCTTCGTACACGAGCCCCTCGCTGATGCTCGACTTCGAGAAGCCCCTCTGCTTCGAGGCGACCGATCGCCTCGCGTATCGAAGTCCGGCTGGCGCCCAAGGACTCACACAGATCGCTCTCGATCAGGCGCTGGGCAGGCGCCAAGCGCCCGGTCTTGATGTCTTCGCGGATAGCCTCCACCACCGTCTCGACGACGGAGGGCTGTGATTTGGCCTCGGGAGGAACCTCGGCCTTTCTTCTAGCGGGGGCGGCAGTCGCCATAGCGTGGGTGCAAAGATGGAGGGTACGCGACAGACGTATCGTGGGGAAACCAATCGTCGGGCCAACGCTTGAACATTCCGTAGCTATTACAGGATCCAAGTGATGAGAGAACTGCGATACGGCGGCTTATGCGGCGAAGTCGTTGATTGATCAGCATGATTGCGATCCGACCATTCTGACACAATTTTCTGTCTGACAATGCGTGCTCGTTGGTCCAAACAACAGCGCCAATCATCTCGAAGACTAGGCGCTGACTGGAGTTGGAGTTGACCCGGTAGCGTGGACACCTGATCCTTTGGGATCAAGGAGTCCGACATGCCCAAGACCCGACCGCCGTACCCGGCGGAATTCCGTCAGCAGATGCTCGAGTTGGTGGAGGCTGGCAAG
>JBFWXS010000008.1:0-2668 GCA_050187175.1 Burkholderiaceae bacterium
CATCCCGCCCCCAGCCCCCGCCCGCCGCGCTCCGCCGCCCGCCGGCCCGCGCCTGCCGCTCCCGGCAACAGTGGTGGCATGCTGAAGAGAACCGGGCGGCTTTTTGGCTTTCGGTTCTGGATTCTTGGCTTCTGCCTTCTGCAGCGAGCTATCTCGTTCGACGCTGCCTGATCAGCCTTTCTGAAGCGTCCACCGCCCGCCGTCGTCCGCTGCCCGCTCTTCATCCCGCAGCTTCAGCAGGTGCGCCAGCAGAGAGCGCTTGGCGACCGGATACAGGATCCGGTCGACGTCGTCATAGGCGAATTCCACCAGCTCGTCGAGCGTGCCGCCGCCGGTGCGCTGCAGTGCGGCCAGCACTTTTGCTTCGCGGGCGAAGCGGTGAGCGATCAGGCGGTCGATCTCGCGCTTGCCGTCGGTGATCACGTGGCCGTGCGCCGGCAGTATGAAGTGGAACGGTTCCCTGGCCAGGCGTCGCAGCGAATCGATGTAGGCCAGCATGCTGCCGTCCGGCGGCGTGATGACCGTGGTCGAGCCGCTCAGGATGTGATCGCCCGAGAACAGCAGGCCGTCCTCTTCCAGCAGCAGGCAGATGTGGTGCTCGGTGTGTCCGGGCGTGTGCAGCACGCGCAGCGTCGAATCGCCGGCGCGCAGTAGTTCGCCGTCGGCCAGTGTGCGGTCCGGTGTGAAGGCCCAGGCCGGATCGAAGTACGGACCGGTCGGGCGTCCCAATACCGGAATGCCGGTGCGCTGTCGCAGCAGCAGCGCACCCGGCGCATGGTCCTGATGCGCATGCGTGCAGACGATCGTCTTCAGGCCGTCGCCCACCATTGCCGCGATGCGGTCGATATGCGTCTCGTCTGCGGGGCCCGGATCGATCAGCAGCCAATTGCCGGGTTCGCCGATCAGATAGGTGTTCGTGCCCGGTCCCGTCATGCGGCCGGGATTGGGCGCGGTCAGGCGATAGACGTGGCGCAGCAGCGGCACCCAGCGTTCGTGCTGCCAGACGACCTCGTGTTCGACCTGCCCGTCCGGCGTGACCAGTTCGAGCTCGCCGAACGGCAGCTCGTCTTCGGTGAAGCGGCGCAGCTTGCCGCCGACCAGGCCGCCGCGCGGACAGGAGACGAAGATGCGCGACGTATCGCGCGAGTGATCCAGCACCTCGTCGACGCTTCGGAAGCGCGTCAGCTGCCGCAGCGTGCGAACGGTGGGGAACATCATGTTGAACTCGCCGCGCTCGTGTCGTGCGAGACCTTCAGCCGGCGCCACCCAGGTCGGCTCGAACTGTTCGCCCTCGTCGGCGACCGGCTGCTGTTCGGCCGGCATGCGGGCCACGAAGAAGCGCGTATCGAATCGCTTGGGCAGATCGCGATCGGTGATCCAGTGGCTGAACCACATGACTTCGTCGAGCGCCAGCCGCAGGTCGTGCTGAGCCAGCTGGGCGAAGAAGTCGGCCTGCTGGCTGCGGTCCAGCCGCGCTGCAAGGCTCGCCAGCTCGGCCGGTGTCGCGCCGTGCGTCAGCAGAATGCCGAGTTCCTCGAAGGCCTCTCGCGCCGCTGCGGCGGCGAAGCCGAGAACTTCGGCGCTCTGATCAGGCCGCGCGGCACTGAGCCGGCGCGCGAGCGCCGAGCTGTCCTGCAGGTCCAGGGTGCCGCCCGGAAACACGTAGGCGCCTGGCGCGAAGCTCGCCGTCGGCGAGCGGCGCGTCATCAGCACTTGCGGGCCTTCATCGGCGTCGCGAAGCAGCAGAATGGTGGCCGCCGGCCGGGGCTCCGGCAATTGCCGGGCAGGATGCAGCCGCTTGTGCGGGCGGACAGTGATCACGTTTCGAATCCTTGCATCGTCTTCATCGAATCAGCTACCGGCCTGGAATGGCGTGCCTTCCTCCAGATGCCGCAGCAACAGCGCCGGCGGCTCGAAGCGTTCGCCGTAGCGCGAAGCCAGTTCGCGCGCGCGCGCCACGAAGGCGGATACGCCGACATGGTTGATGAACTGCGCGGCGCCTCCGGTATAGCTGGGAAAGCCCCAGCCGAAAATCGACCCGATATTCGCGTCGCGCGTGCTGAGCACCACTCCTTCCTGCAGGCAGCGCACGGTTTCGATCGCCTGGATGTACAGCAGCCGGTCCTTGACGTCGTCGAAGGAAACTGGGCGGGCACGGCGCTCGAAGACCTTCAGGCCGGTCCACAGCGATTTCTCGCCGTCCTCCGGATAGTCATAGAACCCGCCGCCGTGCGCGCGTCCCATGCGCTTGAAGCCATGTGCCATCTTCTCGAGCACGTAGACCGCTGACTCCGGCATGCGCCGGCTCTTGATCTTGTGGACGTGGCGATGAGCCGCACGCGCGGCCGCCGGCTGGGTAGCGGGTGTGGCGTGGGGAGCATGCTCGTGCTCGTGGGCATGCTCATGGCTGTGCCCATGTCCGTGGCTGTGCGCGTGCTCATGCCCATGCCCATGCCCATGCCCATGTTCATGAGCCTCCTGATGAGCATGTCCATGATCGTGCTCATGGCCGTGAGCGTGCGCCTCGCCATGCTCGTGTGTATGCCCATGCCCATGCGCGTGTCGATGAGCTTCTTCGCTCGAGTGAGTGTGCTCGTGGCTGTGCGCGGAACGGCCATGTTGATGGTCATGCGCATGGTCGTGCGCATGGTCGTGCGCATGGTCGTGC
>JBFWXS010000008.1:2768-91423 GCA_050187175.1 Burkholderiaceae bacterium
AGGACGTCGTCGGCCAGCTTCAGCGAGACTTCGTCGAGCACGGCCAGGGGGCCCACCGGCATGCCGGTCTGCCAGCCCGCGTTCTCGATGATCGCTGCCGGCACCCCTTCGCCGAGCAGCGCCATGCCTTCGTTGACGAAAGTGCCGAACACGCGGCTGGTATAGAAACCGCGCGCGTCATTGACGACGATCGGTGTCTTGCCGATCTGCAGCACGAAATCATAGGCGCGGGCCAGCGTCTCGTCGGAGGTCTGGCGGCCGCGGATGATCTCCACCAGTTGCATGCGGTCGACCGGCGAAAAGAAATGCAGGCCGATGAAGCGCTCCGGCTGCTGCGAAGCCTTGGCCAGCCCGGTGATCGGCAGCGTCGACGTGTTCGATGCGAACAGAGTATCGGCCGGCAGGACCTGCTGCGCTTCGCGCGTCACGGCGGCCTTCAGCGCTCTATCCTCGAAGACCGCTTCGATGACCAGATCGCAGTCGCGCAGATCGGCCATGTCGGCCGTCGGCTGAATCAATGCCAGCGTGCGCTGGGCCTGTTCCGGACCGACGCGGCCCTTGGTCGTGCGCTCTGCCAGCAGCCGTTCGCTGTGAGCCTTGCCCGCCTGCGCCTTGTCCAGACTGACGTCCTTCAGTACGCACGCGATGCCGCGGTTCGCGCAGGCCCACGCGATGCCTGCGCCCATCATCCCGGCGCCGAGGATGCCCACTTTCGTCGCCCGCCAGCTCGGCGGGCCCGCGGGCCGGCTCTTGCCGGCCTTCACTTCATTGAGCTGGAAGAACAGCGTGCCGATCATGTTCTTGGCGACCTGACCGGCGGCCAGCCGGGCCAGATGGCGGCTCTCGATCCGCAGCGCGGTCTCGAAGTCCACCTGCGCCCCTTCGACGGCCACGGAGAGCACGGCTTCCTGCGCCGGAAAATTACCGCGCGTCTTCTCGTGCAGCATGCTCGGAATGACGGCCAGCATGCCGGCCAGCGCGGGATCCGCCGGCGTTCCGCCCGGGATCCTGTGCTTGGGGTCATCCCAGGGCTGGCGCGGCTGCGGATTGGCGCCGATCCAGCGGCGCGCCTGCGCCAGCAGCTCGGCACCGTCGGCCGCCAGGCCGTGCAGCCAGCCGGCCTGCAGGGCCTGGGCCGGGTTCAGTCGCCGCCCCTCGGTCAGCAGCGGCAGCGCGGCCTGCAGGCCCATCAGCCGCACCGTCTTGACGACCCCGCCGGCGCCGGGCAGCAGGCCCAGCGTCGCTTCCGGAAGACCGATCTCGATCCGCGGATCATCGAGGCAGAAGCGGGCGTGGCAGGACAGCGCCAGCTCGAGGCCGCCGCCCAGAGCGCTGCCATTGATCGCGGCCACCACCGGCCGGCCGAGCGTTTCGAGGCTGCGCAGGCTGGCCTTCAGTCGCTCGATGCCGGCGAAGAACGTGGGCGCCTGGTCGGGCGTGATCGCCACGAGGGCCTTGAGGTCGCCGCCGGCAAAGAAGGTGCGCTTGGCCGACGTCAGGATGACCCCACGCAGCGCGTCGCCCTCGGCACGCAGGCGCTCGACCGTCTCCGCCAGCTCGGCCTTGAAGGCGGCGCTCATCGTATTGACCGGCGCGCCCGGTGCGTCGAGGGTCAGCGTGACGATGCCTTCGGCGTCCTTGTCATAGCGGATGCTGGACATGCGTTCTCCGGGAACTCATGAGATGAAACGTTCAATCATAAACCGCCGGCGATAAACCGCCGTCGGCAGGGGCCGCGGCGGCAGGAGCCGCCGCGACTGTCTGGCGGTCAGCCGGCGGGGGCGGGTTGCCGTGAGACCGCTTCGGTCGCGGGGGACGCCGGCCGGCTCAGCAGCTCGACAGTGGCCGCTTCGCGGATCAGCGCCAGGCCGCTTTCCGCAGCCAGCAGGCGCTCCGGGTCGAGAGGGCGCGACAGCCCGTAGCCCTGCCCGAAGTCCACCTGCAGATCCCTCAGCGAACGGATGATCTCGTCGTTCTCGGCCCACTCCGCGACGCAGGCCATTCCCAGCTGATGCGACAGATCGACGATCGCGCGCGTGATGGCGAAGTTGGCTGGGTTCAGGTTGATGTCGCGGATGAAGCTGCCGTCGATCTTGACCAGGTCGCCGGGCAGCTCCTTCAGGTAGTTGAAGGACGTATAGCCGGCGCCGAAGTCGTCGAGCGCCACCCGGGCGCCGAACGATTTCACCCGGTCGACGAAGCGGCGGGTAGTCTTGAGATCGTAGAGCGCAACGCTCTCGGTGATCTCGAAGCAGACTTTGCTGGCCGCTTCGCGGTGCTCGAGGATCAGCGCGATGGCATCCTGCAGGAACTTGTCGTCGTTCAGCGATGCGCCGCTCAGGTTCAGCGTGCAGAAGTCGATCCGGCTGCGGTGCAACGGCTGATCGTCCAGCCATTCCAGCGTGTTGCGTAGCACCCAGCGATCGATCTGCGTCATCAGGCCGTTGCGCTCGGCGGCCGGAATGAAGCGGCTCGGCAGCACCGTCTGGCCCTGCTCGTCGCGCATGCGCAGCAGCACTTCGTAGCAGAGGCTTCGCGAAGCGTCGCGCAGCGATACGATAGGCTGCATCTGCATGAAGAAGTTTTCCACCGGCATGCGCTCCTTCATGCCGGCGATCATCTTGATCTCGTCCAGATAGCCGATCAGCGTGCTGCTGCTCGCATCCAGCGTCACGACGCCCGCGCCCGAACGCTTCGCCTCCGCGCAGGCCCGGTCGCTCGCGGTCAGTACGTCGGCGGGCCGCATGCCCTGTCGCAGACGGACCAGGCCGATGCTCGCGGCGACGCTGAACGCCTTGTCCTGGTATTGGTAGGGCCTATCGCTGAGTTCGCGGCGCAGCGCATGGCAAAGCGTCTCGGCCGTGGGCAGCGCCAGCGCGTCGATGATCACCGCGAACTCGTCGCCGCCGATGCGCGCGAGCAGATGCGGCGGCTGGACCACCTCGCGCATGCGGGTCGCCATCTGGCGCAGGATCTGATCGCCGGCGGCATGGCCGAACAGTTCATTGATCAGCTTGAACTTGTCCAGGTCAACGTACGCGATGCAGATCGGATGCGAGGTGACGGCGCTGGTGGCGGCCGACAGATGCAGCTCGAATCCCCGCCGATTCAGCAGACCGGTCAGCGAGTCGTGATCGACGAGGAAGTTGATATGCCCCTCCGCCTCCTTGCGCGAGGTGATCTCCTCGATCCACGCTTCGTACCGATCCGATTTGCGCACACCTCGCATGTGAAACCAGCGCCGGCCACCCGGAACGCGTTCCAGCAACAGCTCCGTATCCATCATCTGATCGGGCCTGCTCAAGCGGGCGAAGGCTTCGAGCGCCGCGGGACTGGCCAGACGTGCCCAGTTGTGGCCGACCCGGGGGCGTCGATCGTCGGGGTCGGAGAACATGACCCCGAACATCGGATTGTGTTCGATGATGGTTCCGTCGGGCTTCATGGCGAAGATGCCGACGGGCATGGCGTTGTAGTTGTCGCGGAAGCGTTCGAGGGCGGCTGTGGCGCGATGCTGTGCTGCGATCCTTGCCCTGCGTTCGGCATTCATTTTCTGGGCGAGCGTGATGCCCAGCATCAAGGCCGAGGCGATGGTCGTGGATTGGCTGTTGACGAACTCGATCAACTGATTGGCGAGCCCCGTCGCATAGGCGATCTGAACAACCGATCCCATCAAAGTGATTAGCCACGAGCCGATGTACCAGAACAGGGTTCTCGATGGCTGTCTGACCGAGAGGATTGCGAGCACCCCGAATACGAGCAGGATCGTGGCGCTGCTCAACATCCAGAGCAGCTTGACCGAAACGCTCAAATCGAGCGCAACCACCGGCAAGATCATGATGAGCGTGACGGCTTGCAGTCCGCGCAGAATTCGGGTCAGCTTCTGGGCTTGAAGTTCTTTGCGAAAGAGTCTCTCGAATAGGGCGAGAGAGATGAAGCTATGAGCGACATAGGTCAGCCGGAGGAAAAGCTGGAGGACGTCGCCTTGCAAGGGAATGTCCAGCCAGTATGGATCCCAGTTGCCGTTGTAGGCCGCGATGCGCAGGCTGGTGATCAACCAGGCCCCGTATAGAAAGAAAACGGGGTCACGATCGAAGATCGCGACGACGAGGCTGAACAGCGCCACCATGAGCATCGCGCCGATGAGCAGCCCCCCGGCGCGTTCGAAGAGATATTCCTGGCGCGATATCTGCTCGGCCGTGTTCAGTGCGAAACGTATGCGATTCAGGGAGACTGGTTCGATTCGGCCGATGATGATCAGATCGTCTAGAGTGCGCGCCGGCAAATCCACCGCAATGCCATTGCGCAGTCGAGTCCAGCGGAGATCAGTGTCGATGACTTGGCCGCGGCTCGTCAAAGCCCAGAATCGGGCGTTCTTCGCGCGAAGGGCCTCGATGGTCAACTGCTGATTGCTTCTGACTGCCTGAGTGGACAGATCGAGCTTCAGCCACACGGTTCTGAAGGTGAGACTGCTGCTCCGTTGCAGAGGAAGAACGCCTTCGGCCGTGTCAAAGCGTCGCGATGCGTCTTGCCAATCCCAATGATTGAGCGGGTCCGGCAGGAGACTGCCGATGGAGTCCGGAAGATAATCGATGGGGTTGTAGCGACTCGCAACGTAGCCAATAGCGAGGAATGCGATTCCGAGCACGATGGCTGCGACCAACATCGTCCCTCGCGACAGTGCTTGGACCGCGCAGCGAATCGGACTATGGCGATGACGCATGGTTGATCGGACAGATGCAATGGACGGCAGCTTCGACTTCGACGAAGCGGTGCTCAAAAAATACTGCCCCTTTCAGCTGATCTGAACCCTGCGGCGGATGGGCGGTCTGGTGGCCCTGGTGGGCGGCAAGAGAAAGTTGACGTTGTTGTCTATACAGACAGTATTTGAGGAATTGAGCCGACAGGGGGAATGGCCCCTGTTGTAGCCAGCTCCCGGAGTCGGCGGGGGACGGCCCATGAGCCGCTGACTGACGAAAAGACTTCAATGTCCGGGTGAAACTTCTTGATCATGAAGTCATACAGAGGGTGGGCTGTGCGTCGCCATCGCTCCTCTGCTTCGACGACATTGAAGTACAGCGGGCGAACGAACACGTGTCCGAAATCGGCTGGCCGCCAAAGTCGTTCGCCGTCGGGAAGAAGATCCTCGAAGCCCAATCGGACAAACTCCCGATCGACGGGCTCCCTGGCTACGGCAAGCATCCATGAGATCTGCGTTGCATAGCAGTAGCGATACAGGGCTTTGAACAGCGCCAGCTTGGCGAACATCCCGTGCCGGCCATTGATCACCGCTAGCCGGCTGACATAGGCCAGACCGGAACCACGCATGAACTCGGGAAGCCGCAACGTTCGTTCGAGGTACGTGGGTTCGTCGATGTTGGTGCAGATTCTGAGGGTTCCGATCGCTTCGCCGGTGGTCTTCGATTCGCACAGCAGCACAAGCGAGCCGCGATGGATGTCGTCATCCTCGACCACGCACATCGAATCGACCACTTCCGGAAGGTGCCGAAGGAACGCGTCGGTGCGAACCTTGATCGCCTTTTTAAGCTGCGAATCGGTGCGGGCTACCCGGATGCGCACCGAGAGGGCTTCGCCGGGCCGGACGTAGGGGTTGACGGAGTCGGCATCGATGTTGTCTTCGATTCGGTTGACGTTCACTTCACTACTACTGGACTGCATCTGTCTTCCGATCGGAAGGTACTTCTAGTGCTGCCGTCTCGCTATCGTCCGAGAGGCCTACTACGCAATTCTTTCAAGGTTAGCCAGGATGGGCGCATGCTGCAAGGTACGTCATCTTGGTGGCAACCCGTGGTTCCTCGTCGTTTGTAGTGACCTCAACACTTGAAGGCCGGCGTTGGCATCCTGCGTTATGGAGCGTGAAGATGGCTGGGGCAGAAGCCAATAGCGTTCGGTTGGGGCGACCCGCGAGGTTTGCTTCGGCGCGCGTCGAGCGACTCTTCCTTCTTCAGTACCGCAAGTCGGGAGTCCGATTCGCCAAGATCGCCTTTCTGATCGCAGCCGGCATTGCGGCGGCCTTCATTGTTCTGCTCGAGTTCTGGGCTTCCGCAGGACAGGTATCGAGCCCGCGACAAGCGACGAGAGTCGGTCTCCTGGCGCTGCTGCTGTTGACGGCCCTGTTGCTGCACTACCGGCCGGACATCGCTCTCCGATACTTCCATGCCTGCGTTGGTTTGCCGACACTGATTGCGTCGATCACTCTAGGTGCGATGAGCCTGGTCCCGGTCGAGGGCGGTACCACAGGTGCCAGTCGCTTCGTCGTGGCTATGAGTCTCGCATGCTGGCTGTGTTTCGGCTTCACGAGGCTGCCTGCACTTCTCGTCCTCCTCGGTTGCGGCTTTGCCTCGCTGCTGACTATCGCGAGTTCCATCGTGCACGGCGACGATCACGCTGCGGCTGTTGCGGTCTATCTCGTGGTCGCCAACCTGATCGGCTGGTTCATGTCCAACGAGATCGAGCGCCGTGAGCGCAGTCTTTTCTGGAAGTCTCGAGAGCTGATGCAAACGACGCGAGCCCTGGAACGCATGGCGTGGGAAGCACGAGAGGCGAATGCGGCCAAGACACGCATCATGGCGATGGTTTGCCATGACCTTCGTCAGCCGATCGGCAGCCTTTCGCTGTATCTGCAGCTATTGCGATCGAATCACCTCGAAGCCGAGTCGGATGCCTGCATGGAGCCGCTGAGAAAAGCGGAAGCCTGTGTGGACGTGCTCGCGGATAACCTCACCCGCATGTCCGAAGTGAGTGGCTTGCAACGTCGGCGCCGGCGTATCGAGTTGCAGCACATCGATCTGCGCAGTGTGCTGGAGCGGCTCGAACTGGTTCATGCCGTCCGAGCTCAATGCGGTGCTACGAAGCTGATCGTGCGAGTCCCAGCTCCGGGGATGCTAGTGGCGCGCAGCGATGAGCGGCGGCTGTGGGATGTGCTGTCCAATCTACTTGCCAATGCATTGAAGTTCGGCAGCAGTGATCGTCAGCCGTGGGTGCTCATCCGAGGTAGACGGATCGGCGGCGCGATCGAAATCTACGTTCGTGACAACGGAATCGGCATTGCACCGGAACACCATGAGCGCATTTTTGGTGAGCGCTTTCGTGTCGGCGGTGGTGATTGCAATCACGAACATGGCTATGGGCTTGGCTTGTCGATCGTGCGCGAGACGGTCACGTTGATGGAAGGACATTCGATCCGGCTGAGATCAAGCTTGGGCAACGGGTCCTGCTTCATCTTACGCATGCCCGCGGCTGTTGACGCGCCAGGCCTGCACGAGGGAACGCCGGAGAGGATGGGGCAGGTCCAGCGTGCTACACCATCGATCGCGGTCCATCCCGTGATCGAAAAGGACGGCGTCGACGTCCGCACTTATATTGCCGGCGATCTCGATCGCGATTCGAAGATGGATGTGCAACAGACGCGTGCTGCGTATGAAGCAATGCGCGGGCCTTTGGCGGCGTCCCCTTGGCGTGGCACGTACGTATTGTTCGTTGGTCCGGATGACTCGATACGGCAGCGGCTTATCGCTGAGCTGTCATGGCTGGGAGGACTAGTGGATTCAGTGACCGGAGCTAGCGATGCGCTTCGCCTGGTGGATGGTGCCGAGCGCCTGTTCGATCTTGTGATTTGCGGTACGCGACTAGGTGACGGCGGCAGCGCGTCGGAGCTGATCGGAGCGTTGCGTGGACGTCTCCCCGCCGTTCCGGCGGTCTTGCTGCTGCCGGATAAGGGCACGTCTAGTGAACGCTGCCCGCCGGCTGTCGACGGAGTTCTGACGCTGCCGGCGAACTGCGGTGCGGCTGCCCTGCTTGCAGCCTTCGATGGAAGGGGCGGGCGTGGCGTCCAGGCTGAGCATCTCCTTCGCTGATCGCGCTTCGCCGAAACCTCATCCCCCCGACACCAAACCCCCATCCCCACCGCCCACCCGCGCAATCTCCCGATCCCGCAACACCCGCCGCTGCACCTTGCCCGTCGTCGTCATCGGCAGTTCGTCGATGAACTCGATCTCCTTCGGGTACTCGTACGGAGCAAGCTTGCCGCGGACGTGCTGTTGCAGCTGGTCGATCAGCTCGGGTGTGCCGGGATGGCCGGCGGCCAGTACGACGTAGGCCTTGACCAGGTTACCGCGCTCCGCGTCCGGCTTGGGCACCACCGCGGCATTGATCACGGCCGGATGGTGGATCAGGCAGCTTTCGATTTCGCTGGGGCCGATACGGTAGCCCGCTGCCTTGAACATGTCGTCGCTGCGGCCGCCGTACCACAGGTAGCCATCCGGGTCGGCGGTGGCCAGGTCGCCGGTGCGGCACCAGTCGCCGCTGAACTTGGCGGCCGTGGCGGCCTCGTTGCGCCAGTAGCCGACGAACAGCACGGGGTCGGGATGTCCATGCGGGTCATGCCGGCGGACGGCAATCTCGCCGAGCTGGCCCGGCGGCAGTTCCCGGCCTTCGTCGTCGAGCACGGCGACGCGATGCCCCGGGTACGGGCGGCCGAGCGAGCCGGGGCGCGACGGCCAGCGCAGCCATGAATTGCCGACTACGTAGTTGACTTCGGTCTGCCCGAAGATCTCGTTGACGGGGACGCCGAGTTCATCGCGGCACCAGTCGAACAGCGTCTCGCCGACTGCCTCGCCGCCGCTCATCAGGGCGCGCAGCGCGAGCTTGCGCAGGCGCCGCGGCTCCGGTTCGGCCTTCATCATCATCTTCAGCGCGGTGGGAAACAGGAAGGCATTGGTCACCGAGTGGCGCTCGATCAGGTCGAAGGCCTGGTCCGCGGCGAAGCGGCCCTCATGCGCGACGATCGGCCGCCCGAAGTACAGCGTGGGCAGCAGGGCGTCCATCAGGCCGCCGGTCCAGGCCCAGTCGGCGGGCGACCAGAACACGTCACGGCGGTGCGGAAACCAGTTCTGCGAGGCGACGAAGCCCGGCAGAGTGCCGATCAGCGCCTGGTGGCCGATCAGCGCGCCCTTCGGCGGCCCCGTGGTGCCGCTGGTGAAGATCAGGTCGGCGGGATCGGTCGCGAGGGTCGCGGCCGGTGCGAACTGGTCGCCGGCCTGGGCCAGCAGCGCCGAATGGTCGAGCTCGCCGTCCTGCAGCGGCGGAGGCTCGCCGCGAACGGGCACTACGATGACGTGGCGCAGCGTGTCGCTGCGGGCCTGCCGCAGCGAGTCGAGGTGCCGGGCGTCGACCACGGCGGCGACTGCCTCGCTGTGATCGAGCCGGTAGCGCAGCGCATCCGGTCCGAACAGCGTGGACAGCGGCATGACGATGGCACCGAGCCGGTAGACGGCCATGTGGGCGCTGACGGTCTCGGGCCGCTGCGGCAGGATCAGCGCGACGCGGTCGCCGCGCCGCACGCCCAGAGCGGCCAGCGCATTGGCCAGCCGATTGGCGTCCCGATGCAGCTGGCGATAGCTGACCGTCCGGGCGGGTTCGATTCCGCCGCCGTCGAGGATGATCGCCGTGCGGCGCGGGTCGGCTGCCCAGCGGGCGCAGCAGACGTCGGCGATATTGAAGCGTCGCGGGACGTGCCAGCGGAACTGGTCGTAGAGCGCCTGATAGTCATCGCGGGTTCGCTCGCGCATGCGGGTCTCCTCGGGTTCCGACATAATCCGGCCAGTTTTCCGTATTTTGCCCATGTCAGACACCTCTCCGTCCAGTACCGGCGCGCGTTCCCGCGTTGCCGCCGCCGCGCCGGCCGATTCCGGAGACGCGGCGCCCTATGAGCCCCGCCGCGTCAGCCGGTCGCTGTTCCTGCCGGTGCGGGGGCTGCAGTACCACGTCCGCTGCTGGGAGCCGGTCGTGCAGCAGCCTGCTCCGGCCGCCCGCACCGTCTTCCTGCTGCATGGCTGGATGGACGTGTCGGCTTCGTTCCAGTTCGTCGTCGACCATCTGCCGCTTCAATGGCGTCTGCTGGCGCCCGACTGGCGCGGCTTCGGCCTAAGCGACCGCGCGGGGCGCGATACCTACTGGTTCCCCGACTATCTGGGCGATCTGGACTGCCTGCTCGACGCGCTGGCCGGCCAGCAGCCGGTCGATCTGGTGGCGCACAGCATGGGCGGCAACGTCGCCACGCTGTATGCCGGAGTGCGCCCAGGGCGTGTGCGCCGGCTGATCAACCTGGAAGGCGTCGGGATGCCCGCCAGCCGGCCGGATCAGGCGCCGGGGCGCTATCTGCGCTGGCTGGACGAGCTGAAGACCCCTCAGCGGCTGCGGCCCTACGCTTCGCTGGCCGAGGTGGCCGATCGTCTGCGGCGTACCAATCCGCGGCTGCGGCCGGATTTCGCGGCATTCCTGGCTCAGCACTGGGCGCGGCCGGTCCCGGAGGGTGGCTTCGAGCTGCTTGGCGACCCGGTGCACAAGGGCATCGCGCCGCTGCTGTATCAGCTCGATGAAGTCCTGGCCTGCTGGGCTGCAATCGAGGCGCAGGTGCTGTGGGTGCTGGCCGAGCACCAGAACGACTGGCACCGTTTCATCCACACGCCGGAGTACCAGACACGGCTGCAGGTCATCCGTTCGCTGCGCAGGGTCACGGTTGCGGATGCCGGGCACATGCTCCACCATGACCAGCCAGGGCCTGTGGCCCGCCTGATCGAGGAGTTTCTGGCTTGACCGACGTGAATGCGGCGCTGGCCGACCCGCGGCGGCTGAACGCTGACCTGCACTGCCATTCGTACATGTCGGACGGGACGCTGGCGCCCGCCGAGATCGCGCGGCGCGCGCACGCCCACGGTGTGCAGATGCTGGCGCTGACCGATCACGACGAGGTCGGCGGCCTGGCGGAGGCGGCTCGGACGGCGGCCGAGCTGGGCATGGTGTTCGTCCCGGGCGTCGAGATTTCCGTCACCTGGGGCGGCGAGACCATCCACATCGTCGGACTGCGCATCGACTTCGGGCGCGACGAGCTGGTCGAGGGGCTGGCCCGCACGCGCAACGGCCGCGATTCGCGCGCCCGCGAGATCGGCGACGATCTGGCGCGCGCCGGCATTCCGGGTGCCTACGAGGGCGCGCTGACCTACGTCGGCAATCCGGCGCTGGTGTCGCGCACGCACTTCGCCCGCTTCCTGGTCGAGCGCGGCGTCTGCGCCGACGTGCGCGACGTGTTCCGTCGTTTCCTCAGCGAAGGCAAGCCGGGCTACGTGCCGCATCGCTGGGCATCGCTGTCCGAGGCAGTGAGCTGGATCCGCGGTGCCGGCGGGATGGCCGTTCTGGCGCACCCCGGCCGCTACCGGCTCGGCGACACGGGTTTGTGGGAGCTGATCACGCAGTTCCGCGATGCCGGCGGCGAGGGACTGGAAGTGATCAGCGGCTCGCATACGCCGGCGCAGTACCTGCAGTTCGAGCGCATGGCGCGCGACTTCGGGCTGCGGGCCTCGCGCGGTTCCGATTTCCACGGCCCCGGGGAAAGCGACATCGAACTCGGCAGCCTGCCTGATCTGCCGGCGTCGGTGGTGCCGGTCTGGGCCGACTGGCCGGAGGCGGCGCGCGCCGCTGCGCGCGCATGACGCAGCGGTTCACGCTGCACGCCACGCATCCGCAGCAGCGCCTGCTGCGCCAGGCCGCCGACATGCTGCGCGGCGGCGGCCTGATCGCGCTGCCGACCGATGCCTGTTACGTGCTGGCCTGTCATCTGGGCGACAAGGCTGCAGTCGACCGGCTGCGCGCCATCCGCGGCCTCGATGAGCGGCATCTGCTGACGCTGATGTGCCGCGACCTGTCGGAGCTGTCGACGTACGCGCAGGTCGACAACCGGCAGTATCGCTTCCTGCGCGAGCGCACGCCGGGCCCGTACACCTTCGTGCTGAACGCTACGCGCGAGACGCCGCGCCGGCTCTGGCATCCGTCGCGCAAGACGATCGGACTGCGGGTGCCCGATTCGCCGGTCGTCTCCGGGCTGCTGGAGGCGCTGGCCGAGCCCGTGCTGTGCGCTACGCTGATCCTGCCCGGCGACGAGGACCCGCTGCATGAGGCGGACGAGATCGTCGAGCGGCTGTCCAAGCGCCTCGATCTGGTGCTAGACGCCGGCGGGCAAGGGTATCAGCCGACCACCGTCATCGATCTGACCGGTGAGCAGCCGCTGCTGGTGCGGCGCGGCTGCGGCAGTTCCGAAGGGCTGGCCGAAGCCGGCGCCTGACGCGGCCGCCGCGGCAGCGGCTGTTACAATCGGGCGCCATGGAATCGTTTCGATGGAACTGAGTCTTCCGCAGCTGATCGCCGTCTACGCGATTCCGGTCATCCTTGCCATCACGCTTCACGAGGCCGCTCATGGCTTCGTCGCCGCCCGGCTCGGCGACCGCACCGCCGAGATGCTGGGCCGGGTCACGCTCAATCCGCTGCGCCACGTCGATCCGGTGGGCACGCTGCTCGTGCCGGGGCTGATCCTGCTCGCCAGCAAGGTGCTGGGCGGCGGCGGGCTGCTGTTCGGTTGGGCCAAGCCGGTGCCGGTGGTGCCGTCGAATCTGCGCTCGCCTCGCCGCGACATGGCGCTGGTGGCGGCTGCCGGCCCGGGCGCCAATCTGTTGATGGCCTTGCTGTGGGGCGTGGCGCTGAAACTGATGCTGCTGTCCGGTGTCGGCGGGGGTGGCGAATTCTTCATGCGCATGGCGATCGCCGGCATCTTCGTCAATCTCGCGCTGGCGGCGCTGAATCTGCTGCCGCTGCCGCCGCTGGATGGCGGCAGCATCGTCACCAGCCTGCTGCCGCCGCGGCTGGCGTACTCGTATTCGCGTCTGGAACCCTATGGGTTCTTCATCCTGCTCGCATTGCTGGCCACCGGCGTGCTGGGCTCCGTCATTGCGCCGCTGATCGACCTTGGGGTGAGTCTGATCTCGGCGCTCCTGTCGCTGTCATCCTGAGATGTTTACTGAACGAGTCGTATCGGGCATGCGCCCCACCGGCGCGCTGCATCTGGGCCACTACCATGGCGCTTTGAAGAACTGGGTCCGGCTGCAGTCCGAGCACCCCTGTCTGTTCTTCGTCGCCGACTGGCACGCGCTGACCACGCACTACGATTCGGCCGACATCATCGGCAAGAACGTCTGGGACATGGTGATCGACTGGCTGGCGGCCGGCATCGATCCGCAGCAGGCAGTGCTGTTTATTCAGTCGCGCGTGCCGGAGCATGCCGAGCTGCATCTGCTGCTGTCGATGAGCACGCCGCTGGGCTGGCTCGAACGCGTGCCGACCTACAAGGATCAGCAGGAGAAGCTGAGCGATCGCGATCTGGCTACGTACGGCTTTCTCGGCTATCCGCTGCTGCAGGCGGCCGACATCCTCATCTATCGCGCTGCCTGGGTGCCGGTCGGCGAGGATCAGGTCCCGCACATCGAGATCACGCGCGAGATCGCGCGCCGCTTCAATCATCTGTTCGGCCGCGAGCCGGGCTTCGAGGACAAGGCGCGCGAGGCGGTCAAGAAGCTCGGCGCCAAGCGCGCCAAGCTGTACCAGGAGCTGCGCACGCGCTTCCAGGAGCAGGGCGACGACAATGCCGTCAAGCAGGGCCGCGAGCTGATCGAGATGGCGCAGAACCTCAGCATGGGGGATCGCGAGCGGCTGTTCGGCTATCTCGAGGGCAGCCGCAAGATCATTCTCAGCGAACCGCAGGCGCTGCTGACCGAGGCTTCGCGACTGCCCGGCATCGACGGACAGAAGATGTCCAAGAGCTACGGCAACTCGATCGCGATGCGCGAGGACCCGGAGTCGGTGCGCAAGAAGATCCGCACCATGCCGACCGATCCGGCGCGTGTGCGGCGCACCGACCCCGGCGAGCCCGAGCGCTGCCCGGTCTGGCAGCTGCACCTGGTGTACTCGGACGAAAAGACGCGCGACTGGGTGCAGACCGGCTGCCGCAGCGCCGGCATCGGTTGCATCGAATGCAAGCAGCCGGTGATCGACGCGGTGCTGAAGGAGCAGGAAGCCTTCCACGAGCGCGCGCAGCCGTATCTGGATGATCCCAGCCTGCTGCGCAACATCGTCGCCGACGGCTGTGACCGCGCACGCAAGATCGCGCAGGAGACGATGCGCGAGGTCCGCGACGTGATGGGACTCGGCTACAGCTGACGCGTACGGGGTCCGGCCGTATCAGGCCGCGTCCACCGACTGATCCGGCGTCAGATGCATCTGGCGCAGCGTCGGCAGCGCTTCGAGGAAATCCTTCAGCTCGGGGAAGGGCAGCGGCTCGGAGATGAGCGCGCCCTGGATCTGGTCGCAGTCGAGCGAGCGCAGCCCGCGCAGCTCGGCGGCCGTCTCGACGCCCTCGGCCATCGCCTGCAGTCCCAGCTTGGCGGCCATCGTCGTGATGGCCTGCACGATTGCCGCGTTGCCGCGGTCGGCCGGCAGGTTCTGGATGAACGCGCGATCGATCTTCAGGCCGTCGACCGGCAGGTTCTTCAGGTACGACAGCGACGCATAGCCGGTGCCGAAATTGTCGATGACCACGCGCACGCCTAGCGCACGCAGCTCGCCGATCATCGCGACGGCGCGCTCGGGGTTTTCGATGAAGGCGCTTTCGGTCAGCTCCAGCCGCAGCAGCCGCGGTGGGAAGCGGCGCTCGTCCATCAGCCGCGTCAGCGTGCCGACGAAATCCTCTTCGGTCAGCTGCCGCGCCGACACGTTCACCGATACCGAGATGTCGGGATAGGCGTCGATACCCAGGCGGATGCGGTCGTCGAGCGCGCGGCGCACCGCCCATGAGCCGATCTCGCGGATCAGATTGCTCTTCTCGGCCGCCGGCAGGAAGCGGTCGGGCAGCAGCAGGCCGCGGCTCGGATGACGCCAGCGCAGCAGGCCCTCGAAGCCGATGACGCGGCGCTCGCCGATGTTCATGATCGGCTGGTAGTACAAGTCGACTTCGCCGCGCTGGATCGCCAGCGGCAGCTCGCCGGCCAGCTGCAGCTGCTCGGCCCGCTCGTCCGACAGGCCGCCGGCGAAGAAGCGGACGTCGTTGCGTCCTTCGGACTTGACCTGGTACATCGCGCTGTCGGCGCTGCGGATCAGCGTCGGTGCGTCGTCGGCGTCGGTCGGCGCGATCGCCACGCCGATGCTGGCCGACAGGAAATACGCGCGGCCGGCCAGCATCAGCGGCTTCTCGATCTCGGCCAGCATCGCGCGCGCGATGCGCTCGATCTCGGCGCGGTCGTCGAGCCCGGTGAGCAGCGCGACGAACTCGTCGCCGCCCATGCGGCCGACCACGTCCTGCGGGCGTACCGACTGGCGCATCCGCCGCGACACCTCGATCAGCGCCTTGTCGCCGGCGGCATGGCCCAGCGTGTCGTTGATCAGCTTGTAGCGGTCCAGGTCGACGTACAGCAGCGCGGCCGGCTCGCGCGCGCGCAGACGCAGGTCGAGCTGCTGCAGCAGGAACGCGCGGTTCGGCAGGCCGGTCAGCGCGTCGTGCTGCGACGCGCGTGTCAGCCGCAGCTCGGCGTCCTTGCGCTGCAGGTACATGGACAGCGTGCGCGACAGCGTCTCGGCGACCTGTTCGAGGAACAGCTCGCCGCGGAACGCAGCGGGGCTGAGGAACAGCAGCAGGCTCATCGTCTGACCCTGGCCGTCGCGGATGGGCGCCAGGAACGCGGCCTTGGCGCCGAGCGAGCGCGTGTGATAGCGCGCGACGAAAGCCGGCTGCCGCTCCAGATCGGTGATCCATGCGTGGCGGCTCTCTCGCCAGCACAGCGACTCGGGCGTGTCGTCGCTCAGCGGCAGCCGGGCCGGCAGCTCGGCCACCATGCGGTTGAAGGTCGGATAACCCCAGCGCTCGCGTGCCTCGAGCCCGTCGGCCTGGCGCACCAGATGCATGCCGCCGAGCCAGCCGAGCTTGCCGCACAAGGTGATGATGATCGCCGTGATGATGCGTTCCGGTTCGTTCTGCTCGCGCATGATCGCGGCGACGTCGCCCTCGATCTCGAGCAGCATGCGCTGCTGCTTCTCGCGCGTGATGTTCCGGCCCGTGCCGCGGTAGCCGACGAAGTTGCCCGAATCGTCGAACACCGGGCGGCCGTTCAGCGACAGATGGAACACGTTGCCCTGGCTGTCGATCTGGCTGAACTCGAAGCTCTCGAAAGGCTTGTGGGCCTCGCAGACGGCGCGATGCGAATCCCAGTCGGGGCGCAGGAAGTCGGCCTCCGGCACTTCCCAGCGCCGCCGGCCCAGCAGCATGCGCCGCCAGGGCCCGAGCACCGAGTCCACCGATTCGGACAGGTACGAGAGCCGGTGCTGCGCGTCGGTCTCCCAGATCCAGTCCGAGCTCAGGTGCGTGAGGTCGCGGAACTTCGCTTCGCTGGCCGCCAGCTGCTGCTGCATCGCGCGCATGCCGGTGATGTCCTGCACTATGCCGGCCAGCCGCAGCGCGGCGCCCTGGGCATCGTGCTCGGGGCGGCCGATGCTGCGGACCCAGATGACGTCGCCGCTGGGCTTGATCCAGCGGTATTCGATGCGCAGCTCATGGTCGCCGCGCAGCGCGCGCCGGTGCCCGTCGCGCCAGCGCTGCACGTCGTTGGGATGGATCCGCTGCAGGAACTCGCGCGGCGACGGTACGCCTGCCTGCGTCTCGATGCCGAACAGCCGGAACGCGCCCGGGCTCCAGTGCATGGTGTTCTGGCGCAGGTCGTGAACCCAGGAGCCGATGCTGGCCAGGCCTTCCGAGGCCTCGTGGCGCCGCCGCAGCGCGTCGAGGGCGGCCGCGGATTCGCGTTCGTGCTCGAGCTCGCGGCGCTGCTGCTGATCGCGCAGCAGCAGCGCCGCCGTCAGCACGCCGCTGCCGGCCAGGGCCCAGCCCAGCCAGGCGGGCAGGAAATCGGTTAGGCTCAAGGCCGCGCAGACGAGCGCGAACCCCGCGGCGAATGCGGTGGGTCCGCGCCATGCGGCGGCGGCAGGGGGGCGGGCAGCCGGGTCGATCGCCACTCTCCGGGATCCGGTCTGGGGAACGCATCGCCGACCGGCGATGCGGTTCGCGAAGCGGCGATGCCGGCTCCGCGCACGGGGCTGAATGTAGCCGATACTACACAAGCTGCGTCAGGAAATATGTCCGAGTTTCGTTCGGCTGGATCGGCTGGATCGGCGGCGCCTGCGGCCTCGGCGGCGCCGGCCCAGCGCGGCGCGCCGTCGCCGTGGGTCATGAACTGGCTGGCCGCGCTGCCGGCAGGCGCGCGTGTGCTCGACCTTGCCGCCGGCGCAGGGCGCCATGCGCGGGCCGCGGCGGCCCTCGGCCTGCAGGTGGTGGCGGTCGACCGCGACGTTGCCGCCCTTGCCGCCGGCCCCGGCCTGCAGGTGCGCCAGGCCGACCTGGAGCAGGGACCCTGGCCGTTCGCGGACGGCGAGGCCTATGACGCCGTCGTGGTCAGCCGCTACCTGTTCCGGCCCCGTTTCGCGCTGCTGGCCGCGCTATTGGCGCCCGGCGGCCGGCTCATCTATGAAACCTTCGCGCGCGGCAACGAGCGCTACGGGCGGCCGTCCAACCCGGCATTCCTGCTCGAAGCGGGCGAGCTGCTCGAGCGCTCGCGGCGGGCCGGGCTGGTAGTGCTGAGCTACGAGCATGGCTTCACGCCGACGCCGGCGCCGGCCGTGATGCAGCGCGTCTGCGCGGTGCGGCCGCCGCTGGACGAGCCGGCGCCGGCGCTCGGCTAGAATGCGATTTTTTCGGGCCGCCCCATCATGATCAAGGGAAGCATAGTTGCGATCGTCAGTCCGATGCACGAGGACGGCAGCCTCGATCTCGAGAGCTACCGCAAGCTGATCGACTGGCACATCGAACAGGGCACTGCTGCGATCGTCGCGGTCGGCACCACCGGCGAATCGCCGACGGTCGATGTCGACGAGCATGCGACGCTGATCCGCGTCGCCATCGAGCATGCCAAGGGCCGCGTCCCGGTCATCGCGGGCACCGGCGGCAACTCGACGCGCGAGGCCATCGAGCTGACGGCCTTCGCCAAGAAGGCCGGCGCGCATTCGTCGCTGCAAGTCGTGCCGTACTACAACAAACCCTCGCAGGAAGGCCTGTACCGGCACTTCTGCGCGGTGGCCGAGGCCGTGGACCTGCCTCAGATCGTTTACAACGTGCCCAGCCGCACCGGCGCCGACCTGTCGAACGCGACGACGCTGCGGCTTGCCCAGGTGCCCGGCATCATCGGCCTGAAGGACGCCACGGGCGACATGCCGCGCGGCTCGGCGCTGCTGGCCGAGCTGCCGCCGCACTTTGCCGTCTACAGCGGCAATGACGATTCGGCGCTGGCGCTGATGGCCATGGGCGGCCACGGCGTGATCTCGGTCACCGCCAATATCGCGCCGGGGCCGATGGCCCGCATGTGCGCCGCGGCGCTGGGCGGCGACTGGGCGCAGGCGCTGCGCATCAACCGCCAGCTGCTGCCGCTGCATCTCGACCTGTTCGTCGAGGCCAATCCGATTCCGGTCAAATGGGCGCTGGCCCAGATGGGGCGAATGGCGGCCGGCATCCGGCTGCCGCTGACGCCGCTGTCCAGCGCCCATCACGATGTCGTCCGTTCGGCGCTGAAGCGTTCAGGGGTATTCAATTGATGATGAAGTCTGCCGCTGGGGCGCTGCGTGCCGCCGGCCTGGTCTGCGCGGCACTTTCCGTGGGCGCGTGTACGCTGAACCAGCGCATCGAGGACGCCGGCCGCATCGACTACAAGTCGCAAGGCAGGCAGGGACCCGGTCTCGAAGTGCCGCCCGATCTGGCCACGCCGCGGGGCGACAACCGCTACACGATGCCCGAGCGCAGCGTCAGCGACCGCACCTTCTCCGGCTTCGAGCGCTCGCGCACCACCGAACGCCCCGTCGACTCGTCGAACGTGCTGCCGGCGGTCGACGGCGTGCGCATGGAGCGCGCGGGCTCGCAGCGCTGGCTGGTGATCCAGGCGCCGGCCGAGAAGGTCTGGCCGGTGCTGCGCGAGTTCTGGCAGGAGTCGGGCTTCATCGTGCAGACCGAATCGCCGGGCACCGGCGTGATGGAAACCGACTGGGCCGAGAATCGCGCCAAGATCCCGCAGGACTTCGTTCGCCGGACGCTGGGCCGCGTCATCGACAACCTCTATTCGACCAGCGAGCGCGACCGCTTCCGCACCCGGCTCGAAACGACGGCCGCGGGCACCGAGGTCTACATCAGTCACCGCGGCATGGTGGAGGTCTTCACCAACCGGCAGGAAGACACGACGGTCTGGCAGCCGCGCCCCAGCGATCCCGAGCTCGAGGCCGAGTTCCTGCGCCGGGTGATGCTCAAGTTCGGCGTCAGCAACGAACAGTCGCAGGCCGCCGTTGCCGCCACGGCAAGTCCGTCCGGCGAGCGCGCCAGCCTGATCAACGTCGGCGCCACGCAGGAGCTGGAAGTCGCCGAGGGCTTCGACCGCGCCTGGCGCCGAGTGGGGCTGGCGCTCGACCGCGGCGGCTTCACCGTCGAGGACCGCGATCGCTCGCAGGGCCTGTACTTCGTCCGCTATATCGACCCCGAGGTCGAAGGCGGGCGGGTGGCGCAGAAGCCCGGCTTCTTCGCGCGGCTGTTCGGCTCGAGCAAGCAGCGCGCCGATGCCGCGCAGAAGTTCCGCATCCACGTGACCGGTGCTGCCGAGCAGACGCGCGTCACCGTGCTGGGCGGCGACGGCCAGCCGGTCGGCGACGTCGATCGCCGCACGGCAGCGCGCATCCTCGCGCTGTTGCACGAGCAGCTGAAGTAGCCGAAGGCGGGGCGCGGCAGCGGTGCGCTTCGCCAGCCTGGGCAGCGGCAGCGAGGGCAATGCCCTGCTGATCGAAAGCCGCGACGGTCTGCGAACCACGCGGCTGCTGATCGACTGCGGCTTCGGCCGCCGCGAGATCGAGCGCCGGCTCTGCGGCGCCGGCTGCGCGCCGCAGCAGCTCGACGCCATCCTCGTCACGCACGAGCATGGCGACCATATCGGCGGCGTGTTCCGCCTGGCGCGCGCGCACGGCATCCCCGTCTACCTGACGCACGGCACGCTGCGCGCCGTGTCACGCGCACCGGGGCTGGACCAGTGCATGGCGCTGCTGCGCCCGATCGATTCGCATGCCGTCTTCGATTGCGGCGGGCTGCAGGTCGAACCGCTGCCGGTGCCGCACGACGCCCGCGAGCCGGTGCAGTACGTCATCGACGACGGACGCGCCCGGCTCGGCGTGCTCACCGATCTGGGCCATGGCACGCCGCACGTGATCCGCGCGCTGTCGCGTCTGCAGGCCCTGGTGCTCGAATGCAATCACGACGAGCAGTTGCTCGCGGGCAACCCGAGCTACCCGCCGACGCTGAAACGCCGCATCGCCGGCCCCTGGGGACACCTCGAAAACGCCGAGGCGGCCCGCATCCTGGCCGCCATCGATCGCCAGCAGCTGCGCACCGTCGTGGCGGCGCATCTGAGCCGACAGAACAACCGGCCCGAGCTGGCGCGGGCCGCACTAGCGGGGGCGCTAGGGGCGTCGGCCGTGGATGTCCATGTGGCCGATCAGCAGCAGGGGGTAGATTGGCTCGAGGTCTGAGCGGCATCCGCTGATACAGCCTGCCGCTCCCCCGCCACAACCGAAGCAGACAAAAAAAAGCCGGCCCCAAAGGACCGGCTCTCACCGCAGCCCAGCAGCCGAAACCGCCAGGCCTGACGAACACCCCAGCGCTTACTTGCTGGTGGCGTCCTTGGCTGCCTGGGCAGCCTTGTCGGCGGCTTCCTTGGCAGCGTCCGCGGCATTGCTGGCGGCGTTGCTGGCGGCAGCAGCGGCGTTGGCGGCGGCATCTTTCGCTGCGTCGACAGCGGCGGTGGCGCCTTCCTTGGCGGCTTCGGCAGCGCTGCCGGCTGCCTGAGCGGCCTTGTCGGCGGCTTCCTTCGCTGCGTCCACGGCCTGTTGCGCCGATTCCTTGGCGGCTTCAGCCGGAGTAGCAGCCGGAGCGGGAGCGGGCGCCGGCGCTTCTTCTTTCTTGCTGCAAGCAGCCAGCGAAATCGAGATCAGGGCAGCGACCAGGAGCGATTTCTTCATGATGTTTCGAATCCTTTGGGTAACCGGTTGGCGTGCTTCGATGGAATTCGGGAAAACCCGGATCTATGTGATCGAGCGCCCGAATTCTAGCAAACCTCTGACAAGCGCGCCCGCTCCTCGACGTGCAGCCAGCCGTCAATGCACCATTGGCGCAACAGTTCGGCACAAAGAGGGTGCGCAAGCGCCTGGCGTGCGGTATCCGCGGGCAGTCGGCGGTGGTCGGCCAGCTGTCTGAGCCAGCGCATTGCGGCGGCGTCCGCCTCGAATGACTCGCCGTTGAGGAACAGGCGGCGCCCTCGGTACACGGCGCGGCTGCGCCGATCCAGGCGCAGTCCGGCGCGGCCGGCCAGGCGGGCGAAGGACTGGGCCGACGGTGTCGTGTCGGCGGTCTCGAACCAGACTTGCGGCTTCGGCTCGGTCAGGAATCGGCCGATGAAGGCATCGAGCTGGCGCGAAGACGGGCGCCAGTCGCGCGCCCAGTCGGCGAGCTGCCGATGCAGGTCCGAGGGCAGTTCGGCCGGCCGCTGCGCGACGGCGCGGCGGCGATCGCTGAAGCGGGGATCGGCACCGTCGATCTGGTCGGCGGCATCGACCAGCCACGCCGACAGGAACTCGTGCCGCGACGGCGCGCGAAAGCCGACCGAGCAGGTCATGCACGGACCTTCGGCGATGCCGTCGTGCGCCCAGCCCGGCGGCAGATAGAGCATGTCGCCGGGTTCGAGCACGAACTCCTGCACCGCTTCGAAATCGGCGAGAACCTTCAGCGGCAGTCCAGGAACCAGCGCATGCGGGCGCGGCGGCCCGACGCGCCAGCGCCGGCGGCCCCATACCTGCACCAGAAACACGTCGTACGAATCGACATGCGGGCCCACGCCGCCGCCATCGGACGCGACGCTGATCATCAAGTCGTCGAGCCGAGCATCGGGCACGAAGCGGAAGCGCTCCAGCAAGGCGTGCGCGCGATCGTCGTGGCCGTCCACGCCCTGCACCAGCAGCGTCCACCGGCGGCGCGTCAGCGGCGGCACGGCCGACGCGTCGAGCGGGCCATGCTGCAGGCGCCAGCGGCCGCCGAAGGCGCTGATCAGCCGCGACTCCACGTCGTCGCGCTCGGCGAGCATCAGCAATTCGGGCAAGGGCAGCGGCGCGTCGATGCCGGGCAGCGCCTGGCGGAACAGCGCGGCACGCCGCTGCCAGTGGTGGCGCATGAACTGTTCTACACTGAGCGCGCCGAGCGGCCATCGAGGCCGGGTCCGAGTGTCGGCGGCTGCGATCGTCGGAACGAGAGAGCTGGACATCGGCCGATTATAGGAGCCTCATCATGACACTGCCTGTCGCTGCCGATCATTGGGTGCAGGTGCGTTATCGCCTGTACGACTCGCAGGGCCAGGAGATCGAGAACGGCGAGCGCGAGCTGACCTACCTGCACGGGGGCTACGGCGCCGTCTTCGAGCGCATCGAGCAGGCGCTCGAAGGCATGCAGGTCGGCGACAAGACCAGCCTCTATCTGGAGCCCACGGACAGCTTCGGCGACTACGAGCCCGACCTCGTCCGACTCGCGCCGCGGCATCTGTTCCCCGACGACCTCGAGGCCGGCATGAGCTTCGAGGGCGTGCCGGGGGAAGAAGGCACGCACGGCGACGATGCCGACGAGCTGATCTACACCGTCACCGACTTCACCGACGACACGGTGGTGCTCGACGGCAACCATCCGCTTGCCGGCATGGGTCTGCGCTTCGACATCCGCGTCATCGACGTCAAGGCTGCCAGCGAGGAAGAGATCGAGCGCGAGCGGCAGGCGGGCGACTGAGCATCCTGTCGGGGCTTCGGCATTGCGTTTGCGCTGACGAGATCAGCGCACCGTCCCGTCTCCCGCCTCCAGCAACGCTCGCAGCTCGTAGACCAGGTCCAGCGCCGCACGCGCGCTGAGCGAGTCGGGATCGACGGCGGCCAGTCTCGCCGCCAGCGCTGACGCGAGGGGCGCCGGCTCTGCCGCGGCATGTTCGCGCATCTCGCGGCTGTCGCCGTCCGCTGCGGGGCCGTCAGCGGCCGCGCCGTCAGCGGCCGGGCTGTCGGCCGCCTGCGCGAACAAGTCGAACTGGTCGTCCGTGTGAGTGGCGCGCCGTTCGAGCTCGCTCAGCAGCGTCGATGCCGAGCGGATCACCGGGGCCGGCAGCCCGGCAAGCCGAGCCACCTGCAGGCCGTAGCTCTGGTTCGCCGGCCCGTCGCGCACTTCGTGCAGGAAGACGATGCCGCCGCGATGCTCGGCGGCGGCCAGATGCATGTTGACCACTCGCGTGTTGGCCGCGGCCAGCTGCGTGAGCTCGAAGTAGTGCGTCGCGAACAGCGTCAGCGAGCGGTTGTGCGTCAGCAGCCGTGTCGCGATCGCGTGCGCGAGCGCCAGGCCGTCGAAGGTCGAGGTGCCGCGGCCGATCTCATCCATCAGGACCAGCGAGCGCTCGGTGGCCGCATGCAGGATGGCGGCGGCCTCGGTCATCTCGACCATGAAGGTCGAGCGGCCGCCGGCAAGATCGTCGGAGGCGCCGATGCGCGTGAAGATGCGGTCCACCGGCCCGAGCTCGCAGTCATCGGCTGGCACGAAGCTGCCGCAATAGGCGAGCAGCACGATCAGCGCCACCGACCGCATGTACGTCGATTTGCCGCCCATGTTCGGGCCGGTCAGCAGCAGCATGCGGCGATGGTCGCGCAGCACGCAATCGTTCGGTACGTATTGCTCGACGCCGGCTTCCACCACCGGATGTCGCCCGCCGCGGATCTCGATGCCGGGGATCGTGCTGAAGCGTGGCCGCGTCCAGCGCAGCACCTCGGCGCGCTCGGCCAGCGTCGCCAGCACGTCGACTTCGGCGCCGGCGCGGCCGATGCGCTGCCAGACGGCGACCATCGGCGCCAGCTGCACCACCAGTTCGTCGTATAGCTGCCGTTCGAGCGCCAGCGCGCGTTCCTTGGCCGACAGGGCCTTGTCCTCGAAGGACTTCAGCTCGGGCGTGATGTAGCGCTCGGCGTTCTTCAGCGTCTGGCGACGGCGGTAGTCGTCCGGCACCTTGGTCGCCTGGCCGTGCGTCACCTCGATGAAGAAGCCGTGCACATTGTTGAAGCCCACGCGCAGATTGGCGATGCCGGTCCGCTCGCGCTCGCGCTGCTCCATCTCGGCGAGGAAGCGATCGCAGTCGCGATCGATGCCGCGCAGCTCGTCGAGCGCGGCATGGTAGTCGTCGCGGATGACGTTGCCGTCGCGCGCCAGCGCCGCGGGCTCGTCCATCAGCGCCGCGCTGATCGGGGCGAGCGCCGCGTCGGGCACCGTCAGCGCCGCCGCCAGTTCGCCGAACAGCTCGGCATCGAGCGAGGCCAGCTCGGCCGCGATCCGCTGCAGCGCCGGAGCGGCATCGCGCAGCGCCGCCAGTTCACGCGGCCGAACCGATCGCAGCGCGATGCGTCCGGCGATGCGCTCGGCATCAGGCAGTTCGCGCAGCGCCTCGGCCAGTCGCCGGTGCAGAGGTCCGTCCAGTGCGCCGATGCGTGACTGCCGCAGCTGCGCCACCGCCTGAGCGCGCTGCGGCTCGATCAGCCAGCGGCGCAGCAGCCGCGAACCGGCCGGCGTGGCGCAGCGGTCGAGCAGTTTCAGCAGACATGGACCATCGTCGCCGCGCAGCGTCTCCACGATCTCCAGATTGCGCCGCGCCGCCGGATCGAGCGAGACGAAGGTATCGGCGTCGAGCACGCGCAGCCCCTGCAGATGCGAGGGCCGCTGTCCCTGCGTGCGCTCGACGTAGCCGAGCAGCGCGCCGGCCGCGCCCAGCGCCAGCGGCAGTTCTTCCGCGCCGAACGCGGCCAAGTCACGCGTGCCGAACAGCTCGGTGAACGAGCGGCGTGCACGCTGCTCGTCGAAATGCCAGTCGGCCTGCCGCGCCTGCGCCACGCCGTGCAGGACGGACGCCAGTGCCGGCGGCAGCGTCGCGCCGTCGGGCAGCACCACCTCGGCGGGCCGCAGCCGGTCGAACTCGCGCGCCGCCTCGGCGGCAGGCAGCTCGGCCAGCCAGCATTCGCCGCTGGCCACCGCCATCCAGGCCAGGCCGACCCGCATCGCCGGTGGTCCGCCGAAGCAAAGCGCTAGCAACAGCCGATCGTCGCGTTCGGGCAGCAGCTGCGCGTCGGTGATCGTTCCGGGCGTGACGATGCGCACCACTTTGCGCTCGACCGGCCCCTTGCTCGTCGCCGGATCGCCGATCTGCTCGCAGACCGCCACCGATTCGCCGAGGCGGATCAGCCGGGCCAGATACTGCTCGAGCGACTGCACTGGCACGCCGGCCATCCTGATCGGCACGCCATTGGAAGCGCCGCGCTTCGTCAGCGTCAGGCCGAGCAGCCGCGACGCCTTCTCTGCGTCGTCGTAGAACAGCTCGTAGAAATCGCCCATGCGGTACAGCAGCAGCGTCGACGGGTGGTCGGCCTTGAGGCGGAGGTACTGCGCCATCATGGGGGTGTGACCCGAGAACGGATCCTCTGCGGCCGCTTGGTTCGATTCGTTTTTCTTCATCAACCGATTGATATGTAACGAATTTCTTCCGATTCGACACGCCGCTGCCGAGGCCCCGCCCGGGGAGCTCCGGCCGGGCTGCCCACCGGCGCCGGTTTCGTGTCCGCTCAGTTTCGCAGTCCGAGAAGCGCACCGCGAAACTGCTGCCGTCAAGCGGGCACATTATCGTCGAAGGGGACCTCGATCGGCCTGAAGCCGGGGCGCCGCCCAGCAATGGCAAGCGAAGCAGCGTGGGCCCAGCGTGGGCCGTTTGTTTGGCCTGGTCTACCAGCCTGTTTGGTCGAAGAGCGCTTATCAGTTCCAGGACCGGTTCCTACACTAGCCGCAGGTCAGCAGCGTGCAGGGAGAGACGGACTTGGACAACCAGGCCACAGCGGCGGGACGACTCGGGCGGTCCGGCGGATTGCCATCCCTCGGTGGGTTGACGGCCCGTTCGGCGGCCGTTCCCGGAAGCGCGTTCGTCGAACGCGAGCGGTGCGCGGCATGACGCCGGATGCACGCAGCACGAACACGCTGATCAGCGGCTGCCGGCTGGTGGACGGCACCGGCCGCAGTCCGATCGAGAACGGCGCCATCCTGGTGTCCGGCGACCGGATCGCGCTGGTGGGCCGGACGCAGGACGTGCGCGCCCGCGCGGATCGTCTCGGTCCCTTCGAAGTGATCGACGGCACCGGCAAGACCGTCATCCCGGGGATGATCGATTCGCATGCCCACATCGCGTTCTTCAAGCCGCGGTCCTCGCTTGAGATCGATGGCGTCTGGCCTGCCCAGTATCTGGGAATCCTGGCCAGGCACAACGCTCAGCGGATGCTCGGCGCGGGTTTCACCGGCGCTGTCGGCGGAGGCTCGCAGTTCACCGTGGAGGTCTGGGTGAAGCGGGCGATCCGGGCCGGTCTGTTTCGCGGTCCGCGAATCCTGGCGTCGTCGCGTGCGCTGACCCCGTCAGGCGGGGACGGCGACTGGCATCCGTCGTGGCTGCGCATGGAGAAGATGGACGGTCTCGCCGCGATCGCCGACGGGCCGTGGGAAGTGATCAAGGTGGCGCGCAAGCTCCTCAAGGAAGGACCCGACACGCTCAAGATCTATCCGAGCGGCGAGAACAGCCGCGTGGAGGCCTTTCATCCTCAGATGTACGACTGCCCGGCGGAGCGCGACTGCATGACTGCCGAGGAAATCGAGGCGGCGGTCGGCGAAGCGCACCGCTGGGGCAAGATGGTAGTGGCTCACGCCCGCGGCGACGGAGCGGTGCGCACCTGCGTGCGCACCGGCGTCGAGATCATCCTTCATGCGACGTTGGCGACAGACGAGACCATCGCCATGATGGCCGAGCGTCCGCCTCTGGGCGTGGTGCCCGCGCTGATGCCGAACAAGCAGTTCGTCGAAGCAGGGCGGGCCGGCCGCATCAATCCGGCGTATTTCCACGCCACGCACTACGAGCAGGAGTGGGAGTCGGCGCGGGCGAACGTCATCAAGATGCGCAAGGCCGGCATCCGCATCGTGCCCGGCGGCGAATACGGGCTGTCGGAGAGCTACTTCCACGGCCACAACGCGATGGACCTGGAGCTCTTCGTGAACGATCTGGGCTTCACACCGCTGGAGGCGATCAGCGCGGCGACTCGCGACGCGTCGTACCTGATGAAGATGGAGGACAAGATCGGGACGCTCGAAGAGGGCAAGCTCGCCGATCTGGTGCTGGTCGATGGCGACCCGCTCGCCGACATCCGCGTACTGCAGGATCTGGCGAAGATCGAGATGGTCATGAAGGACGGCGAGGTGCAGGCGCGTCACGGCAAAGTGATGTCGGTCTGAGCGCGCCCATGAACGAGCATCGGGACATCGCGAACCGCACCGTCGTGGATCTTTCGGTGGAGTACTTCCCGGGCATGCCGTATATCCCGGCGACGCCCGCCTTCCACTACGGCCTGACGCGCGAACACGGCGACCACGTGCTGTCCGACGGCGTGTCTTCCGCGTCGGATCAAGTGGTGATGCATCTGCACAGCGGCACGCACATCGACGCCATCTGTCATTCTGCCGTGCACGGCAAGCTGTTCACCGGCCTGGATGCCAAGGCGAGCCAGAACAAGTGGCACGGCTTCAAGGTGCACAGCGTGGAGACGATAGAGCCTATCGTCCGCCGCGGCATTCTGCTGGACGTGCCCAGGCTCCTGGGCCTGCCTGCTCTGGAACCAGGTACCGAAATCGACTCGGCGCTGCTGGAGCGGACCCGCGAAGCCCAGGGCGTGGAGATCCGCGCCGGCGACGTGGTGCTGATCCGCACCGGCGAGATCCAGCGCTGGCCGTCACGCGACTATTACGACGCATCGAAGGGCGGGATCTCCGGGATCAATCTCGACGCCGCCCGGTACCTGTCGTCGCGAAAAGTCTTCCTGGTGGGAAGCGACAACTACGCGATCGAGCACATTCCGCCGCCGAAGAACGGCGCGCGCGCTTCGGCGATGCCGGTGCACGGCCATCTGATCGCCGGCTGCGGCATCTTCCTGCTCGAAGTCATGAACCTGGAGGAGCTGTCGGACCGCCAGGTCTACGAGTTCGGCTTCATCGCATTGCCGCTGCGCATCCGCGGAGCGACCGGTTCGCCGGTCCGTCCGATCGCCTTGTTCTGAAGAGCCCATGACCAAGCTGACCGTATCTCCCGGTGTCTTCTTCCGCTACGGCCCGACGGCACCGGCGGTTCCGCTGATCGTCGATGTGTCGCGCAGCGGCAGGGAGTATCCGACGACGTTCCGATCGCCCGCGTCGTTCACCGACGTTCATGACAATGTCTCGATGTACGTCGACGAACTATGGGCCGATGCACCGGCGGTCGGCGCCAGCCTGCTGTACGCGTGCTTTCCCAATAGGTTCATCGACGTCAACCGCGCCGAGACCGACATCGATCCGAGCCTGCTCGACGGACCATGGCCCGCTGCGCTGCAGCCTACGCACTACAGCGAACGAGGGCTGGGGCTGATCAAGCGGAACACACGCTTCGGCAAGCCCATGCACGAAGGCAAGCTGGCGGTGAACGAGATCGCGGAAAGGGTGGAGCGGTACTACAAGCCGTATCACGCGGAACTGGCATCGATGATGGAAGAAGCCCGGCGGCAGTTCGGCCGGGTCTGGCACCTGAGCTGCCATTGCATGTCGGCCGTCGGCGCGCCGACCCATCCCGACAAGGGCAAGCCGCGCGTCGACGTCTGTCTCGGCAATCAGGACGGCAAGACCAGCAGCAATGAGTTCATCGAGATGGTTCGCGCCGAGTTCGAGCGCCGCGGCTACCGCGTCGGCATCAACGATCCGTATCGCGGCGCCGAGCTGAACAGCCGGCACGGCAAGCCGGCGGCCGGCTGCGAGAGCATCCTGGTCGAGCTGAACAAGAAGCTGTTCATGGATGTCGACACGTTCCGTAAGAGCACGGGCTTCGATGGTCTTCGGTCGGACCTCAGGTCGGTGCTGCAGACCCTCGCCGATCGGCTCGCGCAGACTTGAAAGGGTGCCGTGAAGCTAGCCACCATTGCCCATGATGGGGGCCGAGGTCCCGGCCTGGTCGACCCGTCGGGCCGCAGCGTCACACCGCTCGCCTGCGCTTCGATGCTGGAGCTGATCGAGCGCGCCGCCGAAGGCCAGGCCTTCCCGCAGCTCGCTGCTACCGCGCTGCCGCTGGCGCAGGTCCGGCTCTGCGCACCGCTGCCGTCGCCGCGCCGCGGCCTGTTCTGCGTCGGCCGAAACTATCGCGCCCATGCCACCGAACTGGCGGGCACGGTGTTCCGGCCGGGCGGCGAGCCGGAGGAATGGCCTATCGTCTTCACGAAGCTTGCGGAATCCGTCGTCGGCCCGACCGATGATATAGAGCTTCCCATAGCCATCTCCGCTCAGATCGATTACGAGGCCGAGCTGGCCGTGATCATAAGCAGGCGCGGCAGGAACATCGATCGCGCACATGCGCGGGAGCACATCTTCGGCTACACCATCACCAACGACGTCACTGCCCGCGACGTCCAGATGCGCCACCAGCAATGGGATCTGGGCAAGTCCTTCGACACCTTCTGCCCCACCGGACCGTGGATCGTCACGGCCGATGAGCTGGACGTCTCCGACATCCACGTCAGATGCTTCGTGAACGGAGAGCTGCGCCAGGATGCCAGTACGGCGCAGATGATCTTCGACATTCCGACGCTGATCGAGACATGTTCCCGGGGCATCACGCTGTACCCCGGCGACATCATCTGCACCGGCACGCCCGTCGGGGTCGGGATGGGCATGAAGCCGCCGCGCTTCCTGAGTCCGGGCGATGTCGTGCGAGTGGAGATCGACGGCATCGGTGCGATCCAGAACGCGGCAACTGTTTGCCGGCGATAAACATTCCATTCCAAGAATCCCGTCTAGTTCACAGGCGGCGGACTTCTTAGGATTTGCTTGTTCTTCAAACAGAGGGAGTCCTTGAATGCAAACGATGGAGACAGCTCTTTCCCCGTCCCGCCCTCGTGCAAACGTGGGTTTCGAGATCAAGAACGTGGATCTCGGTTCGCTGGACGATCAGACCTTCAAGGAGAAGATATGGTCGCCGCTGATGGAATGCGCAGCGGTCGTCCTCCGCAACCAGCAGCTGACGCCCGAACAGCTCGTTTCTCTGGGGCGGCGCTTCGGTCGGCTGGAGAAGCATTTCCTCAGCGACAGCCTGCTGCCCGGCTTCGATGAAATCCTGCTGCTCTCGAACATCAAGGAGAACGGCAAGCTGATAGGCCGCCCCAATACCGGAGAGTGCTGGCACGCGGACAGTACCTTCACGCCCAATCCGAACCGCTTCTCGCTGCTGTACTCGCTGGAAGTACCGGTGAACGCCGACGGCGTCGTGCTGGGGAACACGCTGTTCAAGAGTTCGGTGGATGCGTACGACACGCTTCCGGAAGACGTCAAGAAGCGTCTCGTCGGTCTGCGCGCGCAGCACTATCAGCTGTGGTTCCGCCGGCGGCACGGAGACGAGGAGGGAATCGAGCTGACGGACGCGCAGCGCAAGAAGATGGAGAACGTGACTCATCCGGTGGTGGGGCTGCACCCGAACACCGGCAGGAAGTTCCTGTACGTGAATCGGGGGCACACCGTCCGGATCGCGGGCATGGACGAGCAGGAGAGCGAAGAGCTGCTCGAGTATCTCTACAACCATATCGAGCAACAGCCGACCTATGTGCATCGCTGGCAGGTCGGGGATCTGCTCATCTGGGACAACCTCGCGGGCCAGCATCTCGCCGCCTCGGACTACGAGTGGCCGCTGAGGCGCTGCATGTACCGGCTCTCGGTCGCCGGCGAGGTGGCCACCATGGCCTGAGCGCGGCAGGATTGTTTCGCTCCGCTGACCAGTCAGTTCGTCGGAATCCGCCTAATCAGTGATCGTGTCCGTTTCTATACTAAGCGACGAACGGCATCGCGCTTCCGCCGCCGCTGCCGTTCGCCGCTGATCGCGTTGCCGCTTCTCCCACTCCAGAACGGAAGAACCGAGATGAACGTTCGCAGACTATTGGTCGGCCGCGCTGCCGCGCTGCTGGCGAGTGCCGCCGTCATTGCCTGTCTGGGAGCGCCGCAGGCGTCGCGCGCGCAAGCCTGGCCAACCAAGACCGTGACACTGGTCGTGCCCTACTCGGTAGGGGGCACCGTCGACATCGTCGGGAGACTGCTGGCGGAGAGCCTGTCGCGCGAGCTGAAGCCGCACACGGTGGTGGTGGAGAACCGTCCCGGCGTGGGCGGCTTCATCGGCGCCGGGCAGGTCGCCAGAGCGGCGCCGGACGGTCACACGCTGCTCGTGACCACCGTCACCGGCTATGCCATGCAGGAGCAGGTGCCGGCGAACAAGGGGCGCTTCAACTACCGCGAGTCGCTGGTGCCCGTATCGCTGGTGATGGAAGCGCCCTTCGTTCTGATCGTGGGCAATTCGGTCCCCGCTGCGAACCTGAAAGACTTCATCGCTCATGCCCGGCGCAATCCGCAGAAGCTGAACGAGGTCACCTTCGGCGAGGGCTCGTCGGCGGACTTCGTCGGCCAGCTGTTCGCCAGACTGACCGGCATAGAAACCACTCGCGTTCCGTATCCGGGCTTCGGCCCGGCCCTCAGCGATCTGGTGGGCGGCCGGGTCGACCTGTACTTCGGCATCCCTCCGAACGTCTTCGCCCTGGAAGGCAAGGCCAAGCCGCTGGTGATCACCTCGCGTGCGCGCGCGTCGTACCTGCCCGATGTGCCGGCCTCTCCGGAGGGTGGATTGCCGGAGTTCATCGTTTCCAATCTTTACGCGATCTCCGCTCCCAAGGGCCTGCCGAAGAACGTCGAGGACGCGGTCAGCCGCGCCATGAACACCGTCCTCAAGGACCCGGCTCTGGTGAAGCGCTTCCAGCAGCTCGGGCTGGATGTGCTGACCGGCAGTCCCGACGAAGCGAAGCGCCGGGTCGAGCTCGAGTACACCACCTGGTCTTCGGTCGGCGCCGGCCCTGCCGAAGCCAAGAAACCCTGACCGCCAAGAACAAGGAGCCCTCGTGATCGAAGCTACCGCCGGTGCCAAGCGCCGCCGAATCCTTACCCCATTGTCCGCCGAGCCCGCCGCCGGTATGTGGTCCAACTGCTACGCGATCGGCAACCTGGTGGTGATCGCCGGCCTGACCGGCCGCGACAGCGAAGGCAAGCTGGTGGCCGAGGGCGACTCTTACGCGCAGTCGCTTGCATTGTTCCGCAAGATGAAGGGCTTCGTGGAGGCCGCCGGCGGCCGCATGAACGACGTCATCAAGATGAACTGCTTCGTCAGCGACATCCGCTACCGCGAAGGCTTCGTGCGTGCGCGCAAGGAGTTCTTCTCCGGCGACTTCCCGCCGTGCACGGTGGTCGGCAATGCCAGCTTCGCCAATCCCGGGCCGCTGGTCGAGGTCGATGCCTGGGCGATCGTGGGGTCCAGTCCCGATGAGTAGCGTGGCCGCCGGCAGCCTCCCCGGCGCAGGCAGTGCCGGCACTGCCGGTGAGCTGGCTGCGCTGGCCCGGCTGCTGGGCCAGCGCGAGGTGATCGAGCTCTGCGTGGAAACCTTTCCGGGCATGCCGTACATCCCGGCGACGCCGGCCTTCCAGTACGGCCTGCTGCGCGAGCATGGCGACATCTCGCTGCCCGAAGGCATCTCGGCGTCGAGCGACCACGTGACCATGCATCTGCATACCGGCACGCACATCGATGCCCTGTGCCATTACTCGCGTCACGGCAGATTGTTCGGCGACGTCGATGCCATGGCGGGCCAGAACAAATGGCGCGGCCACTGCGCTCATGGAGCCGCCGATATCGCGCCCATCATCCGCCGCGGCGTGCTGCTCGATGTGGCGGCCGTGCTGGGTCTTGCGCGCGTGCCCGCCGGAACGGCGATCGGGCCGGAGCTGCTGCGCGAGGCGCAGGACAGGGCCGGCGTCGAGGTCGGGCGCGGCGACGTGGTGCTGGTTCGCACAGGAGAGATCCAGCTCTGGCCGTCGCAGGACTACTACTCTCCCGAACGCGGCGGCGTGGCGGGCATCGACCTGGCGGCGGCCGAATGGCTGTCCGCGCGCGACGTGCACATGGTCGGCAGCGACAATTTCTGCATCGAGCACATCCCCAAGCCCGCGGCCGGCCGCAAGACCTCGGCCATGCCGGTGCATGGCCATCTGCTGGCGGACAAAGGGGTCTATCTGCTCGAGGTCATGAACCTGGAGGAGCTGGCACGGCGCGAGGTCGGCGAGTTCCTGTTCATCGCCATCCCGCTGAAGATCCGGGGCGCGACGGGTTCTCCGGTTCGGCCGGTGGCGCTGGTCTGATGGATCTCTGGACCGATCCGCGGCTGCGCGCGACGGCCGACCTGTGCGATGCGCTGAAGGATCACCCCGATTTCACACTGCAGGTGCTGCCGCCCGTGCTGCGGCACTTCGGCAGGCGGCGGGTGTTCGCCGGCCAGGTCAGCACAGTCCGCTGCTTCGAGGACAACAGCCTCGTCAAGCAGGCGCTGCAGCAGATGGGCGTGGTGGCCGCTGCCGGGCAGCCGCCGTCGCGCGTGCTGGTCGTCGACGGCGGCGCGTCGCTGCGCGCAGCGCTGCTGGGCGGCGGCATGGCCGCGGCCGCGCAACGCAGCGGCTGGGCCGGCCTGCTGCTGGACGGCTGCATCCGCGACGTCTGCGAACTGGCCGACATCGACCTGGGGGTGCTGGCCCTCGCCGCCAATCCGTTTCCGATCCGTCATCGCGAAGAAGGCGAGCGGGACGTGCCGGTGCGGATCCAGGGTGTGCGCGTGACACCCGGCGACTGGCTGGTCGCCGACGATGACGGAGTGGTCATAGTGTCCGGCGCCCGCGGCCTGCACCCTTGATCGATGCCGTGAATCTCTCGAGTCTTCCCATGTCAATAGATCGATCCGACAGGAAATCATCCTCTGCCCACGACGACGCGGTCGACAGTGCCGGCAGCGCCGGCGCCGATGCAGCCGCGGCTGCCGATGCCGATGCAGCCGCGGCTGCCGATGCCGTCGACCTCGTCGTCGTGGGCAGCGGCGTCTCCGGCTTCGTCGCCGCCATCGTCGCGGACGCGCTCGGCCTGAACGTACTGCTGCTGGAGAAGGATGCGCAGGTGGGCGGCACCAGCGCACTATCGGGCGGCTTGGGCTGGCTGCCCGGCAATCATCACGTTCCGCCCGAGGCCGATCCTGCCGCGCCCACGACCTACCTTTTCAATCTGCTCGGCGAACGCATGGATCCGGCGATGATCAAGGCCTGGTTCGAGGGCGGGGCCGAAGCCATCCGGTTCCTGGAGCGGCACAGCGCGGTGCGCCTCCGTATGGCGCCCGGCGTGGACAACCGCCCGGAAGTGCCGGGCGCCGGAATGGTGGGCAGATCCGTCTATCCGTACCCGTTCGACGACCGGCAGCTCGGTCCGGCGCAGAGCCTGATCCGCCAGCCGCTGGTGGTGAGCACCGTGTTCCACGGCATGCAGACCGACAATGAAGAGCTGCACAACCTCACGCGGGCGCTGCAGTCGCCGAAAGCCTTTCTGTCCAGCATGCGCCGGCTGGCCAAGCACTATTCGGATCTGCTGTTCTACGGACGATCCACGCGCCGCCAGCGCGGCAATGCGCTGATCGGCATGATGCTGAAGTCGGCGCTGGACGCCGGCATAGCGCTGCGCGTGAACGCACCGGTGCAGCGCCTGATTTTCGACGGGAAGGCGGTGCGCGGCGTGGTGTATCGCGACGCCGTCCGCGGCGAGGTGCAGTTGCGGGCGAGGGCAGTCGTGCTGGCCACCGGCGGGTTCTCCGCCGACCCCGAGCTGCGGGCGGCGCATACCGAGTTCGCCGAGCAGCATTTCGGCTTGCCGCCATCGACGAACGTGGGCGATGGCCTGCGCATGGCGCTAGCCATAGGCGCTCGGCTGGCCGAGAACAACGTCTCCAACTTCTGCCACCTTCCGGTATCGGTTCTGGTCCGGCCCGACGGCCAGCGGCAGATCCATCCGCATATCCGCTTCGATCGCTGCAAGCCAGGGTCCATCGTGGTCGATGCCGGCGGGCGGCGTTTCGTCAATGAAGCCAGCGGGTATCACCAGTTCGTGCTCGGCATGCAGAGGGCGCGCGCCGTGCCGGCCTATTTGATCGGCGACCATCGCTTCCTGCGCAAGTACGGCATGGGGCTGGCCAGGCCATTCCCCTTTCCGTATCGACGGTTCATCCGGGCCGGCTATCTGATCGAGGCGCCCACGCTCGAAGCGCTGGCGGGCAAGCTCGGAATCGATGCGGCCCAGTTGAGCGCGAGCGTGGCGCGGCTCAACGAGTACGCCCGCACCGGCGTCGATCTCGAGTTTCACAAGGGCGATGACGTCTTCAGCCGCCGGGACGGCGACCCCGCTCACGCAGGGCCGAATCCCTGCCTGGGCCCGATCGGCGAGGCGCCGTTCTACGCGGTCAAGATCTATCCCGGCGACAGCGCGACGATCTGCGGTCTCGTCGTCGATTCGTACGCGCGCGTGCTGGATCGCGACGATGCCGCGATCGAGGGGCTTTATGCGTGCGGCATGGACATGAACAATCCCAGCCTCGGCACGCATCCGGCCTCGGGCTGCAACATCGGGCCGGCGATCGCCTTCGCCTACCGCGCCGCCCGCCATCTCGCGGAGCAGGCCGACGCAAGCAAGGCCGCATCGGAGCGCCGGCTGGCACCGGCCGCCTGACGCGCGCCGGGCATCGGCAGCGATGCCTCCGGCGTGAGCTGCGATGCGCCGGGCGCGCGGGGCAATGCGCTACGGCTGCCGGGCAGGGGCCGGCTCGCCGTCCAGGTCTGCCTGCTTGCCGGCGCAGCCTTTCTTCAGGAAATCGATGAAGGCGCGAAGCGCCGGCAGCATCTGGCGCCTGCTCGGAAAGTAGACGGCGAATCCCGAGAAGCGCCGCCCATACGACCCCAGCAGCGGCACCAGTTCACCGCGGGCGAAGGCGGGGGCCAGGTGCTCTTCGAGCGAATAGCAGATGCCGAGCCCCTGCTTGCTCGCGGCGAGCATCAGCGCGACGTCGTTCGTGATGAAGTCGCCGTCGACCGGCACCGCCAGTTCGTTCTCTCCCTGCACGAAGCGCCACGGAAGCAGCTCGCCGCTGATCTGGCGCAGCAGCACGCAGTTGTGCCGGTGCAGTTCCGCCGGCGATTGCGGTGTGCCGCGGCGTGCAAGATAGTCCGGCGAGGCCGCGGCGATGAAGCGGGACGGAGCGCTCACGGGTACCGAGATCATGTTCTTGGCGATGTAGTGGCCCGAGCGCACGCCCGCATCGAAGCGATGCTCGGCCAGGTCGATGAGCGCATGGCCGACTTCGATCTCGATGCGGATGTGCGGACAGGCCGCCTTGAGTTCCTCCAGGCGCGGCATCAAGGCGATGTGAGCGGCCAGCGGCGACACGTACAGCCTGAGGTCTCCCACGGGCTGGCCCGCATCGGCGCTTGCGTCCTCCATGGCGCGCCGCAGCTCGTCCAGTGCCGGTTCGACGCGGGCCAGCAGCTGTTCTCCGGCCGTGGTGAGCGACACGCTGCGCGTGGTGCGGCGGAACAGGCGCGCGCCGACGCGTTCCTCCAGCGAGCGTATGCGCTGGCTCAGCGTCGGTCTGGAAAGCCGCAAGGCCATGGCGGCCTTGGAGAAGCTGCCGGTCCGGGATATCTCGACGAATGCCTGCAGCTCGGTGAATTCATGTCCTCTCAGCGTCACAGGGCCTCCAGGGCGCGTCGCGCGAAACGTAGAGTATGCGTTCAGGCGCGGCCTTGCGCCGCGCCCTGCGCCGCCAGCGCGGCGGTGAACTGCTGCCCCACCGCGGTGATGATCGCCGCCCGCGGCGCGGTGCGCTGCTGAACCAGCGCGATCGCCCGGTGCTCGGGCACCTGCGGCAGCGACAGCACGCGCATCAGCGGGTCTTCGCTCCAGCCGCGCGTGGCCAGCTTCGGCAGGATGGCCACGCCCAGGCCGTCGCGCACCAGTTCGGTGATCGCTTCGATCGAGTTCAACTCGAGAAACTCCCGCGGCTTGGCGCGCAGTCGGCGCAGCGTGCGCTCGACCAGCTCGCCGGTGTGCTCGGCACGATCGAAGCGGATGAACGGATGCTGCTCGATCATCGCGCGCGGCGCCGCCGGTTCGGCTGAGACGGAGGTCAGCAGCACCATGGGTTCGACGTAGAGCGGCGTCCACACCAGAGTGGGGCGGTTGAGCGCCGGGTTCTGTACCACCACGGCGGCATCGAGCTCCTGCTTCTCGACTTGCGCGATCAACTGCTGCGACTTGCCCGTGACTACGTGAAGATCGACCGCGGGGTGCCGCCGCTTCAGCTCCAGCGTAGCGCGGACCAGCTGGCTCATGGCGGAGACGATGGAGCCGAACTGAACGGTTCCCGCCAGCGGTGCGCTCGCCTGCGTGCCGTGCTTGGCCTGTTCGTACAAGGCCACGATCTGCGTCGCCGTAGGCAGTAGTGCGCGCCCCTGGTCGTTGAGAGTCACGAGCTTGCCGCGGCGCGTGAACAGCGCCCGTTTCAGATCGTCTTCGAGAGTCCGCATCTGCAGCCCGACGGCGGCCTGCGTCAGCGCCACGCGCTGCGCCGCTGCGGTGAACGAGCCCTCCGCGGCGACCGCCAGAAACGTCCGGAACACTCGGATGCTGGTCATGATGTGAAAGAAAACCCATCAAGAATCAGAAGATATTCTAGCTTTCAGTAAAGATTTTCAATCATCATAATTTTCCGGCTACGCCACCGCATCCGGTGCTGCGCGTGGCCCCCTTTGCTGGAGAATCCCGATGTCTGCTCATGTTTCCCGCCGCCATTTCGCCCGCTGCGTCGCGTTGGCGGCCTGCGGCTCCTTCGGTCTGGCGAGCCCGGCCATCGCTGCCGAACCGTGGCCGTCGCAGCCCTTGAAGATGCTGGTAGGCTTCGCGCCGGGCGGCGCCAATGACCTGGTGGCGCGCCTTCTCGCCAAGGAGCTGCAGCAGAGCCTGGGACAGCCGGTCGTGGTGGACAATCGCGCCGGCGCCGGCGGACTGATCGCCAATGAGCTGGTCGCGCGTGCACCCAAGAACGGCTACACGCTGGTGCTGGGTTCGATCGGCGCCAATACCATCGCGCCCGTGCTCGCCAAGAGGCTCGCCTTCGACCCGCGCAAGGACCTGGAGCCGATCTCGCTGGTGGCCGAATCGGGCAACGCGCTGCTGGTGAACGCCAAGCTGCCGTACAAGAGCGTCAGGGCGTTGATCGACGCCGCCCGCAAGGCGCCGAACAGCATCAACTACGCGTCGTCGGGCACCGGCTCGACGCTGCATCTGTCCGGAGCACTGTTCGCGCAGCAGGCCGGCGTCGAGATGGTGCACGTGCCTTACCGCGGCAACAGCCAGGCCATCGCCGACGTCGCCGGTGGCCAGGTGCAGGCGATCTTCTCGGGCATTCCGCCGGCGATCACGTCGGTGAAATCCGGTCAGACGCGCATGCTGGCTGTGACGACGAAGCAGCGCCTGAAGTCACTGCCCGACGTGCCCACTGTCGCCGAGGCCGGCCTGCCGGACTACGCGTTCACCTCCTGGTACGGGCTGTTCACGACCGGCGGTACCGATCCGGCCATCGTCGACAAGCTCGCGCAGGCGGTGCGGACGATCATCGCCAAGCCCGAGGTCCAGGCGCAGCTCGCTGCGCAGGGACTGGAGCCGGCCTCCAGCGATCCCGCCAGCTTCAAGGCGCAGATCGACCGTGAACTGAACCGCTGGACGCGCGACATCAAGGCCATGGGCATCGCCATCGACTGATCGCCGTTCACGGCGGCATCCGCTCCCGGACCCTGACATGACTCAGTCGACGTTCATCCCCGGCAATCCATACGCGTCCCGGCGCATCCCGGTGTTCGCGCGCAACGCGGTCAGCACCTCGCACCCGCTGGGTGCGCAGGCCGGGCTGCGGATGCTGGCGCGCGGCGGCAACGCTGTCGATGCAGCGATCGCCGCGGCGGCGATGATGACCATCGTCGAGCCGGTCAGCAACGGCCTCGGCTCGGATGCCTTCTGCATCTTGTGGGACGGCGAATCGCTGCACGGTCTGAATGCGTCCGGCCGGGCGCCGCAGGGCTGGACGCCGGGCTACTTCGAGAAGCGCTACGGACGGCAGCCCAGGCCGCCGCGGCGCGGCGTCGATTCGATCACGGTGCCCGGCGCCGTCTCCGCGTGGGCGGCACTGCACCAGCGCTTCGGCCGCCTGCCGTTCGACGAACTGCTGGCGCCGGCCATAGACATCGCGGAGCGAGGCTATCTGGTGCCGCCCGTGGTCCAGCAGAAATGGGCTGCCGGAGCGCCGGAGCTGCAATCGCAGCCGGGATTCGCGGACAGCTTTCTGCCGTGGGGCCGCGCGCCGCGCGTCGGCGAGCTGTTCCGCTTTCCGGCGGCCGCGCGCGCCCTGCGCGCAATCGCGGCGAGCAAGGGCCGCGATTTCTACGAAGGCGAGATCGCGCAGGCGGTTGCTTCGTTCGTGCAGCGGCACGGCGGCTGCCTGAGTCAGGCCGACCTGGCCGCGCACGAAGTCGAATGGGTCCGCCCGCTGGCCAAGGACTATCGCGGCTACACGCTGCACGAGATTCCGCCGGGCGGGCAGGGCATCGCGGCGCAGATCGCGCTCGGCATCCTGTCGAACTTCGATCTGCCCGCGCTCGCCGTGGACTCGGCCGCCGCCCAGCATCTGCAGATCGAAGCCATGAAGCTCGCCTTCGCCGACGTGCACCGCTACGTCGCCGACCGCGGCATGGAGGTGGCAGTCGAGCAGATGCTGGATGACGCCTATCTGGCTTCGCGCGCGGCCTTGATCGATCCGACGCGCGCGCAGGACTTCAAGGCCGGCAATCCGGTTCGCGGCGGCACCATCTATCTGTGCGCGGCGGACGAGCAGGGCATGATGGTCAGCTTCATCCAGAGCAACTTCTCAGGCTTCGGCTCCGGTGTCGTGGAGCCGGGCTTCGGCATCAGCCTGCAGAATCGCGGCCACGGCTTCGGCACGGATCCGTCGGGCCCGAATCGCGCCAACCTCGTGGCGCCGGGCAAGCGGCCGTTCCATACCATCATTCCGGCCTTTCTCACGCGCGGCGGCGAGCCGGTGATGAGCTTCGGCGTGATGGGCGGCAACATGCAGCCGCAGGGACACGTGCAGACGCTGGTGCGCATGCTGGATCACCGGCAGCCGCCGCAGGCCGCCTGCGACGCGCCGCGCTGGCGCTTCGATGAAGGCCTGGTGATCAACGTCGAATCGGGCATGGACCCGGCCACGGTGGCGGGCCTGCAGGCGCTCGGGCACCAGCTGCAGCTCATCGACGACCCCTATCAGGATTTCGGTGCCGGCCAGTTCATCTGGCGGATGGGCGAGCCCGCCCGCGACGGCTATCAGATCGCCAGCGATCCGCGACGCGACGGGCTGGCGGCAGGCTTCTAGTGTCCCGCGGGCCGGGGCCCGGGCTCAGGCCCGGGCTCGGGCTCGGCTCGGCTCGGCTCGGCTCGGCTCGGCTCGGGCACTAGTGCGCGCAGGCGCAACTGCGGATCAGGTGCAGCTGGTGCGCCGGCGTCCACGCCGGCAGCGTGCAGCCCGGCGACAGGATCATCTTGTGCCCATCGAGCTGGCGGATCGCATCGGCGATCTGCAGCTCCAGCTCCTGCTGGCTCATGTCGTGGATGCGGCTTTCGTCGATGCCGCCCATCAGGCACAGATCGGTCTTGCGGCGCAGCTGCGCCAGCGACGGATTGCCGGGCAGGCGATCCGAAACGCTGAGCACTTCGCAGGGCAGGTCGATGACGCGGTCGATGTCGATCGGCGCGCCGTGCACGTGCACGATGCGCACCATGCCCGCGGCGGCTTCGAGCATGGCTCGCTCGTAGGGCTTGACGAAGCGCGCGTAGTGTTCGTCCGACAGCCCGAATCGCACCGGCGGGCGCAGGCCGCCGGTGCAGGCGAGGAAGATGCCGTCGCAGCCGGCCTCGCGGATCGCCGCCATGTAGCGCGCCGTGGTCTCGGCCACCGCGTCGAGCATGCGCAGCGCCGGGTCGGGATTGTCCAGGATCAGCTGCAGGCTGGGCATTCCGGCGCGCCGCACGATCTGCCGCAGCGGCTCGAACACGGTCAGGATGATGGGCATGTCGGGCCCGAACTCGGCGCGCAGCAGACGGATCGCCTTCAGCTCCTCGGCGAAGCTGGGCTCGTCCAGGCTCGCCGGCACGAAGCGCCGCATCTCGTCGATGCTGCGCATGCGCTCGGTTCCTTCCGGAAACGGGTAGTGGAAGTCGTTCACCACCTTGCAGATGTCCCAGTCGTGGTCGCGCACCCAGCGCGTGTGCCGCAGCGCATGCTCGGTGCCGCCGAGCTCCTCGGTAATGAAATGGACCCAGCCGGTGCAGGGCACGCGATCCACCGGCCGTCCTTCGACGGCGGCGCGAAAGCGTTGCATGCGGGTCATGGTGTTCGTGCTCATGGATGCTCCCGGTTCCAGTCGGCCTCGAAGGCCTTTTTTGACGCTGATGTCTGTCAATCGGCCTTGATGCCCGCGTTGCGTATGGTCTCGCCCCAGCGGACGCGGTCCTCGTCTATGACGCGACCGAACGCGGGTCCGGGCCGGCATGAAATGATGTCCTTGAACTTCTGCTGCGTCGACGGCGCATTGCAGGCCGCCACCAGCTCGCCGCCGAGGCGGGCCAGCGTCGCGGCCGGCGTCGCGGCCGGAGCCAGCAGACCCACCCAGACCGGAAACTCCAGCCCTTGCAGGCCCAGCGCTTCGGCCACGGTGGGCGCATCGCCGACCTTGGGCAGCCGCGAAGTCGTGAAGGTGCCGAGCACACGGACCTTTCGGCTCTCGACGAGGGCTTCGACGGAGACGGCGCTGACCATCAGCACGTCGACCTGGCCGCCGACTAGATCCTGGATCGCGCCGACGCCCTTGTACGGCACCGGCAGCAGCTTGATGCCCGCGCGCTGCGCGAACAGCTCGGTGGTCAGGTGCGAGATGGAGCCCTGTCCGGTATTGGCCACGGTGATCTGTCCGGGGCGGGCCTTCGCTTCGCGCACCAGATCATCGAGCCGCTTGAACGGACTTTCGCTGCGCACCACCACCGACATCGGAATGTCGGCGATCATCGCCACCGGCGCGAAGTCCTTGACCGGGTCATAGGGCAGCTTCGGGTACAGATGCGGCGCGATCGAGATCGCCCCGCCGGTCGTCATCATCAGCGCCGATCCGTCGCCCGGCATCTTGGCCAGCTGCTCGGCGGCCAGCATGCCGCTGGCGCCGGGGCGGTTCTCGACGATCACCGTCGCGCCGAGCCGCGGCGTGAGCTCTGCTGCCAGGTGGCGGGCGATCACGTCCTGCTGTCCGCCGGCCTGGAAGGGCACGATGATGCGCAGCAGCTTGGCGTCCTGCGCGTGCGCGATGCCGCCGGCCCACGACAGGGCCAGCCCGCCGGCGAGCACCGAGGCGACGACGATTCTCATGACGGATGCAAGCATATCTTCCTCTCGCTGATGTGGATCGATCTAAAAAATGGTCGCTTTCGGGGTATTACTGAACCGCTTTCGGACCGTCTGCGGATCGTTTTCCGCCTTCGGATCGCCTCAGGCCACCTTCAGCCTGCGACCCTCCGCGGCACTGCGGTGGCAGGCCGCCGCCAGTTGAACGCCTTCGGCGGCCATGTCGAAGTTCCACGGGAACGGCTGCCCCGTCAGAACGTGCTCGATGAACGCGCGCCACTGGGCGCGGAACGGGTTCTCGTAGACCTGGTTGGCCGGCATCCGCTGCCACTCCGCGAAGCGGTCGGCGGACGATTCGGCATCGGGGTTCCAGACCGGCTTCGGCGTCGCGGCGCGCGGCTGGATGAAGCAGTCGCGAACCCCGGCGACCGCCGAGCCGTGGCTGCCGTCGACCTGCAGCGTCAGCAGGTCGTCGCGGCGGACGCGAGTCGCCCACGACAGATTGATCTGCACCGGAATCCGATCGTCGATCAGGCCGGCTACGAAGGCCGTGTCCTCCGCGCTCGCGGCGTAGCGGCGGCCATGCTCGTCCCAGCGTTCGGGGATCAGCGTCGACTTGAGGCACTGGACTTGAGTCACCGGTCCGAACAGCTGCGCCAGCATGTAGTGCCAGTGGCTCATCATGTCCAGGATGATGCCGCCGCCGTCCTCGGCGCGGTAGTTCCACGAGGGCCGCTGCGCCGGCTGCCAGTCGCCCTCGAAGATCCAGTAGCCGAACTCGCCGCGCACGGCCAGGACCTGTCCGAAGAAGCCGCTGCGAACCAGCCGTTCGAGCTTCTGCATGCCCGGCAGCCAGACATTGCTCATCACCACGCCGTGCCGTACGCCATGCTCCCTGGCCAGCCGCGCCAGCGCCAGCGCGTCTTCGCCGCGTTCGGCAAGCGGCTTCTCGCAGAACACGTGCTTGCCAGCGGCGATGGCCTGCCGCACCAGCCCGCTGCGCAGCGGCGTCGCGGCGCAATCGAAGAAGATCGAGTCGTTCGGGTCCTGCAGCGCGCGGCCCAGGTCGGTAGTCCAGCGCGCGATGCCGTGCGCGGCCGCCACCTCGGCCAGCCGGCCGGCGTCGCGTCCAACCAGGATAGGATCCAGTTCCACGCTTCGGCCGTCGCCGGCCCGGTACGTCGTTCGCCGCAGCGTGTCCAGCGCGTTGCCCAGATGCTGGGCGGTGCCGATGCGGCCCGTCGCGCCGTGCAGGATGATGCCGAGACGGACGTCAGCCACGGCGGGTCTCCGATTCGATGAGCTGGGACGCACCGCTGCGCGACGACGCGATCAACGCTTCGATCAGCGACTGCACGCCGATCGCGTCGCGCATCGGTGCGATCGGGGTGGCGCGACCGTGCGCGGCATCGGCGAAGTTCGCCAGGATGGCACGGTGCGCGTGGTGGGAAAAGGCCATGGGGTCGGCGCCCGAGCCCACGGCCTCGGCATCGCCGGTGTCCAGCCGCGTTCCGTCGGCCAGCCGCAGTTCGAGCCGGCCGGCGCTCAGCAGCGCGCTGCCGCGCGGCCCGTAGAGTTCGATACGGTCCGGAAAACCCGGTGGCGCGGCGGTGCTGGCGAACAGCGAGGCGACGCGGCCGCCGCCATGCATCAGCACACCGGCAACCGTGTCCTCGCATTCCATCCGATGCGCGCTGCTGGTCAGTGCCCGCGCGAAGACCTGCTGCGGCATGCCGGTCAGCCAGACGTACAGATCGAGCGTATGGATGGCCTGAGTCATCAGCACGCCGCCGCCGTCGCGGGCCAGCGTGCCGCGCCCGGGCTCGTCGTAGTACGACTGCGGCCGCCACCACGGCACCATGATGCTGGCGCCGTGCAGTGGGCCGAGGGCCTCGTCGCGCAGCAACTGGGCAAGTCTTGTCGCGGCGGGGCGCGCGCGATGCTGCAGCACCGTCGCGGCGACGACGCCGTGCGATTCGCAGACCTGCAGCAGCTCACGGGCGCGCTGGACGGTCAGCTCGACCGGTTTTTCAACCAGCAGATGCCTGCCGGCCGCCGCGATGCGGCTGCCGAGCGTCAGATGAGTGTCAGGCGGGGTGAGCAGCAGCACGCCGTCGACACGCGGATCGGACAAGGCTCGATCCAGATCGGTGCCGGTATCGGCGTGCGGCAAGCGGCCGGCCAGCGCCTCGGCGCGCGTGCTCGATCGTCCGACCACGTGATGCACGGCGATGCGCTCGCGCAGCTCGAGCAGGGCCGCGAGATGCGGCGCCGCCGCCAGTCCCGCGCCGACGATGGCCAGGCCGAAGGGACGGGCGGCGTGGGTCGGGCTGTGAGGGCTGTGGGCGCGGGCAGCGGGCATGCAGCTCTCCGGAACGGGCGGGCGGATGTCGGACTCGCGCATCAGGCCGCCAGCAGCTTGCGCGCAATGATGATGCGCTGGATCTGGTTCGTGCCCTCGTAGATCTGCGTGATCTTGGCATCGCGGAACAGTCGTTCCACTTCGTAGCCGCGGATATAACCGCTGCCGCCGAAGATCTGGATCGCGTTCGACGTGTGCGCGACCGCGGCGTCGGCGGCGAAGCACTTGGCCATCGAGGCCGCCGCCGTGGCATCGAGTTGCTGATCCAGCTTCAGCGCCGCCGACCGGACCAGCAGCCGCGCCGCCTCGGTGTCCTTGGCCATATCGGCCAGCATGAACTGGATGGCCTGGAAGTCCGCGATCTGCTGCCCGAACTGGCGCCTGAGCCGCGCCTGGTCCACGGAAGCCTCCAGCGCCGCCTGCAGAATGCCCACCGCGAGCGCGGCGATGCCGACGCGGCCCTTGTCGAGCACGCTCATCATCATGTGGAAGCCGCGTCCCTCGGCGCCGAGCAGGGCCTCCGCCGGCAAGTGGACGTCGTCGAACGCCAGCTCGCCGACCTGCGACGAACGCTGGCCCAGCTTGTGCTCCTTGGGGCCGCGCGACACCCCGGGCTGATGACAGTCCACGATGAAGATGCTCATGCCGCGCTTGCCCGCTTCGGGATCAGTGCGTGCCAGTACCAGCGCGACGTCGGCGACCGGTGCATTGTGGATCCACAGCTTGGCGCCGTTCAGCCGCCAGCCCGTGCCGCTGCGCGTTGCCGTCGTCTTCACGCCGGCGACGTCGGAGCCGGCGCCGGCCTCGGTGATGCAGTATGCGCCTTTCAGCTCGGCGCTCAGCAGCGGCGGAATCCAGCGGCGTTTCTGCGCGTCGGTGCCGTGGCGGACGAGCAGTGAACTGAGCAGCTCCACCAGGCCGCACTGGTCGGCGATGCTGGCATAGCCGCGGCTGAGCTCCTCCATCACCAGGCTGTAGGCGAGACAGTCCAGCCCGGCACCGCCATAGGCTTCCGGCGCGCAGATGCCGAACAGGCCGCTGCGGCCCATCTCGCGATACAGATCGGCGGCGAAGGCTTCCTCCCGGTCCAGCCGTTCCGCATCGGGGCGGATGCGCTCGGTGGCGAAGCGCCGGACGGCCTCGGCGATCTGCTGGTGCTCGGCGGACAACTGCATGAATGGTCTCTGAACTGGCGTTCCGGAAGCGGTTGCGGCAAGCGGCCGCTGGTTTGTTAGATCGATCTAATTAAAACTGTAGCGAGGCCGCTGAATGATGTCAAGCGTTCGTTCGAGGCGTGGCTCAGGCGAAGGCGCCGCAGCTCTTGCGAAGAATCAGCGAGGGCTCGTTGATGACGCGCGCCACCGGTCCGTGCGGGTGATTGATCCGCTGGATCAGCAGCTCGGCGGCCGCTTCGCCGATGCGGTCCTGCGGCGCCTGCACGGTGGTCAGAGGCGGCTCCCACAGCGAAGCCTCGGGCACGTCGTCGAAGCCGACCACGCCGAAGTCGCGGCCTGGTGTCAGCCCGGCCGCCTGCAGGCCCAGCATCACGCCGAACGCGATGATGTCGTTACCGCAGACCGCGGCCGTCGGCGGATGTTTCAGCTTCAGCAGGTCGAGGATGATCCGCTTGCCGTCGCCGCGCGTGAGCCGGGCAGGGACGATCAGCTGATCGTCGCGCCTGATGCGCGCCTTCTCGAGCGCGGCGAGGTAGCCGCTCTGGCGGTCACGGCCGGTCGAGGCGCGCGCGTGGCCGCCGATCAACGCGATCCGCTTGTGGCCCAGGCCGACCAGATGCGCCGTCGCGAGCATCATGCCGTGATGATTGTCCAGGCCGACGTAGTCGACGTCGATGCCGGGAACGTAGCGCGAGGCGAACACGCAGGGAATGCCCCAGCCCAGCATGCGCCGCACGTCGGCCGCGCTCGTGTTCTCCGCCGGGCAGACGATCAGCCCGTCGATGCTGTGCTCGCGGACGGTTTCGAGGAACCAGTTCTGCCGTTCGACCGATTCGTCGGAGTTGCTCAGGAAGGTGACGAAGCCGCTGCGCCCCAGCGTGGCCTCGACCGCCCTGATCAGCGTGGCGAAGTACGGGTTGGTGATGTCGTTGACCACGACTCCGACCGTCTGCGTCGTGCCGCTGCGCATGCGGGCCGCATGGCGGTTGTAGACGTAGCCCAGCTCCTCGAAGGCCTGCAGCACCCGCTGCCGCGTCGCCTCGGCCACGCGAGGGCTGTTGCGCAGGACCAGCGACACGGTGGCCCGCGACACGCCGAGATGCTTGGCCACGTCCATCAGGGTCACACCGTTCGACTTCGGCTGGGGCATGCGATGGATCCGGACGACGAGGCGGGGAAGCGGTCCGAAATCTTAGCATCGCGGCCGCTGGCGATCGTGCAGCAACCGGCAATCGCGCCGTAGCCGGCGACTGCGGAGGTCTCGGCGATTGCATGAGACTCGGAGCTGCACAATAGCCGTCAGCGCGCGAAGCAGTCGCCGGCCATAAGGCTCAGTTCGCGGTCCACCTTCAGCTCGACCTTGCAGCGCTCCAGCACGTCGCGGCGCAGATCGACGCCGGGTGCGACTTCAGTGACCACCAGCTGCCCCTCCCGCAGCCGGATGACGCAGCGTTCGGTGACGTAGGTCACGTCCTGCCCGCGGCGGGCTGCCATGCGGCCGCTGAACGTCACGTGCTCGACCTCGGGGACGAACTTCGGCACCTTGCCCTCCTGAACGATGCGCAGCGCGCCGTCGCTCACGTCCAGCTGCAGTCCGCCGGCGCGGAAATAGCCGCAGAAGACCAGCTTGCGGGCATGCGAGCTGATGTCCACGAAGCCGCCGCAACCGGCGGTGACGTGCGGCTTGACCGACAGGCGGGAGACGTTGACGCTGCCGCTGGCGTCGACCTCCATCAACGACAGCAGCGAACAGTCGAAGCCGCCGCCCTGGAAGTACGTGAACTGCTGCGGCGAAGGAAGAATGGCGTCGGCATTGGCGGCGCAGCCGAATGCGAAGCCGGTCAGCGGGATGCCGCCGACCGCTCCCTGTTCGATGACCCAGTTGATGCGCTCGCTGCGGCCTTGCTCCATCAGTATGCGGGGGACGTCGGCGGCGATGCCGAAGCCGAGATTGACGGCGTCGCCGTCGCGCAGCTCCATCGCGGCGCGGCGCGCGATGATCTGGTCCGGCGACCAGCCGAGCGGCGCGAAGTCGGACAGGCGCTTGCGCGTCTCGCCGCTGATCGCGGGATCGTAGTCAGTCTGCGTGGTCTGCTTCTGGTCCGGAACCACCACCACATAGTCGACCAGCGTCGACGGAACGTGGACGCGTTGCGGAGGAATCGAGCCGCGCGCGGTCAGGCGCTTGACCTGCGCGATCACGATGCCGCCGTTGTTGCGGGCCGCCAGCGCCTGGTCGACCACGCCCAGATAGGCACCCTCGTGTTCCATTGAGATGTTGCCGTGTTCGTCGGCCGTCGTGCCGCGGATGATGGCTACGTCGGGCGGCACGTTCTTCAGATGCAGCCATTCCTGGCCGTCGAACTCGACGACGCGCAGCAGTTCGTCGCGGGTGCGGGTGTTCATCCTGCCGCCGTGCCGGCGCGGATCGACGAAGGTGTCGAGCCCGACCTGCGTGATGACGCCGGGGCGGCGCGCGGCGACGTCGCGGTGCATGTCGAACAGCAGTCCGCTCGGCAGGTTGTAGGCCTCGATCTGTTCGCCGATGATCATCTTCCAGATCTTCGGCGACTCGAAGTTAGACGGGCCGCTCGGATACGAACCGGCGATGACCCGGCGCAGCAGCCCCTCGCGCGCCAGATGATCGACGCCGGGGATGCCGTACATGTCGCCGGCGGCGATCGGGTGGATCGTCGTCAGATCGCGCGGATGGCCGGTGCGCGCGTGACGCTCGCCTATGGCCTGCAGCACGCGGTCAGGGCAGTTGAGGCCGCTGGATGAGCTGACGGTCAGCGTCGCGCCGTCGCGAATCAGTTCGGCGGCTGCATCAGCGGAGAGGACGGTTACGTCACGTGCCATCGAATATCCCTTTCCAAGTCGTCGCTTCGATCGTTCGCGTCAGTGAGGTCTGCGGCAGCCGTAGTCGCGCGGTTGCCATCGTTTGCGAACGCTGCTAAGCTATTTTTAGATCGATCTAATTTCGACTCTACAAGGGGGGACTCGACGATGTCAAGCGCGCAGCCTCGCTGCTACCCCGCCGCAACTCGCTGGCACGCCGTCGCGCTTCGGCCGCGCGCCGTCGATCCGTTCCGTTTACTTCCGGCCGATCGTTCTTCGGAGCTTCGATGACTCAGCCTTCCGCCGATTCCCGGCCTGTCCGATCCGCGTCGCCGGTTCGGCCGCTACCGGCCGCCAGTCCTTCGTCCGCCGCTTCGTCCGCCGCTTCGTCCGCCGTCCGCCCGGTCGCACTGGTGACGGGAGCCCGGCGCGGAATCGGGCGTGGGATCGCACTGGCGCTGGCGCGGCAGGGCTTCGATCTGGCGCTGTCCGATCTGGTCGACGACGACGAGGATGCGCATCGCACGCTCGCCGCAGTCCGGGAACTGGGCGCGCGTGCATCGCTGCGCCGACTGGACGTGGCCCAGCTCGATTCGCACGAAACGTTTCTCGCGCGGCTGTTGCAGGAGTTCGGCAGCCTCGAATGCCTGGTCAACAATGCCGGCATCAGCGTCGCGCAGCGCGGCGATCTGCTGCAGCTTTCGCCGGACAGCTTCGATCGCCTGCTGCACGTCAACCTGCGCGGACCCTTCTTTCTCACGCAGCGAGTAGCGCTCGAGTTTCTTGCGCACGCCGATGACGGCCGCTACCGCTGCATCGTCAACATCTCGTCGGCCAATGCATTCGCCGCTTCGACCAATCGCGGCGAATACTGCATCTCGAAGTCGGCGATCAGTATGGCGACGCAGCTGTACGCGGCGCGGCTGGGAGCGGCGGGCATCTCGGCTTTCGAGCTGCGGCCCGGCATCATCCGCACCGACATGACGCGGGTCGCGGCGGCCGACTACGACGAGCGCATCGGACGCGGCCTGACGCCGATGCCGCGCTGGGGCGAACCCGAGGACGTGGGCCGCGCAGTGGCGGCGCTGGCCAGCGGCGCCTTCGCCTTCAGCACGGGCGACGCCATCCACGTCGACGGCGGCCTGCATGTCCAGCGCCTTTGAGTGGGGACCGAGATGATTGATCCCAGCAACTCCGCGCCGGCGCGTCCTGCGTCGCGTCCGATGCCGCCTTCGTCGCGTCCCGAGCTTCGTCTTCCCGATGCCGAGGGAGCGGCGGTTCGACATGAGCTGCGGACGACTCCCGTCCGGCCGCCGGAGCCTCGCGCGGTCTTCGATCGCGAGGCGTACTCCGCGGCCCACGTGGTGTCCGCGGCATGGGTCGAACACGACCCGTGGGTCGAGACTCCGATCGACTGGGAGCGCACGCTGGCGTTCCGCGAGTACCTGTGGGACCTGGGCCTGGGCGTGGCGGAAGCGATGGACACCGCGCAGCGCGGCATGGGCCTTGGCTGGCCGGCAGCGCGCTCGCTGATCGAACAGACGCTGGCGCTGGCCAGCCGGCGCCGCGGGGCGCGCGTCGTCTGCGGCATCGGCACCGACCAGCTGCCGCCCAAGCCGCGCCACGCACTGCGCGAGATCGCCGACGCCTATCTCGAGCAGTGCGATTTCGTCGAATCGCGCGGCGGGCAGGTGGTGATGATGGCCAGCCGGGCGCTGGCAGCCAGCGCCGGCGGCGCGGACGACTATGCATGGGTCTACGAGCAGGTGCTGATGCACGCGCGCCGTCCGGTGGTGCTGCACTGGCTCGGCAGCATGTTCGATCCTCATCTGGCCGGCTACTGGGGCGCGCGTGATTTCGAGTCGAACCTGGAAACGGTGCTCGGCGTCATGCGAGCGCACGCCGCGAAGGTCGACGGCATCAAGCTGTCGCTGCTGGACATGGACAAGGAGATCATGCTGCGCCGGCGGCTGCCTGCCGGCGTCAAGATGTTCACCGGCGATGATTTCAACTACGCCGAACTGATCGAAGGCGACGAGTATGGTCACAGCCATGCCTTGCTCGGCATCTTCGACGCGATCGCACCGGCGGCGTCCGCGGCGCTGGCGGCGCTGGCGCAGGGACGCACCGAACAGTTCCGCGACATCCTGGCTCCGACCGTGCCGCTGTCGCGTCATCTGTTCAAGGCGCCGACCCAGTTCTACAAGACGGGCGTGGTGTTTCTGGCCTGGCTCAATGGCCAGCAGCCGCACTTCCAGATGCTGGGCGGAATGCAGAGCGCGCGCAGCCTGCCGCATCTCGTCGAGCTGTTCCGGCTGGCCGACCGGGCTGGCGTGCTGCGCGATCCGGAGCTGGCCTGCGTACGGATGCGCGGGTTGCTGCGAATCAATGGCTTCGACGCATGAACCATGTCTGCCCGATGACGGAGTCTGCCAATGACAGAGTCCCGCCAATGACGGAGTCCTGCCAATGACGGAAGCCTGCGGCGACTGGTTGGGCTTGCAGATCGACGCGCCGATCGTTTGTCTCGCATTGCAGCGGCCGGACCGGCTCAATGCGCTGACGCTAGGCACGATCGAGGCGCTCGACAAAGCATTGGCGAGCATCGAGACGCGGCGCGACGTGCGAGCGCTGATCGTGCATTCGACGAATCCGAAAGCGTTCTGCGCCGGCGCGGACGTCAGCGACTGGGGCAGCTTGCCGCCGGCCGACATGTGGCGCGTGTGGACGCGCGTCGGTCACCGCGTCTTCGACCGGCTGGCACAGTTGCCGCAGCCCACGCTGGCCGCGGTGGAGGGCATGGCGCTGGGCGGCGGCCTGGAGCTGGCCTTGGCTTGCGACCTGCGCGTGGCCGGCAGCGAGGCCACATTCGGCATGCCCGAGACGCGCGTCGGTGCCATCCCAGGCTGGGGCGGCAGCCGCCGTCTGCCGCGTCTCGTCGGTCCGGCGCAGGCGAAGCGGCTGGTCTTCACCGGTGCTGCGATCGGAGCGGCGGAAGCAGCTCGCATCGGTCTCGTACAGGAGGTGGTGCCGGCGGCTCAGGCGCTGCCGCGGGCACGGGCCTTGGCGCTGGAGATTGCCGCCAATGCCCCCGATGCCGTGCGGCTGGCCAAGCAGCTGATCGACCAGGGCCACGGCGGCCTGTCCGGCGAGACGATTGCGGCCGGGCTTGCAGCGCTGGTCGACGACGGCGCCGAGGGCCGTGCGGCCTTCCTCGGCAAGCGCGCGCCCTGCTATCGGGATGCATGATCCATGGACGCGACTCGCATGCGAGATCTCGGACAGCGCCTCGACCTGTGCTCGATCAATACGGTGACGCTCGGTCATCGGCGTCCGCTTGCGGAGACGCTGGACGCGATTGCGCGCGCCGGCTTCGGCTACGCTGCCCCATGGCGCGACGAGGTCCAGGCGGCAGGCACGGCGGCCGTCGCGCGTCAGCTGCGTGCGCTGGGACTGAAGCTGAGCGGCTATCTGCGCTCGTCGTTCTATGCCGGCGCGCGGCCGGCCGAGTACGAAGCCGCGATCGAGGACAATCGGCGCGCGCTGGAGCAGGCCGCCGAGATCGGCGCGCCGTCGCTGATCGTGGTGGGGGGCGGGCTGGCGCCCGGTACGCGCGACCTGGCCGCTGCGCGTGCGCGCTACGCGGACGGGGCGGCGCGGCTGTGGGAATACGCGCGCGAGCTCGGCATCGGCCTGACGCTCGAGCCGCTGCATCCCATGTACGCGGCCGAACGCTCGTGCGTCTGCACGCTGGCGGATGCGCTGGACCTCTGCGCCGATATCGATCCGCAGCGCCGCGGCGGCCTCGGCATCGCCGTCGACGTCTATCACTGCTGGTGGGATCCGGCGCTGGCCGCGCAGATCCGCCGTGCCGGGGCGGAAGGGCGGCTCGACGCCTTTCACGTCAGCGACTGGCTGTCACCGACTCGCGACATGCTGCTGGATCGCGGCATGATGGGCGACGGCATCATCGATCTGCCGGCGATCCGCGCGATGGTGGAGGAGGCCGGCTACCGCGGCCCGGTGGAGGTCGAGATCTTCTCGCGTGACGACTGGTGGCGGCGCGATCCGGCACAGACGCTGCAGGTCTGCGCGCAGCGTCTGCAGACGGTCTGCTGAGCCGGAGGGCTGGCCCGGCTCGGTCGGTCGTCGGCGTCGACTATCGCAATCAGCGCGCCGGCTTAAGCTGCTCGAACACGGTCGTGGCAATCGAATCGACCTGCTGCGGCGTGACCTTCGAGAAGACGCCGCCCCACGCGCTGGATGTCAGCTCGATCGGTTGTTCGCCGAAGAGCCGGCCGTCCCTCAGGCTCGAATAGCGCAGCGACGCGCGGATGTAGGCGTTGCCTGTCATCAGGCCGAACATGACCCGCGCGCCGACGCCGACGAGTCGATAGTCGGTGACGGTGGCCAGCAGCAGCGTTCCTTCGGCGGTGCCCGCAGGCGGCGCAGCCTCGGCGAAGCGGTATTCGATGCCCGCTGCCTTGGCGTGGTCGGCGAAGGTTTCGCGCCACTCGCGACGGAACTCCGCCCAGTCGCTCGATTCGACGACCTGCTTCGGACCGGTCATGACCAGCACGATGCGGCGTGCGGCGCTTGCAGGAATGGCGACTGGCGCCGAAGGGCTCGTCTGCGCGGGCGGCGCCGAGGCGGCGGCGGGCGAGGCCGCGCTGTCGCCTGATGAGGTCGGGCGATCGCCGGACGGAGCGGCGCAGCCGGCCAGCATCAAGGTGGCTGCGAGCATCAGGGCTGGAAAGGCATGAGGGGTCATGGCGGCGAGAGAGCAGGGCGCTTGCAGTAGCTGGCAATCAATGAAAGATACGCCGAAGCCGCAGTGGTCGTCGTGGGATGACCCCCCTTCAGGCTTAGGACGCATGCCCTGTCGAATCGGTCTAGGTCGCAAATGTCTAGGGCGAACCGATGCCGTCCCAAGTGCCGCGTCATAAATTTATACTATGAATATAAATAAACATTGTTAAAAAATATACTTTGTGTAAAATTTATCCAGATGGGCCGAGATGCACTCATGAAACCCGCTGAACCGATCGGACGCCGGGCGCGCAAACGCCGTGATCTGCTGGACCGGGCGGCCGCGACTGCCGGCGCCCTGTTCAGACGCGACGGCTATGAGGCCGTGACGATGGAGCAGATCGCAGAGGCCGCCGACGTCGCGCGTGGAACCTTGTACAACCACTTCCCGACCAAGGACGCGCTGCTGGCCGCCTGGATTCATCAGGAACTGGCGCGCGACCTGAGTGGCCTGTCGCTAGACGTCGGCGCGAACGAGGGCTTCGCGGCGTCGACCGCAGCGCTGCTGGATCGCTCCGCACGGTGGTGCGTCGACAACCGCCGGTTCCTGCTTCCGTATCTGCGGTTCCGCTTTCTGAAGCTGCGAGCGCCGGCCGAGGCAGCGTGCGATTCCTCTGATTCTTTTGACTCCTCCGACGACGCTCACTCCCACGATTCCCGCCCCGATGACTCCGACGACTCCCACGATTCCCACGACCCCCACGACTCCGACACCCTGGTCGCGTTCTATGCGCGGCTGATCCGCGACAGCCAGCGCCGCGGCGAGATGCGCCGCGATCTGGACGCCGGGCATCTCGCCGTGATGTTCCACCACTTGTATCTGGCCGCGCTGCTGCGCTGGCTGGCTGCGCCGGCGCTCGATCTGCGGCAGGCGTTCGCGCAGGCGGTCGATGTCTTCCTGCATGGCTGCGTGCTTGCGCCGGGCCATTCGCCATCGATGCAGCGCTGCGAATGAAGCTGCTGGCGCTGACCTACGGCACCGAGGGCGATACTCGTCCGCTGGCCATGCTGTGCCGTGCCTTGATGACTGCCGGCCATGAGGTGATGCTGCTGGCTGATGGAGACACGCTGGGCAGCGCCCGCGATCACGGCGTGCCGCACGCCGCGCTCAGCGGGCGGATTCGCGACGAGCTGGGTGTGCTGGTGGCCGGTGGGCAGGGGATCGGCGCCACGGCGACCGGGCTGGCGCGGCTGGCGAACGCGCAGACGCAAAGCTGGATGCGTCAGGCGGCCGATGCCGCCCATGGCTGCGACGCGCTGATCGTCTCGGGCTTGGCGGCCTTCGTCGGATTGTCGGTGGGAGAGGCGCTCCGCATTCGCATCATCGGCACCGGCATGATCCCGATCTCGCCGACCCGCGCGTTCGCGTCGCCGTTCCTGCCGCCCGGCAAGGTGCCCCGCCTGCTCAATCGTGCCAGCCATCGTCTGGTCAACTCGCTGGTCTGGCGCGCCTTTCGCAAGGCGACCAATCAGGCCCGGCAGCGCGTTCTGTCGCTGCGGCCGCGGCGTGCGCTCTGGACCGGCCACCCGATGCTCTACGGCGTCTCCCCCAGCCTGCTGCCGCAACCGGCCGACTGGCCCGCGCATACGCGCCTGTGCGGGCAATGGCTGGCCCCCGCCGCGTCGTGGTCGCCGCCGCCGGACCTGCAGGCATTCCTGGCGGCGGGCGAGGCGCCGATCTATTTCGGCTTCGGCAGCATGGTGGGTTTCGATGCGGCAGCGGTGCTGCGCGCCATGATGGACGCGGCCGCCGGGCGGCGCGTGCTGCTGTATCCGGGCTGGGCCGGCGTACCGCCGATCGCGCTGCCCGACAGCTTCTTCGTCGTCGGCGATACGCCGCACGACTGGCTGTTCCCGCGGACGGCCATGGTCATCCACCACGGCGGCAGCGGAACCAGCCACTCGGCGTGCCGCGCGGGAGTGCCGTCGGTGGTGCTGCCCTTCGCCGGTGATCAGCCGTTCTGGGCGCATCAGCTCCACCGCCTGGGTGTGGCCGCCCGTGCGTTGTCGGCGAAGGGACTGGACGCGGCCGGACTGGCGTGGGCCATCGCGTTCGCCGGACGGGCGGACGTCCGGCAGAACGCTGGCCTGCTGGCCGGCAGCATGGCCGCCGAGGACGGGACGGCCGTCGCTGTCGCGGAGATCGAGTCGATCCTGCGCGATGGTGCGAGGCGCTCCTAGGGCGCGGGCAGGGGCTGCGTAAGGTGCCGCGTAAGGCGCCGCACCCTGGCGCGACTGCGCCTGCAGCGATCAGGGGGCCGATGCGTGCCACGGCCCCCCGTTCCGCGTCATAATCCGCGCCTGTGCGGGCCGCGATCGGGTCCGCGACGACGACAACCTCTGCCGCCGCCCGCGAACTCATATGCTGCTCGCCCTGGTCTTCGCCTACCTGCTGGTCACCATCGCCATCGGCCTGTGGGCCGCCAAGCGCGTCAAGAACACCGCTGACTTCGCCATCGCCGGCCGGCATCTGCCGCTGGTGATGATCATCACCACCACTTTCGCCACCTGGTTCGGCTCCGAGACTGTGCTCGGCATTCCCGCCAAGTTCGTCGAAGGCGGGCTGGGCGCGGTGGTCGAGGATCCGTTCGGCGCCGGCACCTGCCTGATCCTGGTCGGGCTGTTCTTCGCCGCCAAGCTGTACCGGATGACGCTGCTGACGATCAGCGACTACTACCGCGCCCGCTACGGCCGCTCGGTCGAGGTCGTCTGCTCGCTGATCATCATCCTCAGCTATCTCGGCTGGGTGTCGGCGCAGGTCACCGCGCTCGGCCTGGTATTCAATCTGCTGTCTGGCGGCGCGATCTCGGTGCCGCTGGGCATGATCATCGGCACCGTTTCCATCCTCGCGTACACGCTGTTCGGCGGCATGTGGTCGGTGGCCGTCACCGACTTCGTGCAGATGATCATCCTCGTGGTCGGCCTGCTGGTGATCAGCGTGTTCGCCGCCGACATGGCCGGCGGCGCCGACCGCGTCATCGACCTGGCCGTCAGCCGCGACATGTTCCGCTTCTTCCCGGAGCCGACCTTCCAGCAGGTGGTGTTCTTCATCGCCGCCGCGATCACGATGATGCTCGGCTCGATTCCGCAGCAGGACGTGTTCCAGCGGGTCATGTCGGCCAAGAACGTGCGCGCCGCCACGCGCGGTCCGGTGATCGGCGGCGCCTGCTACATCCTGTTCGCGTTCGTGCCGATGTTCCTGGTCACCAGCGCGCTGCTGATCATGCCCGAGCAGTCGGCCGAACTGCTGAAGGAAGATCCGCAGCGCGTGCTGCCGACGCTGGTGCTCGAGCACATGCCGTTCGTGATGCAGGTGCTGTTCTTCGGCGCGCTGCTGTCGGCACTGAAGTCGACCGCGTCGGCGACGCTGCTGGCGCCGTCCGTGACCGTGGTGGAGAACATCTGGCGGCAATTCCGCCCGCGGCTGAGCGACCGGCAGCAGCTGCGCGACATGCGGATCTCCGTCCTGCTGTTCTCGGCCTGCGTCTGCGTCTATGCGATCGTCATGGAAGGCACGCCGATCTACGAGATGGTGTCGTCGGCCTACCAGGTCACGCTGGTCGGCGCCTTCGTGCCGCTGGTGGCCGGCCTGTACTGGAAGCGCGCGACGACGCAGGGGGCGGTGTTCGCGATCGTGCTGGGCCTGTTGACCTGGCTGATGTTCCTCGTCACGCCTGCCGGCGAGGCGTTCCCGGCGCAGCTGGCCGGCGTGCTGGCCTCGGGCGTAGGCATGGTCGTCGGTTCATACGGCCGCCAGGCCGTGCGCAATTCGCACGATCCGCACGCGCTGGCGCAGGCGCACTGAGCGGCGGCGCCACCCGGTTCAGTCGAGCCGGATATTGGCCGCCTTCACCACTTGCGCGTTGTTCACGTACTCGTTCAGGATCAGCCGCGCGAAGTCGATCTGCGCGGTCGGCGCGGGAACGTTGTCGGACCGCAGCATCCGCTCGCGCAGCTCGGTGTCGGTCAAGGCCTTGTTGGTCTCGTCATTGAGCCGGCGGATGATCTCCGGCGCGGTTCCGGCAGGCGCGAACAGACCGAACGTGGACGTCAGGTTGGCCGCCGGTGCGTCGAGCTCCGCCAGCGTGGGTACCTGCGGATAGCTGTCCAGCCGCTTCGGCGCGCCGACCGCGAGCAGCCGCAGCGTGCCGCGTTCGATATGCGGGTGCAGCGAGACGTTCGGGTTGGTCGTGAACAGCTCGAACTGACCGCTCAGCGCATCGGTCAGCACCTGTCCGGCGCCCTTGTACGGCACATGCGTGATGTCGATGCGGAAGCGTTCGCGGATCTGCTCGAGCATCAGATGGCCGACCGACGCCACGCCCGAGCTGGCGACGCGCAGTCCGCCGGGATGCGCACGCGACTGGCTGATGATGTCGTCGAAGCGCTTGCCGCTGAACAGCGGCGTGGCCATCAGATAGACCGGCGAGAACATGACGCTCGCCACCGCGATGACGTCCTTCTGCGGATCATAGGCGACGCGCATCACGTGCGGGTTCAAGGTCAGCGGGCTGACCGCCGCGAAGCCTATCGTGTAGCCGTCGGAGGCCGCCTTCGCCACGGCGTCCATGCCGATGCTGCCTGCAGCGCCGCCGCGATTCTCGACCACCACCTGCGTGCCGAGCGCGGCCGCGAGCTTCGGTCCGAGCAGTCGCGCCACCGTGTCGCTGGCGCCGCCCGGCGGATAGGCGACGATCATCCGGATCGGCTTGGCCGGCCAGGTCTGCTGCGCTGCGCCGGGCCTGCCGATGGCGGACATGGCTGACAGCGTGGCGAGCGCAGCGAGCGAGCGGCGGCGATCCATGGACGGACTCCCGAAGAGCGAGGTGGAACGACCGTCATCGTAGCCGAAGCCCACTGCCTCCGTGCAGGCGCGGACGCGCCGCCGGCAGCCTCACAGCGGGCCGGGCGTGTCATATCGAGCCGGCCGTGCCGCGTCGAGCGGCGCGTCACATCGAATAGTCGCCGTTCGCTTCGGGCTGGAACACCAGCTCGACGATGCGCAGCCGCTGCGTGGCGCCGGTCGGCGTGATCCATGTGACGTCGTCGCCGCGGCGGCGGCCGAGCAGCGCGGCGCCGATCGGCGACAGCACCGAGACCAGGCCTTCAGTGGGCTGAGCGTCGTTCGGATAGCACAGCGTCAACTGGCGGCGATTGCTGCCGTCGGGATCCTCGACGACGACCTTCGTGTACATGGTGACGACGTCGTTCGGCACTTCAGGGGCCGGCACGACGTCGGCGTCGTCGAGCAGCGCGTGCAGCTCCTCGAATCGCTGCGCATCGTTGCGGGTCAGCAGCAGATCGATGCGGCGATGGTCGAGCTCGGTCAGCAGCCGGGCGGTGGCAGATGCGTGGGACATGGTCCGGTTCCGTCGAAAGCGTGCGCCGTGCGGCGCGTGAGCCCGATTCAGGCCCGGCGATCGGAGTGGGCAGACGAGGAGGGGATCGCCGGGCTTAGAGGTGGAAGGCGCAGCGGCCCATTCGGGACGCCGGCGCGGCGGCCTGCCGCGCAACGCGACGCGCGCAGCGCCGCGCGGCGGCGGACGACAGGCGTCGGCCGCCGGCGTACGGCGTGCGCGGTTGCGGGCGCGGCTGGAGCCGCAGCAGGGCGATCATAGGCAGATCGTAGCGCAGGATCGCGGTTTCGCCCAACAAGCCCCCTGCGCCAGCGGGCATCAGGCACAATGGCGGCGCCTCATTTTCGCTGCTGCCATGACAAGTCTGAACCACGAGATCGTCACCACGCCCCCGCGCGCCTCCGCCACGGTCGTCCTGCTGCGCGACGGCGAGCAGGGGCTGGAAGTGCTGCTGCTGCGTCGGCACGGCGCCTCCGATGTGCTGGGTGGCGCCTACGTGTTTCCCGGTGGCAAGCTCGACCCTGACGACAGCGCTCAGTCCGCGCTGCAGCGGCTGAGTGCCCCGCTCGAGCTGCTGCATGCGCGGCTCGGCGAGCCGGAGCTCGGCATGTCCGACGCCGCCGGCTTCTTCGTGGCGGCCTGCCGCGAAACCTTCGAAGAGGCCGGGGTGCTGCTGGCCCGCGATGCCGGCGCCGAGCAGGCAGGCCAGGCGATCGAGTACGCGCGCGCCGGCGCGCGCTTCGGCGACCTGCTGGCGCGGCTGGACCTGCAGCTGGCCGTCGATCGCCTGGTGCCGTGGTCGCGCTGGGTCACGCCCAAGGTGCCGTCGATGATGAGGAAGCGTTTCGATACGCGCTTCTTCGTGGCCGCGCTGCCGGACGGGCAGGAGGCCTGTCACGATGACCATGAGGCCACCGAGTGCCTGTGGATCCGACCGCGCTCGGCGCTGGAGCGCTACTGGAACCGCGAACTCGTCATGGCGCCGGCGCAGATCATGAGCCTGGTCCATCTGGCGCGGCACGGCGACGTCGCTGGCGTGCTCGACGAAGCCGCCACGCGGCCGCCGCCGCGCATCGAGCCCGAGCCGCACCAGCGCGACGATCATCGGCTGCTGGTCTATCCCGGCGACCCCATGCATTCGGTGCCGGCGCGCGCCATGCCGGGCCCGACGCGGCTACTGCATCGCGACGACCGCTTCGAGCCGCCCAGCGGCGGTCTCGAGGGCTGGTTCGACTGAGGCGGCGGCGGACCGGGCTTCGCGCCCGATCGGGCTTTCGCGCCGGATCAGGCCCTGGCGGCCGGCGCGTCGCGCAGCAGCGCGAGCATCGCCACGAAGATCTTGGGCGCGCCGCACACCACCTGGTCGCCGAACAGATGCCGCGGCTCGCCGCTGAAGTCGCCTATCAGTCCGCCGGCCTCGGTGATCAGCAGGCTGCCTGCGGCCACGTCCCACGGCATCAGCCCCATCTCGAAGAAGCCGTCGAGGCGGCCGCAGGCCACGTAGGCGAGGTCCAGTGCCGCCGCGCCCGGGCGGCGCACGCCGCCGGCCCGTTCGGTGACGGCGCGGAACATCGCGATGTATTCGTCCAGCCGGTCCAGCTTGCGGTACGGAAAGCCGGTGCCGATCAGCGCGTCGTCGAGCCGGTAGCGCGACGAGACACGGACGCGGCGGTCGTTCAGGAACGCGCCGCGTCCCTTCGAAGCGGTGAACAGCTCGTCGCGCGTCGGATCGTAGATGACCCCCTGCGTCATGACGCCGCGCTGCATCAGCCCGATCGAGATCGCGTACTGCGGAAAGCCGTGGATGAAATTGGTGGTGCCGTCGAGCGGATCGATGATCCACGCGAACTCGGCGCTGTCGATCCGGTCGTCCGCCGAGGCGGCCGCGCCACGCGTGAGATGGCCGGACTCCTCTGCTAAGATCGAATGATCCGGATACGCGGTGAGCAGCGTCTCGATGATCGCTTTCTCCGCGGCATGGTCGATTTCGGTGACGAAATCATTGCGCTGCTTGCGCGCCACCTTCAGCGTGTCGAGATCGAGGCTCGCGCGGTTGATGATCCGTCCGGCGCGCCGCGCCGCACGGACCGCCACGTTCAGCATCGGATGCATTTGCGATCGGGCCTCTGTCGGTTGCCGCGCGGCAAGGCAGCGCGGCATGGTATCGAATGTAAACCCGCCATTCTAAGGTATCCGCCCTGATCAGCCTGCATTCACCGGCGCCCGCCTGGTTCGAGCGCATCGCTTTCGTGCTTGTCGGCACGACGCACGCCGGCAACGTCGGCGCCGCTGCTCGTGCGCTGCGCGCCATGGGCCTGCGCCGGCTGATCCTGGTCGCGCCGCGCGATCCCGACGTCTGCCGCGACCCCGAAGCCGTCGTGCGGGCCAGCCGCGCCGGCGACGTGCTGGCCACCGCCGAAGTCGTCGCCGACCTGCCGCAGGCGCTCGCGGGGTTCACGCTGGCCGTGGCGATCAGCGCCGATACGCGCGAATTCGGCCCCGATCCGGTGCCGCCCGAGGACGTCGCCGCGCAGCTGCGGGCCGAGCTCATCGGCAGCACCGATGCGTCGGTGGCGCTGGTATTCGGCCCGGAGCGCACCGGCCTGTCGATCGAGCATGTAGGCCTGTGCCAGCGGGTGTGCAGCATTCCGGGCGACGTCGACTACTCGTCGCTCAATCTCGCGCAGGCGGTGCAGATCGTCGCGTACTGCCTGCGGCTGGCCGAGCGCAGCGCTGCTGCCGCGACGCCGAGTGCGGCGGCCAGTGCAGCACCGGTCGCCGCGCCGCGGCTGGCCACGCAGACGCAGGTCGCCGGTCTGTTCGAGCATCTGGAGCGCGCGCTGATCGACATCGGCTTCCTCGATCCGCGCCATCCGAAGAAACTGATGCCGCGGCTGCGGCGGCTGTTCGGCCGCACGCGGCTAGAGGCCGAGGAGGTCGATCTGCTGCGCGGCGTGTGCAAGCAGATCGAACTGCATTCGAGAAAATTCCGGGAACCCTCATGAGTCAACGCGACATCGCCGCCGTGTATATGCGCGGCGGCACCAGCAAGGGCGTGTTCTTTCTGGCGCGCGATCTGCCCCGTTCGACCAGCGAACGCGATGCGCTTCTGCTGCGGGTGATCGGCAGCCCGGATCCGTATGCACGGCACACCGACGGCATGGGCGGCGCCACGTCGAGCACCAGCAAGGTGGTGCTGATCACGCCGTCGCGGCGCGACGACTGCGACGTCGACTATCTGTTCGGCGCGGTGGCGATCGGCGAGCCGCTGATCGACTGGTCCGGCAATTGCGGCAACCTGTCCGCGGCCGTCGGGCCGTTCGCGATCACGCAGGGTCTGGTGCCGGCGGTCGACGGCGTCACGCGCGTGCGCATCTGGCAGGAGAACCTCGGCCAGCGCATCGATTCCTTCGTGCCGGTGCGGCACGGCCGCGTCGCCGAGGACGGCGGCTTCATGGAGGACGGTGTGCCGTTCCCCGGCACCGAGATCCGGCTCGAGTTTCTCGAGCCCGAGCGCAGCGACGCCATGCCACTGCTGCCGACCGGCGCGCCGCAGGAACCGCTGCAGGTGCCCGGCATCGGGCGCATCGCCGCGACGCTGATCACGGCCGGCAATCCCACCGTCTTCATTCGCGCCGAGGCGCTCGAGCTGACCGGCCGCGAGCTGCCCGAGGCCATGAACCGGCAGCGCAAGCTGCTCGACCAGCTGGAGGCGATCCGCGCTGCCGCGGCCGTCCGGATGGGGCTGGCCGACAGCGCCGCGCAGGCAACCGCGCATCGGCCGGCGACGCCCAAGGTGGCCTGGGTCGCCAAGCCGGCGTCGTATCGCAGCAGCAGCGGCGCCGAGATCAGCGCCGATCGCATCGACGTGCTGGCGCGCATCCTGTCGATGGGCAAGCTGCACCATGCGTTCACCGGCACCGGCTCGATCGCGCTGGCTGCTGCCGCGGCGCTGCCCGGCACCGTGGTCAACGAGGTGACGCGCACGCTGCCGGGCGTACCGACCCGCATCGGCCACGTCTCCGGCGTGCTCGCGGTCGGCGCCGAAGTGTCGAACTCGGCGGCGGGCTGGCGCTTCGACAAGGCGGTGCTGTCGCGCAGTGCGCGGCGGCTGATGAGCGGCGTCGTGCACGTGCCGGCTTCGCTGGGCCGCTGATCGGCAGTGCCGGCGAGCGCCCCGCCTCAGCGCAGGGCCTCGTCAAAGCGCCTAAACTACCGATCCGGCGCATCGACGGACGATGCGCGATCGATTGGAGAGCAGGGAATGTTCGAGCGCCTTCGGGAGGACATCGCCAACGTGCTGGAAAAAGATCCAGCCGCGCGGTCGACGCTCGAGGTGTTGCTGTGTTACCCAGGCGTTCATGCGCTGTTGCTGCATCGCGCCGCCAATGGCCTGTGGCACGCCGGCCTGCTGACGCTGGCGCGCTGGGTATCGCATCTGGGGCGCTTCCTGACCGGCATCGAGATCCATCCCGCCGCCACGATAGGCCGCCGCGTGTTCATCGATCACGGCATGGGCGTGGTCATCGGCGAGACCGCCGAGATCGGCGACGACTGCACGATCTACCAGGGCGTGACGCTGGGCGGCACCTCGCTGAACGGCGGCAAGCGCCATCCGACGCTGGAGCAGGGCGTGGTGGTCGGCGCCGGCGCCAAGGTGCTGGGTCCGTTCACGGTCGGCGCGCAGGCGCGTATCGGCTCCAATTCGGTGGTGGTGAAGACGGTGCCTCCAGGCGCCACCGCGGTCGGCATCCCGGCCCGGATGATCGTCGAGGAGGCCGATCAGCGCCGGGAGGCGCAGGCGGCGCGGATGGGCTTCTCGGCCTATGCGGTCACGCAGGGCGGCGACGATCCGCTGTCCATCGCGCTGCACCGGCTGATCGATCACGTGGCCGAACAGGACCGCGTCATCGAGCAGCTGCAGCGCGAGCTGGAGCGCCTGGGCGGCGCGCAGCCCACGCCGTGCGAACCGCTGGACGCGAATCTGCTGAACCGGATGGTCGAATAGCGAGCCGCGTTCAGGCCGGCAGCGGACTGACCGAACCGTCGAGCCCGATCGACTGCCAGCCGCCGGCGTCGATCCGCAGAAACCCGCCGCGCGGCCGCCCGTCGGGCGCGTCGTCGGCGGCCAGCCAGTCCGGCAGGACGCAGCGCCGCGCCATGCGGCTGTCCAGCCGCCAGCGATGACAGCCGGGACGGTGCGTATGACCGTGGATCATCGCCGCGGCATCGGCCGCCGTCAGCGCGGCGTCGACGTCGCCTGCCACCACGTCGAACGGATCCTGCGCGCCGCTGCCGGGTCCGTCGGCGGCATAGCGCTTCTGTTCGCTGTCGTCGCGCAGCTGGCGCGCCAGCGCCAGCCGCTGCAGAAGCGGCCGCTGCAGCATCCCTGCCTGCCATGCCGGCGTACGCACCAGGCCGCGCATCTGCTGATAGCCATGGTCCGCCGTGCAAAGCGCGTCGCCGTGCGCGAGCAGCACCGGCTCGCCGAACAGCCGCACGCGCGTCGGATCATCGAGCAGACGTGCGCCGCTGCGGACGCTGAAACGCGGCGTGCCGGCCGCCGGGCTGTCCGGCGGGAACGGAACGTCGAGCAGGAAGTCGCGGTTGCCGCGCATCGCCAGCGCCTGGCCGCCGGCGGCAGTGAAGCGCCGCAGCCGGTCGATCAGTGCCGCGGCAGCGGCGTCCGGCTGATCGTCGCCGACCCAGGCCTCGAACAGGTCGCCGAGCAGGAGCAGATGCGAGATCGAGCCGATCTGCGCATCGAGCCGGTCGAAGAACAGCGCCGCCGTTGCCGGCGCGTGGTCGCCCAGATGCATGTCCGAGCAGAACAGCGCGACGTCCTTGCCGGCAAGCTCGAGCTCGGTCATCGCGCCGCGGCCGGGATCAGCGCTTGTCGCCGACCACCGTCACCGAATCGATGACGACCGCCTCCAGCGGCACGTCGCGATACGGGCCGACCGTCGTGGTGCGCACCTTGCGGATCGTGTCGACGACGTCCATGCCCTTCACGACGCGTCCGAACACCGCATAGCCGTGGCCGTCGGGCTGCGGATGGTTCAGGTTGGCATTGTCGACGACGTTGATGAAGAACTGCGCGGTGGCCGAGTTGGGATCGCTGGTGCGCGCCATTGCCACCCAGCCGGTGTCGTTCTTCAGCCCGTTCTTCGATTCCAGCTTGATCGGCTCGCGCGTCGGCTTGGGCCGCAGTCCGCCCTTGTACAGGTCGGCGCCGAAGCCGCCGCCCTGGATCATGAAGCCGCTGATCACGCGATGGAAGATCGTGCCGGCGTAGAAGCCGTCGTTCACGTACTGCAGGAAGTTGGCGACCGTGGCCGGCGCCTTGTCCGGATACAGCTCGATGACGAATTCGCCGGCAGAGGTCTTGACCAGCACCTGCGGGTTCGGCGCGGCGGCCGCGCCTTCCGGCAGGGTGGCCAGCGAAACGAGCAGGGCGCCGATCAGCGGCAGTTTCTTGAACATCTCGGACTCCAGTAGGGAAATCAGCGGGAGGGGGCCGGCTGCGCGCCGGCAGGCGAGCGAGTGCCGGCGGGGACGGGTGTTTCGGCGGCCGCCGGCCGCGAGCCGGACGGCGAGACGCGCGCGATCAGCTCGCGCGCCAGTGACAGCTTGTCCTTTAGTGCCTCGTTGCGCGGCGCTGCGTCGGCGGCACGCCGCCAGGCCCGCTCGGCCAGCCGCAGATAGATGTCGCCGAGGTTCTCCGACGCCAGCCCGTACGACGGCAGCGCACGCAGCGCCGTCTCGAGCGCATCGCGCGCCTGGTCGAGCTGGCCGGCGGCGGCGTACAGCGTGGCCAGGTTGTTGTGCGGCTCCGGCAGCTCGGGAAATTCCTCGGTCAGCGCCTTGAACAGTTCCAGCGCCTGTTCGCTGTTGCCCATCTCGGCCAGCACCACGCCTTTCTGGAAGCGCAGCTGGGCGTCGCCGGGCGTGCGGCGCAGACCGGCATCGAGTGCGGCCAGCGCGTCGTTGCGGCGTCCCTGGGCGGCCAGCCGGCGGGCCTCGGCGAGCGCGCCGGGCACGCTGTCCCGGTCGGCGGCGGGCGGGCGGCTCATGCGCTCGGCATCGCCGAGCGTGCCGGAGCCGGAGCCGGACGGTGTCCGGGTTTCCGGTGCCGCGGGCGACGCCGTCGGGGCTGCCGGAGCGGGTGCCGTCGAAGCCGCTGGATCGGGTGCCGCGGGGGCCGGCGCGGGCTGGACTGCCGCGGGCTGCGCAGCCGCCGTCAGCAGGCCGGCGCCGGCCAGTTGCAGCGCAGCGGCGAGCAGGCCGCCGCCCATCTTGATCGAGATCATTCCGGCGCGTTTCGACGGCGTCCGGACGAGGCGAAACCGGGCGCCGCGCGCGCGGCGAACGGGGGAGGCCGCTGCTATAATCGACATCCCGCCATTCTAGCAACCGCGCCGGTCCATGGTGCCGAAAGCGGCTGCGCGCCCGGTGAATGCTCAAGCTCTACAACACGCTTTCCCGCAGCAAGGAAGAGTTCGTTCCGCTCGAGCAGGGCAAGGTCCGCATGTACGTATGCGGCATGACCGTCTACGACTATTGCCACGTGGGCCATGCGCGCGTGCTGGTCGTGTTCGACGTCGTGCAGCGCTGGCTGCGCGCCAGCGGCTACCAGGTGACCTACGTCCGCAATATCACCGACATCGATGACAAGATCATCCGCCGCGCGGTCGAGAACGGCGAGACCACCGCGCAGCTGACCGACCGTTTCATCCGCGCGATGCATGAGGACGGCGACGCGCTCGGCGTGCAGCGGCCCGACCACGAACCGCGCGCCACGCAGTTCGTGCCGCAGATGCTCGGACTGATCGACCTGCTCGAGAAGAACGGGCTGGCCTATCGCGCGGGCGACGGCGACGTCAACTATGCGGTGCGGCGCTTTCCGCCGTACGGACGCCTGTCCGGCAAGTCGCTCGACGATCTGCGCGCCGGCGAACGCGTCGCCGTGGCCGACGCGAAGAACGACCCGCTCGACTTCGTGCTGTGGAAAGCAGCCAAGGCCGACGAGCCGGCCGAGGTCAAATGGGAGTCGCGCTACGGCTTCGGCCGGCCGGGCTGGCACATCGAGTGCTCAGCCATGTCGACCAGCCTGCTGGGCAAGACGCTGGACATCCACGGCGGCGGCGCCGATCTCACTTTCCCTCATCACGAGAACGAGATCGCGCAGAGCGAAGGCGCGCTGCAATGCACGTTCGTCCGCTACTGGATGCACAACGGCTTCGTGCGCATCGACGACGAGAAGATGTCGAAATCGCTCGGCAACTTCTTCACGATCCGTGACGTGCTCAAGAAGTTCGATGCCGAAGTGGTGCGGCTGTTCATCGTGCGCGCGCACTACCGCAGTCCGCTGAACTATTCCGACGCGCATCTCGAGGACGCGCGCGCAGCGCTGCTGCGGCTGTACGGCGCGCTGAGCGACGCCGCGCCCGCCGCAGACGCCGCGGCCACCGCAGACGCCGCGGCCACCGAGCCGATCGACTGGGACGAGCCGCACGCGGCACGCTTTCGCGACGCGATGGACGACGACTTCAATACCCCGGTCGCGCTCGCCGTGCTGTTCGAGCTGGCCGGCGAACTGCATCGCGCCCGCACACCGGCGCTGGAGCGCAGCTTCCGCCAGCTGGCCGGCCTGCTCGGCCTGCTGGGCCGCGCGCCCGCCGAGGTCAAGCGCAGCGGGCTGCACGGCAGCGAAGCGGCGGCCGTGGCGGCCGCCGGTCTCGACGACGCAGCCATCGACGCGCGGATCGCGGCCCGCGCCGCCGCCAAGAAATCGCGCGACTTCACCGCAGCCGACCGCATCCGCGCCGAGCTGGCCGCGGCCGGCATCGTGCTCGAAGACACGCCGGCCGGCACGCTGTGGCGGCGCGCCTGAACGGCGGCAGGCATTTCCGGCGGACGGGCGCCGGCGTATACTTCGCGCCCGGCCCATCCCTGATCGGGCCGGAAGCAAGGTGAGCCGGTTGACCAAACCCGACTACTGGGACGATGCGGTGCGCGAGCTGTCGCGGCGCGACGGCGTGCTCGGCGGCGTCATCGAACAGTGCGCGCCCGGGCATCTGCTGACGCGCGGCGATCCGTTCCAGACGCTGGCGCGGTCCATCGTCGGGCAGCAGATCTCGGTGAAGGCCGCGCAGTCGGTCTGGAACCGCTTCGCCGCCGCCTGCCGCGACGTGACGCCGCAGCGCGTGTCGCGGATGCGGTCGAGCACTTTGCGCGCCTGCGGTCTGTCGGAACGCAAGAGCGAGTATCTGAAGGATCTCGCACGTCATTTCGTGACGCACGAGGTCGATCCGGCACGCTGGCCGGCGCTCGATGACGACGCCGTCATCGCCGAGCTGTGCGCCGTGCGCGGCATCGGGCGCTGGACAGCCGAAATGTTTTTGATTTTTAATCTGATGCGGCCTGACATCTATCCGCTCGACGACATCGGGCTGCTGCGCGGCATCGCGCTGCATTACCGGGAGTTCGGCGCCCCGGACGGCGCGCTGCTCAGCAAGGTGACGCGAGCGCAGTCCGCCGAGATCGGCGAGCGCTGGCGTCCGTGGCGCACGGTCGCCACCTGGTATCTGTGGCGCAGCCTCGATCCGCTGCCCGTGGAGTATTGATGAAGACGACATTCCTCGAATTCGAACAACCGGTTGCCGACCTCGAGCAGAAGATCGAGGCGCTGCGTTTCGCGCAGGAAGATTCGGCGGTCGACATCGCAGAAGAAGTCGCGCGGCTGCAGAAGAAGAGCCAGACGCTGCTGAAGGACACGTACGCCAAGCTGACTCCATGGCAGGTCGCCCTCGTGGCGCGCCATCCGCAGCGCCCGTACACGCTCGACTACATCGAAGCGATCTTCAGCGACTTCCACGAACTGCACGGCGACCGCGAGTTCGCCGACGATCCTGCCATCGTCGGCGGCATGGCGCGCTTCAACGGCCAGCCGGTGATGGTCATCGGCCACCAGAAGGGGCGCGACACCAAGGAGCGCGGCTATCGAAACTTCGGCATGCCGCGGCCCGAGGGCTACCGCAAGGCGCTGCGCCTGATGAAGCTGGCCGAGAAGTTCGAGCTGCCGGTCATCACCTTCGTCGATACGCCCGGCGCGTTCCCCGGCATCGGCGCCGAGGAGCGGAACCAGTCCGAGGCCATCGGCCGCAACCTGTTCGAGATGGCGGCGCTGCGCGTGCCCATCATCACCACCGTCATCGGCGAAGGCGGCTCGGGCGGTGCGCTGGCCATTGCGGTCGGCGACGTGACGCTGATGCTGCAGTACTCGATCTACTCGGTGATCTCGCCCGAGGGCTGCGCCGCCATCCTGTGGAAGAGCGCCGAGAAGGCCCCGGAAGCCGCGGAGACGCTGGGCGTCACCGCGCACCGGCTGAAGGCGCTCGGCCTGATCGACCGCATCATCAGCGAACCGGTCGGCGGCGCGCATCGCGATCCGCAACACATGGCGCAGCTGCTCAAGCGTGCGCTGTCCGACGCGCTGCGCCAGCTGCAGGGCGTGGGCGTCAAGGAGCTGCTCAAGCAGCGCCACGAGCGGATCATGAACTATGGCAAGTTCAAGGAGATCGGCCAGTCCTGAACGGCTGACCGAGACGCTCACTGCCGCGGTGCGCGACGCACTGCGGCCGCTGCCCGCCGCGGCACCGCTGGTGCTCGCCTACAGCGGCGGGCTCGATTCCACCGTGCTGCTCGACCTGCTGGCGCGGCTGCGCATGCCCGGCAGCGTGCTCGCCTGGCACGTCCATCATGGACTGCAGGCTGCCGCCGATGACTGGCCCGAGTTCTGCCGCGCGCAGGCGGAGGCGCGCGGTGTCGCGTTCGGCTTGTCGCGGCTGGCCGGCGCGCCCGCTGCCGGCGACAGCGTCGAAGCCTGGGCGCGCCAGCAGCGCTACCGCGCGCTGTGGCAGGCGGTCGCCGAGCGCGGCGCCGCCGCGCTGCTGACCGCGCATCACGCCGACGACCAGGTCGAGACGGTGCTGATGCGTCTTGCGCGCGGCGCGGGCCCCGAAGCGCTGGCCGGCATGCGCGCCGCGCAGCAGCGCGCCGGCGGCTGGCTGCTGCGGCCGCTGCTCGGCATCGAACGCGAGCTGCTGCACGAATGGGCGCGGCAGCAGCGGCTCGACTGGATCGAAGATCCGATGAACCGCGATCCGCGGCTGCTGCGCGTCGCTTTGCGCGATCAGGTGCTGCCGGCCTGGCGCGCCGTGGCGCCGGGCCTGTCCGACGGCGTGCGACGCAGCGCCGGGCTGCTGCGCGAGGGGCTGGCGGCGGTGTCGGCGCTTGGCGAAGCGGATCTGGACAGGGTGATCGCGGCGGCTGCAGGCGCCGTCGCCGCAAGCCCTGCCGCCGCAAGCCCCACCGCGCCAGGGCTTGTCGGCGTCGGCGCCGCTGCCGACATGGATCCCGGCGTCGCTCGCCAGATCGACCTCGGCGCGCTGTCGGCGCTGCCGGCGTTCCGCCGCGCCGAAGCGGTGCGCGCCTGGTGCCGCCGGCTCGGTGCGCCGCCGCCGTCGCAGGCGGTCATGGCCGAGTGGCTGCGCCAGTGGCTCGGCGGCATGTCCGCGCAGCCGGTGCACGTTCACGGCGGCTGGCAGCTGCGCCGCTTCGGGGCGCGGCTGATCGCCGAACCCGTCGCGGCGCGGGACTGGGCGCGGCAGCCGCCGCCCGGCCTGCAGCTGATCTGGCGGGGAGAGCCCACGCTGGAGCTGGCCGGGTGGGGCGGTCGGCTGGAAATCCTCTCGGTCCCGGCCGGCAGCGGCATCGACGCGTCCTGGCTGGCCGGCCGGCCGCTGCGCGTGGCGCCGCCGCTCGGATCGGCGCACCTGCGGCCGGCGTGGCCCGGACCCAGCCGCAGCCTGAAGAACCTATTCCAGGAGCGGCGCGTACCGCCGTGGCTGCGTCCGGGTCTACCTATGGTCTGCGACGCCGCCAGCGGCGAAGTGCTGTATGTCGGAGGGCTGGGCATGGACTGCACGCCGCGCGGACCGTCGCCGATGGCGGCTCCGAGCGCCGCCGGCGCAGCGGCAGCCCCGCTGCGCGTCGCGTTCCATTGGCGGCCAGACACCCCCGGCGACCCGCGCGGCGCCGATTTCAGGCCCGCGGCTGTCGTATAATCAAGGGTTTTGCAGCAAAACTCGCCCGCACTCATGTCACTGATCGTTCACAAGTACGGCGGCACTTCGATGGGCTCGATCGAGCGCATCCAGAACGTCGCGCGCCGGGTGGCCAAATGGCACAAGGCCGGCCATCGGATCGTCGTCGTTCCGTCGGCGATGTCCGGCGAGACGAATCGCCTGCTGGCGCTCGCCAAGGAGTTGGATGCCCAGCCCGACCCGCGCGAGCTCGACATGATCGCCGCCACCGGCGAGCAGGTCTCGGTGGGGCTGCTGGCGATCGCGCTGAAGTCGATCGGCGTGGACGCGATCAGCTATGCCGGCTGGCAGGTGCCGGTGCGCACCGACAGCGCGTACACGAAGGCGCGCATCCTGTCGATCGATGACGTCCGTGTGCGGGCCGATCTCGACGCGGGCCGCGTCGTCGTCATCACCGGCTTCCAGGGCATCGACGAGGCCGGCCACATCACGACGCTGGGCCGCGGCGGCTCCGACACCTCGGCCGTCGCCGTGGCGGCCGCGCTCGGCGCCGACGAGTGCCTGATCTACACCGACGTGGACGGCGTCTACACGACCGACCCGCGCATCGTTCCCGAAGCGCGCCGGCTCGAACGCGTCACGTTCGAGGAGATGCTCGAGATGGCCAGCCTCGGGTCCAAGGTGCTGCAGATCCGCTCCGTGGAGTTCGCCGGCAAATACAAGGTCAAGACGCGGGTCCTGTCCAGCTTGACGCCCCCCGACATGCCGCTCGACGTCGAAGCCGAGTCGGGCACGCTGATCACTTTCGAGGAAGATGAGAACATGGAACAGGCGGTCATTTCCGGCATTGCATTCAACCGGGACGAGGCCAAGATCACGATCACGAACGTGCCCGACCGGCCCGGCATCGCGTTCCAGATCCTCGGTCCGATCGCCGAGGCGAACATCGACGTCGACATGATCATCCAGAACCAGAGCGTGAACGGCATGACCGACTTCTCGTTCACGGTTCACCGCAATGAGTACCAGAAGGCGCTCGATGTCCTCAACAGTTCGGTCAAGCAGCGCATCGCCGCCGGCGCGATCACCGGCGACCCGAAGATCTGCAAGGTCTCGGCCGTCGGCATCGGCATGCGCTCGCACGTGGGCATCGCCAGCCTGATGTTCCGCACCTTGTCGGAAGAGGGCATCAACATCCAGATGATCTCGACCAGCGAGATCAAGATCTCGGTGGTGCTCGAGGACAAGTACATGGAACTCGCGGTCCGCGCGCTGCACAAGGCGTTCGGGCTCGACCAGCCGGGCAGCCTGTCTCAGTGAATGCAGGGGGCCGGCAGAGGTCCCCAAAAAAGCAGGTACAATCGCGCCTGAGCCGGCATCGAGCGTGAGCTGTTATCGCAATCGAAGCCCGGAGACGTGGCCGAGAGGTCGAAGGCACTCCCCTGCTAAGGGAGCATGCGGCCAAAAACTGCATCGAGGGTTCGAATCCCTCCGTCTCCGCCAAAGATCAGCCGAAGCCGTCTAACGACGGCTTTTTGTTGCCTGTTTGTTGCCTACTTCCCCCATCTAAATCAATGGCTTGGACGCTCATGTCGTCTAATGTCGTCTATTAGTATCTCGGGAAATCCTGAGGCGCGATCCGAGGCATATCCCTTCTTTTCAGGTACCTGCGTCCCTCCCCAGATCACTGAAGTTGCTGATCTTGACCGAACCATCCGGGAAGCGCGCCACCACCTCGAGCTGACCGCCCATCGCCTCGATAGGGCTGCGCAGGGTCGAGATATACATGTCGGTGCGCTTCTCGATCTTGGCGATGGAAGGCTGCTGGACGCGTAACAGCTCGGCGAGCATCTTTTGCGACAGGCCGCGCGCCTGGCGCAACTCATTGAGCGGCATCTCCGCCAGCATTGCGTGTGCCTTGGCCTCGGCGCGGGCGCGAGATTCGGGCGTCATCTTTGCCCGTAGCGCCACAAATTCGCCCGTAGCGCCACAAATTTCTTAGCCATCGATCAACCCCTCCTTTCGAAGCTGCTCAAGGTGTTCGTCGTACAGCCGGTCCGCGATCGGTACATGGGTCTCGTACCAGCGGTCATCGCCTGTCTTGTCGCCGCCGAGCAGCAAGATCGCGGCGCGGCGGGGGTCGAACGCGTACAAGGTGCGTAGTGGCCGTCCGTCGTGCCGGGTGCTCAGCTCCCCCATGTGGCCATGCTTCGATCCGTTGATCCCGCTGCTATGTGGAAAGCCCAGCATTGGCCACGCTCTTCCAGCAGACGCACCGATGCTGCTACCGATTCCTGCTCGGCCTCGGACAGGGCCTCCCACCAATCGCCGAATTCGTCGGACGGAATGAGCTGGGCTACAGGCGCTAGGGGTGCGACATTCTCAGTCAATCGATCTTGCTGCTAAGACACTGTGCATCGCATTGCGTCGCCAACGAACGTCAGCGCCACACGACCGCTACGAACGCATCGGATCTGCTTGGCCGGGCTCCAGCGCAATGTAATCGTGACGCCGGGCTGCGGGAAGTCGTTGACGACGACATCCCGATTTACACCATCCAGATAGGGAGCCCCGCCGGACTGTGCGCTGCTGAATTGGCGTGTCTCAAGGTGCACGTCATCAGCATAGGCTGTGATCGTATGGACGCCGGGCGTCAGCTTATTGAAGTTGTAGAGCAGCGAGAAGCCGGTATTTGCATGGCCGCAGATGCCGGCCGTGTCATTGCGAACGCTGCCGACGCCCGTCGTTCCGAGATCGACGCCGTCGATCGTCACGCGAATCGGACTGGCCGTACAGTGCCAACCCGAGACAATGCCTATCCCCGACTCTATGCTGCTTGCAACCGGATTTTCGAGAACGCCTTGCGCACTAGTTGCGCTGGCAATCGTACCTAGCATCCTCCATAGTTTTTCTTCCCGCTCTTGGTGATCGTATACGTGCCGCCTCGAGGCCCGACGAAGCAACCGGGCGGCAATGCTCTCTGCGGGGTGCTGGCTGGAGGTGGCGCTGCGAAAGCGGCGCTCGATTGTGGTGTGGCAGATCGAGGCGTGGAGATATTCCCGAGCCTGGCCAGCCGCTCATCGATCATAGCGAGCCGGCGCTGCAGCTCTCCGCGTTCTGTCCGCAGCTCCCCGGCGGTGGTCGGCAGGGGCGCGTCCGAATCGCAAGTCGCCGACCAAGCGCGGGTGCTTCAAGCCCTATCAATCGAGCGGCCAGTTCAACGGCGCAGTCGCCGCCGCCGAGGGCGTCGCCTCGGCCTCCGGTGCCCGTTCCGGCTGCCCCGCCGCATCCCCCCTCGTCTCCTGGCCCCGCCGCCGCCGCGCCGTCACATCCCGCCACCAAGGCGCCGGCGGCGCTGCATGGACCGGCTCGACCGGCTCGCCCAGCCGCGGCATCAGCAAAGGCGCGCCGCTGCGAGACGCGCCCGCGAACAGCGTTTCCGCCGGTTCGTCCCAGTCGTGCATGGCCAGCGCGAAGGTGCCCCAGTGCACCGGCAGCAGCGGACCGCCGCCGAGCAGCGCCTGCGCGCGCAGCGCGTTGACCGGACCCAGATGGACGTCGCCCCACGACGGATGGAAGGCGCCGACTTCGAGCAGACTCAGATCGAAGGGGCCCAAGCGTTCACCGATCGTGCCGTATTCGGTGGTCAGTCCGGTGTCGCCGCTGAAGAACACGCGATGGCGCTCGGTTTCGATGACGAAGGACGACCACAGCGTGGCATTGCGGCTGTTCAGCGTGCGGCCGGAAAAATGCTGTGACGGTGTCGCATGGACGACGAGGCCGGCGTTCGGCAGCGGGTAGCTTTCCCACCAGTCGAGTTCGGTGATGCGTGCCGCGGGCACGCCCCAGGCTTCCAGATGCGCGCCGACACCGAGCGGCGCGACGAACGGCACCGGCGTTCGCGCGAGAGCGCGGAGGGTGGCGTAGTCGAGATGATCGTAGTGATCGTGCGACAGCAGCACCAGGTCGATCGGCGGCAGCGAGCGCAGCGCGACCGGCACCGGTTGAAAGCGCTTCGGGCCGGCCAGCCGCGTCGGCGACGCGCGGGTGCCCCATACCGGATCGGTCAGCAGCCGCATGCCGTCGATCTCGATCAGCACGGTCGAGTGGCCGAGCCAGGTGGCTCGCAGTCCGCTGGCGGGAGATCGTTGCCAAGCGTCGATCGGGTTCAGCGAGGGGAGCGGACCCGGCGGCAGACGACGGCCGGCGGGGCACAGCACTTCGGTGAGAGTCGGTGCGGGCACCGACGGGTCGCGCAGCTGCGGCAGCACCGGATGCAGGTTGCGGAAGGTCTCGCCCGACCACAGCGGGGACGCCCGCATCCGTTCCAGCCGCAGCCCGGCTGCGCGTTTGCCGAATGACTTCATCGCGATGTCCGTTCGTTGCCGGACGCGTACGGTTCGCCCGTGCGCGGCTCGGCTGAGGTGAAGGCATGGTAGCGCGTCCGGCCGTGCCGGCACGCCGCCTTTTAGACAATATGGTTGACGATATCGGCCCCGGGCGCCTACACTCGGCCCATTGACTGAGGAGGCTACATGGCGGAGGAACGCGCGCAAGGCGCGGCTGCGGATTGGCAAGCGCTCGACACGGATTTCGAGACCCGCAGGCAGGCGGCGGAGGCGATGGGCGGTCCGGAGAAACTGGCCAAGCGTCGCGGCACCGGCGCGCTGAACGTGCGCGAGCGGATGGAACGTCTGGCGGATCCGGGAACCTTTCTCGAGTTCGGCCTGTTTGCCCAGTCGGCGCGCGAGCCGGATCGGGCGCGCACCCCGACCGACGGCAAGATCTCGGGCCTGGCCAAGATCGACGGCCGCGACGTTGCGGTAGTGGCGAACGACTTCACCATCATGGGCGCTTCCAGCGCCACCATCAACGGCCGCAAGATTGCGCACGTCAAGGACCTGGCGACCCGGCGCGGATTGCCGATGGTGTTTCTCGGCGAATCCACCGGTGCGCGCATGCCGGACGTGATGGGCGCGCGGGCCTTCGGCGCCGGCGACCGGCCGACGCAGTACCGACGCACGCGTGAAGCGCCTTGGGCGTCCGGCGTGCTCGGCCACTGCTACGGCTCGTCGGCATGGTATTCGGTGCTGTCGGACTTCGTGGCCATGCGGCGCGGCGCCATGATGGCCATCTCCAGCAACAAGCTCACGTCGCGCGTCATCAGCGAGAGCACCGATCCGGAAGATCTGGGCGGATGGCGCATGCACGCCGAGGTCACCGGCTTCGTCGACACCGTGGTCGACAGCGACGAGGAGGCGATCGACCAGATCCGTCGCTTCCTGTCCTACATGCCGTCGCACTGCATGGAAGCGCCGCCGCGCGCGGCCGCGCCGGCGCAAGCGCCCGACGGCATGAAGATCCGCCAGCTGATGAAGCTCGAGCGCACCAAGGTCTACGACATGCGCAAGGTGATCGAATGCATCGTCGATCCCGGCTCGCTGTTCGAGATGAAGTCGCGCTTCGCGAAGAACACGGTGACCGCGCTGGCGCGCATCGGCGGGCGGGTGGCCGGCTTCATCGCGAACAATCCGCTGCACAAGGGCGGGGCGGTCGACGTCGAGTCCTGCGCGAAAGTCATCTCGTTCATGGTGCTCTGCGATTCGTTCAACATCCCGCTGGTGTTCATCATCGACCAGCCGGGCTTCCTGGTCGGCATCGAAGGTGAGAAGCGCGGCGCGATCGGCGCCGTCATGAACTGGATGAACGCGCTGTCGCTGGTCTCGGTGCCGAAGATCTCGATCATCGCGCGCAAGACCTACGGCCAGGCGCATCTGAACATGGGCGGCGGCGGCAACTCCGACGTGCTGCTGTCATGGACCAGCGCCGAGATCAGCTTCATGGATCCGCACAGCGCGGTGAGCATCGTGCACGGCATCAAGCCCGAGCAGGATCCGGCCCGCTATGCCGAGCTGCTGGCCGAAATGTCGAGCAGCACCTCGCCGTACGAGATGGCATCCGCGTATAACAGCCACGTCGTGATTCCGCCCGAGCAGACGCGGCCGATTCTCGAACACCTGCTCGATGCGCTGTCGCTGCGCATGACCGACGGCGTCGGCGAGCACCTGATGCGGACCTGGCCGACCAGCTTCTGAGCGGCGGGCGGCCGCCCCCGGCCGGCCGCCGGCTCGCGCTGGCCGCCGACCCCGATACATTCCTGAGGAGATGATGATGGCGACAATGAAGATCACGTCCGAGGTGACCGGCTCGGTGTGGAAAGTGCTCAAGGCTGCCGGCGATACCGTGAATCCCGGCGAGGAAGTAGCGCTGATCGAATCGATGAAGATGGAAATCCCGGTCATCTGCGAGGATGGCGGCCGTGTGCAGCAGATCCACGTCAGCGAAGGCGACCCGGTCGCCGAGGGGCAGCTGATCGCGACGGTCGAGCGCTGAGCGCGGCGGAGCGTCGACGTGGCGACCTCGAACGAACGAGACGGGCAGGCGCCGGCCGGGCCGCTGGCCGGCTTCAAGGTGCTCGACCTGACGCGCAACGTGGCCGGGCCGATGGCCACCTATCAGCTGGCCCTGCTCGGCGCGGAGGTGATCCGCATCGAACAGCCGGGGCAGGGCGACCGGATGCGCTTCGTCGGCCCGTCGAAGCACCACAATGCCGAGGGCCTGAGCACCACCTATCAAAGCATCAACGGCAACAAGAAGTCGATCGCGCTCGACCTCAAGTCGGAGGCCGGCCGCAGCGTCTTCGAGACGCTGGTGGCGCGCGCCGACGTGTTGGTCGAGAGCAACCGGCCCGGCGTCATGGAGCGGCTCGGCCTGGGCGCCGATGCGCTGCGGAGCAGGCACCCGCGGCTCGTCTATTGCGCGATCACCGGCTTCGGCCAGACGGGTCCGCTGCGCGACGTGCCGTCGTACGACCAGATGATGCAGGCGGTCTCCGGACTCATGTCGGTCAACGGGACGCCGGACACCGGGCCGCTGCGCGTCGGCTTTCCGCTGATCGACACGGTCACCGCCGTCAACGCGGCGCTGGGCATCGCCGCCGCGCTGATCGAGCGCGAACGCACCGGGGTGGCGCGCTTCGTCGATACTTCGCTGCTCGACAGTGCCTTGTCGATGATGTCGCCCATCCTCGGCAACGTGCTGATCGCCGACAGCGACGTGAAGGCGGTCGGCAATGAGCCGTTCACCGGCAGTCCGTTCTCCGGCGTTTTCCGCACGCGCGACGGCCTGATCGCGGTTGCCGGCAATACGAAGGGTCAGTGCGAGCAGCTGTGCCGGCTGGTGGGCGCCGAGGACCTGCTCGACAATCCGTGGATCAAGGAAGGCGGCGGTGTGCCGCGGGCCGAGGGCACGGCCGCCGTGCGGGCTCGGATGTCGGAAATCTACCTGACGCGGACCGCAGCCGAATGGGAAGCGCTGATGCAGGCCCATTCGGTGCCGCTGGCGAAGGTGCGCGATCTGCGCGAGATCCTGTCGCATCCGCAGGTGATGCAGGGCGGTTTCCTCGCCGAGATGATGGACGGCGTGAGCGGCGAGCCGATCCGCGTGCCGACCTCGGGTTTCCAGCTTCACGGGCTGCCGCGCGAGCGCCTGCGGCCGGCGCCGCGCCATGCCGCCGACACGGACGAGGTGCTGCAGGCATTCGGTTTCGACGAGGCCGAGATACGCCGGCTGCGTGACAGCGGGGCCGTCCAGTGAGCGCCGCTGCGCGGCAGGGACCGCTGCGCGGCCTGCGCGTCGTCGAGATGGCCGGCATCGGCCCCGCTCCGATGTGCGCGATGCTGCTGGCCGATCTCGGCGCCGACGTGCTGCGCATCGCACGCATCGGCAATCCGGGGGCGAACATCCGCGTCGAGCCCCGCTTCAATCTCAGCAATCGCAGCAAGTCGCTGATCGAGATCGATCTGAAGCATCCCGACGGCGTGCAGGCCGCGCTGCAGCTGATCGACCAGGCGGACGCGCTGATCGAGGGATTCCGTCCTGGCGTCATGGAACGCCTGGGGCTGGGGCCCGAGCTCTGCCTGCAGCGCAACCCGCGACTCGTCTATGGCCGGATGACGGGCTTCGGACAGGGCGGGCCGCTGGCGGCTGAGCCTTGCCACGACCTGAACATCCTGGCTCTGTCCGGCGTGCTCGACGCGATCGGGCCGGCCGGCGGCGCGCCGGTGATCCCGCTGAACCTGATCGCCGACTTCGGCGGCGGCTCGCTGTATCTGGCGCTGGGCCTGATGAGCGCACTGTGGGAGGCGCAGCGCAGCGGCCGCGGCCAGTGCGTCGACGCATCGATGCTCGACGGCGTGGCTTCGCTCGCGACCTTCCTGCACGGGCTGACCGCGGCCGGTGCCTGGCAGGCGGCGCGCGGCACCAACCCGCTCGACGGCGGCGCGCATTTCTACAATGTCTACCGGACCGCGGATGGGCGCTATCTGAGCGTCGCCGCCAACGAGCCGCAGTTCTATGCACGCCTGCTGGAGCTGCTGGAACTCGATGCGGCCGTCTTGCCGGCGCAGCGCGATCGCAGCAGCTGGCCGCGCATGCGCGAGCTGTTCGGTGAGATCTTCGCGCGGCGCACGCTGGACGAATGGACGCAGCAGCTCGGTCAGGCTGGCGTCTGCGTCGCGCCCGTGCTCGATCTGGCCGAGGCGCGCGCGCATCCGCAGGCGCTCGCGCGGCAGGCCTACGTCGAGCTCGACGGGGTCGCGCAGCCGGCGCCGGCGCCGCGCTTCTCACGTACGCCCAGCGCCGCGCCGTCGTCGGTGCCGGCCGAGTCGGCCGGACGCGACCTGCTTGAGCACTGGGGATTCTCGGGCGCAGCGGCCGAACAGTTGCTCGCTGGCGGCGTGGTGCGCTGAAGCCGCCGCACCGCCGCATGAGTGCCAGACGAAATGTCACGATCCACAGGAGGAGACAGATGACACAGGAATTGAGCAAACGCAGGAGCGTCTGCAAGATGATCGGCGCGGCCTCGCTGGGCGCGGCGCTGCCGCAGGCGGCGCTGGCGCAGGACAGCCGCCGGCCGACGACGATGGTGGTGCCGTACGCCGCCGGCGGCGGCACCGATCTGTTCGCCCGCTTCTTCGCCGACGCGATCGGCACGCAATCGGGCGCGCGGATGATCGTCGAGAACCGCGCCGGCGCGAACGGCGCGATCGGCCTGCTGCACGTCGCCGCGGCGCCGCCGGACGGCCGCACGCTGGCCTACACATACGGCAATCTCGCGCTGTTGCAGTTCCATTCGATGAAGAATCCACCGGTGCACATCCTGCGCGATCTGACGCCGGTGATCCGCACCGTCACGACGCAGGCATTCGTGCTGGTGTCGTCCCAGTCGAAGTGGACCAGCCTGGCCCAGTTCATCGACGATGCGCGCCGCAATCCGGGCAAGTACACGTATGCCGACTACGGCGAGCTCACCATCGCCGCCATCATGGCCGCGACCGGGATCCAGCTGACGCGGGTGGCGTACAAGGGCGGCGGCCCGGCGCAGGTCGACGTGATGGCAGGTACCGTGGACATCGTCGCGAACGCGGCGGCGCAGACCATGTCGAACATTCGCGGCGGCAAGCTCAGGGCGCTGGCGCTGACCGAGCAGCCGCGCATGCAGGAACTGCCCGACGTGCCGACGATTCGCGAGGTCGTGCCCAAATACGACCTGACCAGCTATCAGGGCATCTTCGCACCCAAGGACACGCCGGCAAACGTGGTCGAGGAAATCTACGAGCGCGTCGCCGGGGTCCTGAAGCGGCCGGAGGTGCAGCGCGAAGTCGCGGCGCGCTTCGCCGTACCCGCGCCGATGACGCCTACCGAGTTCCGCGCGTTCATGGAGCGCGACTCCTTGAACGTCGCCGCGATCCTGCGCGCCGGCGGCATCGAGCCGCGCTGACCGGGGACCGCCTTCCGCCCGGGACTGGACTATTCCGCGGCGGGCACAGCCCTGGCGGTGCCTGATTCGCCGAAATAGAACGCCTGGATGCGCTCATGCAGCGCCTGCAGGCGCTGCCAGGCATCGAAGTAGGCGTCGATGGTCGCCGGGCGTGCCAGGGGTTGCGAGGGCACCCCCGGTTCAGCGGGCGGGTTGGCCGGCTTGGCCATGTCCAACACCTCTTCGCTGAAGAGGGCGTCGAACCGGTCCGCCAGCTCGGCCTGGGCGTCGTAGAATTCGCGCGACAAAACCGCCCACTGCTTGCGTCGTTCGTTCATGCTCGTGCCACGGGAAGATGACGGGCCGGCACCCGGCCGGCCCCGGAGGGCCGAGGCGGCGGGAATCGCCGCGCCGAACCGTTCGCACCGGGGCGCCGGGCGCCCCGTCGAGCTGTGCGACGGCAAAGACCGATCCGCTGCCTCTGATTGTTGTAGTTGAATACATCGACCGCTTGCCCCGCTGCGCGAAGGCGGGATCCGGGCGATCGTCCCCGACCTTCTCCTGGGCACGCGGCACGCGTACGGTTCGCAGGGAACGGTCTGTTCGTCAAGTCGGCTCAACCTTACGCACCGGCGGCACGGGTAAATCCCCTCATAGCCAAGCGCGTACAGTGGCGCAATGCTAGCCGCGTTCAAACGGTAGATCCTTATGAAAAGATGATGATTGAGCCCCAGGCGATCGATCTCCGGGCCGATTCCGACGGATTCGTCTACTACCGCGGCGCGCCGCTGACGCTGCCGCCGAAGGAGCAGGCGGTGCTGCATCTGCTCGTCTCGCACTGGCCGAAGGCGGTGGAGAAGAGCCGGTTCGCCGATGTTGCCTGGGGAGGGCGCGGCATGTCGGATGAAAGTCTGGCTCGCTGCGTCGCCGCATTGCGGCGCACGCTGTCTGTCCTGGGCGACATCCGGATCCAGGCCGTCTACCGTTTCGGCTATCAGCTGCAGCTCGGCAGCGGCGCCGGCCGGAGCGGCGGCCGTAGCGACGGCAGGCGGCCGCGGCACCGGCGGCTGCAGGACGCATCGACGGGCGCGCCGCCGCTGGCAGAGTCGGTGATCTTCGCGTCGCAACTGGTCAACCAGCGCAAGGTCTCGTCGCTGCAGCTGGCCGAACGGACGTTGCGCGCCGTGCTGGCCCGGGATGGCAGCTTCATGGCGGCCCGGCTGGTCCTGGGCAGCTGTCTGGCAGCGCAGCTGAATGTCGGCATCGGCGCCGGCCGCAAGCTGCTCGACGAGGCGTCGACGCTGCTGTCGGTGGTCGAACGCGATGCGCCGGACACGCCCGGCCTGCATTCGCTGCGCGGCCATCTGCTCGACTGCGGCTGGCGCTTCGGCGAGGCGCGGCGCTGGCACGACCAGGCGCTGGCCGACGACGACGAGGACAGCAGCACGCTCTACCACTACGGCTGGCACCTGATGGCCACCGGCGCCGTCCTCGACGCCGCAACGGTGCTCGGGCGTGCCACCGACCAGCATCCGTTCTCGGAGGGGCTGGCGATCTTTCGCACGCGCGCGCTGACCGCGCTGTGCCGGATCGAGGAGGCGCTGGCCGTGGTGGAGCAGCTATGCCTGAAATACCCGGAAAGCCCGGTTCCGCAGTTGAACCGGCTGGCCCTGCAGGCTTCGATCGCCCCGCGGCCCGAGCATCTGCAGGCGGCGCGGATGTTCACGCTGGAGCCCGCCGACTGGCCGCTCAGCGTCGCCACGCTGGCCTACATCCACGCGCGCTGCGGCGACCGGGACGGCGCGCTGCGGGTCCTCGCCGTGCAGGCGCACGCCGGCCCGCTGCTGCGCGTGACGCATGCGCCGGCGCTGGTGGCGCTCGATCGCATCGACGAAGCGATAGCGGTCATCGAGCAGGCGGCGCCCCTGGGTTGCGGCGCCTTGCCTATCATGCTGCGGCTGCCGCAGCTCGCGGCGCTGAAGGATCACCCGCGGCTGGTCGCGGCGACGGCGGCACTCTACCGCGGCGGGTCGGACTCCTGAACCGGCGGCGTGTTCGGCGACGAGAACAGATCCCAGGCGGCAACGAACAGCGCCGCGATCGCCGGCCCGATCACGAATCCGTTCAGGCCGAACAGCGCCATGCCGCCCAGCGTCGAGATCAGCACCAGATAATCGGGCATCTTGGTGTCCTTGCCGACGAGCAGCGGCCGCAGCAGATTGTCGACCAGGCCGATCACCAGCACGCCGTAGGCGATCAGCGTCAGCCCCTGCCAGACCGCTCCGGTCGCCAGGAAATACAGCGCGACCGGTAGCCAGATGAGGCCCGCGCCGACCGCCGGCAGCAGCGACAGGAAGGCCATGACCACGCTCCACAGCACGGCGCCCTGGATGCCCAGCAGCATGAAGATGATGCCGCCGAGCGCGCCCTGCGTCGCCGCCACCGCGATATTGCCCTTCACCGTCGCGCGGATCACCGTCGTGAACTTCGTGAACAGGTTCTGCTTGTGGTCGCCGGCCAGCGGAATGGCGCGCTTGATGCGCGCCGCCAGCGCAGCTCCATCGCGCAGCAGGAAGAACAGCAGGTACAGCATGATCGCGAAGTTGATCAGGAACTCGAAGGTGTTCTGGCCGATCTGCAGCGCCTGCGCGGCGATGAACTGGCTGCCGCGCGCCGCGATCTCGGACAGCCGCTGCTGCAGGCCCGCCAGATCGTCGAGCCCGAAGCGGCCCAGCAGGTTCAGCGCCCACTGCGGCAATATGCCCAGGATCTGCTGGAAATAGTCATTGAAATTCAGCTGCCCTTCCTTGAGCCGCTGATAGACCTGCGTCGCTTCCTGGATCAGCGACAGCGTGATCAGCGTCAGCGGCAGGATGACGATCAGCAGGCAGACACCGAGCGTGGCCAGCGCCGCCAGATTGTGGTGGCGGGGCATTCTGCGCAGCAGCCGGCGATGCAGCGGCGCGAACAGGATCGCCAGCACCACTCCCCAGAAAACGGCGCCATAGAACGGCCATAGCACCGCGCCGAAGGCGATCGTGACGACGGCCAGCAGCAGCAGGAAGGTCTTGCGTTCGAGGTTGGGCGAGTTCATGCGCTCGGCGAAGGGTGTCGGCGGCGCCTATGATGCCATCGGTCGCGCAGTCCGGCTCGCGCAAGTGGCGCAGGCACCGCACAGGCGCAGGACTGGAGGGCATCCGGCGCCATTGCGATAGCGCGTCGGCGTCATTAGAATTCCGGCGCATCGGACCGATGCGGGCACGTTTTTTTCCGCCGGTCGGCCACGCAGTTCAACCCCCGGGACGAGGGGTACGATGCCCGCTTCCAGGCTTGGCTTCGTCGACGTCATCAAGGGCGTCGGCTCGCAACTGATCGTGCTGCACCATCTGGCGTTCTACGGCCCGATGGCGGTGGCGGCCGACGCCGTGGCGCCGGAGCTGTTCGACTGGCTCAGCGACTACGCCCGCATCGCCGTGCAGGCCTTCCTGGTGGTGGGCGGCTTCCTGGCGGCGCGCGGGCTCGCGCCGGCTGGACGGCTGCAGGCCTGTCGTCCGCTGGCGGTGCTCGGGCGCCGCTATCTGCGGCTGGCGCTGCCGCTGATCGCGGCAGTCGCGCTCGCGGTGCTGTGCTCGGACATCGCGCGCCGCTGGATGGTCGACGAGGCGATCTCTGCGCCGCCGACCCCGTGGCAGCTGGCGGCTCACGCGTTGCTGCTCACCGATGTGCTCGGCTATGAAGCGCTGTCGGCGGGAATCTGGTACGTCGCGATCGATCTGCAGTTGTTCGCGCTGCTGCTCGGCCTGCTGTATGTCGCCGCGCGCCTGCCGCGCAGCGTGGCGCCCATGCCTGTGCTCTCCCTGGGCGCGGCTTCGCTGCTGTTCTTCAATCGTGATGCGAGCTGGGATGTCTGGGGGCTGTATTTCTTCGGCTCGTATGCGCTGGGGGCACTGGCCTGGTGGGCCTCGCGAGACGTCTGTTCGCCGCGCTGGTTCTGGGCCTTCGTTGCGCTGGCGGCGGTGGCGCTGGCGATCGATTTCCGCTTGCGCATCGCCGTGGCGCTGGCCGTAGCGGTGCTGCTGCTTCTGGCGACGCAGCGCGGCCCGGTCGCGCAGGAGGCGCTGCGAGCCCGCGTCAGCGGCTTTTTCGGACGCATCAGCTATTCCGTGTTCCTGGTGCACTTTCCGATCTGCCTGGTCGTCAATGCGGCCTTCCATCGCTTCGTCGGCACCGATGCCTGGCTCAACGTCGGCGGCCTGATGCTGGCCTGGGTGGCCAGCGTGATCGCCGGGGTGCAGTTCCATCGCTGGGTGGAGAGCCGGATTCCGGTCTGAGAAGAGCGCTCGAGTCCTGGCTCAAGCCTCCGGGCCGGGTCGCTGGCCTTCGGGTCTTGTCTGCGCCGACTCGTGCAGTGCGGTTTAGAGCCGCGCGGCGGGCATCGGCAAGTATGATGGGCGAACTGTCAGGCTTTCGAACGGGAAGCGGACGTGGCTGCACATCGCAGATTTGGAGTAGCGCTGATCACCGGCTGGCTGGTTTGCGCCGTCGGGCTGCTGGGCGCGGTGCTCGGCCTTGCCGTGCCCGACGCCGCGCGCGCGCAGGGCGGCGAAGCATCGATTCCGGGGCTGGCGCTGCAGATCGACGTCGACGGCGCAATCGGCCCTGCCACCGTCGACCACGTAATGCGCGCGCTCGCCACCGCGCAGAAGCGGCAGGCATCCGTACTGGTGCTGCGCCTCGATACACCCGGCGGCCTCGACACTTCTATGCGCGAGATCGTGCGCGCCATCGTTGCCTCGCCGGTGCCGGTGCTGGCCTACGTCGCGCCCAGCGGCGCGCGCGCCGCCAGTGCCGGCACCTTCATCCTGTATGCGAGCCACGTCGCCGCAATGGCCCCGGGCACCAATCTGGGCGCAGCCACGCCGGTCTCGATCGGCGGCAGCGGCTGGCCCGCATCGCCGCGCCAGCCCGGCGCCGACGGTGACGGCCAGCCTGCGCAGCGCGGTACCGAGCGCGGCGCGGATTCGGGGGCGCAGCCCGGCGCACAACCCGGCGCGAATGCCAGGCCGGGCACCGGCGCAGCGCCGGTGCCTGTGCCCGGCTCGGCCGGCGAACGCAAGGCGATCAACGACGCGGTGGCCTATCTGCGCGCGCTGGCCGAGATGCGCGGACGCTCGGCCGACTGGGCCGAAGCGGCGGTGCGCGAGGCTGCCAGCCTGCCGGCTTCGCAAGCGCAGGCGCGCGGCGTCATCGATCTGGTCGCCCGCAGCGTCGACGACCTGCTGCAGCAGGCCGACGGCCGCGTCGTCCTCGTAGGGGAGACACGGCAGACGCTGCGCACGCGCGGTCTCGCCGTCGAGCGGCTCGAGGCCGACTGGCGTACGCGGCTGCTCGGCGTGCTGGCCAATCCCAATCTCGCGATGATCCTGATGATGATCGGCCTGTACGGCCTGGTGTTCGAGTTCATGAACCCGGGCTCGCTGCTGCCCGGCACAGTGGGCGCCATCTCGCTGCTGGTGGCGCTGTATGCGCTGTCGGCGCTGCCGGTCAACTACGCGGGCGTGCTGCTGATCCTGCTGGGGCTGGGCATGATGGTGGCCGAGGCCTTCACTGCATCGCTCGGCGTGCTCGGCATAGGCGGGGCGATTGCATTTCTCATCGGCGCGACGATTCTGATCGATGCCGACGTGCCCGAGTTCTCGGTGTCGTGGCCGCTGGCCGGCGCCGTGGCGGTGACCGCGCTGCTGATGACGCTCATCGTGATGCGCGCCGCGCTGCGCGCGCGCGGACGGCGCGTGGTCAGCGGCCGCGAAGCGATGGTCGGCGGCATGGGCCGCGTGCTGTCGTGGCAGGGCGGGCGCGGCCATGTGCTGGCCGACGGCGTGCGCTGGCAGGCCGAATCGCAGGCGCCACTGGTCGCGGGGCAGCCGGTGCGCATTCTCGCCGTCCACGATCTGACGCTCGCCGTAGCCCCCGACGGTCCGCACGACCGTGCCGCCGAGTCCCTTTCCGCAGTCGCCCGCGATGCGAAACCGGCGCCGCCGGCCGTCCGCGCCGATTCCGCCGGTTCATAGCGCCACCGAAGAGGAGCCTGCCGATGCTGTTCGACATCGCCGTCTACCTGCCCATCATCGTCCTCATCGTCGCCATCGTCGCGATGGCGATCCGCATTCTGCGCGAGTACGAGCGCGGCGTGGTGTTCACGCTCGGCCGCTTCACCGGCGTCAAGGGTCCCGGCCTGATCCTGCTGATCCCCTACGTGCAGCAGATGGTGCGCGTCGACCAGCGCGTCATCGTGCTCGACGTGCCGACGCAGGACGTCATCTCGCGCGACAACGTATCGGTGAAGGTCAGCGCGGTCATCTACTTCCGCGTCGTCGATGCCGAGAAGGCGGTGATCCAGGTCGAGAACTTCCAGCAGGCCACCAGCGAGCTTGCACAGACCACGCTGCGCTCGGTGCTAGGCAAGCACGATCTCGACGAGATGCTGTCCGAACGGGACAAGCTGAACAACGACATCCAGGACATTCTCGATTCGCAGACCGATGCCTGGGGCATCAAGGTGGCCAATGTCGAGATCAAGCACGTCGATCTGGGCGAAAGCATGGTGCGCGTCATCGCGCGGCAGGCCGAGGCCGAACGCGAGCGGCGCGCCAAGATCATCAATGCCGAAGGCGAGGAGCAGGCGGCGCGCAAGCTGCTGGAGGCCGCCGAGATCCTGGCGCGGCAGCCGGAGGCCATGCAGCTGCGCTACCTGAATACGCTGGCCCTGATCGGCGCGCAGAACAACTCGACGATCGTGTTCCCGTTCCCCACCGAGCTGGCCAATCTGGTATCGGCGCTCGCCGAGCGCCAGACTCCGCCTCGCGGCTGATCGACGGGCAGGTCCGCCGGCCGGCACCGGCGGCGAGCGCTGCGCTCAGTGTTCCTGTCCGTGGCAGGCCACCGCTGTCACTCGCGTCGCGAGTGTCCGCGTCGTCATTCACGTCATTCGCGTCATTCGACGCCGCTCGACGCCGCTCGACGTCACGGGCCGTCACTCGATCGGGCCGACGGCGGGCACCGTCGCCCGCGGCTTGCGGTCGGTGAGCCGATACAACCGCCAGGCGCTGATCGTGGCCAACGCCGAGCACAGCAGGCACATCGCGATGGCGCCGTCGTACTGGTGGAAGCGATCGAACAGCGCACCGGCCGCCACTGGTCCGATCAGCGCCCCGATGCCCGCACCCGAGTACAGCAGCCCGATGATGCCGGAGACCGCGCGCAGGCCGAACAGGTCGCTGCAGATCGGCGGCAGCAGCGCCACGATGCCGCCGTAGGTAAGGCCGAACAGCAGCGCGAACACCGCCAGCAGCGGATAGCCGCCGGCCAGCGCCCACAGCGCGAACGAAGCACCGAGCGCGGCCTGCATCAGCACGTGCGTGCGCAGTCGTCCGAGCCGGTCGGCCAGTGCGCCCAGGAAGAAGCGGCCAAGCAGGCTGCCGATGCCGATCAGGCCGATCAGGCTCACAGCGGTGGCATCGGCAATGCCGAGGTCTCGCGCGGCCGCCGACAGATGCGCGAACGGAACGAACATCGGCACGCCGGCCAGCGTCACGCTGACGTATAGCCAGCGGAACGGTACGCTGACGGCAGTGGCGCGCAGGCTCATGCCGGTGCCGGTGCCGGTGCCGG
>JBFWXS010000008.1:91523-127273 GCA_050187175.1 Burkholderiaceae bacterium
GCCGACAGATGCGCGAACGGAACGAACATCGGCACGCCGGCCAGCGTCACGCTGACGTATAGCCAGCGGAACGGTACGCTGACGGCAGTGGCGCGCAGGCTCATGCCGGTGCCGGTGCCGGTGCCGGTGCCGGTGCCGGTGCCGGTGCCGGTGCCGGAGGCGGAGGCGGAGGCGGAGGCGGAGGCGGAGGCGGAGGCGGTCGCGCGCGCCGCCGCGCCGGCCGCGGACGGCGAGGAGGCCGCAGCGCCCTCGATCGAAGCCCCCGCGGCCGTCGGCCCCTCCGCTTGCCGGCCTGCGGCCGCGCGCAGCGGAATCCCGTCGGCCTGCCAGCCATAGGCGGCCGGATCGCGTTCCAGCAGCCACGCCGCCGCCAGCCCGATCAGCAGCGAGCCGGCGGCGGTGACCTGCAGCGCGACGCGCCAGCCGAACGCATCGATCAGCCAGGTCATCAGCAGCGGGACGATCAAGGTGCCGGCGCCTATGCCGGCGCTGGCGATGCCCGAGGCCAGGCCGCGCTGCTTCACGAACCACGGCTGCACCGCGCCCATGGCGGGCGTGTAGACGAGCGCCACGCCCAACCCGATGCCCAGGCCGTAGGCCAGATAGACGCTGCTCAGCTCGCCGGCACGGCTGGACAGCAGCAGCCCGGCTGCCAGCGTCAGCATGCCCGCGATGGCGATCCGGCGCGGCCCGTATCGGTCGGCCAGTGAGCCGCCGAGCGCGCCCAGCCCGAAGTACAGCAGCGACGCCAGTCCGAACACCCACGATACGTCGGCCCGCGTCGCCGCGAACTCGTCCGCCCACGGCTTGAAGAAGGCGGCGAACGAGTAGGACGCGCCGAAGGCGACCGTCAGGCTGGTAAAGGCAGCCCAGGCGACGACCCAGCCGCGAAAGAAGCCGCTGCCGCGGCGGGGGGCTCCGTTCATCGAAAGGCTCGCCGCGAGCCTCGCCGAAAGGCCGGCCCGGAGGCCCGCGCGGACCGCGGCTTCATTCGCACAGCCGGCGGATGTCGTCGGGGACCGCGACCGCGCGGATGCGCGAAGGATCGTCCGGATCGCGAATGCAGAAGGCACGCGTCTCGGTCCCTTCGCACAGCAGGTCGCTGCCGCGACGCACGACATGGCGCTGCACGAAGACCTTCTCGCGCCAAGCGTCGATCGACGTATGGATCTCGATGGTTTCGCCGTAGACCGCCGGCTTGCGAAAACGCGTGTGATGCTCCAGCAGCGGCGTGCCGATGATGCCGTTGATCCGGGTCAGTTCGTGCCACGGCGGCACGCCGCAGCTCATGAAGAAGTGCAGCGACGAGGCGTCCATCCAGCGATGGAAGTTGGGAAAGAAGACAATCCCCGCCGGGTCACAGTCCCCGAAGCGAACGTCGACTTTCAGCACCGTGCTCTTGGTCATCAGATTCCTGCTGTCTCCGCGATCCGCCATCGTAGGCGGTGCGGCGGGGCGGCGTCCAGTCGGCCGGCATTAGGAAATGCGCGAAGCGCATGTACGTGGCGCGGCGGGCGCCGTTCCGTATTCTGGACCCGGTTGGCTGGCGTTCGCCGGCCTTTTGTTTGATCCAAGGGACACCGATGACTCTCAAGACTCTGCTGGCTGCGCTGCCGGTCGCGGCCGCGCTGTTCGGCGCCGGTGCGGCGGCGGCACAGGACAAGCCGCTGCTGAACGCCTCCTACGACGTCGCGCGCGAATTGTTCGCGGCCATCAACCCGAAATTCGTGGCTCACTGGAAGCAGCAGACCGGCCGCGACCTGAAGATCGACCAGTCCTTCGCCGGCACTTCGCGCCAGGCGCAGGACATCATCCAGGGCAAGAAGGTCGACACCGTTACGTTCAATCAAGTCACCGACGTCGAGATCCTCGCGCAGCGCGGCCTGCTCAGCAAGGACTGGGCCAAGCAGTTTCCGAACAACAGCTCGCCGTACTACAGCACCATCGCCTTCCTCGTACGCAAGGGCAATCCGAAGAACATCAAGACCTGGGACGATCTGGTCCGCAGCGACGTCAAGCTGGTGTTCCCCAATCCCAAGACCTCCGGCAACGCTCGCTACAGCTATCTCGCGGCCTGGCTGTGGGCCCACGAGAAGTTCAAGGGCGATGAGGCGCAGACGCGGGCCTTCGTTGCCAAGCTGCTGCACAACGTCGAGAACTTCCCCACCGGCGGGCGCGGCGCGACTGTCGCGTTCGCGCAGCACAACCAGGGCGATGCGCTGCTGACCTTCGAATCGGAAGTGGTCAATATCGCGCGCAGCGACGAATTCAAGGCCGGCGGCTTCGAGGTCGTCGTGCCGCCGGTCAGCGTGCTGGCCGAGTTTCCGGTCGCGGTGGTCGACAAGGTCGTAGACGAAAAGGGCACTCGCAAGGAGGCCACCGCGTATCTGCAGTTCCAGTACACGAAGGAAATCCAGCAGCTGCTGACGACCTTCAATCTTCGCGTGCACGATCCCGACGTGGTGAAGGCGACGGCCGCGCAGTTTCCGCAGATCCGGCTGATCAATCCGAATGCGGTGCTTGGCTCGTGGGACAAGATCCAGGCGACGCACTTCGCCGGCAATGGCGTGCTCGATCAGCTGCTCGCTCAAAGGCGATGATTCGAGGCCGGCCCGCACGCGAGGTGAGCTGACGCCTGTCCATGAGTCGTTCGTCGTGGTTGTTCACCCGCTCGCCGTCGCTGCCGGGAGCGGGTCTGTCGATCGGTTTCTCGACGCTCTATCTGTCGCTGGTCATCCTGCTGCCGCTGTCGGCGCTGCTGCTGTACGTCAGCGATCTCAGTGCCGCGCAGTACTGGCGGGCGATCACCGATCCGCGCGTGATGTCGAGCTACCGCGTCACGCTGTCGGCGGCGCTGTATTCGACCGCCGCCGCGGTTCCCTGCGGCTTTCTGCTGGCCTGGATCGTCACCCGCTACGACTTTCCGGGCCGCCGCCTGCTCGATGCGCTGGTCGATCTGCCGTTCGCACTGCCGACCGCGGTGGCCGGGCTGACGCTGGCGACGCTGCTGGCACCCGGCGGCTGGATCGGCCGCTGGCTGGCGCCGTTCGAGCTGCAAATCGCCTATGCGTATCCCGGCATCCTGATCGCGATGACTTTCACCAGTCTGCCCTTCGTCGTGCGCGCGGTGCAGCCCGTGCTGCAGGATCTCGGGCCGGAGTACGAGGAGACCGCCCGGACGCTGGGCGCCAGTGACTGGCAGACCTTTCTGCGCGTCGTGCTGCCTACGCTGTCGCCGGCGCTGCTCGCCGGCGCATCGCAGTCGTTCGTGCGCAGCCTGGGCGAGTTCGGTGCCGTCGTCATGATCGCCGGCAATATCCCGTACCGAACCGAGGTCACGTCGCTGATGATCTTCGTGCGGCTGCAGGAATTCGACTATCCCGCCGCTGCCGCCGTCGCATCGGTCGTGCTGGGCGCATCGCTGCTGCTGCTGTTTGCTTTGCAACTGGCCCAGGCCCGTCTGATGGCTTGGCAAAGGAGCCGGCCGTGAAGCCGCCGCGTCGCTGGACGCAATGGCTGCTGGTCGGTCTCGGCGTGCTGCTGGCCGGGCTGCTGCTGGTCGTGCCCTTGATCCTGATCTTCGTGCAGGCGCTCAGCGGCGGCTGGGGCTTGCTGATCGAGAATCTCGGTCAGGACTACATGCTGCACGCCATCGGCCGGACGCTGCTGACCGCGGCGGTGACCGTGCCGGTCAATCTCGTCTTCGGCATCCTGCTTGCATGGGCCGTCACGCGCTACGAATTCCGCGGACGGAAATGGCTGGTGACGCTGATCGATCTGCCGTATGCCACGTCGCCGGTGGTGGCCGGTCTGTGCTACCTCGTGGTGTATGGGGTCGAAAGCACGATAGGCGGCTGGTTCTCGGCTCGCGGCGTGCAGCTGATGTTCGCCTGGCCCGGCATCGTCATGGTGACGCTGTTCGTGACCTCGCCCTATGTGGCGCGAATCCTGATCCCCTTGATGCAGGCGCAGGGCGCTGACGAGGAGTACGCGGCGCTGACGCTGGGCGCGACCGGATGGCAGATCTTCCGGCGCGTCACCTTGCCTAACATCAAGTGGGCCTTGCTGTATGGCGTGCTGGTCAGCAATGCGCGCGCGGTGGGCGAGTTCGGCGCCGTCTCGGTCGTGTCGGGGACGATCATGAACCAGACGCTGACCTTGCCGCTGCTGGTCGAGCAGTTGAACAACGACTACAAGACGGCGGCCGCCTTCACGGCCGCGGCCTTGCTGGCCTGCATGGCGCTGCTGACGCTGGTCCTGAAATCGTTCATGGAATGGCGACAGCGGCTGCGCATGGGGACCACCGAGGGCCTGCCCATGGAGCGGCCCGCGGCGGCGGGGGACTGAAGCGGGGGCGCGGCGCTCGTCAGCTGCGCCCCTTCAGCACGCCTTTCTCGTCGGCGATCACGACTTCGACGCGCCGATTCAAGGCGCGGCCTTCGGCCGAACCATTGTCGGCTACCGGATACGCCTTGCCGTAGCCGCGCGTGGTGATCCGCATCGGATCGACGCCGCGCATCATCAAGGCATTGCGAACCGCCTCGGCGCGGCGCTGCGACAGCTGCTGGTTGTACGCATCCGACCCGATGCCGTCGGTATAGCCTTCGACCAGCAGGCGCCGCTGCGGATATTCCTTCAGGAAAGCCGCCAGCCTGTCCAGTCGCGGGCCCGCATTGGGCAGCAGTTCCGACTTGTCGAAGGCGAACAGCACGTCGCCTAGCGTCACCAGCAGTCCGCGCTCCGTCTGCTTGGCCTCGATGTCGCGCAGCTGCGCCTCGAGCTGGCGGACGCGGTTCTGCGCGGCCTGTGCCTGCGCGCGCTCCGCTGCGGCGGCACGCGCCGCGGCGTCGGCCTGCTGCTGCGCCGTCAGCGCCTGTGTCTGGGCCTGCTGCGCCTGCGTTTGCGCCTGCTGCGCCTGGCTGCGCGCCATCTGCGCCTTGCGCTGTTCCTCCTCGGCGGCAGCGCGGGCGCGATCCGCTTCGACGGTGCGCGCGGTCAGCTGCAGACGGTCGGCGGCGTTCTTCGCATCGCGGACCTGGTCGTCCGTCTGCCGTGAGCGCGCCAGATTGCGGGCGACCTCGGCGCGCTGGCGAGCCAGGTAGGCTAGATGCTTGACTTCGTCATCATCCCGATCGTCCATCCAGACGCGATCGGCCTGATCGATGGTGTCGCGTGCGGCGCGCAGTTCCAGCGCCGCGCGGCTGGTGACCACCGGATCAGCGGCGATGGCGTTGACGTCGGCACGGGCGCTCTCCAGCGTCGGATTGGGTCCTTTGCTGGCGCAACCGGCCAGCGCGGCGGCCGCGAAAGCAGCGGCGACCAGAGTAAGGCGGTGACGGGGAATCATGGGCTTAGGCTCCCTTCATTGTTGACCGTTCGTATAGCGAAGCCGGCTCGGCTCAGTTCGGGCGGGTGCGCCGATCGATCTCGTCTTGCAGCGCGCGCAGGCTGGCGCGCAGTTCGGCCAGCGCCCGCTCGCCGCGCACCGCGCTGGCGCGCGATTCCGCCACGCGGGCGTCGGCTTCCGCTTCGGCGGCCAGCCGCCTGGCGAGGACATACTCCTTGTCGGCCAGGGCCTTCTCGGCGCGCTGCAGTTTGTCGCGCGCCAGGCCCAGTTCGACCGGGGCCGTGCTGACGGCCTCAGGAGAAGAGGCCACGCGTTCGACAGTGCTCCGGCTGACCGCCATCTGTTCGACCGGTGGGGGCACGCTGGCGCAGGCGCTCAGCCCCGCGATCAGGATCACGGTGCCGCCGAGGGTCAATCGCTTTGCTGCAGACATGAGGGTGGACTCCTGTGCGTCTAGGTCCGAGCGCCACGCCGCCGGGGGCAGCCGGCGCTGCGGAACCGGTTCGTCAATTGGAAAGCTGCATGCGCTGTCAGGGCAGCAAAGCGCGTGCCCGGCGGATGGCGACGGAGGGGCGAGGAGGAGGGAGGGGTGAGGAGGGGGAGGGGGAGGGGGAGGAAGGAGGAGGGCGAGGGCGAGGGCGAAGCGCGGCGGTAGCGAGGCGCCCGGAGCCCGGAACGCGGCTCGGCGGCCGGGTCAGTGCCTAGGCCGGCGGTCAGGGTCAGCCCCCACCGTCGCGGCTCGGCGCCGCCAGCGATCGCGAGTCAGCGATGCAGCGCGGTTCGCGTCAGGCGATCGGCGGGGCCCACCGAGCCTTCGTCATCCAGCTCGACGGCGATCTGCGTGCAGACGGCGCGGCACAGCATCGCGACGCGCTCGCTGCGCAGTCCGTAGTACGTCTGCATGCCTTCGCGGCGCCGGCTGAGCACGCCGGCGCGATACAGCGTGGCCAAATGCTGCGAGATGTTCGATTGCGTCGTACCGATATGCGCGATCAGCTCGGAGACGTTGCGCTCCTCCTGGCAGATGGCGCTGATGATCTTCAGGCGGATAGGCGCGGACAGCAGGCCGAACAGCTCGGCGGCGGACTGGAACACCTTGTCTTCTTCAGCGGAGGCGGACACGTCGCGTTCCCGGAGCATTCGCGATGAGGCGTCACTGTATCAGGACGGGGCGCGGCGGGGGCCGCCCTCCCGCGGCGGCGCGGGCAGTGCCAGCCGGCCGAGCTCGCGGACGTCCTCGTCGCTCATCTCCCCGGGGATGCATTGCCGCAGGCGGCCGTCGGTTTCGACGATGCAGGTAGTCGGCACCACGCGCCGATTGCTGAAGCGGGGGCGCAGGCGGCCGTCGTCGACGACAACCGGAAAGCGGTAGCCGGCCTCGGCGACGTGGCGGCGAACCTTGTCGAGCGGGCCGTCGATCGCCACGCCGATGATGCGCAGCCGGCTCGCGTCCGCTGTCCGATACAGCGCGTCGATGCGCGGATTGTGTCGCCGGCAGAACTCGCACCAGGTCGCCCAGAACACCACGATAGTCGGCACGCCGCGCCAGCTGCGCGGATCGAGCCGAGCGCCGTCCAGCGTGCGCAGCGGCGGCATTCCGTCGAACGGCCGCACTGCGGAGGATTCTTCGGCGGCCGCTGCAATCGGTATCGATGTCGCCGTGCTCACCTTGGTCGCCGCTGTCGCCGAGCTCGCGGCCTTCGCCGAAGTCCCGGCCGTCGCCGAAGTCCCGGCCGTCGCCGAGGGTGCGCCCAGCCACGCGATGCAGAGCGCAGCGCCGAACAGCGCGGTGCCAGATAGCGCGGTGCCATATAGCCCAGCGCCGAGCCTGCGCCGCGGCCGGGTCCATTTCATCGGCCTTGCTGCTCCATCAGCAGGTAAGTGTTATAGGCGTTGATGCGATTGGCCGCGCGAAACAGCGGCAGGTGTTCGAATGCCGACCAGTCAGTGCGAGCATAGGCTTCGTCGAACGGTTCCATGTCGGTCGCGGCCTGGCCCATCGTCTTGCGCAGGTAGACCAGATAGTCCCGCGTCAGGCGCAGGTCGGGCAGCGGATCGGTCGACAGCGCGCCGTGGCCCGGCACGATGACGCGGGGCTTAAGCTCGATCAGCCCGGACAGCGCCGCGATCCAGCTGCGGCTGTCGGCCTGGCCGACGAATGGAATACGGCCGCGGAACACCAGGTCGCCGGCGAACAGCACGCCGGCGCGCTCGGCGTACACCGCCAGGTCTTCCGGCGTGTGCGCCGGTCCGACGTGCCGGATCTGCAGTCGCTCGTCACCCATGTCGAGCACGGTATCGGCGTCAAGCCAGCGATCGGCCGGCACCAGCCGGGTGGCGGCGTCGATCCATGGGGCAAGCTCGCTGCGGCTGGCCTGCAGCCGCAGCTGCGCGGTGTCGGAGTTCAGATAGGCCTGTCCCCCGCGCTGCGCGATGATGCTTGCGCCGGCTTCCTTGAACACCTGCAGTCCGTAGATGTGATCCGCATGGTAGTGCGTCACGACGACGTAGCGGATCGGCTGCGGCGTGATGCCGCGAATGGCCGCGATCAGTTCGCGGGCGAGAGCCGGCGACCCGAGCGCATCGATGACGACGACCCCCTGTGACGTGACGATGAAGCCGGCATTGGAGATGAAGTTGCGATTCGCCGGGGACCCGAGCGCTGCTTCGCCCTGCACGAAGTACACGCCGTCGGCCACACGCTGCACGCGCATCGGCTCGGCTGCGGACGCAGCCGCCGCCGTGGCCGCAGCGGCGATCACGCCCACCGTCATTGCCGCGACTCCTGCCACGACAATAACCCCCGTCCTGACCACATGCCCGGCCAGCCGCGCCGCACCGAGGGCCTGCGCGCGCAGCATCCGGCTCAGCCTGTTCGTCACTGCGGTTTCTCCTTCAGTCGTTCGACGCGCGGCGACCCATGATCATGGTACGCAGATCGGCCGCTCAGGGCTTGATATAGGCGTAGCCTTGCTTCTGCAGCTTCGCGATGCGCACGACGCCGGAAGGCGTGAAGTCCGCCTCCTGGACGAAGTCGTCCTTCTTCAGGTTGCGGTTGCGCAGCGTGATCTCGCAGACCTCGAAACTGACACCGCGTCCGCGCAGGGCCGAGATCAGCGATGCATACTCGGTGCCGTTGGCCGCCTTGGCGCCTTCCATCAGCATGTCGACGCCGTCGCCGTGGGCCACCGCGACGATCCTGGCCGTCGGGTCGGTATCGAGGTGGTTGCGCAGGCTGCGCAGACCTCGCAGCGCCTGCGTCGCGGCATTGTCGAAGTGATAGACCACCTGGTCCTGAGCGAAGCTGAGCCCGGCCGCCGACAGCAGCATCAGCGCGACGATGAAGGAACGGAGCTGTACGAGGACCGGGCGCTGGGCCCGGATCCGCATCCGGGCCGGCATCTGGATCTGCATCTGGATCTCCTCGCTGGCCGGGCTCAGAACTCGATCGCGTCGGCAATGGCCTTGACGCCGGCCTTGGCGCAGGCATCGTCGGCGTCGCCGCCGGGTGCGCCCGAGACGCCGATGGCACCCAGCGTCGCTCCGCCGGCCTCGATCGCGATGCCGCCGCCCGCGGCCAGCAGTTGCGGCGATGCGCGCAGGCCGCTCATCGGGCGTCCGGCCTGCGTCTCGGCCGCCAGCTCGGTGGTCGACATGCGCATGCTGGCGGCGGTCCAGGCTTTGCGCGGTGCGAAGTCGAGCGTATGCGGGCCCGCGAAGCGGTCGCGCAGCAGCACTTGCAGCGTGCCCGAACGGTCCACCACGGCGACCGCCACCTGATAGCCCGCCTGCCGGCAGTGCGCCAGCGCGGCTTGCGCCGCGGTCAATGCCGTCTCTGGCGACAGCAGCTTCACCGAGTAGGTGGCCGGCGCGCCCTGGGCGTGGGCCAGGCCGGCGCAGGGAAGGGCGGCGGCGAACGCGGCGGCGCGGATCCATCGGTCGAGGCTTGGCTGGCGCATGTGAGCTCCTGTCGTCTTTGCTGCGTCAATCGTCCGCGATGCCGGGATTGCCCTGCATCGCAACCAGTTTCGGCGTGTTGATCCGCCGTGGCCCGACACGCCCGCCCTGCGCGCGCAGCCAGGCTTCGACGTGCTCCCACACCGGCTTGACGCCGGGCGCGCGTCGCGCCTCTTCGGCGACCGGCGCCCAGCCGGCCACCTTGTACTGCTTGTCGGCCTGCAGCGGTTCGCCGCGCAGTCGCAGGTCCGAGATGCGCCGCCCCATCTTCTCGCCGGGTGTCATCGTGTAGCTGAGGCCGCCGACCCGTACCATGTCGCCGCCTTGCTGGTAGTACGGATCTGGATTGAACAGGTTGTCGGCGACGTCCTCGAGGATGGTCTTGATCGTTTCGCCGCTCATCTGCGTCAGCGTCGCGTATGGATAGGTGATCGCCAGCTGGTCCATCATCAGCTCGCGCGTGATCGCATCGCCAGGCAGCAGCGAGGTGCCCCAGCGGAAGCCGGGCGAGAACGCGATCTCGGCGCCTTGCACGTCCATCAGCGCATCGCAGATCAGCTGGTCCCAGCTGCCGTTGAAATTGCCGCGTCGGTATAGCAGGCCGTCGGTCACTGCCAGCGTCTCGTTCAGCCTGGCTTCGTACGGCGCGCGCACGCGGGTGATCAGCGCCTGCATCTCCGGGTCGGCGCGCAGCTGGTTGGCGAATACCGGCAGCAGCCGGTATCGATAGTCGACCAGCTTGCCGCCCTTGACGTCGAAGTCCATGACGCCGAGGAACTTGCCGTTGCTGCCGGCATTGGTCACCAGTGTCGTGCCGCCGGCGTTCTTCACCGGGATCGCGAGCGGCACGCCGTCGTGCGTGTGTCCGCCCAGAATGGCGTCGACGCCGCGCACGCGGCTGGCCATCTTCAGATCGACGTCCATGCCATTGTGCGACAGCACGACTATCAAGGCGGCGCCCTGGCCGCGTGCCTCGTCGACGGTCTTCTGCAGGTTGTCGTCCTGCACGCCGAACGCCCAGTCGGCCACCAGGTAGCGCGGATTGGCGATCGGCGTATACGGAAAGGCCTGGCCTATGATCGCCACCGGCACGCCGTTGATCTGCCGCAGCGTGTACGCCTTGAACACCGGGTCGCCGAAGTCGTTCGTCTTGACGTTCTGCGCAACGAAGTCGATCTTGCCCTTGAAGTCGTTCCCGATCACCTGCGTCACGCGCTGCATGCCGTAGGTGAACTCCCAGTGGCCGGTCATCACGTCGACGCCCAGCAGCTTGCAGGCGTCTATCATGTCCTGCGCATCGGTCCACAGCGAAGTGGCCGAGCCCTGCCAGGTATCGCCGCCGTCGAGCAGCAGCGCGCCGGGCCGGCTGGCCCTGAGCCGCTTGACCAGCGTGGCGAGATGGGCGAAGCCGCCCACCTTGCCGTAGCGGCGAGCCGCCCGCTCGAAGTCCAGGTACGTGAAGGCGTGCGCCAGCGCACCGCCGGGTGCAATGCCGGTGCTCTTCAGCAGATGCTCGCCGACGCGATGCGGCAGCTGGCCGCGCATGTCACCGACGCCCAGGTTGACGCTCGGTTCGCGGAAATGGATAGGCCGCAGCTGCGCGTGGCAGTCGGTCATGTGCAGCAGCGACACATTGCCGAACGGCGGCAGATCATACAAGGCCTGCTCGGCGGTGGCCGCATCGGCATCGGCGTGGCGGCCCAGCGCCATGCCGGCGGCGCCGGCCGCCGCCAGTACCTGCACGAACTCGCGTCGGGACAGGCTCATGAGCGCTACTGGTTGACCGGCGATTTCGGATCGAGCAGCAGGGCCATCACGTGGCGGATCTGATCCTCGTTCAGCAGGCCCGCATGGCCGAAGCGCGGCATGTTCGAGCAGGCCGAATAGGCCTTGCTGTTCCACAGCTTGCCCCACGTGTACTGGATGATGGGCGCCGCGGCGGGATCATCGACCGCTCTGACGCCGCGCAGCTTGCCGTAGTTCCACAGGCTCGGGCCTATCGTTCCGTACGAGATCTCCTTGCGGTCGATCTGATGGCAGTTGTAGCACATCGCGCCATTGGCGGAAGGTTCGGTGCTCTTGTCGGTCCAGGTCATGCCGCGACCGTTCTGAGCCAGCCGTTCGCCTTGCCGCCAGTCGCCGATGTAGCGGCCGCCGGCCGGCCAGCGGACGCTCGCCAGCGCCTCGGCCTCGATTTGCTTGGCGACGGCTTCGGACGGCGCCGCGGCGCTCGAACACGCCTTCTGTCCAAGGTCCTGCTTCAGCCGATCGAGCTTGGCGATGCCTTGCTCGCGAAACGATGACTGGATCATCGCCAGCGCCTGCTGGTCGAGGTCCTGCGGCGATTGCGCGGTGGTGCCGCAGCCTGCGGCGAAGGCCGCGGCGGCCAGCGCGGCCGCGGTCCATGAAGTCTTGCCTTGCATGATGTCCCCCTCTCGAACCGATGTCAGCGCTTGATCGCCGGCGCGATCGATTGCGCGCCTTTGGCGTTCACGCCCATGTAGACCGCCAGCGCGACCGTCACGTCCGACGCGAAGCCGGGGAACGGAAAGCGCTGCTGCCGGTAGCAGTCGTTGAGGCGCCGCTGCATGCTCCACAACTCGCCGCTCGAGACGCGATAGGCCGGCCATGCGGCGAAGCCGATGCCGTCGCCGGGGTTCTTCGTCAGATCGGGCAGATCCTGCAGGCGCACGCGTTTGCCCGCCTCGCCATGACAGCTGGCACAGGAGAAATCCATCGGCCCCCCGCGAAAGAAGAACGCGCGCTTGCCGAGCTCGTAGAAGCGGCGTTCTTCGGGGTGCTGCTGCGGCAGCGCCATCTTCATGCCGCGCGACTCGCTCGAGATCCAGGCCGCGAGCGCCGTCAGTGTCGCCTGTTCGCCGCGGTCGAAGGGCATCTTGGCGATCTCGGCAGCATCGAAGCCCTGCAGTTTCTCCATGCAGCTGAGCAGCCGCGATTCGAGGTCCTGCACGCGCCCCGTATCGGCGAAGTAGCGGGGCAGCTGGACCCACGCGCCTTTGACCACGCCCGGGCCGAGCCCCAGATCGCAGCCCTGCAGCGAGGCCTTCTTCGGGCCGCGCGGCGTCTTCCAGAGGTTCTCGCCCTTGGCTTCGAACAGTTCAGCGGGATTGCCGTCCTCGAGCATCTTGCGGTACTCGGCGATGCCGTCGGCGGTGGACTTCTCCTGCGCGGCGATGCCGGTCGAAGCGGCCAGCGCCAGCGCGGCGGTGATCAGGCGGATGGGTTTCATGTCTCCTCGTCGTGGTGGGCTTGCATGAGCAGGCGCGAATCGAATCGCGAAGGCGTCCGGCCCTTCAGGAGACGGTCGCTTCGTCGGTGCGCGACTCGCCGCGGTTGTCCTTCCACGTGATCGCGACCTTGTCGCCGGGCTTGGCGCCCTTGATGCTGAACTGCAGGAACGGGTTCTTCGAAACCGAAGGGCCCCATTGCGCCGACAGCACGGGCTTGCCGTTCAGCTGCGCGCTGACCTCCTGGATGTACCAGGCGGGAATGATCTTGCCGCTGGCGTCTTTGCGCTGGCCGGTTTCCATCTCGTGGCTCATCAGCACGCGGACGACGGCCTTGTCGCCGCTCATCTGGGCGCGAATGCGCATCGGGTCTGCCATGTCGAATCTCCTGAAATTGCCAATATCGATTGCCGCAGCGGCCGCTCAGCCGCCGCATCCACCCAGCGTGACCTTGATCTCCTTCATCGCGTACAGCACCTTGCCGTCGTTCATGATCGCGACGCCGTAGACGTTCGATGACTGTCCCATCTTCACGCGCGTGGAGAAGTTGGCATCGACGTTCTCGTTGACGTCGAAGATCGCCGACAGCACGTTCGGGTTCTTCTCGACCAGCACCAGCAACTGCTTGGCACCGGCCAGCGTCGTGGCGACCCCGACCGGCACCACGGCGCCGTTCTCGGCGATGTCGGGCCCGGTCAGCGTCACGTCCTTGCTTTCGGTCGGTGCGCCGGCGCCCATTGCCTTGAGCACCTCGGCGAGGTTCTTGGCGTCGAACGCGGCCGTGTTGTGCGCGGCCAGCGCCGCGCGCGGCAGCAGGCCGGCAGTCGCGAGCAGCGCCGCGACCTTGGCCGACTGCGAAAGCATCATTCTGCGGTTCATCGAAGACTCCTTCGTGGTGGAACGATCGGTGCGGCACGCCGCGCCGGTTTCATCGGGCCTTGGCGCCGTCCGCCAGCCATTGCGCGATCACGCCGGCATCGGCTTCGGAAAGGGACTGCGGCGGCATCGGAATCGCGCCCCATACTCCCTGGCCTCCTGCTCGGATCTTACTCGCCAGATAATCGCGCGCCTTTTCCTTGCCTGCGTACTTGCCTGCGATCTCGCGCAGCCCCGGGCCGACCAGTTTGCTGTCCACGCCGTGACAGGCGCTGCAGCCGTGCTTCTGCACCAGGGCGAGCGCAGCGGCGGGGCTGCTGCCGGCCGCCGCGCCGGCAGCGCCCCCCGCGGCTCCTTGGCCGCTGCTGCCGCCCATGCCGGCTGCGGCATTGCCGCCTCCGCTGCCCGCTGCCGCGACGGAGCGTGCGGCCGCCGCCGCGGCTGCCGCGGCCGGGGCGTCGCCTGCAGGCCGGGTGGTGTCGGCGCCGCGCTGCGGTCCGACCAGCCGCTGCTGTTCGGCCAGGTTGCCGTGATTGTTGCGCGCGTGCTCGGGCAGCAGCGAGGCGACCTTCGGCTCGGTGGCACAGTCCTTCATGCATGCCCTTGCCCTGACGTCGGGCTTGCCGCCGTTGCCCAGGCCCTTGCCGGGCCACATGCCGTGATCGGTCGTCATGCCGTCGCGATTGGGCATCAGCTTCTGCGTAGCGGCGACGTTGCTGTCCGACAGCACGAAGTCGGCCGGCACGATCTCGCCCAGATGCAGCAGATAGGCGGTGACGGCGTAGACCTCGTCGTCGCTCAGCGACTTGGGCGTCGTCCACGGCATGGCGCGGCGAATGTAGTCCCACAGCGTCGACAGCGTGGGCACTTTCATCAGCGTCGTACGGCCGGGAAAGGAGGCGTCCGTCAGGCGAGCGACGCGTCCTTTCTGCACGTCCTGCCGGGTCGTTCCGCCGACCAGAGGCGCGAACACTTCATTGCTCTCGCCGAAGACGCCATGGCATGACGCGCACTTGGTTTCCCAGATGTCCTGGCCTTGCGAGACCGATCCGGATCCCTTCGGCAAGCCCTTGAAGTCCGGCCGCACGTCGATGTCCCAGGCCGCCAGCTCCTTCGGCGTCGCGGCGCGGCCGATGCCGGGATACGTCGATTGCGCGGCGGCATCGCCGATGAGGCCGGCCAGGCCGCAGAAGATCAGGGCGGCGAAAAGCGAGCCGGCGCCGGCGCCGGCGCGGTGCGGAGCGGGGCGCCTGCGAGGGGGGCGCTCACGAAAGCTGGACATTCTTCACTTCCCCGCTTTCCTGCACCAACCACGACTGAATCGCGTTGTTGTGATAGATGGAGCGCGACCCGCGCACCTGCCGCAGCTGGCGATAAGTGGGCTGCACGTAGCCGGTGTCGTCCTGCGCGCGGCTCTGCACGATCGCCGGCTTGCCGTCCCAGACCCAGTCGAGCGAGAAGCGCGTCAGGCACTTGCTCATCACCGGCTGCTGCAGCCGTGCCGTTCTCCAGTTGCGTCCTCCGTCGACCGAGACGTCGACGCGCTGAACGCGCCCGCGCCCCGACCAGGCCAGCCCGCCGATCTGGTAGTAGCCGCGATCGAGCAGCACCTGTCCGCCGGATGGCGTGGTGACCACGCTCTTGCATTCCTGAGTGCTCGTGTACTGCCGATGCCTGCCGTCGGGCATCAGATCGACGTAGTGCGCCACTTCGTCCTTGGCGCCGTATGGCTGATCACCGACCTCGAGGCGGCGCAGGTACTTGACCCAGCTCACGCCCTGCACGCCGGGCACGACCAGACGCAGCGGATAGCCGTTTTCGGGGCGCAGCATCTCGCCGTTCTGTCCATAGGCGACCAGCACTTCGCCGCTCTCGATCAGCTCCATCGGAATCGTGCGCGTCATGGACGAGCCGTCCGCCCCTTCGGCGAGCACGTAGCGGCCGCGGCGGTAGTCGGCGCCCGCCATGTCGAGCAGGATCTTCAGCGGCACGCCGGTAAACTCGCTGCAGCTGAGCATGCCGTGCGTGTACTGACAGGTCGGCACCGCCACATTGCCCCATTCCATTCCCGTATTGGCGCCGCACTCGATGAAATGGAAGCGGCTCACCGACGGCAACCGCATCAGTTCGTCCAGCGTGAACACCATCGGCTTGGCGACGATCTTGTCGTCGCTGCCGTTGATCATCAGCCGATGCTTCGATGGGTCGATGTCCCACCATCCCTGATGATGACGCTCGAAGTGCAGCCCGCTCGGCGTGACGATGCCGAACAGGCTCTGCAGCGGCGCGAATGAAACCGAGGCCTGGCGCGTCTGCGTCAGGCCCGGGCTGGACCGCCGCTGAACGTTCGCTTCGTACCTCGAAGGCCTGCCGTAGCCGTCGGTGACGACGGCCTGTCCCAGCCCCTTGCTGTGCTCGGGCAGCTGCAGAATGTTCGGATCGCCGCCGTCGGCGGGTGCCGGGTTCGACTGCGCGCGGGCGGCAGCGGCTGCGCCGCCCGCAAGGGCGGCCGCGAAGGCGTGGCGGATGAAATCGCGGCGGCCGGCGCGCGCCTCGCGAAACACCGCCTGTACGCCATCGGGGCCGAGGAAGCTCTCCGGGGCCTTGATCAGCCGACCCGATCTCGGTAGCACGGGACTCACCGCTCCTCCAGGTCTCCGTACAGCGGCATCGGATGCATTCAATGCATTTAATGCGCTGCATCAGAGAATCAGTATTTCATGATCTTCTAATTTATAGGCCAGATAGTACGACGCACGGATCGGCAGCGCAAGGAGGAGCGGGTTTTCCCTGCATGACCTATACTCGGTCGTCGATCGATTGCTGTAGGGGTCACCCATGCTTGAGATGATGATCGACGCGCGCCAGGCTGACCTGGGGCACGGCCTTGCCGTGCGCCGCATCCTGCCGTTCGCGCGGCGGCGGATGGTCGGTCCGTTCATCTTCCTGGACCATGCCGGCCCGGTTGCGTTTCGCGATGCCGCCAGCGCCCGCAAGGCCGACGTCCGCCCGCATCCGCACATCGGCCTGGCCACCGTCAGCTATCTGCTCAGCGGTGCGATCACGCATCGCGACAGCCTGGCCGTCGAGCAGGTGATCCGCCCCGGCGACGTCAACTGGATGACGGCCGGACGCGGCATTTCGCACTCCGAGCGCTTCGAGGATCCGTCCGTCATCGGCGGCACCGGCCTGGAGCTGCTGCAGTCCTGGGTTGCGCTGCCGCATGACGCGGAGGAAGCGGATCCCGCCTTCGATCATCATCCGGTGCGGACGCTGCCGGAAGCGGGCGAGGGCGGACTGTGGCTGCGCGTCATCGCGGGGAGCGCCTTCGGACTGTCCAGTCCGGTCAAGACCTTCTCGCCGATGTTCTACGTCCATCTGCAGCTCGCCGCCGGTGCTGCCTTCGAGCTGCCGCAGGAGTTTGAAGAGCGCGCCGCCTACGTGGTGCGCGGCCGCATCGCGGTGGGCGCGGACGAATACGGCCCCGGCCAGCTGCTGGTGTTCGACCGAGGTCCTGATCCCGCGCTGTCCGTGCGCGAGGATTCGATCGTCATGCTGCTCGGCGGCGACGCGGTCGGGCCGCGTCATATCTGGTGGAACTTCGTCTCGTCGAGCCGCGAGCGGATCGAGCAGGCCAAGGCCGACTGGCAGGCCGGACGCATCGCTCTGCCGCCCCATGATCGGGACGAGTTCATTCCGCTGCCGGACGGCGGTCCCCCGCCAGCTCCCGTTCTGTGAAGCGTGGAGGCTGCGGGTCCGTGGAGCCGGCGCTCAGCCTGATCCTGCCGTTCTACCGCAAGCTCGCGGAGTTCCGCCGCGTGCTGCCGCTGAACCTGCCGTACTTCGCGCGCGCCGGGCTCGAGATCATCGTCGTCATGGACGAGAGCAGCGAGGAAACGGCACTGCTGCAGCTGCTCGACGAGCATCCGCAGGTGCAATGGCGGGTGCTGGTCAACGACAGGCCGCATGACTGGCGGCCGCCGTGCAAGGCCATCAACGTCGGCATCCGGCACGCGCGCGGCCGCTATCTGTTCGTGGCCTCGCCGGAGTCGGCGTTCGTCGGCGATGCGCCGCGGCTGGCGCTGGAAGTGGCCAAGGATTTTCCGCGCGGCATCGCGATCGGGCGCGTGGCCTTCGCGCGGTTCGACGATCTGCAGGCCGCGCAGGGCTCGCTGACGGCCTGCTTCGATCGCCACGTCAGGCCGCAGCAGGCGCCGCTGCAGGGCTACTACGGATCGATCTGCGGGCCGCGTGAAGCCTTCGAGGCGATCAACGGCTACGACGAGAGCTTCACGACCTGGGGCAGCGACGACGACAACCTGCGCGTGCGGCTGGAGATGATCGGCCATACGCTGCTCGCCTGCCCGGATCTCCGGCTGCTGCATCTGAGCGTCGAGGCGCGGGTCGGCGGGCAGAATCCGCATTTCGCCTACGATGCGCAGCGCGATCGGCTGCGCTGCTCGCCCGATACGCCGCTGGCCAATCCGGGCGGCGACTGGGGCCGTGACTTCTCGCGCATCGCCCGCGACACCCCCGCTATTGCGCGGGAGGCTCCTGATATCGCGCGCGACCCGTCCGATACTCTGCGCCACGATGCCGTCCCGCCCCTGGTCGTCCCATCGTCGGATTTCGAGCCGCCGCCGGGCAGCGTCGTCCCGACAGGATCACGGCGCCAGTGCCGGGCCTGTGGACGCTATATCAACTATCAGGCTGCGGCGACGCGCTGCGCGCACTGCACACCGGCTGCATTGCACTGGCAGCGGCCCGAGCCGCCGGCTGCCGCGAGCTCAGCCAAGCTGGCGGGTCCGGCCGCAGCGGCCGCGCGCCGCCGCGACGCCGGGCCGCGCATCGCCTGCGTCATGCAGCTTCGCAATGAGGCCTTCTATCTGCCGGGCTGCCTCGATCACCTGCGCGGCCATGTCGACGGCGTGATCGCGCTGGACGACGGCTCGACCGACGCGACGGCCGCGATACTGCGCAGCGAATCGGGACTGGTCGTCGACTGCCTCACCAATCCTCCGGCGAACGATGCCGAGCATGCATGGAACGAAGCGGACAACCGCCGCCGCCTGCTGCTGCGCGCGCACGAACTGGGCTTCGACTGGGTGCTGGTCTGCGACGCCGACGAGCGCTACGAGCAGGGCCTGCTGCGCCATCTGCGAGGCATCACGGCATCGTTCGCGCCGGTCGATCCGGTGCGGCTGATCCTGTCGCTGCGCGAACTGTGGGACAGTCCGCGGCAGTACCGGGCTGACGGGATATGGGGGAACAAGACCCGCGTCCGGCTGTTTCCGATTGCGCCGGGCATGTCATTTGCTCGGACAGCCCTGCATGGTCAGTGGTATCCCGAGCATCTGCGCAAGTACGGCCGCGACGTCCCGCTGCGCGGCAACCTGTACCATCTGCGGATGATCCGGGCCACAGACCGATTGGAGCGACGCGACCGCTACCGGCGAATGGATCCGGACAAGCGCTATCAGCCCGACGGTTATGACTATCTCGCCGAGGAAGGTCCGTCGCTGCAATTGCAGCCGCTACCGGCCGGCCGGGAGTACGATTTCGATACCTTGCCGTCGGCCTTGAAAACCCTGCTGTGAGCCCCTTGACTGACCCGTGCCCGCGAGGCAGCGACCGGGCAGCGGCGGCTCGGAGAGCGCCCTCGGATGAGCCCGAATCCTCTTGCTGCCGTGGCAGTGTCTGACGAGCCGGACAGCAGTGGGCTATCCAGCGAGGCGCGCTTTGCGCTGCTGGTCGACAGCGTGCAGGACTATGCGATCTTCCTGCTCGATGTCGATGGGCGTGTCAGGACCTGGAATGCCGGCGCGCAGCGGATCAAGGGCTGGTGCGCCGACGAGATCATCGGCAGGTCATTCGAGACCTTCTATCCGCCTGAAGCGCTGGACACCGGCTGGCCGCGCGAGGCGCTGCGGCGCGCCGCCGCCGACGGACGCTTCGAGGATCATGGCTGGCGCATCCGCAAGGACGGCTCGCGGATGTGGGCGCATGTGGTGATCACGGCGCTGCGCGGCCCCGACGGTGCGCTGCTGGGCTTCGGCAAGGTCACGCGCGACCGCACCGAGCTCAAGCAGCAGGAAGAGGCGCTGCGCCAGAGCGAGGAGCAGTTCCGGCTGCTGGTCGAGGCGGTCAAGGATTACGCGCTGTTCATGCTCGATCCCGAAGGCCGGATCCGGACGTGGAATGCCGGCGCGGTCGCCATCCACGGCTATACGGCCAGCGAAGTGCTGGGACAGCACTTCTCCTGCGTCTATACGGCCGAGGATCGCCATGCCGGCGTGCCCGAGCGGCTGCTGGCGCGGGCGCGAGCCGCGGGACGCGCCGAGGCGCAAGGCTGGCGCCGCCGCAAGGACGGCAGCCTGTTCTGGGCCGACGTCGTTCTGACGCAGGCGACCGACGCGCACGGCAAGTTGATCGGCTTCACCAAGGTGACGCGCGACCTGAGCGAACAGCGGCGGCTCGGAGAGCTGGAGCAGGCCGGGCGGCGCATGCGCGAGTTCCTGGCCATGCTGTCGCACGAGCTGCGCAATCCGCTGGCGCCGATCCGCAATGCCGTCAGCGTGCTGCAGATGCAGCCCGAGCTGCCTTCGGTGGTGGAGCGCGCGCGCGACATCCTGGCCCGGCAGGCAGGCCTGATGACGCGTCTCGTCGACGATCTGCTCGAAGTGGGTCGCATCGTCAACGGCAAGATCCTGCTGCACAGCGAGGCCATCGACTATCGCGACGTGGTGAAGACGAGCGTCGAGGCGGCCGAGCCGTTGATCCGTGAACGCCGGCACCGGCTGGACGTCGCACTGCCCGATCACGCCGTGCCGGTATGGGGCGATGCCGCGCGGCTGGCCCAGGCTCTGCAGAATCTGCTGAACAATGCCGCGCGCTACACGCCGGAAGAGGGCTGGATCCGCGTGACGGTGAGCCGGGATGGCAGCGATGTGCTGACCCAGGTCATCGACAACGGCGTCGGCGTCGACGCCGGCGCTCACGAGCGCATTTTCGAGCTGTTCGTCCAGGAGAGCGAGCGCGGCGGTTCGGGGAACGGCGGCCTGGGCATAGGCTTGAGCCTGGCGCGCACGCTGGTCGAGCAGCACGGCGGCAGCCTGACGGTGCACAGCGAGGGGCGGGGCCGCGGCAGCACGTTCACGATGCGATTGCCCGTCGATGGCGGGGCTCGCGATGCCGCATCGGACGACCCGGCCGCGGCCGGGGTGCAGGCCGCTGGCGTCTCATCGCCCCTGAGCGTGCTGGTCGTCGACGACAACCGCGACTCCGCGGACACGATGGTCGAGCTGCTGGCTTCGCTGGGGCACTCAGCGGAGGCCGTCTACTGCGGCGAAGAAGCGCTGCGGATCGCGCGGCTGCGGCGGCCCCGGCTGATGCTGCTCGATCTGAACCTGCCCGATCTGGACGGCTTCGCCGTGCTGCGCCGCCTGCGCGGCACGGGAGGGAGCGAGGCCGGCATCGGAGAAGGCGAGGCCGGCATCGGCGGCGGCATCGGTGGCTCCAGCTCTGGCCCCGGCGCCGAGAACGCGCTGCCTGGCACCTTAATCGCGGCGATGACCGGATACGGACAGCGCGCGGACCGCGAGCAAGCGCTGCAGTCCGGCTTCGACGAGCACCTCACAAAGCCCGTCGACCTGGCGCGGCTGCGCCGCCTGCTGGAAGCCAGCAGGCTCGAAGGGCCCGGCCCCGACGCCGCAGCCTAGCGTGAACCGGCCGTGACCAAAGAAACCGGCTGACCTCGCGTCGCGCCGTCAGCTGCGCTGCGGCCGCAGCCGGCGGTGCAGGCCGGCCAGCGTCAGAGCGGCCAGGCCGATGCCGGCCAGTACCAGTGTGCCCGGCAGCGGCACGTCGACCGGCGTACCGCTGTCGCCGGTCACGTAGCCGACCGTATGGTTGTCCGATTCATAGCCGCCGACCTGCGGGCTTTCGAAGAACACGATGCGATCGAAGGTGCCGGTCTTGTCGAAGAAGTTCAGGAACACGTACGACTCATGGCCATTGCTGCCGAGCCCGCCGTTCGGATTGTCGCAATAGGCATTGCCCGGACACTGGCCGCCGACGATGGCGTCGACGTCGGTCGGCGCGAACGAGAACACCAGTTCGCCGCCGCTGTAGAAGGCCAGCTGATTGCCGCGGTCCAGCGCCGACAGCCAGAAGCCGAAGTAGTTGATGCCGTCTGGATTGGTCGTGGTCAGATCCAGCGAGTAGCCGCTGCTCGAGAACGTCGATGCGTAGCGTCCCGTGCCGGCCGCGCCGCCGAAGATGCCGGCGCCGTCGACGGTCACGTCGCTGTATTGCCCGGTGATCGTATAGCCGGAGGTGATTCCGAAGTCGGTGCCGAAGCTGCCGCTGGAGCGGGAATCGAAGGTTTCGACGCCGATCGTGCAGCTTCCGGGGCCCAATGCCGCACATAGGCTGGCCGCATCAGCCTGCTGGACGCCAGCCGCTTCGCGCGTGATCTGGAACGTGTGCGGCGCAGCGACGGCCGCGCCCGCGAACAGGGCTGCTGCAACAAGCCCCGCGGTGGCAAAGGACGGCATCCGCCGGCGGTCGGCGGGGCGAAGCGTGGTCATGGGAATCTCCTGGTCGCTTGGACCTCTGGACGATTCTTTCAGGCGGCGACCGCGCGCGGTAGGAATTCCGACACGCGGCGGAAAAATCCTCCCGGCCGCCAGTCCACTGTGCCGATTCGGACACTTCCGGACGCGCGCGCGATCACGTGGAATACTGCGGGCCGTTCAGCGAAGGGGAACCACAGGCATGACGACACTCACCGGCGGCCAGGCGCTGGCGCAGCAGCTTCAGAAGGAAGGGTTGACGGAGATTTTCTGCATCCCCGGGGTGCAGCTGGACTGGGCGGTGGAGGGGCTGCGCGAGCTGGGCGATGCGGTGCGGCTGTACATTCCGCGCCACGAGCAGACGACCAGCTACATGGCCGACGGCTACGCGCGCTCCAGCGGGCGCATCGGCGTGTGCATGACGGTGCCGGGTCCGGGACTGACCAATGCAATGGCGGGGCTGTCGACCGCGTACGCGTGCAACGCGCCGCTGCTGTCGATCACCGGGCAGATCCATTCGGCCACGATAGGCGCCGGCTACGGGATGCTGCACGAGATCCGAGATCAGTCGGCGCTGGTGGGCTCGGTGACGAAGTGGCGGGGCCTGGCGCGCAGTCCGGCGCAGATTCCGGCGCTGGTGCGCCAGGCCGTGCAGACGATCCGCACGGGCGCGCCGCAGCCGGTGGGGCTGGAGATTCCGCACGACGTGCTCAGCAGCCGCGAGGCAGTACAGCTGATCGAGCCGCCGGCGGACTTCGACGGGCGGCAGGCGCCGTCGCCGGCGTCGATCGCGGCGGCCGCGGCGCTGCTGGGGCAGGCGCGCAACCCGTTCATCTACGCCGGCGGCGGGGTGATCGCGGCCGAGGCGTCGGCGGCGCTGACGCGGCTGGCCGAGACGCTGCAGGCGCCGGTGGTGTCGGCCGAGATGGGGCGCGGGGCGATCTCGGATCGCCATGAGCTGGCATTAAACAGCCTGGCGGGGCGGGCGCTGATCCGGCACGCCGACGTGGTGCTGGTGGTGGGCAGCCGGTTCATGAGCCGGATGGCGCCGGTGCCGCTGTGGACGGGGCCGGGGGTGAAGTTCATCTATGTGAACGCGGATGCGCAGGCGGCGTCGGCGCCGCGCCGGGCAGACGTGTTCGTGCACGCCGACGCGCAGCTGGCGCTGCAGGCGCTGCAGGCGGAGCTGTCGGAGCAGGCGGGGCGGCGTGCGCCGAGGGCGGCGATGATGCGGGCGGCGCGGGCATGGGCCGAGCAGCAGATGGCGCCGATCGAGCCGCAGTACGGGTATGCGCGGGCGCTGCGGCGGGCGATCCCGGAGGACGGAATCCTGGTCAACGAGCTGACGCAGGTGGGGTACTTCGCGACGCTGGGCTATCCGGTGTACGGGCCGCGCACGCTGATCTCGCCGGGCTACCAGGGCACGCTGGGCTATGGGTTTCCGACGGCGCTGGGGGTGGCGGTGGCCAATCGGGGGCGCACGGTGGTGAGCATCAATGGGGACGGCGGCTTCGGGTGGGGACTGCAAGAGTTGGCGACGGCGCGGCGCTACGGGCTGGATCTGATCACGGTGGTGTTTCACGACGGGCACTTCGGCAACGTGCGGCTGCTGCAGCAGCAGACGTTCGGGCAGACGATAGGGGTGGAGCTGTGCAATCCGGACTATCAGAAGCTGGCCGACGCGTTCGGGGTGGCGGGGGCGCTGGCGCATTCGCCGCAGGAGCTGGAGGAGGCGATCGTGCGGGCGCGCGAGCGGGGCGGACCGGCATTGATCGAGGTGCGGGTGGGGCAGATGCCCAGCGCCTGGCATCTGTTCCGATTCCAGAGTCCGTTCAAGGCGCCGGCGCCCGAGCCCGCTGATCCGGTGGCTTCCTTTCTTTGAGGTTGGGTCATGAGCAAGATTTCGTATCCGGCAGTGCAGCAGTTCATCGACAAGCAATGGATAGACGGCAGCGGCGAGGCGAGCGCCGAGGTCCTGGACCCGGCCACCGAGCAGCTGCTGAGCCGCTTTTGCCATGCCAGTGAAGCGGACGTGGCGCGGGCGCTGGCCGCCACCGCCGACGGCTTCGAGCGCTGGAGCGCGATGACAGCGCTGGCGCGAGCGCGGCTGCTGCATGCGGCGGCCGACTGGCTGCGCGCTCACGCCGCCGACCATGCGGCGTGGACGACGCAGGAGCAGGGCAAGCCGCTGCCGGAGTCGCAGGGCGAGATCATGATGGCGGCCGAGATGTTCGACTGGTTCGCCGAGGAAGGCCGGCGGCTGTACGGCCGCATCATCCCCAGCCGCTGGCCGGGGCTGCGCCAGTCGGTACTGCGCGAGCCGACCGGGCCCGTGGCGCTGCTCACGCCATGGAACGCGCCGGTGATGATTCCCGCGTTCAAGCTCGGCGCCGCGCTGGCGGCCGGCTGCTCCGCGATCCTGAAGCCTTCCGAGGAGACGCCGGCATCGGCGATGCTGCTGGTGCGCGCGCTTCAGGAGGCGGGCATCCCCGACGGCGTCGTCGGACTGCTGCTCGGCGACCCGGCGCGGATCACGCAGCAGCTCGTGGCATCGCAGCAGATCGCCAAGGTCTCGTTCACGGGCTCGACTGCCGTGGGCAGGCTGATCGGCGAGCTGTGCGGGCGCCATTTGAAGAAAGTGACGCTGGAGCTGGGCGGACACGCGGCGGCGATCGTCTGCGCCGATGCCGACCCGGCGCAGGCCGCGCGTACGCTGGGGCAGCTTAAGTTCCGCAACGCCGGGCAGATCTGCGCATCCCCGTCGCGAATGCTGGTGCACGAGACCATTTATGAGCCCTTCGTGGCGGAGCTGGCGAAGGTCGCTGCCGGTCAGTCGGTCGGCGACGGACGCGAGGCGGGGACCACGATGGGACCGATGGCCAACCGGCGCCGCGTCCAGGCTCTGCAGCGGCTGGTCGATGACGCGATCGAGCAGGGCGCGGCGCGTGTGGCGCCGGAGGCGCGCGTGCCGGCGCAAGGCTTCTACTTCGCGCCGGTAGTGCTGCGCGACGTGTCCGACCGCTGCCGTGTGATGAACGAGGAACCGTTCGGCCCGATCGCGCCCTGCGACCGCTTCAGCAGCCTCGACGAGGCTGTGCAGCGTGCCAACCGGCTGCCGTACGGGCTGGCTGCCTACGTGTTCACGCGCGACTCGCAGACCGAGGCGCAGCTGGTGCGCCGGCTGCACGCGGGTTCGGTCGGCGTGAACAATACGATGCTGATGCAGCCCGAGACGCCGTTCGGCGGTTTCGGCGACAGCGGCTACGGCAAGGACAACGGCGCCGAGGGCATCCTCGAGTACACGCGCGAGAAGTTCGTGTCCTCGGGTTTCATGGGCTGAGGTCGCGCGCCTCGGTTTCGGTTCAGTCGCCTTTCCAGCTGGCGCTCAATCGCCTGACGATCTCGACGAAGCGTGCCGACGCGGGGCCGCCTGTTTCGGGGTTGGCCAGCGTCACGTAGATCTGCACGGAACGGATCTCGCCCGCGTGCAATCGCAGCGGCTTCAGCTCGCCGCGAGCGATCTCGTCGACGATCATGTGCGTCGGCAGCCAGGCATAGCCCAGACCGCTGCGAACGAGTTCGATCACCTGCTGCAGGCTGCTGGCGATCCAGCGGCTGCGCGAGTTCATCCAGCCGCGGTCGGCGGGGTTCAGCGTGCCGGCCTCGCAGACGGCGATCTGCATGTGCGCGGCCAGCTGCGCGAGCGAACAGGGGCCGTCGATCGCATGCAGCGGATGATCGGCCACCGCCACGGCGCAAAGCGGCACCGATAGCAGCGCGTCGCCCAGGCCCGACTCCGGCACGCGCGTGCCGATCACCACATCCGCGTTTCGGCCGGGCTCGCCTTCCTGCTGCCGGCACATCAGGGATTCACGGATCTGCAGCTTGATCGATGCATTGAAGCCGCGGAACTCGCGCAGCGCCTCCGTCATCAGCGAGGTGGGGAAGAACGAGTCGACGCTGATCCACAGCTCGGATTCAAGTCCCTGCTTGAGCCGTTCAGCGAAGGCTTCGAGCTCCTCAGCGGCGCCCAGGATGTCGTGCGCGCGCCGCAGCAGCGCCCGCCCCGGCGCGGTGAGCACGGCCTTGCGTCCCTGGATCTCGAGCAGCGGAATACCCAGCTGCTCCTGCAGCGAGTTGACTGCATAGCTGACTGCGGATTGACTGCGGTTGAGCATCTTCGCAGCCTGGACGAAGCCGCCGGCCTCGACGATGGCCTGCAGGACCCGCCACTGCTCCAGGGTCGTCCGGGGGACGTTCATCTCGGAACCTATCGCTTCAATTGATGGGTTTGGCGCAGATTTTGCGTTGGACGCGAAGTTTGACCTGAATCAACATCAGGTTCTCACATTTCGCTGTCCAGCATGAGCATCATTTCCACAGACTGCGATTCGCAGCAGCCGGCCATCGTCGTCGGCGGCGGCCAGTATGACCGCACGCGGGCCATCCAGGACGGCCGTGCCTGGGCCGGTGGCCGGCCGGTCCGCTATCTCGATCTGTCGCCGGCCGAAGCCTTGCGCCGTTCGTTCGAAACGCATGAGCTCGCGGCGGCTGAAGTTTCGCTGGGCGTGCTCGCGGTCGCCTTCGATGAAGGCCGGACACGCTATAGGGGTCTGCCGGCCTTCGTCGCCAGATCGTTCCGCCATGGCTCGATCTTCGTGCGCAACGACGGATCGGTGCTCGAGCCTCGCAACCTCGCCAGCGGCCGCATCGGCTTGCCCGATGTCCGCCTCACGACAGCGATCTGGGTTCGCGGAATGCTGTCCGACCAGTATGGCCTGGATCTGCGCTCCATCGTATGGACAGTGGGCGGCATCGATGCTCCGGCGCCGCAGCCGGCGCAAGCAGCGCAAACCACGCCAGCCGCCGGCGCGGCGGACCTGGTCACCGTGGCGGCCCCGCCCGGCCGGACGCTATGGCAGATGCTGGCGGACGGCGAGCTGGATGCCGTGATCGCCGCGCGCACGCCGGCAGCGATCAAGCAGCACGACCCTCGCTTCAAGCGGATGTTCACCAATTTCCGCGAAGAAGAGGAAGCGTACTTCAAGAAGACGGGCTGTTTCCCGCCTATGCACATGATCGCCTATGACACGAAGGCGCTCGATTCGCAGCAGGCCGGCGAGCTCTACGAAGTGTTCCGCCGCGCGCGGGACATGGCCCTGGTGGATCTGGAGGAAACCGCCTTCTATCACGTATCGCTGCCGTGGCTGCCCGACGACCTGCTGAGGGCGCGGCACGTGATGGGAAGCGATCTCTGGTCCTACGGCTTCTCGGCCAACCGCACGGCGATCGACACCTTCCTTCGCTATTGCCACGAGCAGGGCATCACGCGGCGGCGCCTGGAGGCGGGGCAGCTCTTCCTGCACATCGACTGATCGAACGCGAACGAGGAAAACATGATCAAGACCGAAGACGGCCTTGCCGCCCGCACCGACGGCGGCGAGAAGATCAAGTGCACGCATCTGAAGGATCTGACGCGTGGCGACATCGACATCATCACCCGGCATCTGAAGCCCTATGTCGACACGCTCGCCGATCGGGTGCTGGCGCACCTGAAGAGCCTGGAGGCCGACGAGGGCGGCTTCCCGGTGACCCGGCTGGAGCACAACGTGCAGTGCGCGAGCCGCGCGCTGCGCGACGGCAAGGACGAGGAATACGTTGTGGCGGCGCTGGTGCACGACATCGGCGACCGGCTGTGCACGTACAACCACCCGGAGATGGCCGCGGCGATCCTGCAGCCGTTCGTCCGGCCCGAGCTGCACTGGATGGTGCTCAACCACGAGGTGTTCCAGGGCTACTACTTCTTCCATCTGTTCGACAAGGACAAGGAGATGCGCCAGAAGTTCAAGGACCATCCGTGCTATGACATGACGGTGGAGTTCTGCGCCAAGTACGATGCGCCGGCCTTCGATCCCGACTACAAGAGCATTCCGCTCGAAGAGTTCGTGCCCATGGTCCGGCGCGTCTTCGCCCGGCCGCGCGACTACATCTACGGCGATCGCTTCGCCGGCATGTAGCCGGCTGCCGCCGCCAAGCCCCGATGGAACTTTTCAAGGACATGTGATGATCGACTCGATCCGCAGACTGTCGCGGCCGTTCCGGCTCCGACTCGCCGCCGTCTCGGCCGCTGCCTCGCTGCTGTGCGGCGCGGTCTTGGCGCAGCCGGCCGCCAATCAGTTGACGATCTCGCTGAACCCCGAGCCCAGCGGCCTGGTCGCGGCGTTCAATACCGATTCCAATCTGCAGATGGTGTCGGCCAAGATGCATGAAGGCCTCCTCGACTATGACGCCCAGCTCAAGCCGGTTCCGGCCCTGGCCGAGTCCTGGACCGTGTCCGCCGACGGCAGGACGATCACGTTCAGGCTGCGCAAGGGAGTCAAATGGCATGACGGCGCCGACTTCACTTCGGCCGACGTGAAGTTCACCATCGAGAAGGTGCTGTCGAAGCTCAATCCCCGCGGCCGCGCGACCTTCGCCAACCTGCAGGAGGTTGCGACGCCCGATCCCCATACCGCCGTCATCAGGCTCTCCAATCCGGCGCCGTACCTGATGAACGGCCTGGCTGCCTTCGAGAGCCCGATGCTGCCGAAGCACGTCTATGACGACGGACAGGACCTGATGCGTCATCCGGCGCTGGCAGCGCCGGTCGGTACCGGGCCTTTCGCCTTCGGCGAATGGAAGAAGGGCAGCTACGTCCTGCTGAAGCGCAATCAGAACTACTGGGCAGCAGGCAAGCCCAAGCTCGATCAAGTGATCTTCCGCATCCTGCCGGATCCCTCGGTCCGGGCGGTCGCGTTCGAGAAGGGAGAGGTGGATCTCGGTCCGATGTGGCCGGTGCCGCTGCCCGAGATGGAGCGGCTGCAGAAGGGCGGCAAGGTCGTCGCGAACGAGCGCGGTTATGCGCTGATGTCAGGCATGCTGTACTTCGGCTTCAACGTCCGGGACGGCCACTTCAAGGACGTGCGCGTCCGGCGGGCGGTGGCCCATGCGATCAACCTCGAGGTACTGTCGAAGGTCGTCTGGCGCGGCGCGGCGACGCCGGCCACCAGCCCGATCTCCGACCAGCTGGTCACCTTCCACGACAAGGCGAGCAAGGGCTATGCGTACGACGTCAAGAAGGCCGAGGCGCTGCTCGACGAGGCCGGGCTGAAGCGGGGGCCGGACGGCATCCGCTTCAAGACCAGCTACGATCCGCTGCTGTGGGACGAGAACTACCGCCGCACCGCGGACTTCATCAAGCAGTCGCTCAAGCGCGTCGGAATCGAGATGGACGTTCGCGCGCAGGATCTGCCCACCTTCATGCGCAGGGTCTGGACCGACGTGGACTTCGACACCTATTCGCACGGCTCGTTCAACAGCGCGGATCCGACGATAGGCGTGCAGCGCCTGTACTGGGGCAAGAACATCCTCAAGGGCGTACCGTTCTCGAACGGCTCGGGCTACAGCAACCCGGCGATGGATCAGCTGTGGGAGCGCGCTCAGACCGAGAACGATCCGGCCGCCCGCGCTGCGCTGTTCCGCGACATCCAGCGCATCGCCATGGAGGATCTCCCTTATCTGCCGCTGCTGAACCTGCACTACCAGACGCTGCAGAACAAGCGTGTTCGCGGCCTGGAAAGCAGCGCGGCGGGCATGTACGGAACCTTCGCCGACGTCCGCGTCGACTGACGCCGCCATGAGCGCCCGGACCCGTTTCTGGTGGAGGCGCGCCTGGCAGTCGCTGCTGACGATCCTGCTCGTCGCGGTCATGAACTTCTGTCTGCTGGCCGCTGCACCGGGCGATCTGGCCGACGTGCTGGCAGGGGAGTCCGGCGCCGCGACGCCCGAGTACATGACCCAGCTGCGCGAGTCGTACGGTCTCGACCGCCCTTTCGCCGAGCAGCTGGCGCGGTATGTGGGGCACCTGGCGCGGCTCGATCTCGGCTACTCGTTCCGCCAGAGCGCGCCGGTGCTGGACGTGATCCAGCAGCGCCTGCCGGCGACGCTGCTGCTGATGCTGGTCAGCCTGGGGCTGGCGCTGCTTGCCGGCATCGCGCTCGGCGCACTGGCGGCTCGCCGTCCGCACACCTGGTTCGACAACTGCGTGTCCACCTTCGCACTGCTGGCCTATGCCACGCCGCTGTTCTGGCTGGGGCTCATGATGATCGTGCTGTTTTCCGTCAAACTCGATCTGCTGCCGTCCTCCGGCATCAGCGAGATCGGCCTCGTGCACGACGGGTTCGCCGCGATGGCGCTCGATGTGGCCAGGCATCTGGTCCTGCCGGCGAGCACGCTCGCCTTGTTCTACATGGCCGTGTTCACTCGAATGACTCGCGCCGCGATGATAGAGGTCTATGGGCTGGACTTCGTGAGGACCGCAAGGGCCAAGGGCATCAGCGAAGGGCGGCTGCTCGTTCGGCATGTACTGCGCAACGCGATCCTGCCGGTAGTGACCAGCGCCGGTATGCAGGTCGGCGCGGTGCTGGGCGGCTCTGTGGTCATCGAGTCGGTGTTCAGCTGGCCGGGGCTGGGGCGGCTCAGCTTCGAGGCCATCATGCAGCGTGACATGAATCTGCTGCTGGGGGTCCTGTTCGTGTCGTCGGTGCTGGTCGTGATGGTCAATCTGCTGGTGGATCTGCTCTATACGAGGCTGGACCCCCGTATCCGCTCCGAGGCGCGTAACGCATGAGTTCATCGTCCCGCGCATGGAACCGCTTCTTGAGCAACCGGCCGGCCGTGGCGGGGCTGCTGGTGGCGATCGTGATCGCCGCTGCCGCCGTGCTGGGCCCCGTCTTGTACGACGTGGATCCGTTCGACATGGTGGGCACGAGCCTGCTCGCGCCCGGCGTCGATTCTCAGTTCCCCCTGGGTACCGATGCGCTGGGCCGCGACGTGCTGGCCGGATTGATCTCCGGCGCCCGGGTGTCGCTGCTGGTCGGCCTGGCCGCCATGTCGAGCGCGATCGTGATCGGCATCGTCGTCGGTGCCGCCGCCGGCTATCTGGGCGGAGCCGTCGACGAGATCCTGATGCGCCTGACCGAGTTCGTCCAGACCGTCCCAGCCTTCCTGCTGGTACTGGCGCTGATCGCCATCATGGGACCGTCGAACGGGTCCATCGTGATCGCCGTTTGCGTTTCCTCGTGGCCGCCGGTCGCACGCCTGGTGCGCGCCGAGTTCCTGTCGCTGCGCGAGCGCGATTTCGTCCAGTCCTGCGTGGTGGTCGGCATGAGCCGGGCGCGCATCATGTTCAGCCAGATCCTGCCGAACAGCCTGTCGCCGGTCATCGTCTATTCATCGATCATCTTCGCCAATGCCGTGCTGATCGAGGCGGCGCTCGCCTTCCTGGGCCTCGGCGATCCGAACGTCATGAGCTGGGGCGCGATGATAGGCTCGGGTCGCGAGTCGCTGCGGACCGACTGGTATCTGTCGGCGGTGCCGGGCGCGGCGATCCTGCTGACCGTGCTTTCGATCAATCTGCTGGGGGAGGGCGTCAACGATGCTCTCAACGCCCGGCTCAAGGTCCGGTGAGCCCATGGCCGCGCTGCTGACGGTAAACGGGCTCTGCGTCGATCTGCATCAGTCCGGCGCGCGCTCGCGCGTCATCGACGAAGTGAGCTTCGACATCGAAGCCGGCGAAACGCTGGCCCTGGTCGGCGAATCGGGTTGCGGCAAGTCGATGACGGCGCAGGCGCTGATGCGCATCCTGCCGGAGCCGACGGCGCGCATCGCCGGCGGCGAGATCCTGCTCGGCGAGCGCGACCTGGTCCGCGAACCCGAGTGGCGTCTGCGCGGCGTGCGCGGCAAGGAGATCGGCATGATCTTCCAGGAGCCGATGTCGGCGCTCAATCCGGTTCTGACGATAGGCGAACAGATGGTCGAGGCGATCCGTGCGCATCGCGATATCGGCCGCCGGCAGGCGCTGGACGAGGCGCAGCAGGGGCTGGCGGCAGTACAGATCGCCGATGCCCGCGCCAAGCTGTCCGAGTACCCGCACCGGCTGTCGGGGGGCATGCGGCAGCGCGTGATGATCGCGATGGCACTGGCCAGCCGCCCGCGCCTGATGGTGGCGGACGAGCCGACTACCGCGCTCGACGTCACGGTCCAGGCGCAGATCCTGCGCCTATTGCGCGAGGCGCGCGACCGGACGGGAATGGGCATGCTGCTGATCACGCACAACCTGGGTGTCGTTGCAGAGATCGCCGATCGCGTCGCCGTGATGTATGCCGGCCGCATCGTCGAGATCGGTTCGGTGGAGGATGTCCTGCTGCATCCCGCCCATCCGTACACGCAGGGTCTGTTGCGCGCCACGCCTCGCTTCGATCCCGGTGCCGGCGAAGGGCCGCAGGAACTGCTGTTCGAGATCCGCGGCATGGTTCCGCCGCCTCATCGGCGCGGTGCCAGCTGTACCTTCGCCGACCGCTGCGACCATGCCGGCACCACGTGCCGGCAGCAGGTTCCGCCGCTGGCCGCGGTATCCGGACGCGGTGCGCACCGCGTCGCCTGTACGCTGAACGGGAGCGGCCGATGAACGCAGCCGACACCGTGCTGGAAGTGCGTCAGCTCGCGGTGCGCTATCAGACTGCGGCAGGGCCCTTGACCGCGGTTCGCGGCGTCTCGCTGACGGTGGACCGCGGCGAATGCGTTGCACTGGTGGGCGAGTCGGGCTGCGGCAAGTCGACGCTGGGCAAGGCCATCGTCGGCCTGGCGCCGCCCAGCCAGGGCGAGGTGTTCTACTCTGGCCGGCCGGTGTCCGGACTACCGGTTTCGACACTGCGTCCGCTGCGCCGCAAGGTGCAGATGGTGTTCCAGGATCCGCAGTCGTCGCTGAACCCGCGCCTGACAGTCGGCCGCATCATAGAAGAGCCGCTGATCGTGCATGGCCTGGGGGCCGATCATCGCGAACGCATCCGCCGCGTCCACGAATGCCTGGCGCAAGTCGGGCTGGAACAGGAGGCGGCGGCGCGCTACCCGCACGAGTTCTCCGGCGGACAGCGGCAGCGTGTGGGCATCGCCCGCGCGCTGGCTCTGTCGCCCGAGCTGATCGTCGCCGACGAATGCGTCGCCGCCCTGGACGTTTCCGTTCAGGCGCAGGTGGTCAATCTGCTGATCCGCCTGAAGCATCAGCTCGGCTTCAGCCTGCTGTTCATCGCTCACGATCTGAGCGTGGTGCAGATGATCGCCGACCGAGTCGCGGTCATGTACCTCGGCCGTATCGTGGAGACCGCGCCCCGGCGGCGCTTCTGGTCGCGGCCCTTGCATCCGTATGCCCGCGCGCTGATCGATGCCGCGCCCGTACCCGATCCGCGCCGCCGCCGCACCGACGCCGGACGCCTGCTGCTCGACGGCGAAGTGCCCAGCCCGCACGCGCCGCCGTCGGGCTGCGGTTTTCATCCGCGCTGTCCGTTCGCCGAGGCGCGCTGCCGGACGGACGCGCCGCCGCTGCAGCGCTTTGCCGACGGTACCGAAGTCGCCTGTCACCGCGTCGTCGCCGATCCGCTCGGCGAACCGGTCCCGCAATGGGCCCATGCCCAGATCAACGACTGAAAGACGATGTCATCATGTTCGATTCGACTCTGATAGTTCATGCAGGACGAGATCCCGCCGCGTTCCAGGGCGTGGTCAACACGCCTGTGTTTCGCGCTTCCACCGTGCTCGCACCGACGATCGCGGACTGGGATCGCCGCAAACGCGAGCGGGCCGCCGAGGCGCCGGGTACGTACTACGGCAGGCACGGCACGCCCACGGCGCATGGCTTCCAGGATGCGATGGCGGCGCTGGAAGGCGGCTACCGGACGCTGGTGTTCCCGTCCGGACTTGCGGCCTGCGCCTTTGCCATCCTGCCCTTCGTGCAGAGCGGCGATCACGTGCTGATCACCGACAGCGCCTACGACCCGACACGCCGGCTGGCGGCGGGCGTTCTCAAGCGCTTCGGCGTGAGCTCCGACTTCTACGATCCCCTCATCGGCGCCGGCATAGAGGCGCTGATCACGCCGCGCACGCGCCTGGTCTATACCGAGTCCCCGGGCTCGCATACCTTCGAGATGCAGGACACGGCACGCATCGTCGAGGCCGCCCACCGGCGCGGAGCAGTCGTCGCCATGGACAATACGTGGGCAACGCCTCTGTACTTCAAGCCGCTCGAGCACGGCGTCGACATCTCGGTGCAGGCAGCGACCAAGTACATCGTCGGACATTCCGACGCGATGCTCGGCACGGTCACGGTCAACAAGGATTTGTGGCCGCAGCTGAAGTCGACTGCCTACGATCTCGGACAGATCGCCGGTCCCGACGACTGCTACATGGCGCAGCGCGGCTTGCGGACGCTGGCGGTGCGGCTCAAGCAGCACTGGGACAGCGGCATGCAGATGGCGCAATGGCTGGCGCGCCAGCCCGAGGTGGAACGCGTGCTGCATCCGGCGCTTCCTGGAGACCCGGGACACTCGATCTGGCAGCGGGAGTTCAAGGGTGCCAGCGGCCTGTTCTCCGTGATCATGAAGCCGATGGCCGCGCGTGCCCTGGCGGCCCTCATCGACGACCTGCAGCTGTTCGGCATCGGCGCTTCGTGGGGCGGCTATGAAAGCCTGGTTCTGCCGATCGAACCGGCCGGCCATCGCTCCGTCACCACCTGGCCGCATCACGGTCCGGCATTTCGCATGCACGTCGGACTGGAGGACGTGCGCGATCTGATCGCCGACATGGAGCAGGGTTTCGCCCGGCTCCGCGCGGCGCTTTGACGAAGGGAGCGCCATGCACGACCGACGAGTCGAGACGCGCGACCGACGAGCCGAGACGCGCGATCAGCGAGCCGAAATGCGCGATCGACGGGCTGAAATGCTGGTCGATCCTCGGTGGCTGGCAGCGAACTTGGCCGCCCCGCAGCTGAGGATCCTCGACTGCACCACTTACATGATCGCTCAGCCTGTGGGTGCGTCGCTGATCCGCAGCGGGCGGCCCGACTACGATGAAGCGCACATCCCCGGCGCGCAGCACGTCGACATGGTCGATGATCTGTCGGCGCCGGCAGCGCCGTTTCCATACACGATGCCGCCTCCCGCTCAGATCGAAGCCCTGCTCGGGCGGCTGGGGATAGGCAACGAACACCATATCGTGGTGTACGGGCGCGGCCACATACCGACGGTGACGCGCGTCTGGTACGTGCTGCACGCGATGGGCCATCGCAAACTGTCCATCCTCGACGGCGGATTCGAGCGCTGGCAGCGCGAAGGCCTGCCGGCGACTCGCGAAGTGCCGCGATTCGCGCCCGTCGATTATCGGACGTCCTTCGATCCGCGCCGCGTCGCCGATCTGAACGAAGTCCGCGCGGCGCTGAGCGATACCGATGTACTGCTGCTGAATGCCTTGGGCCGTGATCAGTTCGCCGGCAGCGGCGGTGCTCACTATGGACGGCCGGGCCGGATCCCGGGCAGCGTCAACGTGCCGGCGCGCGAACTGGCGGACCAGGAAACCAAGGTCTTCCATTCGACCGAACGGATCCGGGCTCTGTTCGACGCGACGAATGCGCTGTCCGCGCCGCGTGTCCTGGCCTATTGCGGCGGCGGCATCGCGGCCAGTGCGGCGGCCTTCGCGCTCGAGATGCTTGGTCACCCGGATTGGGCGGTGTATGACAACTCGTTGCTGGAGTGGTCGGCGGAGGCGGGCTTGCCGATGATTGTCGGGTGATCAGGCCGGCTTGCCATATTTGGTGCGGGCAAAGGCGCGGGCCGGGCGCTGCGGCTGGGTGTCGGCGGGCCACAGGCCTCGGCCCGCCGA
>JBFWXS010000009.1:0-10683 GCA_050187175.1 Burkholderiaceae bacterium
GGCTCTACGACGCGCGTCCCGCCTGGGGCGGCGGCCTGCCCGAGCCGGTGGCGCGGCGCCTGATCAGCTACTACGCGAACGGCGGCCGCCAGAACTTCGACGGTTTCTTCGCGACGCTGGCCGCGCAGCTGCGCGGCACCGCACCCGACGCTGAGCTGCCCGCGCCCATCGTGTTCCCCAAGTCCGCCGCCTACCATCCGAAGGCGCCCGGCCTGGTGTTCGCCGACCCGCGCGACTATCTGGACTGGAACAAGCCGCCGCCCGGCACGCCGGTCATCGGCATCGCGCTGCATCAGCAGTACATCGCGTCGATGCAGACCGAGTTCATCGACGATCTGATCGCGCGCATCGAACGCGCCGGCGCGCTCGCGCTGCCGTTCTACACGCCTATGCTCGACCCGGACGGCTTCACGCGGATGCTGCGTCCCGGCGGTACCGACGCACGCGTGCTGGCTGATGCGCTGATCACGACGCAGATCATGCTGAATCCCGAGGACCGCCGCCGCGAGTTCGCCGCGCTCGGCATCCCCGTGGTCCAGGCAATGCCGTATCGACGCGGCGACGAGGCCGCCTGGCGCGCCAATCCGCAGGGCGTGGCGCTGATGGACGTGCCCTTCTATCTGGCCCAGCCCGAATACTCGGGCGTGATCGACATCCAGGTCGCCGCCGCGACGCGCAGCGCCGATGCGCAGGTGCTGCCGATCGCCGCGCAAGCCGATGCCGTGGTCAACAAGGCGCTGCGGCTGGTCGCTCTGCAGCGCAAGGCCAATGCCGACAAGCGGCTCGCTGTCTTCTACTGGAACTATCCGCCTGGCGAAAAGAACTTCTCGGCTTCGTTCCTGAACGTGCCGCGCAGCCTGCGCAGCACGCTCGAGACGTTGCGCGAGGCCGGCTACACCACCGAGACGCCCGACGAACGCGCACTGATCGAACGGCTGCAGCGTCTGCTGGCGCCCGCCTATCGCGAAGGCGCGCTTGAACCGCTGCTGCGCGACGGGCTGGCCGAGCGCCTGCCGCTGTCGCGCTACCGCGCCTGGCTCGCCGGGCTGCCGGCTGCCACGCAGGCGGCGCTGCACGACGCGTGGGGCGATCCGGAACGGTCGACGATGATCGTCCGCGACGGCGAACAGCTGTTCTTCGTCGTGCCGCGGCTGCGGCTCGGCAACGTGGTGCTGCTGCCGCAGCCGCCGCGCGGCGAACGCGGCATCGATCATGAGAAGGCCATCTATCACTCGACGACGGCGCTGCCGTCGCATCACTACTTCGCGGTCTATCTATGGGCGCGCGAGCAGTGGCGCGCCGACGCCCTGGTCCACTTTGGCACCCACGGCACGCAGGAATGGCTGCCGGGCAAGGAACGCGGCCTGTCGGTCTACGATCCGCCGATGCTGGCCGTCGGCGACGTGCCGGTAGCCTATCCGTACATCGCCGACAATATCGGCGAGGCGCAGCAGGCCAAGCGTCGCGGCCGCGCGGTCATCGTCAGCCACCAGACGCCGCCCTTCGTTCCCGGCGGCCTGCACGACGCGCTGAGCCGCATGCATTCGCTGCTGCATCAATGGGCAGCGCAGGACGAAGGCGCGGTCAAGGAGCGGCTCGCCGCCGACCTGCTGGCCGCAGCGCGCAAGGAACGCATCATCGCCGACCTGGGCTGGGATGAGACGCGCGCCCGCGCCGAGCTGCCGGCCTTCGCCGACATGCTGCATGCGCATCTGCACGAACTCGCGCAGACCGCGCAGCCGCTGGGCCTGCACACGCTCGGCCGGCCGCCTGCGCAGGCACACCGGCTCGGCACGGTGCTGCTGATGCTGGGGCGCCCGTTCTGGGAAGCGGCGGCGCGACATGCCGGCGTGCGCGACGAGGACCTCGACGAGGCGCTGGTCGGCCCATGGGAAAAGCTCGCCGAGACCTCCCCGTACCGGCTGCTCGAGCGCCACGTCGTGGCGGGCGAAAGCAGCGACGGCCTGCCTCCGCCGCTGCGCGCGGAACTGCAGCGTGCGCGCAGCGCCTACGACAAGCTGGGCGCCGAGGGTGAGATGCGCGGCCTGCTCGCCGTGCTGGCAGGCCGGCATCTGGCGACCTCGTACGGCGGGGATCCGGTGAAGAACCCGGATGCCTACCCGACCGGCCGCAACCTGTACGGCTTCGATCCGTCGCGCGTGCCGACGCGGCAGGCCTGGGACGCCGGCCGCGAAGCCGCCGATCGCCTGCTCGCCGAGCACCGCCGGCTGCGCGGCCGCCAGCCGGCCAAGCTGACCTTCAGCTTGTGGTCGGTGGAAACGATGCGCCACCAGGGCCTGCTCGAATCGCAGGCGCTGTGGCTGCTCGGCGTCGAACCGGTATGGGACGACGGCGGGCGCGTCACCGGCGTGCGGCTGGTGCCGCGCGAGCAGCTCGGGCGCCCGCGCGTCGACGTCGTGCTGTCGGCCACCGGCCTCTACCGCGATCATTTTCCCAACGTCATCAAGCAACTGGCTCAGGCCGCGCTGCTGGCTTCGCAGGCCGGCGAGCCCGACAACCCGGTGGCGGCGCACGCGCGCACGCTGGCCCGGCAGCTGGTCGCACGCGGCGTCGACGCCGCCGCCGCCGAACGAGCCGGCGCAACCCGCGTGTTCTCGTCCGAGTCGGGCCGCTACGGCACCGGCCTGGACGACGCGACGCTGGCCACCGACACGTGGAACGGCCGCGCCGAGGGCGACCGCAAGCTGGCCGAACTGTACCTGTCGCGGATGCAGTTCGCGTACGGACCCGACGAAGCCGCCTGGGGGCGCGCAGGAATGCAAGGCGCGGCCGGCGTCAATCTCTACGCCGAGCATCTGCGCGGCACCGAAGGCGCCGTGCTGTCGCGCTCATCGAACCTGTACGGCATGCTGACCACGGACGATCCGTTCCAGTACCTCGGCGGCATCGCCCTCGCCGTCCGCCATCTCGACGGCAAGGCACCGGAGCTGTACATCAGCAATCTGCGCGGCGCCGGGGCCGGCCGCGTCGAAGGCGCGGCCCAGTTCCTGGCCAAGGAGCTGGCCACGCGCCAGTTCCATCCCGGCTACATTCAGGGCCTGATGCGCGAAGGCTACTCCGGCACGCTGCAAGTCCTGGACGCCACCAACAACCTGTGGGGTTGGACCGCCACCGCGCGCGAGATCGTCCGCGACGACCAGTGGCAGCAGATGGTCGAAGTGTATGTGCATGACAAGCATCGTCTCGGCCTGCGGCGATGGTTCGAGTCGAACAACCCGCATGCGCTGGCGCAGACCATCGAGCGCATGCTGGAGGCCGCCCGCCAGGGCTACTGGCAGACCGATGCGGCCACGCTGCGCGTGCTGAAGCAGCGCTGGCGCGACCTCGCGCAGCGCTTCGACGCGCGCAGCGACAACGCGCGCTTCGCTGCCTACGTCGACGCGCAGCCGCGCGCCGGCGGCGGCTTCGGGCTGGATGCGCCGCGCGCCGCTTCACCGGCGCAGCCGCCGGCCGCGGCTCCCGAACCGGCCGCGGCCATGCAAGCCAGCTCCGCCGAGCAGCCCGCGCCGGAAGCGCCTGCCGTCGTCAGCGAGCCCGCAATGCCGCCGGTCTCGGGCTTGCGGCTGGAGCCGGTCAGTCCGCAACAGCCGCCGGCGGCCGATTCGGTGCCGCTCGCACCGATGCTGCTGCTCGCACTGCTGATGCTCGCCGGCGCCGCGGTGCAGGCCACACCCTTTTCCCGTCCCCTGCGCGCCGTGATGGCGTACCCCAAGGAGTCTGCTACGTGACCACCCCTATCGAATCGGCGATGTATGGCATCAGCCAGTTCTTCCTGTATCCGGTGCTGATCGCCATCGCCGTGCTGTTCGCCTATTCGTTCTACGCGCTCGGTGCATTCGGCTGGCAGGCCTGGCAGCGCGCGCGCGGCTCGCGCGCCGGCTTCGAGCTGCAGGCCGCGCTTGCCGCCGACCCGCGTCTGACCCCGCTCGATCTGGAGACCATCGCCGTCAGGCGGCTCGAGTTCGCGCGCATCGCCACACGCGTGGCGCCGATGCTCGGCCTGGTCGCCACCATGATTCCGATGGGGCCGGCGCTGAAGGCGCTGGCCGACGGCCAGCTGGCGGACGTTTCACGCAGCCTGATGGTCGCGTTCTCGGCCGTGATCCTCGCGCTGCTCGCCGCCGCGATCAGCTTCATCGTCGTCAATGTGCGCAAGCGCTGGTATGCGACAGAGCTGGCGGCGATCGAGCAAAGCGCTGCATCGACATTCGCGGCTGGGTCGGCATCATCCGCGGCATCATCCGCGGCGTCACCGGCTGCGTCACCGGCTGCGTCGCCCGCGGTGTCGCCCCCGCTAGCGTCAAGATCACGGCCCGCCGCCACCGGCACGCTGCCGGAGGTCTCCGCATGAAGCAGCTGCGCCTGATGGACGACAGCGACGCGGACGACCCCATCCTGTCGGTGGTGAACCTGATCGACGTCTTCCTCGTCATCATCGCCGCGCTGCTGCTGGCCGTGGCGAACAGCCCGGCCAACCCGTTCTCGGCCGACTCGGTCACGGTGATCAAGAACCCCGGCCAGCGCGACATGGAGATCATCGTCAAGGACGGCCAGAAGATCGAACGCTATCAGGCCAGCGGCGAGATCGGCGAGGGTCAAGGCAGCAAGGCCGGCGTGGCCTACCGGCTGCGGGACGGGTCGATGGTCTACGTTCCCGAAGCGGCGCCGGAGGCCCGCGACTAGGAACGGATCGGCCGGACAGTCACCAATTCGCGGGGCAGTCACGAGCTCCCCGGACAGTCACGGATTCGCCGGCGAATCACGGGTTCGTCAGCCAAGCACGGGTTTGCGAGACAATGTCGGCTCCCATTCGATGCGAGCCGACATGCCTAACGCCGCCCTCCTGGTTCCGGGCCTGATTCTGCTGGGCGGCTCCGCGCTCGCCGAGACCACGCGTCCCGAGATCGTCGAGATTCGCTGGTCCGAGGACGGCAGCGCCTCGGCCGAATTTCAGATCGCGCCCGGCAGGATCGTCGAATGGTGCAGCCGGCTGGCGCCGGGACAGTCGGTGCAATGGCAGTTCGATTCCACGGAACCGCTGAACTTCAATGTGCACTATCACGACGGCGTCGTAGTCCGCGCTCCCGCACGGCTGCGAAGCGTGGCCAGGTCTTCGGGCGTGCTCGACGTCTCACTCGAACGCGACTATTGCTGGACATGGACCAACCGTTCAGCTGCCGCCACCACCAGTCTGAAAGCCGGCTTACGCAAGACGAAGCGGGAGGCGCCGCCGCCGGGCGCCGGGCTGGAAGCTCGCCTTGGCGCATGACGGTGTAGCTGCGGGCGCAAAGGTGACGAACGCAAACGAGCGGCGAACACGAACAAGCAGCAGCCGCTTAGCGCCCGACCAGGCCGCGTGATATCGTTGGCGCGGGAGGAATGCCATGCGCGCTCGCTTCAGTGGTTTGCTTGTCGGCTCCCTGCTGTCACTGTGCACCGCCATGCCTATAGCGGCAAGCGCACAGGAAGATGTGAAAATCCCATGGCGGCCCGACCGCCTGCGAACCTTCGACGACGGCAACGCGACGAGCGGCGAACTCAACGCGAAACTGTTCCGCCCTGCCGGCGATGCCGCCGCGCCATTCGTCGTTTTCCTGCATGGCTGCGGCGGCCTCGACCTGAATCTTCAAGGACACTGGGCCCGGTTCTTCAACGAGCGCGGCGTCGGTTTCCTGATGGTCGACAGCCTGGCTACACGCGGCGTAGCAAGCCTGTGCCAGAACCCGAAAGGGCCTTGGGCCAGCAGACGCTCCGACGACGCCGGCTCGGCGCTGGTCTGGCTGCAGGCGCAGCCCTTCGCGCGCGCTGATCGCATCGCGCTCATGGGGCAATCGCACGGCGGCGGCAGCGCGCTCCTCGCGGTCCACGAGAACACCGTAGGCGGCAAGGGCTTCGTCGCGGGCCTCGTGATGTATCCGGCCTGCGTCTTCGCCACCTTCACCAAGGTGCGCCTCATCAAGCCGGTGCTGGCGCTGATCGGCGACGATGACAACTGGACGCCGGTGGCCCAGTGCGAAACGCTGAAGGCGGCACAGACGGATCCCTCTCTGATGGAGATCGTCGTCTACCCCGGTGCCGGCCACTCGTTCGACAATCCGGTCAGGAAGACGCTTCTTTTCGGCAAGTACAACGTCGGCGAACACCCCGCCTCGCGCGACCAGGCGCGCGAGCGTGTCAGCCGATGGGTCGACGAAGTGCTGAAGCGGCCCTGAGCAGCCGCACCCTATGCAATCACCGCCGGCGCCTGCGCGTATTCGGCCATCAAGGTCCGCTGCCGCTCACGCGCCGCCTGCAGATGCCGGGCCTTCACGTGGCCGAAGCCGCGGATCTGCTCCGGCACGCCGGCGATCTCCACCGCCAGCGGCAGCCGTTCGCGGTCCAGCGTCGCCAGCAGCCGGTCCAGCGTGCGTTCGTAGTCGGTGATCAACTGCCGTTCGCCGCGCCGCTCCTCGGTATGACCGAACGGATCGAAGATCGTGCCGCGCAGCCGCTTCGCACGCGCCAGCCAGCCGAACGCCTTCAGCATCCACGGACCGTACTCGCGCTTGATCAGCTCGCCTTTCGCGTTGCGCTTGGCCAGCAACGGCGGCGCCAGATGCACGCCGAGGCGGAAGTCGCCGTCGAACTGCTCGCGCAAGCGGTCCAGGAAAGGGCCGCTCGTATAGAGCCGCGCGACTTCATACTCGTCCTTGTAGGCCATCAGCTTGAACAGATTGCGGGCCACGGCCTCAGTGAGCTTCAGCGGCGCCCCGTCGCCGAGCAGCCGGCGCTCGGCGGCCCGCACGCGATCGACGATGCCGGCATAGCGCTGCGCATAGCGTTCATCCTGATAGTCGGCAAGAAAGTCGACGCGCCGCGCCACCACTTCGTCGAGCGAAGCCGACAGCTTGCGCGCCACCGGCACCGCTTGCGGCGGCGGCGCAACCGCCGCTTCGACGCGCGCGATATCCACGGCCGCCAGCCGGCCCCATGCGAAGGCCGTTTTGTTCTGCTCGACCGCGACTTCGTTCAGCTCGATGGCACGCTCTATCGCCTGCACCGACACCGGCAGCAGGCCGCGCTGCCAGGCGAAGCCGAGCAGGAACAGGTTGGCCGCGATGGCGTCGCCCAGCAGCGCCGTGGCGAGCCGCGTACCGTCGACCAGCGCAAGCCGGTCGGCGCCGGCCGCATCGGCGATGGCCGACTCCATCGATCCCTGCGGAAAGGTCCAGTCGGCATTGCGGGTGAACTCCGCGGTCGGAATGCGCGCCGCATTCACCACCACGCGCGTATGGCCCTGCCGCATCCGCAGCAGCGCCTCGCGGCCCGCGGTAACCACCAGGTCGCCGCCGAGCACAGCGTCGGCTCCCGCGGCGCCGATGCGCGGCGCATACAGCGGCTGCCCGGCCTGCGCGAAGCGGATGAAGCTCATGACCGCGCCGTTCTTCTGCGCCAGGCCGGCCATGTCCAGCGCCGTGACGTTCTTGCCCTCCAGATGCGCGGCCATGCCGAGGATCTGTCCTATCGTCACCACGCCGGTGCCGCCGATGCCGGTGACCAGCAGCGACCAGGCGCCGTCGATGCGCGGCAGGTCCGGCTCCGGCAGTCCGGCAGCGGGATCGAACCGATCGCCGGCCACGGCCGATCTGCCGCGCCGCGGCCGTCCTCCGTGCACGGTCACGAAGCTCGGGCAGAAGCCGTTCAGGCAGGAGAAGTCCTTGTTGCAGGCCGACTGGTTGATCGCGCGCTTGCGGCCGAACTCGGTCTCGACCGGCTCGATCGCCACGCAATTGGACTGCACGCCGCAATCGCCGCAGCCCTCGCAGACGGCTTCGTTGATGAACACGCGCCGCTCCGGATCGGGGAACGCACCCCGCTTGCGGCGGCGGCGCTTCTCGGCCGCGCAGGTCTGGTCGTAGATCAGCACCGACACGCCGCGGTAGTCGCGCAGTTCGCGCTGCACCTCGTCGAGCTTGCTGCGGTGATGCACGGCTATGCCGGCATCGAAGTAGCCGGCCGGATACTTGTCGGGCTCGTCGGTGACGACGACGATCTTCTCGACCCCTTCGGCACGCACCTGCCGGGCGATCAGCTGCGGCGTCACCTGGCCGTCGTGCTTCTGGCCGCCGGTCATGGCCACTGCATCGTTGAACAGGATCTTGTATGTGATCGGCGTACGCGTCGCGACCGCCGCCCGGATCGCCATCGATCCGGAATGGAACCAGGTGCCGTCACCCAGGTTCTGGAACATGTGCGGAGTTTCGGAGAACGGCGCCTGTCCGACCCAGGCCATGCCCTCGCCGCCCATGTGCGTGAAGGTCGCGGTGGAGCGGTCCATCCATAGCGACATGAAGTGGCAGCCGATCCCGGCCATCGCGCGCGAGCCTTCGGGTACGCGCGTGGACGTATTGTGCGGACAGCCGGCACAGAAATACGGAATGCGCTCGATGGGCTGGAACACCTTGGCCGGCCGGTCGCCGGCGTCGAGCTGCGCCAGCCGCGCATCGATGCGCGACAGCGTTTCCGATGGGAAGGCACCGCGCCGGTCGTCGGGCCGCCCAGCCCACTGCCGCAGCCGCGCGGCGATGACACGCGCGCACAGCGCCGGCGACAGCTCGCCATAGTCCGGCAACAGCACCGTCCCGTCCGGCGCCGCCTTGCCGGCTACCCGCGGACGCTCCGCGGCGGCGTACAGCAGCTCCTTCAGCTGCGTCTCGATCAGCGCGCGCTTCTCCTCGATCACCAGCACTTCCTCGGCACCGGCGCAGAACGCCGCGATGCCGTGCGGCTCCAGCGGCCAGGGCATCGCCACCTTGTAGACCTTCAAGCCGAGCGCGCGCGCCGCGGCCTCGTCTATGCCCAGGTCGTTCAGCGCCTGCATCACGTCGAGCCAGCTCTTGCCGCCGGTCACGATCGCCAGCCGCGCCGGCTCGCCGTCGGCACGGCCGAAGCAGTGCGCATCCAGCTTGTTGCTGCGCGCATAGGCCAGCGCCGCCGGCAGCTTCCAGCGCGCCAGGCGCTCTTCGAGCTTCAGGAACGGCTCCTCCGGCCAGCGCAGGTTCAGGCCGCCCGGCGGCATCGGCTGATCGGCGGGCAGCACGATCTGGACGCGCGCCGGCGACACATCGACGATGCCGGCGACCTCGATGGTGTCGGTCACCGCCTTCATCGCGACCCACAGCCCCGAGAAGCGCGACATCGCGAAGCCATGCAGCCCGTAGTCGAGATACTCCTGCACCGTAGCCGGTGCCAGGACGGGCATCGAAACGGCCTGGAAGATGAAGTCGGTCTGCGCCGACATCGTCGACGACTTCGCGCCGTGGTCGTCGCCGGCCACCGCCAGCACGCCGCCATGGCGCGAAGTGCCGGCCTGGTTGGCATGGCGCAGTGCATCGCCGGACCGGTCCACGCCGGGACCCTTGCCGTACCAGATGCCGAACACACCGTCATAGCGCGCCCCCGGAAACTGGTCGAGCTGCTGCGTTCCCCACAGCGCCGTGGCCGCCAGGTCCTCGTTGACGCCGGGCACGAACTTGATGTGGTGCTTGTCCAGTTGCCGGCCAGCCTTCCACAGCGCCTGGTCGTAGCCGCCCACCGGTGAGCCGCGGTAGCCGGTGATATAGCCGGCCGTGTTCAGCCCGGCCGCCTGGTCGCGCTGCCGCTGCATCAGCGGCAGCCGGACCAGGGCCTGCATGCCGGTCAGATAGACCAGGCCGTCGGCCGCGTCGTAGCGGTCATCGAGCGAGATCTGCCGCAGCGCGGCGTCAAGAGGTGCGTTCATCAGAGTGTCCTTGGCCGGGATTTCAGATCCCCGGCATCGAAGCCGAGCCGGCGCGAGACGCGCAGCGCGGCGTTGCGAACCATGTCCGCGAATCCCGTCTCGCCTTCGGCGAAGCGATAGGTCGGGATCGAGACGCTGATCGAGGCGATCACCTTGCCCTCGTCGTTGCGCACGGGGGCCGCGACGCAGGTCAGACCGGGCACGATCTCCTCGCGATCGAAGGCGAGATCGGCGCGGCGAATCGTGTCTAGCTCACGCTCCAGAGCATCGAGCGAGGTGATCGTCTGCGGTGTGAAAGGCACGAGTTCGACATCGTCGAACACGCTGCGAACCTCATCCCACGGCCGACAGGCCAGCAGCATCTTGCCGCAGCCGGAGCAGTGGGCCGGCAGGCGCAAGCCTACGCGCGACATCAGGATCTGCATCGCCAGCGAGGCCTGCACCTTTTCGACGATGACCGCCTGGTGACGTTCCAGAACCATCAGATGGCTGGACTCGCCGTGCCTCTCGACCAGTTCCTGCATCACGCGCCGGCTTTCGCGCACCAGCGGCGTCGACTCGAGCAGCACCTGATTGAGCTCGAAGAACCGCCAGCCGAGCCGGAAGCGGCCGCGCGGCGTCCGCTCGACGAAGCCCTGCGCAGCCAGACTGGCCAGGATCTCGCTCACCGTCGACTTCGGCCATCCCAGCTCAGCGGCGAGCTCGGTCACCCCCCATTCGCTACGCTCGAACGAATAGCGCGAAAGGATGATGCCGATCTTGTCGACGATCTGCCGCACTGGGCCTCCTGGTGGACGACCGGCGCAGTATGCCGGCCGTTGAATGGCGCTACAAGCCGATTGTTCGGAGATGCCGAACTCAGCAAAGAAAATGCTTAATCGCGGGCCGCAGACGGGCCGTAA
>JBFWXS010000009.1:10783-12386 GCA_050187175.1 Burkholderiaceae bacterium
GCGCCTGCCGCTCCCCGCCGAAACTAGGCGATCTGCCCGCCGAGCGCCCGCGTCCCTTCGGCGAGCCGCGCATACGCCGCATCGACCAGCCCCGCCGGCCCCTTCACACCAAGTTCGATATGACGGCGACTACCGTCCTCGCCCACCGACGGCAGGCTGAACACCTTGATGCCGGGGAAGCTGCTTTCGATCTCTTCCATCAGCGGCGTCGCGGTCGCCTCGGCCAGCTCGTAGACGATGAACGAGCGCTCGCCGCGCGCGTCGCGGTGAAACAGTTCGCGGCAATGCGTGTCGAGCACCCATTCGAGCATGGGCCAGGCCATCACCGGAAAGCCGGGCACGAAGTGATGGCCGCGGATCGAGAATCCGGGAATGCGGTTGTACGGATTGGGAATCAGCTCGGCGCCTGCCGGGAATTCGCCCATCTTGAGCCGTTGCCGGTTCACCGGCAGCGACATGTCCGCGCTGCCCTGCCCCTGTGCGGCCATGTCGGCCGTGCGCTGCGCGATCAACGCCGCCGCTTCGGGGTGCAGCATCAGATCGACGCCGAGCGCCGCGGCGGCGGCCTGCCGCGTATGGTCGTCGGGCGTGGCGCCGATGCCACCGCAGCAGAACACGGTCTGATCGGGAACGGCGAAGCTGCGCGCAAGACAGTCAGTGAGACGGCGCCGGTCGTCGCCCAGATACTCGGCCCACGACAGCTGCAGGCCGCGTTCGCGCAGCAGTTCGACGACGCGCGGGAAGTGCTTGTCCTGCCGCTTGCCGGACAGGATCTCGTCGCCGATGATGATCAGGCCGAAGTCCACGGCAGCTCCTTGCCGGCAGCACCGCTGCCCGATCCCGGCTGGCCGGCGGCCGCGGGACGTGCTTCGCGCAGCCGCGCCAGCGAATAGTGCGCGAAGGCCAGCGCCGACAGCACCGGCGTGATCAGGAACAGCGGCGGAATGAAGTTCAGTGCCGTGACCAGCAGCGCCAGCCCGAAGTACTCGCGGCGCCGCACGGCGATGATGCCGCGGCGCTCGTCGGCCGACGCGTGCTCGACCAGGCTGTCGAAGCGCATGGCGCGTGCCGTCAGCCAGCTCCACCACAGCCAGGGCACGACCAGCGCCAGCGGCGGGATCAGCCACAGCGGCAAGGTCAGCAGATAGCCGATGCCGAACACCAGCGCGGCCGACAGCGCATTCCACAGGCTGGCCGCCAGCGCCAGCGAGCCGCGCCGCTCGACGTCGCGATACGGGCCGCCGCCGAGATGCCGCACGACGATGGGCATCGCGAACACGGCGATCAGCACGACGGCGCTGACGAACATCAAGGGCACCAGCATCAGCAGCGCCAGTAGTACCGGCAGCCAGTCGCGCAGGCCGCCCAGGCCGATCTGCGCGGCCCAGCCGTGCACGGTGGCCATGAAGCCGCCGTCGAACAGCGCGCCCTGCAGCCAGCCGGTCAGCGGTGTCCATACCAGGAACGCGGCCAGCACCCAGAACACGATCGCGACGATGAAGGGCACGATGATCAGCGCCAGCATCTTCGGATGGAGCTGGCTGACCAGCGCGCGGCCGAATGCCTTCAGAATCCTGTCCATCGCGTCATCATACCGGCCGGC
>JBFWXS010000009.1:12486-21983 GCA_050187175.1 Burkholderiaceae bacterium
CCCAGAACACGATCGCGACGATGAAGGGCACGATGATCAGCGCCAGCATCTTCGGATGGAGCTGGCTGACCAGCGCGCGGCCGAATGCCTTCAGAATCCTGTCCATCGCGTCATCATACCGGCCGGCGGACCGGCACGCCGATTGTCGGCGCCTGCCGCGCCTCGAACTGCGCGGCGGTCGATTGCGTGCGTCCTCCCCTCACGCCCGTGCGAACCACCTCTGCACGGCACGCCACTGCTGGGCGACGATGCCGCGTCCGTAATCGCGGCCGTCCAGCTGGTCGCGGATGCCGGTGGGAACGAAGCCGGCGCGGAAATCCGCGGTGCCGAACAGCTGGTCCCACCACGGCAGCAGCACGCCGAAGTTGCAGCCGTGGGCCTTGCCTTCGTGGCCGAAGCCGATCGCGTGGTGCCGCCGGTGGAACGAGGGGCTCACCAGCAGCCGCTCGCCGACCTCGCCGAAGCGCCAGCGCAGATTCGCGTGCTGCACGCTCTGCCAGACGCGCACCGCCACGATCAGCATCACGTACTGCGCCGGCGCGATGCCGATGATCAACGCGGCGGCGGCGAGCAGCGCATCGCGCAGCAGATCGTCGAACAGATGACTGCGGTTGTCGCTCCACAGCGTCATCTGGCGCTGGCTGTGGTGGACGGCGTGCAGCTCCCACCACCAGCGCCAGCGATGCTGGCCGCGATGGATCCAGTAGTCGAGCGCATCGAGCACGACCAGGTACAGCACGAAGCCCAGCACCGGACCGGACAGTGCATCGGGCAGCCATTGCTCCAGGTTCGGCCGCGATACGCCGAGCAGCCTCAGCTTGGCCTCGATGCCGTCGAACAGGGGCGTCAGCAGCGCGAAGGCCAGCAGCGGAAACACGCCGAGCCGATGCAGCAAGGTATAGGCGACGTCGGTGCGAACCGCGCCGCGGTCGGTGGTCGGCTCGGCCGGCCAGCGGCGCTCGCAGGCGCCGAGCACGAGCGCGAGCACGAGCACCTCCACCATGCCGAGCAGCAGCCATTCGGTGGCGTCGAAAGCCTCCTCCTGGTAGCGCATCCAGCCGGCTGCGTACAGCAAGGGCTGGATCAGCGACTCGAACAGCCACTGCTGCGCCGCCGCCAGGGGATCGTCGAACCACGCGTTCAAGACGTCCCCTTCCGGCTGAAAGCCGGATGTTCAGGAATCGTGCCGAAACACAGTCCGCGCGCCTTCAGCCCCGCGATCAGCGGGTCGAGCGTCGGCGCGTACGGATCACGGCGCGACCAGATGCCTAGATGCGCCATCAGGATGTCGCCGGGGCGGATCCGCGCCAGGGAATCGGCCAGCAGCCGCCGGTTCGGATACGTCTCCGACGGCAGTTCGTCGCCTAGGAAGCCTGCTGCCGACCAGCCGACGTGCTCGTAGCCGCATTGCGCGGCACCGCGCATGACCAGCGCCGGCGCGCGGCCGCCCGGCACTCGCCACAGCGGGTCGAGGCCACGGCCCGTGAGTCCGCGAAAGCGCGTATCGACGCGCCGCAGCTCGGCGCATAGCTGCTCGTCGTTCCACTGCAGCATGCGGCCGGCGTCGGCACCGAACTGCGGCCGCGCCCGATAGCGGCGGCCGGCCGCGCCGTCGGTGGCGCCGCGAAAGTAGACGTGATCGAAGGTGTGCGAGCCGAAGGCATGTCCCTCCGCGACCCGCTTTCGCCAGAACTCCGCCCAGCTGTCGTCGAGCGCGTGGTCGCCGCGCGGCGTGGCTTCATTCGCCAGGAAGAAGGTCGCCCGCACACCGTGGCGCTGCAGGATGCCGGCGATGCGCTCGGCCTGGCTCATGTTCCCCGTGTCCAGCGTCAGGTAGACAATGCCGCGGCAGGTGGTGGCTGCGCCGGCCGGTGCGGACGCCAGCGCGAACGCAGTCAGCGCGACGACCGGCATCCAGCGGCGCGCCGCAGCCTGAATCCGCCGCAGGATGCGGCGAACCGCGAGACCCGCCATGGCGTTCAGAGCGTGGGCGCCCGGTCGTGGAAGTACAGGCCGTGCGGCGAACGTCCGACCGGAATCGTGCGCACGACGCGGCGCGTCTCCAGATCGACCACCGCCACCTGCTTGGCCCAGCGCGCCGTGACCCATAGCTGCCGCCGGTCGGCGCTGACTTCGAGGCAGTCGGGACCGCCGGGCACCGCGAAGCTGCCCGCCACCGTCATCGTCTGCATGTCGATCAGCGACACGGTGTTCTCGGCCCTGTTCGACACGAAGACGTGGCGCTTGTCGCCCAGCCCCCGGAAGTTGTGCGCGCCCTTGCCGGTGACGATGCGCGCCACCGTCTCGCGGCGGCGCCAGTCGATGACCTGCACGTAGTTCTCGCCCATCACGCCGACCAGCAGATACTTGTCGTCGGGCGTCATGATCAGCCCGGCCGGCTGCGCGCCGGTCGGCATCTTCCAGGCCAGCGTCTGCTGCACCAGATCGATGGCGGCGATCTCGTTGCTTTCCTGCAGCGTGACGAACACGAAGCGGCTGTCGGCCGAGAACCACAGGTGGCTGGGCGCCTTCGGCAGCGGCACGCGCTGCGACAGCGTCAGCGAGCTGCCGTCGTAGCGGTACAGGTCGACACGGTCGAGGCGCAGCGCCGCGGTGACGAACCAGCGGTTGTCGGGCGAGAAGCCGATCTGGTAGGGATCGTCGATGCCGGCGATGCGGCGCTGCAGCTCGCCGGTGAGCGGGTCCAGGAAATGCAACTCGTTGCTCATCGCGCTGGCCACGATCAGCGAGCGGCCGTCGGGCGTCGGATACAGATGGTGCGGCTCCTTGCCGACGTTCAGCCGCCCGACTTCGCCGAGGCGGCCGCGATCGACCTTGGAGACGCTGGCGTCGCGCGAGTTCAGCACGAAGACGAGGCCCGGCGCGCCGGCCGGGGCGGACGTCGCGGCTGACACTGTGCCGGCCGCGCCAGACAGCGCACCGGGGACGACGGAAGCCGTGCCGGGAGCGATCGACGCCAGCGCCGGCCGCACCGGCGCGGCCGGCGGCCCGCCGGCCTGCGCGAACGCAGCAGCATTGACGCCCACGCCAAGCAACAGGCCCAGCGCCCCGCCGCAGGCCAATTTCAGACACGAACCGGGACGGAACGCCATTTTCGCCGCCTTGATGAACAGCCCGCCGGTCGGCGGGAGTCGGATTGTGCAATATCGGCTCGGCACTTGCATCAGCCGCCGCCTAGGGACTAACGCGAATCCCCCGGTTCCGGCTGACAGCGGCGGCCGGCGCTCGTCGGGCGCCGCCCGTCGCCTGGCGCTGCCGCCGCGGCGCGGCGCCCGATAAGCTGCGGCGAAACGCCGGAATCCGCGAATCCGCGCCTGAGCCCGGGCCGCCCGATCCGAACCGCCCGATCCGAACCGCCCGATCCGAACCGCCCGATCCAGATCGCCTGATCCGAACCGTCCGCCGCCGTCCATGGTCAACCTGCTCGTCCTGCTCCGCTTCGAAACCCTCGGCGCCCCGATCGGCGTGGCCGAGCGGGCCATGGCGCAGTACGCCGATCGAGTGCGCGACAGCGGCGGCCACGTCGTCGACCAGGAAGGCGAACAGATGCTGGTCTGCCTCACCGACATGCGCTGGGGGCTGATGTCGCTGCGCCAGCTGCTGGCCGAAGCCCGCCGCAGCGGCTTCGCCGTGCGCGCCGCCATCGTGCAGGCGGTCCTGGCACGGGCCGACCCCAGCCAGGCGCAGCCGGCCTTCACCGAACGGACGCTGGATACGCTGCTCCGGCTGGCCGGCCACGTCGGCCGTCAGCAGGTGGGCATTACGCCGAAGCTGCTCAGCCTGATCCAGCTCAGCGCGCCCGAGTTCGCCGATCTGTTCGCCACGCAGCCCGATCCGATTCCGCCCTTGCCCGGCGAAGGCGATCGCGCGCAGCCGCTGATGGTCATGGCCGGCTAAGACGCTCCGCTCGCCGTGCCCGCTGCCCGCGCAGGGCCGGAGGGCTGCGCGACAAGGCCCTTCAGCGCCATGGCGGCGTCGGCCCCAGCCGCTGCTGCAGATATCTGACGAAGCCCCGCACTCGCTCGGTCCCCTGCCGCTTCGCAGGCACCAGCGCCACGATGTCCGCGTCGGGCAGCGTCCAGCTGCGCAGCACGCGCACCAGCCTGCCCTCCGCGACGTGCGAGGCGGCATCCCATTCGGATCGCAGCGCGATGCCCAGCCCCGACAGCGTCCAGTACGTCAGCGTCGTGCCGTCGTTCGTCAGCAGCGAGGGCCGGGCGCGAAACGTCCGCACCGAGCTGCCCGATCGGAAGCGCCACAAGGTGCTGTCGTCATCGTTCTCCTGCAGACCGAGGATGTGGTGCTTGCCCAGATCGCCCGGCGTGCGCAGCGGCGGCCTTCCGGCCAGATAGGCCGGCGCGGCGCACAGCCAGCGCGCATTGCGGGCGAGCGGATAGGCGACCATCGACGACGCACCGAGCGGACCCGCGTTGACGATGACGTCGCTGTCGTCGTGCTCGGCCAGCGGCCGCTCGCTCAGCAGAAGCTGGATCTCGACGTCGGGGTGCATGGTCCTGAAGCCGGCGATGGCCGCCGCGACGTAGGTGCGGCCGAAGCTGGTCGGCGCCCTGACCCGCAGCAGCCCCACATAGCCGCGATGCTGCTCACGCGCCGCCTGCCACGTCGCATCGATCTGGTCGAGGATCAGATTCGACTTGTCGACCACCAGCTCGCCCACCGGCGTCAGCGCGAGCCGGCGCGTCGTTCTCACGACGAGCGCGGTACCCAGCCGCTTCTCGAGCGCCTTCAGGCGCTGCGAAAGCGCCGGCGGCGTGACGCCCAGCGTTCGTGCAGCCTGCGCCAATGAGGTGCTGCGCGAAAGGGACGCCAGAAACTTCAGATCATCGGTCGTGAACAATTGCTAAGCTGAGCTAACTATTGAATTTATCGCGGCCGCCCCGAGCGACGCAGCCGCAGCCGGCTCCGACACGCCTCATCTTAGCGATTACACAGGGAAAACGGTCATATCGCCTCGCCCGCGCCGCGCGGCGGTGGGGGAGCATGACGAGCCTCCGCGGCTCGATGCACCGCGACGTGGTCTTTCCACATGCCATCGTGTGTGCTGAAATCGATTCGCCAAGACGATGGAGGCGAGTGTGACGACGACCCAGTTGAACGTTGCCCCTGTCACCGGGGCGATCGGCGCCGAGATCCATGGCATCGATCTTTCGGAGCCGCTCAGTCAGTTCGAGATCGACGCCGTCCGCAGGGCGCTGCTCGAGCACCTGGTGGTGTTCTTCAGGGATCAGCATCTGACGCCGGACTCGCTGAAGACCTTCGGCAGCCGCTTCGGCGAGCTCGACATCCATCCGCTGACGCGCTCGATGGACGGTCACCCCGAGATCATCGAAGTGATCAAGGAGCCGGAGGAGACGATCAACTGGGGCGACGACTGGCACACCGACCTCACGGCGCTGCCGGAGCCGCCGCTCGGCTCGATCCTGTACGCGCTGGAGATCCCGCCGTACAGCGGCGATACGCACTTCCTGAACATGTACCTGGCGTACGAGACGCTGTCCGCCGCGATGCGGCACTTCGTCGACGGACTCACGGTGCATCACGTGCAGAACCTGTCCACCTATCGCGGCTTCAAATCGATGCGCAACTTCGACGACGCGCGCGCATCGCAAGCGGTGCATCCGCTGGTGCGCACCCATCCCGAGACCGGCAAGCGCGCGCTGTTCCTGTCACGGCCGGCGGACGCGCGCATCGTGGAACTGTCGGAGGCCGAGAGCGCGGCCCTGATCGACTATCTGCACGAGCATGCCAGCAATCTGGATCTCAGCTGCCGGTTCCGGTGGCGCGCCGGCTCCGTCGCGATGTGGGACAACCGTTGCACCCGGCATCGCGTCACCGCCGACTATTTCTATGCGCAGCGCGGCTTCGCGCCCGCACGACGTCACATGCAACGCGTGACGATCCGAGGAGACCGCCCGGTCTGAGCAACTCCTTCCGGACACTGTCCGGAACCGGCCGAGCCGGTCGCGGCGCCTCCTATCTCCCTACGACGATCGAAAGGTAGGTCGACATGGCTAACGAGAGCGCAATCCGCAGCGAACGCAGAAGATTTCTTCGGCACGCAAGCGTCGGCTCATTGAGCGCGGCGGCCTCGGTCGCGCTGCTGACCCCGGCAGCGGCGCAGGACATCAAGGGCGAACTCAAGTTCGGCACCTGGGGAGGAAGCTGGCGAGACGCCTTCGACAAGCTCGCCGGGGCGCCGATCAAGTCCCGCGGCGTCAGCATGGACTATGTGCTGGGCACACCGGCGAACAACTTCGCGAGGCTGCTGGCGGCACGCGGCCGCACCGCTCCCATCGACGCGATGGAAAGCGTCCCTGACCTGCAGCCCGCGCTCATCTCGAACCGCTTCATCCAGCCGATCGACTATGCGAAGGTTCCGAATGCCGCCCACCTGCCCTCGCTGAGCCGCGGCGAGTTCGGCGCCGTGACCTGTGCCATGATGAGCGGCGTCGTCTATAACACGGTCAAGTTCGCCGAGCTCGGGCTACGCCCGCCCGCCCACATCACCGATCTGGCGCACCCCAAGCTGGCCGGACGCGTGGCCTTTCCCGATATCACGCACTCCGAGCACGTCAACTCCATCGTCGCGCTGGCCTACGAACGCGGCGGCAACGAATCGACCGTGCTGAACACGATCAAGGACATCAATGCGATCAAGCCGGCCTTCTTCTATGCCAGTTCGACCGATCTGGCGGCGAAATTCAGTGCCGGCGAGGTCTGGGCCGCGCCATGGCACGCCGGCTTCTCGGTACGGCTGAAGCGCACCGGCGTGCCCGCGGGCTTCGCCCAGCCCGATCTGGGCGGCAAGATCGGATCGATCAACCCGATCCTGTTCCATATCACCGCGGGTACGCAGAATCTTGCGGCGGCACAGGCGCTGCTCAATACCTATCTGGAGCCGGAAGTCCAGTACGAGTTCACGCGTATCGTCGGCTCGGTGCCGATGAATCCCGTCGCCCGCAAGCGGCTGATGGAGAACCCCGAGAACCGCGACGTCCTGCTGCTCACCGACGAACAGCTGGCCAACGCGCTGAACGTCGACTACGCGAAGCTGGACCTTCAGGCCTGGCGCGACGCCTGGGCACGCCAGATCAAGCGATGAGCCAGAGCCTGGCGCTGTCCGGCATCAGCAAGCGCTACGGCCGGCAGACGGTCGTCGACGACGTCGACCTGACGGTGCAGCCCGGCGAGTTCGTGGTCCTGCTCGGCCCGTCAGGCTGCGGCAAGACGACCACGCTGCGCATGATCGCCGGCTTCGTGCATCCCGATCGCGGCCGCGTGCTGATCGGCGGCGAAGACGTGACCTTCGCGCCGCCGCGGCAGCGCGGCGTCGGCATGGTGTTCCAGAACTATGCGCTGTTCCCGACCATGACCGTCGAGCAGAACGTCGGCTTCAGCCTCGTCGAGCGCAAGCTCGAACGGCGGCTCATCGACGAGCGCGTCCGGCAGCTGCTCGACATGGTCCGGCTCGGCAGCTATGCAAAGCGGTTCCCTGCCGAGCTGTCCGGCGGACAGCAGCAGCGCGTGGCGCTGGCGCGCGCGCTCGCGCACTCCCCGAAGGTGCTGCTGCTGGACGAACCCATGGGCGCCCTCGACCAGAAGCTGCGCGGCTCGATGCAGCTGGAGCTCAAGCGCCTGCAGCGCGAACTCGGCGTGACGGCCATCCTGGTCACGCACGACCAGGACGAGGCCATGACGCTAGGCGATCGCATCGTGCTGATGTCGCAAGGCCGGATCGAGCAGAGCGGCACGCCGTTCGAGATCTACCGCGAACCGAGCAACGAGTTCGTCGCCGACTTCATCGGCCGCGTCAACCTGATCGAGGCCGAGGTCGTCGACCTCTCCGACGCGGCCACCAGGCTGCGCATCACCGACGACGTCTACATGGAGGCCAGGCCCTGTGCGCACGTCGCGATCGGCGAGCGGGTCCGCGTCGCGATCCGTCCGGAGAGCTTCGCCGTCTCCGCATCGTCGGCGGGGCTCTCGGCCAGCATCGTCCAGCGGCGCTTTCTGGGCAACATCGTCATCTACGTGGCGCGTCTCGCCGACGGCCAGACGGTCGTCCTGCAGCGCTCGACGCGGCACGCGCTGCTCGATGAAGGCGAGCTGATCCGGCTCGATTGCAGCCCCGGCGCCGCCAGCGTGTTTCCCTGCGCGCCGGACCGCGCCGCCATCGAGCAAGCGGCCGGTCCGTGAACGCCGTCACGGAGAGCTCGCCGCATCGCCGGCCGTCGCCGATCGCCGAGGACAGATCCGCGCCGGCCCCGGCGGTGCGGCGATCGCGCTGGGCGCTGTTCCTGTGGCCGCCCCTGATCGTGGCCGGCGTCCTGCTGCTGATGCCGCAGGCCGTCCTGCTCTGGATGAGTCTGCACGGCTCGCTCGGACAGGGTGTTCAGGCGGAGACGATCAGCCTCGACAACTACCGGCGCGTGCTGACCGACTCCCTGTATCTCGGTTCGGCGGTCGTCACGTTCCGCGTCTCCATCTGCGCGACGCTGGTCGCGCTGCTGATGGCGGTTCCCACTGCTTACAGCCTCGCCTCGATCCGCTCGAAACGCATTGCCTCGACGCTGATCGTCGTGCTGCTGGTCTCCTCGTTCGTATCGATCGTCATCAAGGCGCTCGGCCTGTCGCTGCTGATCGGCCGCGAGGGACTGGTCAACCAGGCATTGATCGCCGTCGGCCTGATCGACACGCCGCTGGCAATGCTCAACAACGAGATAGGCGTCGCCATCGGACTGGTCCAGTACACGCTGCCCCTGCTGATCATGATGGTGTTCTCGGCGGTGCAGACCATCCCGTTCAGCCTGGAGGAAGCGGCCCAGGTCCATGGCGCCACTTGGTGGTCGACCATGCGCCGCGTGGTGTTCCCGATCCTGCGCCCCAGCCTGTGGTCGGCGGCGCTGATCGCGTTCAATCTCAACGTCGGCGCGTTCACCTCGGCCGTGCTGCTGGGCGGCGGCCGCGTATTGACGCTGCCGGTGGTGATCCAGCGGCAGTTCATGCTCGACATCGACTATGGGCTGGGCACCGCGATCGCGACGCTGCTGCTGGTCGTCGTCTTCGGGCTGAATCTGCTGGCCGGCGTCCTTGCCGGACGAGCCGCCGGCGGTCCGCGAGGCAGCTCATGAGCAGAGCGCTCCGGCTCCCCCAGGCGCACCACGTCGTGCTGTCGCTCATCGTCGCCGGCGTGTTTGCGTTCCTGCTGCTGCCCATTCTCGTCATCGCGCTGGGGTCGCTGGAAGGCAAGTTCGGCTATCACATCCGGATTCCGCCGAACGAGTTCTCACTCGCCGGCTACTTCGACATTCCCGGCAAGTATCTGCGCGCGCTCGGCACCAGCCTCGGAATCGCCGCCGCCACCGCGCTGCTGTCGACGATCCTGGGCGCCATGGCCGCGCTCGCGCTCGTACGCGGCGAACTGCGTTCGCGGCCGGCGATCGAGTCGTTCTTCC
>JBFWXS010000009.1:22083-73689 GCA_050187175.1 Burkholderiaceae bacterium
GCGCTCGGCACCAGCCTCGGAATCGCCGCCGCCACCGCGCTGCTGTCGACGATCCTGGGCGCCATGGCCGCGCTCGCGCTCGTACGCGGCGAACTGCGTTCGCGGCCGGCGATCGAGTCGTTCTTCCGCATTCCGCTGCAGATGCCGGCGGTGGTCACCGGCGTCGGCTTCATGATGGCTTTCAACCGGATCGCCGAAAGCTCCGGCGTGGACCTGCTGGGCACGCGCACCGCCATCCTGATCGCGCACGTCTTCATCACGCTGCCCTATGCGGTCTCATCGGTCGCCGTCGTGCTGGCCCGCATCAATCCCAGCATCGAGGAAGCGGCACAGAGCCTGGGCGGATCCCGACTGTCCATCCTGCGCCGCGTCACACTGCCCATCATCAAGCCCGGCCTGTTCACCGGCGCCTTCTACGCATTCATCGTCTCCTTCGGCGACGTTCCTGTCGCCGTCTTCCTGGCCGGCGGTTCCGGCCACCGGACCTTGCCGGTGGAGATCTTCGACGTCCTGCAGTTCGATTTCGATCCGGCAGTGCTGGTGGTGTCCGTGCTGGTCGTGATCGTCTGCACCTTGCTCGTGCTCGCGGTGCAGAGGTTCGCGGGGCTGGATCTGGTCCTGCCGAGCGGGAGGAACTGAGCTTTGTATTCTCAGCTCGAAAGCCCCGCCCACACCTTCTGCAGGCGCTTCACCGACACCGGCATCGGCGTGCGCAGCTCCTGCGCGAACAGCGACACGCGCAGTTCCTCGAGCAGCCAGCGAAACTCGTCGAGCCGCGCATCCGCCTGGCCGCGGCGCTGCGCGAGCAGGCGGCGATAGTTGAGCAGCAGCGGCGACAGCTCGGCCATCTTCTGCGCATCGCGCGCCGGGTCGGCGCGCAGCTTGTCCAGCCGCAGCGCCGCGGCCTTCAGATAGCGCGGCAGCTGCGGCAGGCGGTCGGCGGGCGTAAAGCTCAGGAAGCGCTTGGGCAGCAGCGCTTCGATCTGCTGCGCAATGTCGGCATACGCTTGCGCGAATGATCGGGCCTGGGCCAGCTTGCGCTGCGCCGCCTGATACTCGACGAGCACGGCCAGCAGCTGGCGGGCGATCTCCTGGCCGATCAGGTTCAGCCGCGGCCGCGACTCGGCCACCCTCGCGGCGAACTGCTCCGCCGTGGTGGGCAGCGGCTCGGCGAGGCAGGCGCGCGCTATCATCGCCGCCGACAGTTCGCGGCGCAGATCTTCAGCCCCGCCGAACGACGCATAAAGCAGCGACATCTTCTGGAATTCGGGAATGTTCTTCTCGAAGAACTTCAGCGGCTCCTTGAAAGCCAGCGCGAACAGGCGGATCAGCCCGGCGCGCTGCTCGCGTTCGGCCTGCTCCGGTTCATCGAACAGCTGCAGCTCGACGGCGTCGCCGCGATCGACCAGCGCCGGATAGCCGATGACCGCCTGCGGACGGCCGGCCACGTTCTGCGTCACTTCCATCAGCTCGGGCAGCTCGCCGAAATCCCAGGCGGTGAAGCGCTGGCCGGGCAGCGGCGACGACACGGCGGACGCTGAAGCGCGCGCTTGCGGGGAAGACGCCGATCGAGCGGACTGACTCGATGTGTGGGCGCCGCCCGGCGTCTGCGCGCCTCCGGGCGTCTGCGCGCCTCCGGACGCCTGCGCGGCGCCCGATGCCTGCGCGGCTACCGACTCAGCGGTTGCGCCGAACGCGCGCGACGTGCCGCCTGGGCCAGTTGCGTCCTCTGCGCTCGCTCCCCGTCGCCGGGCCGGCTGCTCGCCGCCAGGCACTCGCTCCGCCAGCTTCGCGAACGCAGCCTGGAACGCACCCTGCGCACGGCTGCCGTGGTCGGCGCGCAGCTGCGCCAGATGGCGCGACGTCGCCAGCACCGCGCCGTGCGCATCGACGAGCCGGAAGTTCATCTGCAGATGCAGCGGTACGGTCTCGAGCCGGAAGTCGGTGGCGGCGGCCCGCACCGAGTGCTCGTCGCGCAAGTCCTCGATCACCGCGTCCACCAGGCCGCGGCTGCCTTCGCGGCCGCGCCAGCGCTCGACGAAGGCTTCGGCGTAGTCGGCCAGCGGCACGACGTGCCGACGCAGCCGCTGCGGCAAGGCCTTGACCAGCGCCTGCACCTTGTCCTTGAGCATGCCCGGCACCAGCCATTCGCAGCGCACCGCGTCGACCTGGTTCAGCACCGGCAAGGGAACGGTCAGGGTCACGCCGTCGTCGCCGGCGCCCGGATCGAAGCGGTAGTCGAGCTCGAAGTCGAGGCCGCGCATCGTGACCCGGCGCGGAAATGCGTCGGCGCCGATCGAGTCGGCACCACGACGCAGCAGCGCGTCGCGCGACAGGAACAGCAGCGAGGGGTCGTCCTTCGACGCCTTGCGCCACCACTGTTCGAGCCGCTGCGCCGAGTAGACGTCGGCCGGAATGCGCGCGTCGTACCAGTCGAACAGCTCGCGTTCGTCGACCAGCAGATCGGGCCGCCGGATGCGCTGCTCGAGTGCTTCGATCTCGGCGACCAGCTTGCGGTTGTGCGTGAAGAACGGCAGCCGCCCGTCCCAATCGCCGCCGACCAGCGCCTCGCGGATCATCGTGGCGCGCGCCGCAGCGGGGTCCTTCGATCCGTATTCGACGCGGCGCTGCGAATAGACCAGCAGCCCGTACAGCACGCCCCGCTCGAAGGCGATGACCTGGCCCGCCGACTTCGACCAGACCGGATCGGACCAGCTGCGCTGGATCAGATGCGCGCCCACGCGCTCGATCCAGTCGGGTTCGATACGCGCCACCGTGCGCGCATACAGGCGCCCGGTGTCGACCATCTCGGCAGCCATCAGCCAGCGCGGCGCCTTGCGGGTCAGCGCCGAGCTCGGGTGGATCGCGAAGCGCGTCTGGTGCGTACCCGCGTACTGCGGCTCGTCCATCGGCTTGAAGCCGAGGTTGCCGAGCAGGCCGGTCAGCAGGGCCTGATGGATGGGTTCATAGGTGGCCGGCTTCTCGTTGACGCGCCAATGCAGCTCACGCGTGGCCTGCGCCAGCTGCGAATGGATGTCGGCCCACTCGCGCAGCTTGCGCGCCGACAGGAACTCGCGTTCGAGCCGGTTGGCGAGCTTGCGGTTCGATTCCTTCTCGGCCTGCGCGGCGATCCAGTAGTCCCACAACTTCACATAGCCGACGAAGTCGGACTTCTCGTCGGCGAAGCGGCGATGCGACTGGTCGGCCGCCTGCTGCGCGTCGGGCGGGCGCTCGCGCGGATCCTGCGCCGACAATGCCGCGGCGATGATCGTCACCTCGCGCAGGCAGCCGAGCGCATGCGCGGCCAGCAGCATGCGTCCGATGCGCGGATCGACCGGCAGCCGCGCCAGCTGCTGGCCGACTTCGGTCAGCGCATGTTCGGCATCGACGGCGCCAAGCTCGTGCAGCAGTGCGTAGCCGTCGACGATCGCCTTGCGCGGCGGCGGATCCAGGAACGGAAAGCGTTCGATGTCGTCGAGCCGCAGCGCCTTCATCCGCAGGATGACTGCGGCCAGCGACGAGCGCAGGATTTCGGGATCGGTGAAACGCGGCCGCTTGGCGAAATCGTCCTCGTCGAACAGCCGGATGCAGACGCCGTCGGCCACCCGCCCGCAGCGGCCGGCCCGCTGGTTGGCCGCGGCCTGCGATACCGGCTCGATCTGCAACTGCTCGACCTTGCTGCGATAGCGGTAGCGCTTGACGCGCGCCAGTCCCGAATCGACGACGTAGCGGATCCCGGGCACGGTCAGCGAGGTCTCGGCGACATTGGTCGCCAGCACGATCCGGCGTCCGGTGGAACCCGAGAAGACGCGCTGCTGATCGGCGGCCGACAGGCGCGAATAAAGCGGCAATACCTCGATCGCGCCGCGCGACCACGGCGAACCGCTGCGGGCGGCCAGTTCGCGCGCGTGCAGCCGGCGCAGATGATCGGCGACGTCGCGGATCTCGCGTTCGCCAGGCAGAAAGACCAGCACGTCGCCGGGCGCCTGGCGCCACAGCGTCTCGATCGCCTCGTCGATGCGCGACGGCAGGTCGGTTTCGTCGTCGTCGTCGCGATGCGCCTCATCGAAGCCCTGATAGCGGATCTCGACCGGATACAGGCGCCCCGAGACCTCGATGACCGGCGCCGGCTCGACGATCGCGCGGCCGTGCTCGTCGTCGCGGCCGGTGCGCCGGCCGAAGTGCCGCGCGAAGCGCTCCGCGTCGATCGTGGCCGAGGTGATGATCAGCTTCAGGTCGTCGCGGCGCGGCCCTTCGATCAGCTGCTTCAGATAGCCGAGCAGGAAGTCGATGTTCAGGCTGCGTTCGTGCGCCTCGTCGACGATCAGCGTGTCGTACTGCCGCAGCAGCGGATCCGACATGGTCTCGGCCAGCAGAATGCCGTCGGTCATCAGCTTGATCGACGCGCCCGGCGCCAGCGTCTCGTTGAAGCGGATCTTGTAGCCGACGTGCGTGCCCAGCGGCGAACCCAGCTCCTCGGCGATGCGCCGCGCCACCGCGGTGGCGGCGATGCGCCGCGGCTGCGTGTGGCCGATCAGGCCGCCGCTGCCGCGGCCGGCCAGCGCGCAGATCTTGGGCAGCTGCGTCGTCTTGCCGGAGCCGGTCTCGCCGCAGACGATGACCACCGGATGACGCCGGATCGCGTCGACGATGGTGTCGCGGCTGGCCGAGACGGGCAGCGCTTCCGGAAAGGTCAGAGGCGGCAAGGGGCGCGGCGGAAGCTGCGCCTGCTGCGGCCTGGAGGCTTGCTGCGGCCTTGGGGAATGCCGCCGCGGCTGCGCCCGCGGCGGCACCGCCGCGGTGCCGGCCGCAGGCGACTCTGCACTGGTGGGCATGCCTCCGCCAGCCGGCATGCCCCCGCCAACCGGCACCCCTCCGCCAGCCGGCGCGCCTCCGCCGGTCGGTACATTTCCGCCGGCGGGCGCACCTCCACGGACGGATGCGGAGCCCGGCTGCTGCGGACCGTCGGTGCGCCGCTCAGCCGGCGACTGTCGCGGGGACCGCGGCCGGGGGCTCGGTCGCTGCGAGGAAGACATGGGCCGAAATTATAATGACGCGATGGACACCGCCGCGTCGGCCACCGAGCCGCCCCCCGCCCCCCCCTCCCCGCCCGGAATTCCCACCGCCGCGCCCGCGCTGCGAAGCGCTCCCGAGGCGCAGCAGTTCGTCGTCTGGCTGCGGGCGGTGGCGCCGTACATTCATGCGTTCCGCGGCAAGACCTTCGTCGTCGCCGTCCCGGGCGAGCTGATCCAGGCCGGCCGGCTGAACGCGCTGGTGCAGGACCTGAGCCTGCTGCACGCGATGGGCATGCGCATCGTCGTCGTCCACGGATCCCGGCCGCAGGTCGACGAACAGCTGCGGCTGCGCGGCCTGCAGTCGCAGTACGTCGACGGCCTGCGCATCACCGACCCCGCCGCGCTCGAATGCGCGAAGGAGGCCTCGGGCGAGCTGCGCCTGGACCTGGAAGCCATGTTCTCGCAAGGGCTGCCCAATACCCCGATGGCGCACTCGACGGTGCGTGTCGTGTCGGGCAACCTGGTCACCGCGCGGCCGGTCGGCATCGTCGACGGCACCGACTACCAGCACACCGGGCTGGTGCGCAAGATCGACGTGCCGACGATCCGGTTCGCGCTCAACGGCGGCGCCATCGTGCTGCTGTCGCCGCTCGGCTATTCGCCGACCGGCGAAGCCTTCAACCTGACGATGGAGGACGTCGCGGCGCAGACGGCCATTGCGCTGGACGCGGACAAGCTGATCATCCTGTCCGAAGCGGGCGGCATCATGCGGGCCGACGGCACGGTGTTCGGCGAGATTTCCGAGGACGAGGCCAACCGGCTGCTGCGCGACAACTCGCTGACAGCCGACATGGCCTTCACGCTGCGCCACGCGCTGCGCGCCTGCGAAGGCGGCGTGGCGCGCGCTCACATGATTCCGTTCGGCCTGGACGGCAGCGTGCTGCTCGAACTGTTCCAGCACGACGGCGTCGGCACGATGCTGGTCGAGGAGACGCTCGAGGCGCTGCGCGAAGCGGGCCCCGATGACGTCGGCGGCATCCTGGCGCTGATCAGTCCGCTGGAGGCCGACGGCACGCTGGTCAAGCGCGACCGCGGCCTGATCGAACGCGAAGTGGAGAACTTCACGGTCATCGAGCACGACGGCGTCATCTTCGGCTGCGCCGCGCTGTATCCGTTCCCCGAGGACGGCATCGGCGAGATGGCCTGCCTCGCGGTCAACCCGGCCGCGCAGAGCCGCGGCGACGGCGAGCGACTGCTCAAACGCATCGAACAGCGCGCCCGCGCCGCGGGGCTTAAGCGCCTGTTCGTGCTCACAACACGTACCATGCACTGGTTCCTGAAACGCGGCTTCGTCCTGGCCTCCGTCGATCGCCTGCCGATGGCCAAACAGAGCATGTACAACTGGCAACGCAAATCGCAGGTGCTGATCAAGCAGCTGTAGGAGATCCGAATGGCGCGCAATGTTTTCTGTGTCAAGCTGCAGCGCGAGGCCGAAGGCCTCGATTTTCCGCCCTATCCGGGTGAACTGGGCAAGCGCCTGTACGAGAACGTCTCCAAGGAGGCCTGGCAGGGCTGGGTCCGGCACCAGACCATGCTGGTCAACGAGAACCGGCTGAACCTGGCCGATGCGCGGGCGCGCAAGTATCTGGCCGCGCAGATGGAGAAGTACTTTTTCGGCGACGGCGGCGACAAGCCGGCCGGCTACGTGCCGCCGTCCGGCTGAGCAGTCACCGCGGGCGCCCCGCCGGGCGCGATCCTGCTTCCGATCCCGATCCCGATCCTGTCCAGCCGTACAGCCGCAACCAGTTGCGGAGCAGCGTCGGCAGGTAGGGTTGCGGCTGGAAGCGGTCCGCGATGGCATACAGCGGCAGCCGCTGCAGCAGCAGCCGGCGCAGCGCCAGCTCCAGGCCGCGCCGCCAGGCTCCGGCGCCAGCAGCCGGCGCAGGGATGGAAGTGCCGATCCGGGCTGCATACGCGCTGCGATGCGCGTCGGCATCCGCCCAGAACGCCGCTTCGCCTTCATCTTCGGGCCAGACGTGGCACAGCAGTTCGACGAAGTCCTGCTGCGGCGGGCCGATGGCGGCCAGTTCCCAGTCCAGCACGCGGACCCGGACCGGCGCCCACGCCGCCTCGCCGGATGAATCACGGCGATTCGACGCGCGCGCCAGCGCCAGATTGCGCGGATTGAAGTCGTTGTGAACGACTGTCTGCGGCAGCGCCGCCAGCTCGCGCCACCAATCGCCGACACTGTCGACCAGTTCGCGATGCAAGTCAGCCAGCTCATGCCCGGCCCGCCCGATCAGCCGCGTCCAGCTTGACGAGGCCAAGGCAGCGAGCGCGCACCAGGCCGGTCGCAGGCGTGCCCCGGCGTCGGCATCCAGCGGAACGCCCAGCGCGGCACGAACGGCGGCATCCGATACCAGCGGCTGCCAGGCTGCGTGAAGATCCGACATCGCGGCGATCGCCGCCTGCCGATCGATACGCCGCCAGCCCCAGCCGTCGCGCCGCGACCAGCGGCTGGTTCCTTCGGGGAGGTACTCGATGGCGAGCCCCCAGGCCTGTGATGCGTTCCCTGGGTCTTCTACGTCTACCGCGTCTGCCGCGTCTTCTCCGCAGGGCCGCGATGAGCCGAAGCAGCGCGGAAGATAAGGACGCACCGCCGGCGGAGCGAGCGTCTGGATCTCGGCCTCGCGCACGTGACTGCGTTCGAAGCCGAACACGACCGGATCGGTGCGCAAGGCTCGCGCCGCGGCCGGATCGAGCATCTCCACCGCGTTCAGTACCGCATCGGTCAGCTGCCGGTCGCACGGCTTGAGCTTGATCACCAAGTCCGTCGCAGGCACCGACGAGGCCGGCGTGGCGCCGTCGCCGTCCACGCGGTAGCGGCGCAGGCCATAGGCCTCGGCCGCACCGGCGCAGGCGGTTTCAGCGAGCAGGCCGTCGCGTGCATCGAACGGCTGCGGCAGCCAGCGCAGCGGCCGGCTGGCGTCACCGGTCAAGGTCAGCGCTACGCCGCGGAGCAGTGCGCGCGGCACGCCGCCGGCGGTGCCCTCACCCGCCGGTTGCTCCGCGCCGTACCGCGCCACCCGCTCGATCGCGCTGTCGATCCGGTCGCCGCGCGCCGGTCGCGGCAGGATCCCCATTGCCTCGAAGTAGGCGAAGTACCGGCGCAGCAGAGTGCCGTCGAGCGCCGGCATCGGCAGCGACAGCCGTGCAAGCAGCCGCTCGGTGCAGTGCGAGACGATGGCGTGCTGACGTTGCGACAAGTACAACTCGAATGGACGTTCAGCCCCCGCGACAGCCTCAAGCACCCCGGCAGCTTCGCGCGTCCCGACGCGCGATCCTTCATCGAATCCGCTGACGAAGAAGCGGCGGAAGCTCGACAGCGGCAGCGGGGCGGGATCCGCCGCCGGCCGCTGGCGCGACCCAAACACGAGATCGAGCCACTGCTCCACCGGCCGGAAGACCAGCGGATGGCCGGACAGCTTCAACCATAGCGCCAGCTCGCGCCAATGGCGCGGCCGCGCATGCCGCAGATGCCGGATTTTCAGTCCGGCGCGTTGACGAGCGCCCAGCGCGACGATGGCGCGGGCTGCGTAGTCGACCGGCAGGCTGTCGAAGGTCCAGTCCACGTCGGGCGCCGAGCGCAGGCGCACGCAGGTGGCCAGCAGCGCGGTCACGATATCGCCCGGGTTGCTGGCGCCGGTCCGCGAATCACCACATAGCAGGCCCGGCCGCACGATGGTCACCGCGAGGCCGCGCTCCGCCGCATGCCGCAGCAGCTGCTCGCTGACTGCCTTGGTCTGCGCATAGGCCAGCGGCATGCCGTCGATCCAGTCGAACACCGCGTCGCGCTCGGTCACCTCGGCGGGTGCCATCCGCGAGAAGCACACCGCCAGCGTCGATACGAACTGCAGCCTGCGCACGCCGTTTTGAAGACAAAAGCCGACGATACCGGCCGTAGGCAGCACGTTGGCGTCGCGTAGACGCCGATAACCTTTGATCCAATTGACCTCGGCAGCTGCGTGCAGAACGCTGTCGACGCGGCGTGACAGCCTCTGGAATACGGCCTCCTTCAGCCCCAGCCGAGCCTGATCGAGGCGGGCGGCATACGCATGCACGCGCCCACGGGCCAGACTTGCCGCCCACGCCGAGCGCTCGGCCAGGACAGCGTCTTCCGGGCCCGCGGCTTCTGCCAGCACGGCCGCGATACGGTGCCGGGCTTCGGCGTCGTCGACGGCGCGCACCAGGCAGATGACCGGGCCATTGGTCGTGCGCAGCAGTTCGCGCAGCAGGTGCCGGCCGAGGAAGCCGGTAGCGCCGGTCAGCAGGGTCGCATCGCGCGGCTCGGCCTGATCGGACGAGCTGGGGTCGACAGCGGCGCCCGGCACGGGCAACCGGCGCAGTTGATCGATGAACCGCTCGGCGTCGCCCTGCGGCGTGGGACGATGAGTGGCGCCTGGGCGCTGGAGCGAAATCGTCATGGAGGATGCATGCCGGCTCGGGGCCGGTCGAATTCGTCGATCGCAACGAGGACGAGATAGAGCACGAGCGCGGCGAACCAGACGCCCGGTGAATCGATGCGTCCGGCGATCAGCAGGACGAACACGGGATACTTCAGCAGCACGACGCGGTCGGGCTGCGGCGCATTGGGATCCGGCGGCCGACGCCAGCGATACCAGGCGAGCAAGGCCGCGATCAGCAGTGCCCACGCCCACTGCGACGGCTCCGGCAGCAGCGCCAGCGCCGGCACGGAAAGCCCGGCAGCAGCGGCGACGAAGGGCACACGGCAGCGGGAGCGCACCAGCACGCGTGCCGGATGGCGCACTCGATCGACCGGCAGATCGGCCAGATCGTCGATCAGCCGGCACTGTGCCACCAGGATCGCGGCCAGCAGCCAGGCAGCAGCCGCGGCGACCGCGTCGTCCGCCGACACGAAGCTCATCGGCAGGCGCTGCGGCAGCCAGGCAGCCAGCATCACCAGCACCGTCAGCGCGAGGATCCTCACGCACAGCAGGCGTTCGCCGGCGTAGCTGAGCAACTCGGCGATCGCGCTCATCGTCGGTCTCCGAGGGCATCGGCGGCGGCGAGCGCATTCGGCAGGCTCTGCACGGTCACCGTCCCGCGGTCGCCATCGACCAGCAACCGCTGTCCGCTGCGCAGCCGCGCCGTCGCCTGCGCAATGCCGATGACGGCCGGAATGCCGTACTCCCGGGCGATGATCGCGCCGTGCGACAGCATGCCGCCGCGCTCGATGACCAGACCCCCGACCAGGAAGAAGACCGTTGCCCAGCCGGGATCGGTCTGCCGGGTGACCAGGATCTGGCCCGGCTCGATGGCATGGATCCCGCTGACATCGGTGACCACGATGCCCTCGCCGGCGGCCCGGCCGCCGCAGGCGGGCGTGCCGCTCAGCGTCTGCAGCTCCGGCGCTCCATCCGGGCCCGCCTGCTCGGCCTGCTCGGCCTGCTCGGCCCCCGCGGCATGAGGCGGGCAAGTCCGCGCCGCATGGGCGGCCGCGATACCTGGGGTCCAGCTGAGCCCGTACGGCAGATGAATCGTGTCCGGCGGCGTCTGCGCCGCGTATTCGCGATGGAGCAGCCTGGCAACGGCGATCGCGAGCCGCTCGGAACGGTCGGGCGCCAGAGCAGCGCCCGGATCGGCATCCGCCGTTCGACCTGCAGCGTCGCACCGGCGCAGCAGATCGATCAGCCCTTCGGGCGACACCATGAAAACATCTTCGACATCGCCGATCCAGCCGGCGCCATGCAGGCGCGCCCCCGCTTCGCGCATCACCTTGCGCAAGCGCGTATAGAGCAGCGCCTGCTTCATCCGCGCGCGCTCGCGATAGCGGATCGAAGCCTGCGTGGCACGCAGCAGCAGATGAAACCGGCCTGCACGCGACAGCGGCCAGGCGCGCCAGACGGGATTGGGGCTCAGGCGCCGCAGCGCCTCGCGCGTGACGGCGATGCGGTCGCGCGCCTGGGCCTGCGTGATGGCCGCCGGATCATGGCTGCCGGCGCGCAGATAGGTCTTCAGCAAGGCGAACATCGGCGCCGGATCCTCGTCCGGCGTCGGGCTGTCGAGCATCAGCTCGCGCGAGTATCGAAAGCCCCAGTGCTGCAGATAGGCGTCGAACCGCCGGCCGAAATCGCCGAGCTCGCCGGCGCGCCAGGCGGCCGCCAGCGCAGCCGGTTCCTGCGTCGCGATGCGCTCGACCAGCGCCGGCGTCTGGCCAAGCTCGCGCGCCAGCGCCCACAGTGCATCGACCGGCCGCGCACTGACCAAATCGGGCAGCCCCTTGAGCAGCGCGTGCAAGCGCGACGGATCGTCCGACAGCGGCGCGGCAGCCGTGGCGCGGCCCAGCAAGCCGTAGGTGACCATGGCCGCTGCGTCGGCCAGCGCAGCATCGTTCCAGCGCTGCGTGCGGACCTCCAGGAAATCGACGATGCGATCGGCCAGCTGCGCCGGCCGGGCCGTCTGCAGTGCCTGCGGGGTAGTGGCGGCGGCATAGCGGTCGACCACCGCTTCGAAGCGCCGGACATTCCGCTCGATGCGCAGATAGCGGGCCGTCGTGGCAGCCGCGATGCGCAGCGCTTCGACGCAGCGCGCCAGCGGGCCCAGTGTCACCGGCGCCACCTCGGGGAACTCCTTGGCGCCGGTGAAAGTGTTGAACCACGCCGCCAGCCGGCGGCCGCCGGGCGCCTGCGCCAGTACGGCGTGGATGTTGCTGAGGTTGTAGTACAGCCGCCCGCCGTGCAGTCCGACCAGCCGCGCCAGCCGGGGCGCCATCGCCGCGATGCGATCCGGCGAAACGCCGAAGCCGCGGCCGAGATTGCCGAAGTACGCCTCGTAACCGCGGCGCACGATGGCGAACAGGAACGGCGTCAGCGGATCGGGAAAGTTCTCGGCGACATTGGCATTGGACCACCATTCACGCTGCTCGGGTTCCGACGCGGCCGACGCCGTGACGGGGCGCGCCTGCAGGCACCATAAGCGGCCTGCGGCATCGACCGACCACTCGATGTCCTGCGGCACGCCGCGGCTGCGCTCGAGGCGTCGCCCCAGCTCGATCAAGTCCGCCAGCCACGGCGCGCCCTCCGGAAAGCCCTCCGGGCCGCTCACGGGAACGCCCACGGGACCGCTCTCCGGTCCGCTCTCCGGTCCGCTCTCCGGTCCGCTCTCCGGTCCGCTCTCCGGTCCGCTCTCCGGTCCGCTCTCCGGTCCGCTCTTCGGACCGCTCTTCGGACCGCTCTTCGGACCGCTCTCCGGCCTCCTCTCCGGACCGCCGTCCGGATCGGCCGCCGCGTCCGGCCCGGCCGACTCCGGCTCCGGCCGCGACTCCAGAACCGGCCCCGCCCGCGGATGGACACGCAAACGCCAGGGCTCGGCTTCACCGCTGACCAGCGCGTCACCCAGCCCCTGAACCATCTCGATCAGACCGTCGGCCGGAGCATCTCGCCGTGCGGCCCGTGGATCATGCGTGAAGTACACGCCCGACCAGGCTGCCGCCACCTGTGTCTGCACGATGACCGCCATAGCCGCCGGCGCCAGCCCCCGCGCCTGGCTGTACGCCAGGCAATGCGGCGACCAGGCCGAGGCCCAGACCTGCCGCACGGCCGCCTCGACAGCCTCCAGGCCGGATACGCCCAGCACGGTGTCGAACTGTCCGGCGAACGAATGGGCATGGCCGTCTTCGGTGCTTCCCGAGCTGCGCACGGCCAGCAAGGCCGCGGGGCTCAGTTGCCGCACGGCGGCGGCCAGCGCGGCGCGCATGGCCGGCGTCAGCGGCAAGGCCCGCAGCCGCGCCGCCACGTCGCGTACCGTCAGCGCAGCCATGTCGGTCGGCGCAGCCATGTCGACTGCCGCGGATGGCACGCCGTCGTCAGCCATGCCCAGGACGCACGCCAGCTGGCGCTGGTACCAATCCGACGGAATGACAAAGCCCGGCGGCACATCGACGCCGTCGACGATCAGCCGGCCCAGACTGGCTGCCTTGCCGCCGACCCCCTCAGCCAGGCAGACCTCGCGGCCGAGCGGCAGCAGCATCTCCAGGCCGCAGGCTTCGGCTGCCGCCGCCGTCACAGCGCTCTCCCCTTGACGCCGGCACGATGCAGCCAGACGCTGAAAGCAGCGTGTACGCTGGGACCGAGCAGCAGCGCCCAAGCCCATACCGCCGCAGGCGCACCGACGCCGGGCAACAGCCATAGCAGCAACAGGACGCCGACGGTGGAATCGATGCGATCCCAGACGGCGCAGGCCAGGCGCAGAGCGCCGCGGTCGGGTAACTGCCCGGGCGCGACGTCGAGCTGCCGCTTGAGGAACGAGTTCGGCAGCTCGGCCAGCATGAAGGCCAGGCCGCAGCCGAAGCCCAGCGCCGCATAGGCGCCAGCGGACAGCGGCCACAGTTGCGCGTGCCAGGCAGGCGCCAGCCAGCGCAGCAGTTCCGACAGCACGACGAAGGACAGCGCCGCGGCCGGCGGCATCGCCATGAAGCCGCGCAGCGTCTTGTTGGCACCCAGCAAGCGGCGCCCTCGCAAACGGCCGCCGCCGTCGATCGGCTGCTTGAAGTGCTGCGACCAGCGCGTCTTCAGCCAGTAGACATGACCGATGCCGGCCAGGCCCAGCGCCACGACGAGAAAGGCCGCGCGGGCGATATCGGGCGAGAAGATCATGCCGCGGCGACGGGGCCAGCGCGGCGCGGACTGCGTACGACGAACACGACTGCGAGCTGCGGGTTGCTACAGGTTTCAGTGTGGCGAATCGATCGGCGGTGCGCTACTGCCCGAACGATCTAGAGCGCTCGAACGATGGCTGGCGCAGCCAACGCCTTGCGGCCAAGCCTCGTGGCAAAGCCGCCGCCGCAGTGCGCGCCGGATCGCGCCGATTGATTGACTGCTGCCGGCCGCCACGGTCGTCGCGGGTATCGGCGCCGCCGAAACCCGCATCCGACCCCATCCTCAGTTCTTCTGCCAGCGATAGACGCGCATCGGCGGCACGTTGATGAACTCGGTCGATACGTCGGGCTCGCCAAGAATCGGACGTGCACGGTCGGCGACCGCGCCGCGGAACTGATACGCGACGAAGCAGCCGCCCGGCGCCAGCGTATCGCGGATCGCCTCGATGATCCGCGCACCGATCTCGGGCGGAATGGTCGAGAACGGAATGCCAGACAGAATCGCCTTCGGCGCCCGCAGCCGGTGCGCCGCAATCAGCTCGGCGATGTGCTCGGCGCTGCCTTGATGGACGATCAACCGCTTGTCCTCGATGCCGCGAACCAGGTCGACGAAGACCGGATCCAGCTCGATCGCCAGCAGCGAACCGTGCTCGGGCATCGCGCTGAGGATGGCGCGCGTCGTACCGCCGGTGCCGGGCCCCAGCTCGACCACCGAATCGGCCTGCGCGATGCCGGCCGCTCGGACCATCCGACGCTCGAGGAAGCGCGAACTCGGAATAACGGAGCCGACACCTTTGGGTTGTCGAAGAAAGCCTTTCAGGAATGCGAGACGGTCATCTTGTTGTGGGCGCAAGGTCTCGAAACGGAACATCGAGCGAACTCCTCCGGCTGGCGGAAACTGGGAGGGGTCATCACCTCGGCCCGACGTCAATCCGAGCCCCCCTCGGACGTGCGGCGGACGATTCCCTCCGGCGACGCAATGATAACCACGTCGGCCCCGTTTCTGGCAAACAGGCCGACTGTGACGACGCCAGGCCATCGATTGATCTCGTCCTCGAGCCCGACCGGATCGGCAATGTCCAGATCCGCGACGTCCAGGATGATCTGGCCATTGTCGGTGACCACGCCGGCACGTTCGCGCGGCGTTCCGCCGAGCCGGCGCAGCCGAGCGGCGACCAGCTCGCGCGCCATGGGGATCACTTCGACGGGCAGCGGAAAGCGGCCCAGACGGGCAACGCATTTGCTGCGGTCGACGATGCAGACGAAACGCTCGCAGGCGGCGGCGACGATCTTTTCCCGGGTCAGCGCGGCGCCGCCCCCCTTGATCATCCGCAATGACGCGTCGATCTCGTCGGCGCCATCCACATAGACCGGCAGACGACGGCCGGCCGCCAGCACGTCGTTCAGGTCGAACACCTCGATGCCTTGCTCCCGCAGAAGCTGGCTGCTGCGCTCCGAACTCGATACCGCGCCGGCGATGCACGCACGCTGCGTACCCAGCGCCTCGATGAAGCAATTGACCGTCGAGCCGCTGCCGACGCCGACCAGTTCGCCGTCGACGATCTCGGCCAGAGCGGCGCGCGCGGCAGCGCGCTTGAGTTCGTCCTGATTCATGACGTGCAGTGTAACCGGTCGCCGCGGTGGGGGGTGACCGGGCGGCCCGGACGCGTCACGGAGGGGATTGACAGACGGGCGGCGGCGTGATCAGCGGCACGCTGCTTCCGTCGCGGAGCTTACTGAGCCGGGTGTCGTCGCGTGCTTGAGATGGAGCCAGGCACACTCACCCCGGCTCGCCGCGGCACACCCTCACGCCCCGACCAGATCCGGCGCCGTCAACGCGCTGAGCACCGCCCGATTGCACTGCTCCAGCGACATGACGCAGTCGTCGAGCCGGTCGCGCAGCGACGCATCGGGGCCGCTCTCGATCGACTCGACCACCTTCAGATACGGCGCATAGGCGCCGCGGCCGGTCACCAGCGTCTCGCGCACGCGCTCAGGCACGTGCATCTTCTCGAACAGCACGTCGAACGGCTGGTGCATCAGCTTGTCGAGCAGCGAGAACACGCCGAGGATGAACACCTCGTCGCGCAGGCCCGCCTCCTGATCGGTGCCGATCAGATGCTCGAGGAACACGCCGCGCCGGAACGATGCAACCATCACCGGCCGCAGGTTCGCGTCCTTGCAGGCGGTGGCGAGCAGCAGCGCCAGCCAGCGCTTCAGGCGCGCATAGCCGAGCATCATCACTGCGTGGCGGAACGACTGCACTTCCACCGACAGGCCGAAGCCGGGCGAGTTGATGTAGCGCAGCAGCTTGTACGCGAGCGCGGCATCGCGGCGGATCAGCCGCTCCATGTCGCTGGGATCGGCGTCGTCCTCGATCATCGACATCAGCTGGATGATCGTGCTGTAGTCGGGATTGGAGTTACTGCGGCTGGCGTGCTCCATGGCGTCGTCCATCGGCCAGCCGATCACCGCGTAGGCGCCGCGCGCGAAGCACTGTTCCATCGTCGCGATCTGCCGCACGCCGGCCTGCACGAACGGAATCGAACGCTTGACGCCGGCCGGTGCCGCCGGCGGCGCGGCCGCCTGCAGGCGGCGGTCGTCGTCGACGTGGATCACCGACATCTGGAAGGCGGGCACCAGGTCGGGCGGCAGCGGGCTGCGCGGCCGTCCGCCGAGGACCATGGTGTAGCCGCTGCGGCGCAGCTGGCCGAGCAGGGCCTGGCCTTCGCCGTTCTCCGTCACGGCGACCGGCACTTCGATCCAGACATGCTTGAGCGGCGGTACCGACAGCAGTTCCTCATCGATAGCGGCGCTAGAGCGCAGCACCACGGGGCTGCCGCCGTCGGCCCACAGCACTGCCAGCTCGCGATACAGCGCCGCGGTATTGGCCGAGGCGTCAGGCTGCAGGTTGATGCGCATCGCGACCGCGTTGCGGCGCTGATCGATCACGGGCTCGTAGCCGATCAGGGATTGCTGAAGATGATGTCCCGCCGTAGCGAGGGTACGCGATCCGGATTCGATCATGTCGTGAGTCGCAGAGTCTCGTGCGCGCCGACGGCCGTCAGCGCAGATAGTCGAACAGGCTCATGCGCGAGATCTGCGCATAGGTGCTCATGGCCGCGTTCAGGGCCGTCTGCTCGTTCTGGAACTGGCTGATCGCGGACGCATAGTCCAGATCGACCATTTCCGACAACTGGCCGCGCGCCTGCAGCTCGCCGGTTTCGAGCAGACTGGCTCGGCTCTCGAGCGCGCGCAGTTGTTCGCCGGCTTCGGTGCGCTTGAGCAGCAGCCGTTCGAGCGCATTGTCGACGCCCGACATCGCGGTCTCCATGCCGGCCATGATCGTGGTCGGATCCGCGCTCGGGTTCTCGAGCAGTGCGATCGCATCGTCCAGCGTCTTGAAGATGCTCTGCGGCGTGCCGTTGGCCGACAGATCCTGGAACAGCGCGCGACCATCTTGTACGGTAGTGAAGCTCAGGTCGGTACCGGTGCTCTGTTCGCCGGCATTGGGCGCGAAGCTGGGCGACGCCGCCGACGGAAACGGCGCGCTGTTCGTACCCTGCCCCCCGAACACATAGCCGCCGGCGCCGTCACGCAGATTGGCGATCGACAGCAGTTCGTCGCGCAGCTGCCGCACCTGCTGGCCGATCAGCGCGCGGTCCTGCGCCGCCAGCGGGCCGTTGCCTGCGGCGACCAGTTTCTCGCGCACCAGCTGCAGCACCTCGCCGGCATTGCCCATCGCATTCTCGGCTTGCGACAGCATGCTGGTGGCATGGCTCATCATGCGGCGTTCGAGTTCGATGCGCGCAAGCTGGGCGCGCGTGCGCTCGGCGGCTGCGGCGTTCACCGGATCGTCGCTCGGCGAGTTCAGCTTCTTGCCGGTCGCCATCTGATGCTGGAGATCGAGCAGCGAGCTGCGCCGCCCGCTCATCGCGTCGAGGCTGCGCTGAAACGCGTACATGGTGGAGATTCGGTCCATCGGCGGACTCCTGCGGATCGATCGGTTTCAGAGGCTTGGGCGCAGTCGCGCGTCAACGGCCGGTCGCCGCGGCAAGCAGCGTGTCGAACATGTCCTGCGCCGCCTGGATGACCTTGGCCGCGGCCTGGTACATCTGCTGGAACTGCATCAGCCGCGCGGCTTCTTCGTCCAGGTTCACGCCCGACTGCGCCGAGTGTGCCGCCGTGGCACGCGACAGCATGGCGTCCGACACGTCGGCGCTGCCCTGCGCCGACTGCGTGCGCATGCCTACGTCGGACAGCATGGTCGCGAATGCCTGATTGAAGGTGGCGCCCGAGACGTTCGGCTGGTCGGCCAATCCGATCATCGCCTTGGCGTTGCGGTTGTCCTGCGCGGGATTCGCGGTGGGCACGATCTGCACCGTGTCGCCGGCCTGCGGCGCACCGCGCAAGGTGATCGACCAGCCGTTATAGCTGACCGTCATGCCGTCGCTGTACGGCACGCCGGTCGGATTGCCGGTGCCGGTGCCGGTCACGCTGAAGCCGCCGCTGCCGTCGAAGGTGATGGTCACCGGCTGTGTCAGGTTCGGGTCGACGCTGCCCACCGAGAAGCCGGACACCGCGACGCTGCCCGCGTTGCTGCTGCCCAGCTGCGAGGTCATCGCATAGCCGGTGGCCAATTGCGAACCCGACGACAATGCCTGCGTGAAGCCGGCCGACAGCGAGCTGGCGCTGCGCACCAGGAACGAATCGCCGGGGGCCATGGTGCCGGTGCCGGTGAATTCGAGGCGCACGCCGCCCACTGTCTGCGGCAGCGACGCGAAGGTCTGCGACACGCCGTCGGACACGCGCGTCACCACGTACTGACCGCTGTCGTACGAAACCCGCAGATCGCTCGCATCGAGCTGCTTGCCATCGACGATGGTCGCCTGCAGCGTGGCGCTGCCCAGATTCTTGGAGCTGGCATTGACCTGCACCGCGCCGAGCCGGAACATGGCCGCGCCCGCCGTGCCGGTGGCATCGACACCGAGGGCCTGCTGTTCATTGAACGAGGCGGCCAGGCCGGCACTGAGCTGGCCCAGCCGCGCGCGCATCGCCTCCAGGTCGCCGTCGCGGAACTGCAGCGCACCGGCCAGCGTGCCGCCGCCCAGCGATTGGGCATCCATGGGCAGGCGCGTGGGCCCGTTCACCAGGACCAGCTGCTGCTTGGACGAATCCAGCGGATCGGGCTGGGTCTCGAGCCGCGAGGCGCGGCCGCCGACCACCAGGCCTTCGCCGCCGGCGGTGATCACCGTCAGCGAACCGTCGCTCTGCGGGAAGGTGCTCACCTTCAGATGCTGATTCAGCTCCAGCACGAGCTGATCGCGCTGGTCCAGCAGATCGTTCGGCGTCTGGCCGGCGCCCGAGTTGTAGGAGATCTGGTCGTTCAGCCGGGCGATGCGTTCGAGCAGGCCGTTGACGGTGCCGGCCGACTGCAGCAGCCGCTCATTGGTTTCGCGGCCGATCTGCTGCAGCTGCTGGTCGAGGCCGCGAAGGCGCTGCGCCAGACCTTCGGCGCGCGACAGCACCGCCTGGCGCGCGCTCGCGTCGCCCGGGTTGTTCGCGACGTCGGCCAGCGCCAGGTTCAGGTTGTCGATGGCCACGCCTATGCCGTTGTCGGTATCGGCGAGCAGATCGTCGAGCCGCGACAGCAGCGTCGCACGCGTGCGGTCGGCATTCGACTGCGCGGTGCTGGCCATCAGATCGTTGGTCAGATAGCGGTCGTAGTTGCGCCGCACCGTCAGCACGTCGACGCCCATGCCGAGGAAGCCGCTGCCCGAGAACTGACCGCCGGCAGTCGACAGCACGGCTTCCTGCCGGCTGTAGCCGACGGTGTTCGCGTTGGCGATATTGTGTCCGGTGACCTGCAGCTGCGCGTAGGCCGCCATCAACGCGCTCTGTCCGACGCTGAGCACTGACATGTCCGGTCCTTGTCTTCTAGACGGTCAGCCGCTTCAGCAGCAGCGTCTGATTGATCGTGCGTTCCAGCTTCTCGCCGTAGCGCGGGTCGGTGGCATAGCCGGCGCGCTGCATGCCTTGCGCGAATCCGGTCACGCTGTGGCCGGCGCGCAGCAGCGGCGCGTAGCGCGACTGGCGCGCCATCAGCTGCGACCAGTCCTGGAAGGCCTCGGCGTAGGAGCCGTAGGCGCGGAAGCGCTCGACGACCTTGCGCGGCTGGCCATCCACGTATTCGGTGGTGGTCACGTCGACGGTGGCGCCCTTCCAGCTGCTGCCGGCCTTGATGCCGAACAGGTTGTGCGCGCTGCTGCCGTCGGCGTGCTTGATCTCGCGTTTGCCCCAGCCTGATTCGAGCGCAGCTTGGCCGACGACGAACGCGGCCGGCACGCCGGTACTGCGTTCGGCCGCCTGCGCGTGCGACCACATCCGCTCGACGAAGGCCGACTGCTTGCTGTCCAGCCGCTGCGACAGCGAGCGGCGCAGCGCCTGCGAGGCTTCGGCGTCGAACGGTTCGGCGGCCCGGGCTGCGCGCTGGTAGGCGGCCGCGCCGGCGGCGCTGCCTGCGTAGCCGGCGGCCTGCAGGCCGTCCCGTGCGATGGCCGGGCGTGCGGCGATGCCGGCGCGCGACGCGCTCCCCGCTGCTGCCGCAGCCTGCGCTTCGGCCGCATCACCGCCGCTGCGGCCCTGCGTCCCGAGCTGGCGCGTCAGCTGCCGCGCGATCATGTCGGCAAGCCCGCCCCGCCGGTTGGCCAGCGACTGCGACAGCTGCTGATCGAGCATGCCCTGGTACATGTCCTGCCCGGGGCCGTCCATCAGCCCGCTCTTGGGCAGCGCGGCGCGCATGCTCTTGAGCAGCTGCTGCATGAACAGCGCCTCGAACTGGCCCGCGGCCTGGCGAACGGCGGTCTTGGGATCGGCGGCCGCGTCGCGGCGCAAGCCCGCCAGCGACCGTCCGTCGAGCGCCAAACCCTGACCGCTTGCCGAGGGCAAGGCCATCAAATGATCTCCAGCTCCGCTTTCAGGCTCCCCGCGGCCTTCAGCGCCTGCAGGATCGCGATCAGATCCTGCGCCGTGGCGCCGAGGCTATTGAGAGCCTTGACAACATCCGACAGCTGGGCCGCGTCCTCGAGCATGAGCAAGGCGCCGCCGTCCTGTCGGATCGTGATGTCAGCTTTTTCGGCAAGCACGGTCGAACCTTGAGAGAACGGTGCCGGCTGGCTCACCACCGGCGTGGACTGGACGGTGACCGACAGGTTGCCGTGCGCCACTGCGCTGGGCGACAGCGCCACGGACTGGTTCATCACCACCGAGCCGGTGCGGGCGTTGACGATCACCTTGGCCGGCGGGCGGGCGCGTTCGATCGCCAGATTCTCCAGCTCGGCCAGGAAGGGAACGCGCATCCGCGTGTCCTCGGGCAGGCGGACGCGAACGACGCGCGCGTCCAGCGCCTGGGCGATCGGCGCCGCGACGGTGGGCGTCAGACCCGGCAGCGCGCGGCCATTGATGGCTTCCGCCACCCGGCGCGCCGTCCCGAAGTCGGTGTCGTTCAGCTCGATGTGTATCACCTCGCCGGCCAGCGTCTGGTTCGGCACGGTGCGCTCGACGGTGGCGCCGCCGGGCACGCGGCCGGCGCTCAGGTGGTTGATCTGGACCTTGCTGCCGGCCGCCGAGGCACCGGCGCCGCCGACCACCACGTTGCCTTGCGCCATCGCGTAGACCTGGCCGTCGGCGCCGCGCAGCGGCGCCAGCAGCAGCGTGCCGCCGCGCAGGCTCTTGGCATTGCCCAGCGACGAGACCGTGACGTCGATCAGCTGGCCCGGCTGCGCGTAGGCCGGCAGCTGGGTGGTGATCATGACTGCTGCGGCATTGCGCAGCTGCGGCGTCACGCCGGGCGGCAACTGCACACCCAGCTGCGACAGCATCGACTGCAGGCTCTGCACAGTGAACGGCGCCTGCGTCGTCTGGTCGCCGCTGCCGTCCAGCCCGACCACCAGACCGTAGCCGATCAACTGGTTCGGGCGTACACCCTGGATCGTGGCCAGCTCGCGGATGCGTTCGGCCTGCGCAGCCGGTACCGCGAAGGGGCCGCACAACAAGGTGCACAGCAGTACGACGGGCAGCCAGCCGGCACGGGCGCACGCGGCAATACGTTCATTGATCATCATCGACGGCCTCAGATCTCAGATCGGCAGGAAACTCAGGAAGAAGCGCGACAGCCAGCCCATGGTGTGCGCCCGGTCGATGTCGCCGCGGCCGCGCACTTCCAGCCGCGCGTCGGCCACCTGCGTCGACGCCACGACGTTGCCCGGCAGCACGGTGGCCGGATTGATCACGCCCGAGAAGCGCAGCACTTCCACGTTCTGGTTGATGCCGACCTGCTTCTCGCCCGAGACGATCAGATTGCCGTTCGGCAGCACATCGACCACGGTGACTGCGATCGTGCCGCTGAACAGATTGTCGGAGCCGGTCTCGCCCTTGCCTTCGAAGGTGTTCGCCGAACTGCCGCCGACGCCGAGCTTGGGCAGCAGACTGGACGTGCCCTTCACGAAGGGCAAGCGGGTGATCGACGCATCGATCGAGCTGTTGCGATCGACGCTGCTGTTCGAGCTGCTGCGCGCCGAGGTCTTCTCCTGGATCTGGATCGTCAGCAGATCGCCGATCAGGCGTGCGCGACGGTCCTCGAACAGTCCGCGGAAGCTGGACGGATGGTAGATCGCGCCATTGGCCTGCGGCGCGCGCGCGGCCGCGATCGCGGCGGCGGAAGCCGTGGTGGGCTCGGGCCGGACGCTGGTCGGCTCGAGCACCGCCACCTTGGGCACCGTGCTGCTGCAGCCGGCTATCAGCAGCAGCGCCGCCACGGCCAGCACGCGCGACGCGACGACCGGGATCGGGGCCGGAACCGAAGCGCTCATCATCGCCGTCCTCACAGCTGCGACAGCCGACCCAGCATCTGGTCGGAAGTCTGGATGGCTTTGGAGTTGATCTCGTAGGCGCGCTGCGTCTGGATCATCGCGACGAGCTCTTCGACGACATTGACGTTCGAGGTCTCGACATAGCCCTGATTGAGCACTCCCGTGCCGTTCGTGCCCGGCCCGCCCACCGTCGGCGTGCCCGATGCGGCGGTCTCCAGGAACAGGTTCTGTCCCATCGGCGACAGGCCGGCCGGATTGACGAAAGTGGACAACTGGATCTGCCCGACCTGTACGGGATTGGCCTGCCCGGCCTGCGTCACCGACACGATGCCGTCGGCGCCCACCGTCACGCTGAGCGCGTTCTGCGGAATCATGATGGGCGGCGTCATCGGCATGCCGTTCGAGGTCACCAGCTGGCCGGTGGCGTCGACGCGGAACGAGCCGTCGCGCGTGTACGCCGTCGAACCGTCCGGCAGCTGGATGTTGAAGAAGCCGTTGCCGTCGATCGCGATGTCGTAGACATTGCCGGTCTGCTGCAGATTGCCCTGCGTGAAGATGCGCGCGGTGGCCACCGGACGTACGCCGGTGCCGAGCTGCAGCCCGGTGGGCAGTTGGTTCTGCTGGCTCTGCTGGCCGCCGGCCTGCCGCATGTTCTGGTACAGCAGATCCTCGAACACCGCATGCGAGCGCTTGTAGCCGGCGGTGGCGACGTTGGCCAGGTTGTGCGAGATCGTGTCCAGCTGCATCTGCTGGGCATCGAGTCCGGTCTTGGCGATCCACAACGAACGAATCATTTTCGTGCTCCTGCGTGGCGCGGCGCTTGCGCGGGCAAGCGCCGTCAGCCCCTGATGGACAGCAGTTGCGCTGCCTTCTGTTCATTGCCTTCGGCGTTCTGCAGCAGCTTCATCTGCAGCTCGAACTGCCGCGACAGCGCGATCATTCCGACCATCGCTTCGACGACATTGACGTTGCTGCCTTCCAGCGCGCCGTCGACGACGCGCACCTGCGGGTCGGCATCGGCCGCCTCGCCGTCGCTGCGACGGAGCAATCCGTCGCCGCCCTTGATCAGCTCGCCGGCGGGCGGATTGACCAGCTTCAGGCGGCCCACCTGGACCGCTGCCTGATTGCCGACCTTGGCCGACACCGTGCCGTCTGAGCCGATCAGCACGTCGGCGTTCTGCGGCACTACCAGCGGCCCGCCGTCGCCGAGTACGACGTGGCCGCGGCGCGTGGTCAGCGTGCCGTCGGACGACAGCTCGAAGGCACCGTCGCGCGTATAAGCCTCCTGGCCGTCCGCGCCCTGCACTGCGATCCAGCCCTGGCCGTCGACGGCGACGTCCAGCGAGCGGCCGGTCTGACGGATCGGGCCGGCCTGCGGATCGAAGCCGGCGGACGCTTCCATGGCGTAGACGCGCGTGGTCGCGGTACCGTCCTGGCGCGCCGGCACCGCACGAAACGCCATCAGGTCGGCGCGAAAGCCGGTGGTCTCGGCATTGGCCAGATTGTGCGCGAGCGCCTCCTGGCGCTGCATCAGCGCCTTGGCACCGGTCATCGACAGATAGATCATCCGATCCATGGCGAGCTCCGCGTTCGCGCCTCAGTTCATCAGCGCAGATTGACGATGGTCTGCAGCAGCTGGTCCTGCGCGCGTATCGTCTGCGCGTTCGCCTGATACACGCGCTGCGCGGTGATCATGTTCACCAGCTCGGCGGTCAGATCCACGTTCGACTGCTCGAGCGCACCCGATTTCAGATCGCCGAGACTGCCGGTGCCCGGCGCGCCGACCAGCGGCTCGCCCGAGGCGGTGGTCTCGACCCACTGGTTGCCGCCCAGCGACAGCAGGCCCTGCGGGTTGGCGAAGTTGGCCAGCACCACCTGGCCCTGCGACAGCGTCTGGCCGTTCGTGTAGCGCGCCTGGATCGTGCCGTTCGCGTCGACGCTGAAGCCGGCCAGCCGGCCCGGCGCGTAGCCGGTCTGCGTCTGCTCGAAGACGGAGAAGGCCGAGCCCTGCTGCGTCATCTTCGACATGTCGACCGTCACGTTCAGCGTGCCGCCGACCGCGGCGGGCACCGGGATGGCCAGGTTCATCGTGGTCGCCGAAGTACTCGACAGCACCCCGGCCGTATCGAAACTGAAACTGCCGACCGGACTGCCGCCGTTCATGGGCGCGCCGTCGGCGGTCGCATAGACGTCCCACGCGTTGTCGGCCGTCTTGCGGAAGTACATCGTGACCGTATGCTCACCGCCTTGCGAGTCGTACACGCCCAGCGGCACGGCGCCTGAATAAGTGCTGCCGTTGTTGACGCTGAACGGCGCCGTCGGCACCGTCGCGGTCGAAGCCAGATTGACGGTGACCACGCCGGAGTCGGTGGCGCGCGGCGCTACGTCGCGCGTCTGCAGCTTCATCTCGACCGGGACGCCGGGATTGACCTGGCCCAGCTCGTTGGCCGGGTAGCCCGTCAGCCGGCCGCCCTGCGCATTGATGATGTAGCCCTCGTTGTCGAGGCGGAACTGGCCGTTGCGCGAGTACGTGATCTCGCCGCCGTCGGAGATCCGGAAGAAGCCCTGGCCGCTGATCGCGATGTCCAGCGCATTGTTCGTCGAGCTGATGTCGCCCTGCGTGAACTGTTGCGCCACCGCGGCGACGCTGGTGCCGATACCCGGCGACACGGCGGAGGCGCCGTACAGCGAGTTGGCATAGACGTCGGCGAACTCGGCCCGCGAGCTCTTGGCGCCGACCGTGTTCGCATTGGCCACGTTGTGACCGATCACGTCCAGATTGCGGGCGGCGGCATTCAATCCGCTGAGCCCTTGTTGAAACGACATGCTGTGCTCCTTGAAAGACCGATGCCGAGCCGTGCTCAGACGATTGCCTTGACCCCGGACGCTGCCGCCGAGGAACCGTTGCTCAATTCCAGTCGCGCGCCGTCGCTGCCCTGCGTGATGCCCAGCACGCGTGCCATGACCAGCGGACTCACCGCGACCTCGCCGCCGTCGGCGGCGGCGCCGTAGACGCGCAGCTGGTAGCTGCCCGCCGGCGCGGCGCTGCCGTCGCTGCGCTTGCCGTCCCACTCGAAGGTCTGGACGCCGGAAGCGACGTTGCTGAGATCGCGCGTGCTCACCACCTGGCCGGCCGAATCGACGATCTCGACGCGCAGCACCTTCGCCTCGCTGACGAGCTCGAAGCCGAGCCGGACGCTGGACGGCTGGCTGCTCGAGGCGCTGACGTCCGGCGTCTGCGTGTCGTCGACCGGCGTCGTATCGTCGGCGGCGCTGGCGCCGCCCCAGTCGAACTTGCTGCCGGCAACCATCACCTGGCGGCCCAGCATGCCCACCGCCGATGCCGGCGACGAATCGCTCAGCTTGCTGGTCAGGCCGCCCATCGACTGGTTCAGCTGCTCGATGCCGCGCACCGTGCTGATCTGCGCCAGCTGGCTGGTCACCTGCGCGTTGTCGAGCGGATTCATCGGATCCTGGTTGCGCATCTGCGCCACCAGCAGCTTGAGGAAGCGGTCTTCGGTAGCGTCGGCGCTGTCGGTGGCCGCGCTGCCCGAGTTGCTGCTGCCGTTCGCCGCGCTCGCGGCGGACGACGTGTACTGCGACATATTGTTGTTGACGGTGCTCATCGCGATCTCTTAGCGGCGATCATTGGCCCAGCTGCAGTGTCTTGAGCAGCAGCTGCTGGGTGGTGTTCATGACTTCGATGTTGTTCTGGTACGAGCGCGACGCGGAGATCATGTTGACCATCTCCTCGACGACATTGACGTTGCTGTGCGTGACGTAGCCCTCGGCATCCGCCATGGGATGCTTGGGGTCGTACTCGCGCTTGCCCGGCGTGGTGTCCTCGACGACGTCGTTCACGCGCACGCCGACGCCGCCGGCGACGCCGGTGCTCTGGGACTGGAACACCACCTGGCGCGACTTGTAGGCCTGGCCGTCGGGCCCGGCCACGCTGTCGGCATTGGCCAGATTCGAAGCCACCGTGTTCAGCCGCTGGCTCTGCGCCGATACGGCGCTGCCCGAGATGCCGAAAATGTTCATCAGTGACATGCTGGACTCCTGTTGCCTGCGCTATCGGCTGCGTCGCTGCGCTCAGTCGCCGCGGATCGCGCTCAAGGTCGTACGCACGCTGCCGCTGATGAAACGCAGCGTCGCCTCGTAGCGGACCGAGTTGTCGGCGAAGTTGGCGCGCTCGCGATCCAGGTCGACGGTATTGCCGTCGATCGACGGCTGATCGGGGATCCGGTACTGCAGCGGCTGCGCGCCGGCGGTGCTCAGCTCGGAACCGGCCAGCCGCTGCGACAGATGGCGCGCATCGGTGGCGGCGGCTGCCAGGCCGGTGCCGGACGAAGCGCCCGCGGCTGCCAGCGGCAGCGAAGCCCGCTGCAAGCCGCCGGCGTTCGCGCCGGTCGCTTCGCTCAGGGCGCGCGCGAAGTCGAAGTCGCGCGCCTGGTAGCCGGGTGTGTCGGCATTGGCGATGTTCGACGCAAGCGCGCGCTGGCGTTCGGCACGCAGCGCCAGCGCCTGTCCTTGGAACTGCAGGTTCGCGGTGATTCGGTCGAGCATCGGAAGCCTCAAGCTTTTTCCGTTGCTGCCGATTATTCAGAGGGAGCGTTCCGCGCAGGCGTGGAAAAGGCCTGCATTTGTCCCGCATCTTCGCCCTTGGGCGCCCACTCGCCGGGGGTAGGCTGCGTCATCCCGAAATGAACAGCCAGGGGCCGGCCCTCGCCGCCCCGCGAGGATGGCGATGCAATCGACAGCAAGCTCCCGGCACGCGCCGCCCGCGTGCACCGCACGCGCCCGGCCGCGCAGACCCGCGCCGGCCGGCGCCATGGCGACCGTGGCGGCCAGCGCGGCCTTCGCGCTGACGCTCACGGCCTTGCTGCCGGCGCCCGCGTCCGCAGCGTCCGCGCCCGCCAGGCCGGCGCCAGCCGCTTCGCCCGCGCCGACCGCGTCGCCCACGAACACGACGGCGGCGACCGTTACCACGGGCACGGCCAGCGCCGCCCCCGCCGAAGACGCACTGGCCGCCGCCAGCGCCGACCTGCAGCGCTGGGTCGAACAGGCCGCCTCCGGCACCTGGACGCTAGGCGGCACTGCCGGCAATGACGGCAACGCCCCCCCGGCACTGCGCGTCGAGGTCACGCTCGGCCAGAGCGCCCGGCTGCGGCTTCCGGCCTGCGCGAGGGTCGAACCCTACCTGCCGGCCAACGCGCGGCTGTGGGGAAAAAGCTACATCGGCGTGCGCTGCGTGGAAGGCGCGAACTGGTCGACGCTGCTGCCGATCACCGTCTCGGTGTTCGGTCCGGCGCTGGTCGCCACCGTGCCCATGCCCTTCAATTCAGTGCCCGACCTGGCCAATTTCCGCGTCGACGAGGTCGACTGGACCGCCCCCGGCGGCGTGCCGGTGGCCGATCCCTCCCTGCTGAACGGCCGCACGATAGGCCGGCCGCTGGCGGCCGGCCAGGTGCTGCGGCCCAGCGACCTACGGATCCCCCAGACCTTCAGCGCCGGCGATCCGGTACGAGTCCGGCTGCTCGGCCGGGGCTTCTCGATCTCGGCCGGCGGATTCGCGATGAACGGGGCCGGTGAAGGCCAGACGCTGCGCGTGCGCACGGAAACGGGCAAGATGGTGGTTGGCGTCGTCCGCGAGCGCACGGTGGAGGTGAAATTGTGAATTCCGACCGGTCCTCGCCGATGATCGTCGCTCAAGTTCGCAGATTCCCTGCCGAATAACGAGGCATTCCGGGGATGGTTCCGGATTCCTCAGGGGAGCTGACATGAAAATTGGCAAGACGGACGTCACTCAAACCGAGGTGCTAGCTCGAACCGGACAGGCCGGCGCGGCGGCGGCCGGCGTGTCCGGCCGGACCGGCGCGGGCGAGGTTCGCGCGGTCGGCGAGGTCGACAAGGTCGACAAGGTTCAGCTGTCGCCCGCCTCACGCAATCTGGCCGCCGACGTGGCTACCGGACCCGAGCCCGTGCGCGCCGAAAAGGTCGCCGAAGTCCGCGAAGCGATCAGCAAGGGCGAATTCCATGTGAACGCGAAGGCGGTCGCCGACAAGATGATCGCGCAGGCCGCCGAGCTGATCGAAACCCTGACCGTGAGCAACCCGAGCCGATGAACGCGCATCACGCCGCCACCGCCCGCGCCACACCTGCCGCCGTCTCCGCCGAGCTGCTCGACGAAGGCCGCCGGCTGCTGGCCGAGCAGCGGCAGGCGATGATCGACGGCGATGCCGAGCTGCTGGCCGACCGCAATGCCCGGCTGGCGCAATGGCTGGGCCGGATGCCGCGCGGCGCGGCAGTGCCGGCCGAGACCCTGGCCGCGCTGAGAAGCGCGGCCCAGCTCAATGCGCAGACGGCGGCTCGCGCCGCGACACGCTCGCAGCAGGGGCTGCAGGCGCTGCTGCCGTCGGAAACGTTCACGTACGACGCCGCCGGCCTCGGCCGCGCGGGCAGCGCCGGCGCGCGACGCACGCTGGCCTGAACGCACCCCGCTGCCCGAGCCCGTCGCTGAACGTCGCCCTCTGAAAGCAGCACCGCCGCGCAAGCGCGGCGGTATCCGATCTCTTCGGGCAAGGCCTCGCGAGGCCGCGCCTGACTCAGGTCCAGCTCTTCATCTGTGTGCGCAGCCGCGCCACCGCCTGGCTGTGCAGCTGCGAGACGCGCGATTCGGTCACGCCGAGCACGGCGCCGATCTCCTTCAGGTTCATGTCCTGTTCGTAGTACATGCCCATCACCAGCTTCTCGCGCTCGGGTAGCCGCTCGATCGCTCCCGCCAGCGCCTCGCGGAAGCGCGCATCGCGCAGCACCTCGCCCGGCTCCGGCTGGCTCGACGGCAGGTGGCGGTCGAGGAAGCCCTCGTCCTGGTCGCTGTCGCCGAAGTCGTCCAGATAGATCAGCTGCGCGCCGCGCGCGTCGCCCAGCAGCTGCTGATACTGGGCCAGCGGCAGGCCGAGCTCGGCCGCCACCTCGGCCTCGGTGGGGGAACGCCGCAGCCGCTGCTCGGCCTTGTGGATGGCGGATTCGATCGCCCGCTGGTTGCGCCGCACCGAGCGCGGCAGCCAGTCGGAACCGCGCAGCTCGTCGAGCATCGCGCCGCGCACCCGCTGCATCGCGAAGGTCTCGAACTGCGCGCCGTGGCCGACTTGGAAGCGCGTCATCGCGTCGAACAGGCCTATCATGCCGGCCTGCACCAGGTCGTCCAGCTCGACGTTGGCTGGCAGCTTGGCCACCAGCTGGCTGGCGGCTCGCCTGACCATGGGACCGTAGCGCTCGATCGCGGACTCGCGATCCAGAGCACCCTGCGCCGTATACATGACGGTTGCCTCGCCTATCATCAATTGAGCCGCATCCGTGTCGATGAACCGGATGCCGCCCAGCGCATGCCTTGCCCGGCCAGCGCGTCCCAGCCTTGCGCGCCGAAGGCGCCGAACGCGACGGTGCCGCCGAACTCGACGGCCGCGCCCAGAAAGCGCGTCGCCGCGGAAGCCAGCCGCTGATGGCAGGATAAGGCATCACGCCGCGATGGCGCATCACGAAAAACCGCCAGCCATCGGGCCAGACCGTGCGCCAGGCCGATCGCCTTGATCTGCGAGTAGGTGTGCGGCAGCGTACCGGCATCGCCGGGCGCCAGCAGCAGCAGCCGGTCGGTGAGACCCGCACTGAGATCGGCCAGCCGCAGCGGCGGTGCCGCGACCACCGCGACGTCGACCAGCTGGCCGCGTGCCCGCTGGCGGCGCTGCGTTTCATCGAGCAGCCGGCCGAGGTCGCGCGCATCGCCGCCATCGAGCAGCCAGCGCGCATCGACGCGGACGATGTCGCGATCGACGGCGGGCTGCAGCATGCTCGCACCAGCCACCGCGAAACCGCTGGGCGCGCTCGTCTGCAGCGGCCCTAGCAGATCCAGCAGCAGCGGCCGATGGCCGAGCCGCGCCAGCGCGCGCGCCAGTTCGTGCGCGGCGTGCCGGTCGGCGGCATCACCGGTGGCGCAAGCCAGCGGCAGCAGCAGCGGCCGGGCCGGCTCGAACAACCGGCGCAGGCCGGCGGCCTGATCCAGCCCGGGTTCAAACACCGTGCGCCTCCATCGGCATGGCATTCGTCCCGCGGCCAGCCGCCGTCAGCAGCATGGCCAGCTCGGATTCTTCGAAACTGAACGGTGACGTGCGCTCGGGCGCCGCCAGCGCGCGCGCGACCAGCGTCGCCGCGTCGGGCCGATGCCAGTCCTCCGGCACACGCTGGCCGTTGGCGATGCCCTGCAGCGACAGCCGATGCCGGATCAGGCAATCGAGCGCGCCGCCGAGCTGCACCGTCTCGTCGACCTTCGACAGCACGATGCCGGCCGCGGTGCGCGCCTGATACGTTTCGATCACTTCCTCGATCGCCTCGGCCTGCGAGGCCGCGTTCACCACAACCACGCGCCGGACCTGCGTCGAACCCAGAGCAGCCAACAGCTCACCGACGCGCTCGTCGCGCTGCCCGACACCGGCGGTGTCGATCAGCACGAGCTTCTTGTTCATGAAAAGCTGCAGGAAATCGGCCAGCGCCGCAACGTCATGCGCGACGTGCACCGGCACGCCGAGCAGCCGCCCGAAGGTGCGCAGCTGATCCTGCGCGCCGATCCGGTAGACGTCGGCGGTGATCAGCCCCACTGATTGCGCGCCGTGCTTGAGCGCGAACTGCGCGGCGATCTTGGCCGCGGTAGTGGTCTTGCCGACGCCGGTCGGGCCCAGCAGCGCGAAAGTGCCGCCCTGCTCGAACACCGTCTGCGCCGGCGCATCGACGCGCAGATTGCGGCGCAGCGCCTCGGCCAGCCACTGGTCGGCCTCGTCGTCCGAGAAGTCGGCCGGCAGATGATTGACCAGCGTCCTGGCGAGCATCGCGGAGAAGCCGCGCTGCAGCAGCCGGCGCAGCATGCGCGACTGCACGGGCCGCCGCCGCACGCCTTCGAACCAGCTCATGCTCTCGAGGCGGTCGGAAATGAATCCGCGCATCGCGCGCAGCTCGGTAAGCAAGGCCTGCGTGTCGATCGCGTCATCGCCATAGCCGGGCAGCGCGGCCGCGGCGCGTTCCAGCATCGCAGCCTCCGCGGGACCGTCGCCGCGGCGCCGCGGCACCTTGATTGCATCGGAGTCTGCAGCGGAGACCGCCTGCATCGCTGCCGACTGCATCGCCATCGACGGCCTGGCCGCCGATTGCATCGCCGCCCCCGGCTCGCCCGGCATGTTGCGTTCGGCGACCCGCCGCTGCTGCCGGTCACGCACGTAGGCCTCGAAGCTCACCGTGCTCATGGGCTCGTCGGCCTCATCGCCGCGGCCCGCCGGCCCCCGTCCCGCCGCAGCGGCGTTCGCGGCGGCATTCGCAGCAGCACCAGCCGCGCCGGCAGGCGCCGCCGCGTCGGACATGGACAGCGGCGAGGCCGCATCGATCGAGTCCAGCGCCGGCTCGTCGGCCATGGCCAGGATCTCGACGCCGCCCGGCACCGGCCGGTTCTTCAGCACGACGGCATCTGCGCCCAGCTCGGCGCGCACCTTGGCCAGCGCCTCCTTGGCGGTCTTCGCGACATAGCGTTTGACGTTCACTTCGCCTCTCCGATCAGTCTTCCGATTCGAATCGAATGGGTATCAGGAATCTCTGCGTGCCCCAGCACGCGCAGCCGCGGCGCGGCCTTCTTCAGCAGACGGGCCAGCGGCACGCGGATCCGGTCGGGCACCAGCAGGCAGGCGGCCGAGCCGCTTTCCTCCTGCTGCTGCGCGGCCTGCGCGCCGGCGGCCATCAGGTACTCGGCGACGCCCGGTTCAAGCGAGCCGCCGGCGCCCGGCGCCAGCGCCTGCACCAGCAGATTCTCGAGCCCGGGCTCGATCGCGATCACGCTGAGGTCGCGCACCGGTCCGAAGGTCTGCTGCACGATGGCCGGCGCCAGGGCCACGCGCACCTCGCGCGTCAGCTCGGACGGGTCCTGCGTGCGCGCCCCATGCTCGCCCAGCGCTTCGACGATGCCGCGCAGATCGCGGATGTGCACCGACTCGTCGAGCAGGTTCTGCAGCACTTTCTGGAACACCGGCATCGGCACCATCTTGGGCACGATCTCGTCGGCCAGCTTGGGCGCGTAGCGCGCCAGATGCTCGAGCAGCTGCTGCGCCTCGGCCCGGCCCAGCAGGCGGGCGGCATTGACCTGCATCAGATGATGCAGATGCGTCGCGATGACGGTTGCCGGGTCGACCACGGTGTAGCCGGCCGCCTGCGCCGCATCGCGCTGACGTGCGTCGATCCAGGTCGCCGGCAGGCCGAAGGCCGGATCCTTGGTCGGCGTGCCGGCCAGCTGCATGCTGGCACCGCCCGGGTTGATCGCCAGCAGCATGCCCGGAAAAGCTTCGCCGTCGCCGATGACGACGCCCTTGAGCGTGACGCGATAGCCGGTCGGCCGCAGCTCGAGCTGATCGCGGATGTGGACCGCCGGCGGCAGGAAGCCGACTTCCTGCGCGAACTTCTTGCGCACGCCCTTGATGCGCGACAGCAGGTCGCCGCCCTGCTCCTTGTCGACCAGCTGGATCAGCCGGTAGCCGACTTCCAGCCCCAGCGTATCGACCGGCTGCACGTCGTCCCAGCTGGCTTCGCCGTTGACCGGTTCCGGCGCCGCGACCGGCGCCTGCTCCTGCGCCTGGTCCTGGCGCTGCGACAGGCGCCAGGCCATGTAGCCGATGGCCGCCGCCAGCAGCAGGAACGCGAGATGCGGCATGCCGGGCACCACGCCGAGCAGGCCGATGACGGCCGCGGTCAGGCCCAGCGCGCGCGGCAGCGACAGCAGCTGCTTGGTGACCTGCTCGCCGACGTCATCGTCGTCGCCGACGCGCGACACGATCAGCCCGGCCGCCACCGAGATCACGAGGCCCGGCACCTGCGCCACCAGCGCGTCGCCGATCGCCAGCAGGATGTAGTTGTTGGCCGCCTGCTCGACCGACAGCGCGTGCTGCGTCGTGCCGATCAGCAGGCCGCCGATGACGTTGATGAAGACGATCAGAATCCCGGCGATCGCATCGCCGCGCACGAACTTCGAGGCACCGTCCATGGAGCCGTAGAAGTCGGCTTCGCGGCTCACTTCGAGCCGGCGGCGCTTGGCCTCGACGTGGTCGATCTGACCGGCGTTCAGATCGGCGTCGATCGCCATCTGCTTGCCCGGCATCGAATCCAGCGCGAAGCGCGCCGATACTTCGGCGATGCGGCCCGCGCCCTTGGTCACGACGACGAAGTTGATCACCGTGAGGATCGCGAACACGATGATGCCGACCGCGAAGTTGCCGCCGATCACGAAGTTGGCGAACGACTCGATGACCTTGCCGGCGGCGTCGGTGCCGGTGTGTCCGTGCATCAGCACGGCGCGCGTCGAGGCCACGTTCAGCGACAGCCGCAGCAGCGTGGTGACCAGCAGCACCGTCGGAAACACCGCGAAGTCGAGCGGCTTGACGGTATAGGCCGACACCAGCAGCACGAGCAGCGCCAGCGCGATGTTGAACGTGAACAGCAGATCGAGCAGCGGCGCCGGCAGCGGCAGGATCATCATCGCCAGCATCAGCATGATGACCACCGGCGCGGCGAGCGCCTTCCACGGCGGCAAGTTCAGCTCTATGCCGCCGATGTTCACGCGCTGGCCGCCGCGCGTCAGATTCGGGTTCGCGCTCATTGCTCAGCCCCCGGTGCCCGGCCGGCGTCCGCCGCCGGACCGGCGCCGACGCCGGCGCCGCCGTCGGCCGCGGGATCCATGCCAGGCGGCACCTCGATTCCCTCGGGCGTGCGCGGCGCCGCCCCGCGGCCCGGTACCCAGTGCCGCAGCTGGTAGACGTAGGCCAGCACTTGCGCCACGGCCGAGTACAGCGCCGCCGGAATCTCGCGATCCAGCTCTACGTGCGCGTACAGCGCCCGCGCCAGCGGCGGCGCCTCGAACAGCGGCACGCCGGCCTGCTGCGCCAGCTCGCGAATGCGGGCCGCCAGCAGATCGGCGCCCTTGGCCACGACGCGCGGCGCGCCCATGGCACTGTCGTCGTAGCGGATCGCGACCGCGTAGTGCGTCGGGTTGGTGATGATCACGTCGGCGCTAGGCACCGCGGCTAGCATGCGCCGCGTCGCCACTTCGCGCTGGCGCTGGCGGATGCGGCTGCGCAGCAGCGGATCGCCCTCGCTCTCCTTGTGCTCCTGCTTGGCCTCCTGGTGCGTCATGCGCAGGTCGGCGCGATGGCGGAACCACTGGAACGGCACGTCGAGCAGGGTCACGGCCATCAGCACGCCCAGCAGCGCCGCCAGGCCCGCGCCAAGCAGCGTGATGCCGGAGCCCAGCCCCTGCCCCAGCGGACGCGCCGCCAGCGCCGCGAACTCGGGCAGGCTGGCCAGAACGAACCAGGTACCGATGAGGGCCAGCGAGATGGCGATGATGATCAGCTTGCCGAGCTCCACCGCACCGCGCATCGAGAAGATGCGTTCGATGCCCTTCATGGGGCTGAGCTTGCTGAGATCCATGTTGAGCGGCTTGCCGGACAGCACCATGCCACCAGGGATCAGTGCCGCGCCGATGGCCGCCAGTGCGAGCCCGCCGACAAAGGGCAAGGCTGCGATCAGTGCGTCGGCGCTGAGCGCGCCCAGCATGGCGGGCAGCCGCTCGGGCGTCAGCGCTTCGACGCGGCCGAAGCGCAGGCCCCGCTGGATCATGCCGATGGCCGCGTGGCCCAGCGCCGGGCCGAAGGCGATCGCCGCCAGCAGCGCCGTACCGAGGATGACGAAATGGCCGAGGTCGCGTGATCGCGCGACCTTGCCGTCCTCGCGCGCCTTCTGCAGGCGCCGTTCTGATGCGGGTAGTTGTCTGTCTTCCCGACTGACGTCTTGATCGGCCATGTCGCCCGTGAATCGGTCTTCGAAACCATGCTTCGAGACCGCATCTTCGCGGGGGGCCGGAAAACTTAAGTGAAGAAAAGCGGGTCGGCGCCGGGTCTATTCCCGGCCGCCGGCGGCTGCCGGCGGTGCCGCGCGGGATTCACGCGGGACTCAGAATCCCAGGCTTTCGAGCAGATCGTCGACCTGCCCCTGGTCGGTGACCACGTCGCTGCGCTGTTCGGCGTTCATCGCCGGTCCGTTGAGCCAGCCCGATTCGATCATCGAGCGCTGCGGCTCGGGCGAGGCCTCGACCAGCAGCTTCAGCAGCTGAGCCTCCAGCCCCTGCGCCAGCTCGACCACCTTGCCGATGACCTGGCCGGTCAGATCGTGGAAATCCTGCGCCATCATGATCTCGGTCAGCAGGCCATTGGTCCGCTCCGAAGCCTTGGCCGCGTCCTGCAGCACGTTCAGCAGCTGGCCCGACGATACCGCCTTGACCGGGTCGCGCTTCAGGTCGTCGATCGCCCGGCGCGCCCGCTCGGCCAGATCGTCCTGCTCGGCGCGCGCGCGATCGACCGAATTCAGCACCTTCTCGGCGGCCTCGCCGGTCAGGCGCTGGATATAGGACAGCCGCGTGCGCGCGTCGGGCAGCGAGTTCATCGCCGATTCGAGATCGCGGTCGTAGCCGAGCTCGCGCAGCGCGTCGTGCAGGGTGCGCGTCAAAGTACCCAGCCGCTGGTAGACGTCCGGCTGCTCGCCCGCGCCGCGCGCCGGCGCCGCCTGAACGACCGGAGCGGTCGCCGCCGCCGTGCGGTCGGCCACCGACAGATTCACATCCATGAATAACCCCTGTGCAGGTGCGAGCAGCGATCAGCTCTTGCCGATCTTCTCGAGAATCTTCTGGACCTTCTCTTCCAGCGTCGCCTTGGTGAACGGCTTGACGATGTAGCCCGAGGCGCCCAGCTGCGCGGCACGCACGATGTCCTCCTTGCGCGCCTCGGCGGTCACCATCAGCACCGGCAGATGCGTCAGCGCCGCGTCGCCGCGGATGCTGGACAGCAGGTCGAAGCCGTTCATGTGCGGCATATTGATATCCGACACGACGAAATCGAAGCTGCCCGCCTTCAGCTTGCCGAGCGCCGCCTGCCCGTCCTCCGCCTCGTCGGCGTTCGGAAAGCCGATCTCCTTCAGAAGATTCCTGACGATGCGACGCATGGTTGAAAAATCGTCGACGATCAGAAACTTCATGTCCGTACTCCCGCTCATTGCTGTCACCTCGACAGTCGTCATTTCCGTTGCCGGACCGGCGCGTTCATCGACCGACCGCGCCGGCCTCCTGATCCGCGGACGCCGTGGCGCCCGACAATGCCTGCTCGACCGTTTCGCTGTCGGCTGCATCCACTTCCATGCCGCGCTTGACGCGCGCCTCGGCGTCGCTGTTCAGCACCACGATGCTGATGCGCCGGTTCATCGGGCTGCGCGGGTTGCCGGCGTCGTACATGACGGTCGGCCCCAGGCCGATCACGCGCACGATCTTGTTCTCTTCGATGCCGCCGGCCACCAGCTCGCGCCGCGACGCATTGGCGCGGTCGGCCGACAACTCCCAGTTCGAGTAGCCGCGCTGGCCGCTGCCGTACGGGGCGGAATCGGTATGCCCCGAGATGCTCACCGGGTTGTCGACGCCGTTCAGCACCTTGCCGATCTCGCGCAGCAGATCGCGCATGTAGTCCTTGACCACGGCGCTGCCGATGTCGAACATCGGCCGGTTCTGCTCGTCGACGATCTGGATGCGCAAGCCGTCGCTGGTGATGTCCAGCTTGATCTGCGACCGGAAGTCGGCGAGCCTCGGGTTCTGCGTGATCACTTCCTCGACCTGCGCCTTCAGCTTGGTCAGCCGCGCGTTCTCGACGCGGCGCAGTTCGGCGCGCATCGCCTGCAGGTTCACCTTCTTGTGCGGATCGGGCATGTCGCCGCGCCGCTCGGTGCCAACGGTGCGCGTCAGATCGGTGCCGCCGCCCTTGATGACCGACGACGAGTCGCCGGCGCCGGTGCCGCCCATCATCGCCACTTTCAGCGGCGAGCTGAAATAATCGGCGATGCCCTGAAGGTCGCCCTTGGTCGTCGAACCCAGCAGCCACATCAGCAGGAAGAAGGCCATCATCGCCGTCACGAAGTCGGCGTAGGCAATCTTCCAGGCGCCGCCGTGGTGTCCACCGTGGCCGCCCTTCTTGATGCGCTTGACGACGATAGGCTGTACTTTCTTTTCGCCCCCGGCCATGTTCGTTCTCCGCTCAGGCGCGCTTCTGCTTCACGTGCTCTTCGAGCTCGCTGAAGCTGGGGCGTTCGGTCGAGTACAGGACCTTGCGGCCGAACTCCACCGCGATCGCCGGTGCATAGCCCTGCATGCTGGCCAGCAGCGTGACCTTCACGCACTGCAGCTCCTTGGTCGCCTCGTCGACCTTCTGCTCGAGCAGCGACGACAGCGGCGAAACGAAGCCGTAGGCCAGCAGAATGCCGAGGAAGGTACCCACCAGCGCATGCGCGATCATCTGGCCGAGCACCGCCGGCGGCTGGCCGACCGAGGCCATGGTGTGCACCACACCCATCACCGCGGCGACGATGCCGAAGGCGGGGAGGCCGTCAGCCACCTTCTGGATGGCATGCGCCGGCACCATGGCTTCATGGTGGTGGGTGTCGATCTCGTTGTCGATCAGCGTCTCGATCTCGAGCGCGTTCAGGTTGCCCGATACCATCATCCTCAGATAGTCGGTGATGAACTCGACCAGATGATGATCCGCCGAGACGGTCGCGTATCGCTTGAATATCGGGCTTTCGTCGGGCTTGTCGACGTCGTTCTCGATCGACATCAGGCCTTCCTTGCGCGCCTTGGACAGGATGTCGTACAGCAGCGCCATCAGCTCCATGTAGCGGGCCTTGGTGTACTTGGAGCCTTTCAGCAGGCTGGGCAGCGAGCGCATCACGGCACCCAGCACCTTGCCCGAGTTCGAGACGACGAAGGCGCCCAGCGCCGCGCCGCCGATGATCAGCAGTTCGAGCGGCTGGAACAGGGCGCTGAGGTGGCCGCCGGCCAGGGCGAAGCCGCCCAGCACCGAGCCCACGACCAAGATGTAACCGATGATGACGAACATGCGCGAGGAGAGCCTGGAAGGTACCCGGTCCTATCAGCCGGACCGCATCACCCCTTTTCGTCCCCAGGGCATCGTTCTTGAGCGGGCCGGCATGATTGCGCAGCATACCTGCCGCACTTCGCGCTTTCTCCGCGGCGACAGGCCATCCGGCCCCCCGCATGCGCCGGCCGTCAGCGCGTTCGCCGGCGCCGCCGGCGGGCGGCCGCCGGCTCTCCTCCGATCGGCCCGGCGCTGCCTCGCGTCAGAGGGAACGCCTCGCGCCGGAGGGGAGCGCCTCGCGTCAATGGATGGCGCCGGCGCGGCTGGCCTTGCCGGCGCGGGCCGGCGGCTGGCACAGCCCGCAGACGTAGCCGCGCTCGATCTCGTACGCGTGGTTGACGTAGTGTCCGCCGCACTGCTCGCAGCGCGTCGTCGTCAGCATGCCGGAATCGATGAAGCGGACCAGGCGCCAGGCGCGCGTCACGGACAGCAGCGGCTCGACGCCGTGCGTGCCTACCTCGGCCGTGTACAGCTGGTAGGCCTTGATGATCGCCTCGACGTCGTCGATGTCGCTGGTCTTCAGCAGATAGCCGTAGATATTGATGAACAGCGAGGCATGGATGTTCGGCTGCCAGGCCATGAACCAGTCGGTCGAGAACGGCAGCTGCCCCTTGGACGGCGACTTGCCCGCCACTTCCTTGTACAGCCGCAGCAGCCGCTCGTACGGCAGCGCCGTCTCGGCCTGCAGCATCTGCAGCCGCGCGCCCAGATTGATCAGAGCGATCGCGCGCTGCACCTGGCGGTTGTCTTCCAGCAGGCTGCGGGTGCTCATGACTGGATCGCCTCGGCGTAGTTGCCGGCCATCAGAATGCTCGCATGCAGCCGCGCCGCGCTGCGCTCGCCGTCGTGCTCGCCGGGCCGGCCGTGGTCGGTCAGCAGCGACCAGACGGCGGCATCGTCGAAGCGGAAGCGGCACATCAGCATGTTCGTCGCCGCGGCCTTCACCATCTGGCTGGGCGTCAGCGTGTCCAGCAGCGTCGCGGTGTCCTCGGAAATGCCCAGCCGGTACAGGGCCTGCGCTTTGTCGGCCCGAATCAACCGTTGAGCCAAGATCAGATAAGACAGGTTCGCGTCCCGGATTTCAGACATCAGTCGGTCGTCGATTCGCATAAGATTCTCCTGGTCGGCCGTCGTGCTGTGCGCGTACGTTTGTATTCGTCGTGAGGGCACAGTCTCGGCCAACCCCCGCCTTTCTTGAATCCGAATACGGCTCGACTTGAGCGCCGACGAAATCCCCGTCGCGTAGGAGTTCTTCCTACGCAGACTTCCGCCGATTCCGAGGAAAAAGTTCCGCTCCCGCATTCCGCCGCGCTAAAGCCCCCATGGGGCCGGCCGATATCCAGGCACCGGGGCACGCCCCGATGTCCGCCGAGGGCCCAGCAGAAGCCGCCCTGACGGCCCTCAATGTCACGATCAAGGAGTTCGGGAAATGGCACAGATCATCAATACCAACCTGCTGTCGCTGAACGCGCAGCGCAATCTCTCCTCCACCCAGGGCGTGATGGCACAGGCCATCCAGCGCCTGTCGTCGGGCCTGCGCGTGAACAGCGCCAAGGACGACGCCGCCGGCCTGGCCATCGCGGAACGCATGAACGCGCAAGTGCGCGGCATGAACGTGGCCATCCGCAACTCGAATGACGCGATCTCGCTGTCGCAGACGGCCGAAGGCGCGCTGGGCAAGGTCGGCGACATGCTGCAGCGCATGCGCGAGCTGGCCGTCCAGTCGGCCAACGCGACCAACGGCACCGATGACCGCGCCAACCTGGACGCCGAATACCAGGAGCTGGCCGACGAGATCGGCCGCACGCTGACCAGCACGCGCTTCAACGGCAAGCAGATCCTGGCGGGCGACGCCGGTTCGCAGGTATTCCAGGTCGGCGCCAACAACGGCGACACGATCACGGTCTCGACGACGAACATGTCGACCAATACCGACATCACCGCGGTCACGGGCGGCGATATCACCAGCGACACGAACGCGAACACGGCGCTGACCAATATCGACACCGCGCTGACCACGCTGAACGAAGAGCGCGCCAAGTACGGTGCGGTGCAGAACCGCTTCGAGTCAGTGGTCGCGACGCTGCAGGTCGCAGTCGAGAACCAGACGGCCGCCCGCAGCCGGATCATGGACGCGGACTTCGCCGCCGAAACCGCCGCGCTGACCCGCGCCCAAGTGCTGCAGCAGGCCGGCACGGCGATGCTGTCGCAGGCCAACTCGCTGCCGAACAACGTCCTGTCGCTGCTGCGCTGAGCCTCGCGCCGCGTCCGGCGGGCTGCCCGCCGCGACGCGGACAGGGCCTCGCCGCAGCGCCGGCGCGGCCGTTCGCCGCAGAGCCGGCACGGCCGTTTCTCCGCCCCACGGCCGGCGGGGCGAACAGACGCCGCCGGGCCGGAAAAGGGCCGGCGGCGCGGCGTTTATCCGCGCACCAAGCCGTCTTGCGCCCGGGCACACTCGCTCCGACCAACCGTCATAGGAGTGTCGGAACGTGCCCCAAGTCATCAATACCAATCTGATTTCGCTGAACGCTCAGCGAAACCTCAGCACGACGACCGGGCAGCTCGCCCAGTCGATCCAGCGTCTTTCGTCGGGCCTGCGCGTGAACAGCGCCAAGGACGACGCCGCCGGTCTTGCCATCGCCGAGCGCATGAACGCTCAGGCGCGCGGCATGACCGTGGCCATTCGCAATGCCAACGACGGCATCTCGCTGGCTCAGACCGCCGAAGGCGCGCTGGGCAAGGTCGGCGACATGCTGCAGCGCATGCGCGAGCTGGCCGTCCAGTCCGCCAATGCGACCAACGGCACCGACGACCGTGCCAACCTCGATGCCGAGTACCAGGAACTGGCCTCGGAGATCACGCGCACGCTGAGCAGCACCCGTTTCAACGGCACGGCCATCCTGGCCACCGGCGGCACGCAGGTGTTCCAGATCGGCGCCAATGTCGGCGACACGATCTCGGTGACCACCGGCAACATCGCCGCGAACGCCGACATCACGGCCGTCACGGCCGGCGGCATCGCCACGGATACCGATGCCAACTCGGCACTGACCGACATCGACACCGCCCTGAACACGCTCAATACCGAGCGTGCACTGTACGGCGCGGTGCAGAATCGCTTCGAGGCGGTCATCGCCACGCTGCAGGTCTCGGTCGAGAACCAGTCGGCCGCCCGCAGCCGGATCATGGACGCGGACTTCGCCGCCGAAACCGCCGCGCTGACCCGCGCCCAGGTGCTGCAGCAGGCCGGCAACGCGATGCTGGCGCAGGCCAACCAGCTACCGACCAACGTACTGCGCCTGCTGCAAGGCTGATCCCGACCGCGCGGCAGCCCTAAAGCTGCCGTCGATCGTGCCGAATAGACGGTTTGGGACACGGGTGGACACCGTCCGCCCGTGAGCTTGGCATTTCAGGAATCGAATCATGGCCATGATCACCGCCAGTAGCAGCATCGACGTCAGCGGCATCGTCTCGCAGCTGATGCAGATCGAGCGGCAGCCGCTCGCGGCCATGGACAAGCGGCTGAGCGGCATCCAGACCAAGCTGTCGGCGTTCGGCAAGCTGCAGTCGGCGCTGTCGGCGCTGCAGGACGCCGCACGCGCACTGACCCGCACCGACACCTGGCGCGCGGCCACGGCCAAGAGCGGCGACGAGACGGCGATGACAGCCACCGCCGCCACCGGTGCCATCACCGGCGGCTATACCCTCGAAGTCAGCCAGCTGGCGCAGCGGCAGACCGTGGCCAGCTCGCCGTTCGCGGCGGCCGACACGGTGGTCGGCGGCGGCACGCTGCGCATCCAGATGGGCACGCTGGATGCCGGCGGAACCGTCTTCACCGCCGACGCCGACCGGCCGGAGGCCTCGATCACGATCGCTGCCGGCGCCACGCTGGCGGAGATCCGCAGCGCGATCAACAATGCCGGCGCCGGCATCACTGCCACGCTGGTCAACGACGCCAGCGGCCAGCGGCTAATGCTGCGCAGCGCCGATACCGGCGCCGAACAGGCCTTCCGGATCGCCGTCGACGACAGCGACGGGAACGGCACCGATACCAGCGGCCTGTCGGCCCTGGCCTTCGATCCGGCAGCCGGCGCGGGCGCCGGCCGCAACCTGACCATGACGCAGACCGCGCAGAACGCCCAGGTCACGGTCAACGGCCTGGCGGTCTCGGCCACCGGCAACAAGCTGGAGGGCGTGATCGAGAACGTCACCGTCGATCTGAAGCGCGTCACCACCGCGCCGGTCGAGATCAGCATCGAAGCCGACAGCGCCGCGCAGCGCACGGCCATCGACAACTTCGTGAAGTCGTACAACGAACTGAACAAGCTGATCGCGTCGCAGACCGCCTACGACGCGACGACCAAGGCGGCGGGCACGCTGCAGGGCAACCAGAACGTGGTGCGGGTCCAGCAGCAGATGCGCGAGATCCTGCGTTCGACGGTGGCCGGCAATACGCCGAACAGCCTGAACGCCGCCGGCATCGAGCTGCAGCGCGACGGCTCGCTGTCGGTCAACGAATCGAAGATGAGGAACGCGCTCGCGTCGCCGCAGTCGCTGCAGAACCTGTTCAGCGCGCTCGGCACCACCGGCGGCGACGGCAGCGACGTCGGGCTGGCGCGGCGCATCGTCACCCGGCTGACGTCCATGCTCGGCTCGGAAGGCGCGATCGAGGGCGCGACGCAGTCGCTGCGCAGCCAGCAGCGCAGCATCGAGGATCAGCAGGGCCGCTTCGAGGCGCGTCTGACCGAGGTCGAGAAGCGCCTGCTGCGCCAGTACACGACGCTGGACGCGAATCTGTCGAAGATCACCGGATCCTTCGCCGGCATTCAGGGGTTGATCAACAACCTGAACAACAACGGCTGAGCGGCGGCGGATTCGCCCGCAGCAGCCGTTCGGCGGCGTCCGCGTGAAGCGCTCAAGACACCGCCGGCCGGGCCGATAACCAGCTTATCGGCTCTCGAAAGGTGACCTCGCCATGTTTGCCCCGTACCGCAGCGCAGCCAGTTCGTACCGCAACCTCGATCTCGAAACCTCGGTCGGCCAGGCCGATCCGCACGCGCTGATCAGCATGCTCTACGACGGCGCCGCCACGGCCATCGCCCAGGCGCGCCGCCATCTGTCGCAGGGCCAGGTCGCCGAGAAGGGACAGGCCACCAGCCGCGCCGTGCGCATCCTGGAGGAAGGGCTGCGCGCCGCGCTCGACCCGCGCGGCGGCGAGATCGCGACCAATCTGCAGGCGCTGTACGAATACATGACGCGGCGGCTGCTGTCGGCCAACCTCGCCAACGACGACGAGCAGTACGCCGAGATCGCCGCCATGGTCGATCAGCTGCGCGACGCCTGGAAGCAGATCGCTCCGCGGACGCGTCCTCAAGCGGTCGCAGCGTGAACGCCGCGGAACAGGACGCGCCGCCGGCGGCGGACGCGTCGGCCACGCTCGAACGCTATCGCCAGATCGAGCGCGTGACGCAGCGGATGCTGGCTGCCGCACAGGCCGACGACTGGGAGCGGGTGCGCTGCTGCGAACAGGAGGTCCAGGCGCTGGCCGACCTGCTGGGCGATGCCGCCCAGCATCAGTTGCGCGATGCCGCCGAGCGGCGCGAGCGACTGCAGATCCTGCGCCGGGTGCTGCAGCTCGACGGCACGATCCGCAGCCTGGCGCAGCCGTGGCAGGGCCGGCTCGACGCACTGCTGGCCTACGGCGGCGAGGCGCCGCAGCGGCCGCAGGACCGCCACTGAGCATAGCGGCCGCGGCCGGTCGGCGGCCCGGGCGGTCTCTGTCGCTTGACAGCCCACCCCCGAACGCCAATCATTGGTCGATTCTCCGCCGACTTTTCCTCGGTCGATTCCCTCCCCGTCGACTTTCCCCGCCGCACCGTGACCGATCCGACCCCGACGATCCTGCCCGAACCTCCCGAGACGCTGCCCGCGTCATACCGGATCGAGGGCGATCTGGCGGTACGCGCCGTGCTGCGCGATCTGATCGAACGCACGGCGCTGGTCACGCTGTACCCGGACGAGACCGGCGACATGCTGTGCGTCAGCCGGCTGCTGCACGTCGATGGCGCCGGCCTGGAGCTGGACGCCGACATCGCGGCGCCGCAGCAGTCGATGCTGGCGCGCGCCTCGGCGCTGATGGCGGTGGCCTTTCCGGGCCGCGTCAAGACCCAGTTCCGCTTGTCCGGGCTGCAGCTCGACGCCGACGGCCCTGACGGCCGGCCCGTGCTGCGCGCGGCGCTGCCGCCGCATCTGTACCGGATCCAGCGCCGCGACGCGTTCCGCGTCCATCCTCCGATGGGCGACGGCACCGTCTGCGTGCGCCGCATCGCCCATGGCGTCGAAGAGCGCTATGAACTGACCGATCTGAGCGCCGGCGGGATCTCGGTGCTGGTCGAAGACCGCCAGACCGTGCCGCAGACCGGCGAGCTGTGGCCGCACGGCCGCCTGGAAACGGCCGCCGGCGAGGCGATCCCCTGCGATCTGCGCGTGCGCCATCTGGAGCCGGGGCCGCGCGCCGGCACGCAGCGCGTCGGGTTGGCCTTTCAGGCGCTGCCCAGCGAAGTGATGCGCCGCATCCAGCTGTACGTGCTCGACATCGAGCGGCGGCTGCGCCAATCGGCCTGAAGGCGCCGACCGGCGGCTGACGGCCGCCGGCTCACACCTGCATGTTCATGATGTCGGTATAGGCCGATACGAGCCGGTTGCGCACCGTCATCGCCGCCTGGAAGCCGACCTGTGCCGTCTGCATCGCCACCATGGTCTGTTCCAGCGTCACGCCTTCGGCGCCGAGCTGGAACTGCTGCTGCAGCTGCGTGCTCTCGGTCTGCAGCCGGCTGACGTGCTGCAAGGCGTTCTGGAGCGCGCCGGCGAACTGCGTCGGCCCACCCTCGGCCGGCTTGGCGACCGATGTCGGGGCGCCCAGCCCGGGCACCGAGGCCAGCGACGACGGAAAGCGAACGTCCATGACAGGCTCCTGTTCCAAGAACGACGACGGCGCGGCTCTGGCCAGACCTTCATCGCATGGTCCGCATACTCGCGCGCCGGCCGCCTTGCCCAAGCGCGAATTAGCGGCGAGTTCGCCTGCTATTTGAGCGATCCGCACCCTCAAGGTTTCCGAATAATCGCCGTATGGAAGCCACCGCCCAATCCCTGCCGATCCCGTCAGCCCCGGCACGCGGAATCGCCGCTCTGACCACGCGCCAGAAGCTCTTCGCGCTCGCCGGCACCGCCGCGCTGATCGCGATAGTGGCCGCTTCGGTGCTCTGGAGCCGCCAGCCCGACTACCGTGTGCTGTTCGCCAATCTGTCCGACAAGGACGGCGGCGCGGTGATCGCTTCGCTGTCGCAGCTGAACGTGCCGTACCGCTTCGCCCCCGGCGGCGCGGCGATCCTCGTGCCCGAGGACAAGGTCCATGACGCCCGGCTGAAGCTGGCCTCGCAAGGTCTGCCGCGCGGCGGCACGGTCGGCTTCGAGCTGCTCGAGACGCAGAAGTTCGGCGTCACGCAGTTCCAGGAACGGCTGAACTTCCAGCGCGGCCTCGAAGGCGAGCTGTCGCGTTCGATCCAGTCGCTGGCGGCGGTGCAGAACGCGCGCGTGCATCTGGCGCTGCCGGCGCAGAACGGCTTCCTGCGCGAGCAGCAGAAGCCGTCGGCCTCGGTGCTGCTGACGCTGCACTCCGGGCGCAGCCTCGATCGCGGCCAGGTCGCCGGCATCGTTCACCTGGTGGCCGCTTCGGTGCCCGATCTGGCGCCGCGGCAGGTCAGCGTCATCGACCAGAACGGATCGCTGCTGTCAGCCGACGGCGAGGGCGCGGCGAACGGGCTCGATGCCTCGCAGCTGAACTATGTGCGCCGCCTCGAAACCAGCTTCAACCAGCGCGTGCTCGACATCCTGGAGCCGATCATGGGCGCCGGCAACGTGCGCGCGCAGATCACCGCCGACATCGACTTCACGCAGAGCGAGTCGACCGCCGAGCAGTACCGCCCCAACCAGGGCGGCGAACCGGCCGCGGTGCGCAGCCAGCAAGTGCTGGAAGCGAACTCCAAGGATGGCGCATCGGCGGCGCAGGGCATCCCCGGCGCCCTGTCGAACCAGCCGCCGCAGGCCGCCACTGCGCCGGTCAACGGCGCCGCGCAGGCGACCCAGGCGGCCAATCCGAACGGCGCCGGCGGGGCCGCGGCCGCCGGCAACGGCCGCCGCGAAGCGGTGACCAACTATGAGGTGGACAAGACGGTCCGCGTCACGCGCAATGCCACCGGTACGGTCAAGCGGCTCAGCGCGGCCGTGGTCATCAACCACCGCCGCAGTGTCGACGGCGACGGCAAGGCCAGCTATGCGCCGCTGCCGCCCGCCGAGCTGGAGAACATCAACTCGCTGGTGCGCGAAGCGATCGGCTTCAATCGCGAGCGCGGCGACTCGATCAACGTCGTCAATGCACCGTTCTCGGAAGTCGAGCTGCCGAAGGAAGTCGAGCCGCCGATCTGGCAGCAGCCGCAGAATGTCGCGCTGGCCAAGGATCTGGGCAAGCAGCTGGCACTGGTGGTGCTGGCGCTGATCGTGATCTTCACGCTGATCCGGCCGGCCATGAAGACCATGGCGCGCTCGGTCCCGGCCCAGCCGGCGCTGACGGCACGCATCGACGACAGGCTCGATCTCCCGGCACCCGCGGCCGCCGCCCTGCCCGCTCCCGACACTTCACGCCAGGCGGAGCTGCTGCGGCAGGCGCGCGAGAACCCCGCGACGGTGGCCAACGTGGTCCGCAACTGGATCGGTTCCGAGGCGCAGGGAGGCTGAGCGATGGACGAAGAAGGTCTGGTCGACAGCGCCATCCTGCTGATGGCGCTCGGCGAGGACGCCGCGGCCGAAGTATTCCGGCACCTGTCGCCGAAGGAAGTGCAGAAGCTCGGCGAGGTGATGGCGCGCACGCGCAGCGCCAGTCGTGATCGGCTGGACAACGTGCTGTCGCGGTTCGGCGCGCAGGCCGGCGACGTCAGCCCGCTGGTCGAGAACAACGACGAATACGTGAAGACGGTGCTGCGGCGCGCACTCGGCGACGAGAAAGCCGGACTGCTGATCGACCGCATCCTGCAGGGCAGCGACGTCTCCGGCATCGAGAGCCTGCGCTGGATGGACGCGCAGTCGGTGGCCGAACTGATCCGCAACGAACATCCGCAGATCATCGCCTCCATCCTCGTGCATCTGGAACGCGACCAGTCGTCGGCCATCCTGATGCAGTTTCCGGAACGGCTGCGCGGCGACGTCATGCTGCGCATCGCCACGCTGGACGGCATCCAGCCCAATGCGCTGCACGAGCTCAACGACGTGCTGTCGAAGGCGCTGGCCGGCGGCGATCGCCTGAAGCGCAAGAAGCTCGGCGGCAGCAAGACGGCCGCCGAGATCATGAATTTCTTCGGCAGCGCTGCCGAGGGCGCGGTGCTCGATCTGATCCGCGACCAGGACCCCGACCTCGCGCAGAAGATCGCCGATCAGATGTTCACCTTCGAGGACTTGAACAAACTCGACGATCGCGCCATCCAGCTGATCCTGCGCGAAATCCAGACCGAGTCGCTGATCGTCGCGCTCAAGGGCGCCGACGGCGATCTGCGCGAGAAGATCTTCCGCAACATGAGCAGCCGCGCCGCCGAAACGCTGCGCGAGGATCTCGAATCGAAAGGGCCGGTCAAGGTGTCCGACGTCGAAGCCGAGCAGAAGGAAATCCTGAAGACGGTGCGCCGCCTGGCCGACGAAGGCCAGATCGCAATGGGAGGCGGCGACGATGCATTCGTCTGAGGCGCTGCGCCGCCGCGCCGCCGAATGGGCTGCCGCCGATCCGGCCCGGCCGGCTCGCCGCATCATCGCGGCCGAACAGCTGCGCCACTACGTTCCGTTCGCGATGGACGAGCTGTCGCGCGAACGGGCGCGCTCCTTCGGCGACGGCGCAGCGGAGCCGGATGAGCGGCGCCATGCCGCGCGTCATTTCGCCGACTTCAACCGCCAGGACGATCCGGCGGCCAGCGAAACCGCCGACTACCAGGTCGGCTACCAGGCCGGGCTGAAGGCCGGACGCGAGGCCGGCTTCGCCGACGGCGTCAAGCGCGGCTTCGAGGCCGGCACGACGCACGCCGAACGCGAACGACGGCAGGCCGAGGAAGCCGCCGGCGCCTCGCTGGCGCAGCGCGTGCAGTCGCTGCACGCCGAGCTGCAGACGCGTTTCGAGCAGATCGAGCGCGAGGCCGCCGACGAAGTCGTCGCGCTGGCGCTGGAAGTCGCACGCCATGCGCTGCGCGCCACGCTGGCGGTGCAGCCCGAATCGATCGTGCCCATCGTGCAGGAGGCGCTGACGGGCCTGCTCGACGACCGGGTGCGCGTACAGCTGCTGCTGAACCCGGCCGACATAGACATCATCCAGCGCGATCTGGGCGAACGGCTGGCCGCGCGCGGCGTCGAGATCGTCGCCGATCGCAGCCTGACGCCGGGCGGCTGCCGGCTCGAGACGCCGCTGGCCAGCGTCGACGCGACCATCGAGACGCGCTGGCGGCGGACGCTGGCGGCGCTGGGCCGCGACGAACGCGGCAACATGGACGAGGCCGCGGCATGAGCGCGCCCGCCCCTTGGCAGCGGCTGCTGCGCAATCATGCGCAGATGCTCGACGCGCATTCGCCGCTGGCCGTGCAAGGCCGGCTGGTGCGCGCCACCGGGTTGGTGCTCGAAGCGTCCGGGCTGCGGCTGCCGGTAGGCAGCCTGTGCCTGGTTACACAGGGCAGCGACGCCAGCGGTGAAAGCAGCGTCGAAGCCGAGGTGGTCGGCTTCGGCGATGGGCGCCTGTTCCTGATGCCGACCGGTGACACCTTCGGACTGTCGCCAGGCGCCCAGGTAGTGCCTATCGACGTTCCCGTTCACCCGCCGCGGCTCGGACAGGATTCCCATCCGTGGCGCCGCGCCACCGACCAGATGCGCCACCTGCCGATCGGCGACGGCCTGCTGGGCCGCGTGGTCGGCGCCGACGGCGCGCCGCTGGACCGCTTCGGCGCGTTGAGCCGCGTCGAGCGCTCGCCGATCAACGGCCGCATCGTCAATGCCATGGAGCGCGAACCGATCCGGCAGCCGCTGGACACCGGCGTTCGTGCGATCAACGCGATGCTCAGCGTCGGCCGCGGTCAGCGGCTGGGTCTGTTCGCCGGCGCCGGCGTCGGCAAGAGCGTGCTGATGGGCATGATGGCGCGCTACACGTCCGCCGACGTGATCGTCGTCGGGCTGATCGGCGAACGCGGCCGCGAAGTCAAGGAGTTCATCGACGACATCCTGGGCGACGACGGACTGCGCCGCTCGGTCGTCGTGGCTGCTCCCAGCGATGCGCCGCCGCTGCTGCGCATGCAGGGCGCCGTCTACGCCACCGCGATCGCCGAGCACTTCCGCGACCAGGGCCGGCACGTGCTGCTGCTGATGGATTCGCTGACTCGCTACGCCATGGCGGCGCGCGAGGTGGCGCTGGCGATCGGCGAACCACCGGCGACCAAGGGATATCCGCCGTCGGTGTTCGCGCGGCTGCCGGGCCTGATCGAGCGCACCGGCAACGGCTTGAACGGCTGCGGCTCGATCACCGCGTTCTACACGGTGCTCGCCGAAGGCGACGACCAGCAGGATCCGGTGGCCGACGCGGCGCGCTCGTTCCTCGACGGCCATTTCGTGCTGACGCGCGCGCTGGCCGACGCCGGCCACTACCCCGCGATCGACATCGAGCAATCGATCTCGCGGGTCATGAACAATGTCGCCGAGGCGGTGCACGTCACGCACGCGCGGCGCCTGAAGTCGCTGTGGTCGCACTATCAGCGCAGCCGCGATCTGATCGCGGTGGGCGCCTACGTGCCCGGCAGCGATCCCGAGACGGACCTGGCGGTCGCTCTCTATCCGCAGATGGTCAAGTTCCTGCAGCAGGACCTGCACGAGCGCTGCGACCTGCCGAACGCCAAGCAGTCCCTGGCGCGGCTGGTCGCCGCCGCCTCGGGCGCACCGCCCGGCAGCGCCGCGGGCACGACGGCTCACTGATGAAACAGCGCACTCTTCAGCAACTGATCGAACAGGCTCGGCGTGTCCGCGACGACGCGGCCGTGCGCATGGCCGGCGCCGACCGGCAGGCCCAGCAGGCGCAGCAGACGCTGGACGTGCTGTGCAGCTACCTCAACCAGCATCTGACCCCGGCCTCCGGCGACGCCCCGCACACCGACAGCCCGCGGCTGCAGGTGCGCGAGCGCTTCACGCAGCGGCTGAACGTGGCCATCGACGAACAGACGAGGCAGCGCGACAGCTTGCACGAAGTGACCGAACAGCGGCGCAGCGAACTGATCGAACGGCAGAAGCGCCTGCTCGCATTCGAGACGCTGCACGCGCGGCGCGAGTCGGCCCGCCTGGGCCGCGAGCAGCGCCGCGACCAGAAACGTACCGATGAAATGGCAGCGCAGGCGCTGCAACGAAAACAAAGGGGATCCTGAAGATGGCCGTGGACAACGCCAGGCTGCCGCAATCGCTGCGAACCGATTTCAGCGCTCAGCGCGCCGGCGACACACTGCGACTGCTGTCGACCGAGACGCGCGACAGCGCCGAGCCGGCTTCGTTCCGCGAAGCCATCGCAGGCGCGCGCCGCGAGGCGGACCGGCTGGTCGACGGGCGCAATGCGACACGCGATGCCGAGCAGCGCATGCTGGAACGGCTCGACGAACAGCGCAGCAGCGCGCAGCAGGCGCAGGCTCGCAGCGCGGCGGCACGCCTCGCCGAGCAGCGTGCGTCCGATCAGCGCGTGTCGGAACAGCGTGTGTCGGAACAGCGCGACGTCGAGGCACGCGCCGCGCAGCGCGGCGACGAACAGCGTGCCGCGCATGACGCGCGTCAAACCACTCGACTCGCGGCCGAACGGGCCGCGGCGCAGAACAGCGGACGGGATGCCGCCTCGAACGCCGCGCAGCCCGGAATGCGCGGCGGCATGAACGGCGCCGCCG
>JBFWXS010000009.1:73789-102217 GCA_050187175.1 Burkholderiaceae bacterium
GCCGCCGACGCCGCAGAGGCCGGCGAAGGGCAGCCCACGATCGCGCGGGCCGTACGAGGCGCCGGGACTGAAGCCGCTGGCGCGCAGTCGCAGCCGGTGCAGTACGAGTCGGCCGATGCCGGCGCCGCCGCCGGAGCCGACCCCGCGGCCGCGCAGCGCGCCACGGCCGCAGCCATACAAGGAACCGCGGGCTCCGCGACGGCCGGCGGCGACGCAGGCACCGCCCGCGCCGCCTCGACGCAGGCAGTGTCGGCACAGCCCGGCGCTGCAGTCGGCCGGTCGGGAGCGCGCCAGACTTCCACTGCCGCAGCCCAGGACACCGCCGCCGCGAAGACAGGGGGCGGCAACCCGGATGCTCGCGCGGCTGCCGCGGCGCAAGCCTCCGAGGCGGCGGAAGCGGCAGAGACCGCGCAGGCAGCACAGGCCGCGCAGACAGGCGGCGCCGAAACGGCTTCGCGCAGCGCCACCCTGTCGCAGCGGGCCGAGCGCAGCGCGCTGGACGCCTTCGCGGCGCGCCTCGCGGGCGAGCGCGGCCTGGACGGCAACGATACCGGCGCCGGCGTGGCAGCAGCCCCCGAGGCGGGAGCCAGGGCGGCAGCCGCGACCTCGCCCGACAGCCTCCCTTGGCTGCACGCAGCCGCCCAGCCGGGCGCGACCTCGCTGACGCCGGCCACCTCCACCGTCGGCATGGCACCGACGGTCGCCAGCGCGACCATTGCAACGCCCCTGGACCATGCCGACTTCCCCGGCGCGCTGTCCGCCGAGCTCACGCGCTTCGCGCTGGACGGCATCGAACGCGCGGAGATCGTGCTGCAGCCGCGCGAACTGGGCCCGATCCGCATCGAATTGTCGCTGAACGGCGAATCGGCAAGCATCGCCTTCGCCGCCGCGCAGCCGGATACCCGGCAAGCCATCGAACAGTCGCTGCCGCTGCTGAAGGACATGCTGAGCCAGCACGGCCTGACCCTTGCCGACAGCAGCGTCTCCGACGGCAATGCGGGACGGGGCGGCGCGCCGTACGCGGGTACCGGCCACGGCGCCGGCAACGGCAGCGAGCGCCCCTCGGCTTCGGCCGGCCCGACGAGCGGCATCCTGGGAGAAGTCGGCGGCGGCCGCGGCTCTCCGGACGCCGCGACCGGCCCCGGCCGCCTGGTGACCGCCCGCGGCCTGCTCGACCTGTACGCATGAGCGGGCCGCGAACAGCGCCGGCGCGACCGCGCTTATCGACGCTTCAGGAACGCGGCCGCCTGCCGACAATCGGTTCCTGAAGCGCCGCTCTCGAGCGCTTGCGTATCCAGGCGGGAACAGCCATGTCGGACAAGTCGGCTCAAGCGGAACAAGCAGCTCCCAACAAGAGCAAGAAGCTCATTCTGATTCTGGTCGCGGTGCTGCTGCTGGCCGGCGGCGGCGGCGCGGCCGCATGGATGATGCTGAAGAAGGCGCCGGATGCCGAGTACGACGAGGAGCTGGCGGAAGCGCCTCCCAAGCGGAAGACGGCGCCGATCTTCGTTCCGCTCGATCAGTTCACGATCAATCTCGCCGACGACGGCGGCGAGCGCTTCGCGCAAGTGGCCATGGTGCTCGAAGTCGAGAAGGCCGAGACCGGCGAGGCCGTCAAGGCGCACATGCCGGCGATCCGCAATTCGATCCTGCTGCTGCTGTCGTCCAAGCATTCCAAGGAGCTGCTGACCCTTCCCGGCAAGGAGAAGCTGGCCGCCGAGGTGGCGGAGCAGACCGGCGTGCAGATGGGCTGGGAGCCTCCCGAGGCCGAGCCGCAGGGCGACGCCGCGCAGCGCCGGCGCAGCCAGCGTCCGCGCAGCAAGCCGAACCCCATCGTGGCCGTGCACTTCTCGCACTTCATCGTCCAGTGACGGCGCGGCATCCCGACGGAGTATCGGCACCATGACGGACCAGTTCCTGTCGCAAGACGAAGTCGACGCCCTGCTGGAAGGCGTCACCGGCGACGCCAGCCCCGAAGAACCGGCCGAGGAAGGCGGCGTTCGCGAGTACAACCTCGCGCGGCAGGAGCGCATCGTGCGCGGCCGCATGCCGACGCTCGAGCTGGTGCACGAACGCTTCGCCCGCAACCTGCGCATCGGCCTGTTCAACTTCATGCGGCGCAACCCCGACATCTCGGTCGGGCCGGTGAAGGTGCAGAAGTACTCGGCCTTCCTGCGCGACATCGTGGTGCCGACCAATATCAACGTGATGCGGGTCAAGCCTCTGCGCGGCAGCGGACTGCTGATCATCGAGCCGCAGCTGGTGTTCGCCATCATCGACACGATGTTCGGCGGCGACGGACGCTTCCACACGCGCATCGAGGGTCGCGACTTCTCGCCCACCGAGCAGCGGATGATCCAGCGCACCGTCTCGGTGATCTGCGAGGAGTACAGCAAATCCTGGGCCGGCGTCTATCCGCTCGAGCTCGAGTACACACGCTCGGAGATGCAGCCACAGTTCGCCAATATCGCGACGCCGTCCGAGATCGTCATCTCGTCGAAGTTCGACATCGAGCTCGGCGGCGCCGGCGGCTCGGTGCACCTGTGCATTCCCTACACGACGCTGGAGCCGATCCGCGAGACGCTGAACTCGTCGCTGCAGGGTGATTCGCACGTCATCGACCGCCGCTGGGTCAGCAAGCTGTCGCAGCAGATCAAGTCGGCCGAAGTCGAGCTGATCGCCGAGCTGGGCCATGCCCGCGCCACCGTCGCCGACCTGATCGCACTGAAGGTCGGCGACTTCGTCGAGATCGATCTCGACCAGACGCTGGTCGCCAAGGTCGACGGAGTACCGGTGTTCGATTGCCGCTACGGCGTCTCGAACGGCCGCTATGCCATCAAGGTCCACTCCTTCCTCACTGTGAACCCGGACAACTCAAACGGAGCACCTCATGTCGAGCGATAACCCCGCCGTCGACCAGGACGCGGTAGCCGACGAATGGGCCGCCGCGCTGGCCGAACAGAAATCGGCCGAAGCCGCGACGACGATCGAACAGCCTGCCGTCGAGTCGGTCGGCGACGCGTCGCACCTGTTCCCGCGGCTGTCTGGCGGTGCCAACGACGCCCGCAACGATATCGACATGATCCTCGATATCCCGGTGCAGTTGACCGTCGAACTCGGCCGCACGCGGATTCCGATCAAGCACATCCTGCAGCTGGCGCAGGGCTCGGTGATCGAGCTCGATGCGCTCGCCGGCGAGCCTATGGACGTGCTGGTGAACGGCTGCCTGATCGCGCAAGGCGAAGTGGTGGTGGTCAATGACAAGTTCGGCATCCGGCTGACCGACATCGTCACGCCGTCGGAGCGTGTGCGCCGTCTGAACCGGACCTGAATCGTGTCGCAATCGCTGTTGCCGTCGCTGCTGGTCTTCATTGCAGTCTTGGCGGCGATCCCGCTGGCCGCCTGGCTGCTCAAGCGTTCGCACGCCATCCGGCTGGGCAGCGGCGGGCCGCTGGCCGTCGTCAGCGCCGTTGCCGTGGGCGCGCGCGAGCGCATCGCGCTGGTCCGCGCCGACGACCAGTGGCTGGTGGTCGGCATTACCGGCCAGTCGATCAATCTGCTGGCCCGGCTCGACCACGCGCCGCACACCGAGGCCCTGGCGCCAGGCGCCGACGGCGGCGCAGCCCGCTTCGCCGATCTGCTCAAGGGGCTGTCGCGCCATGACCGCAATTCGCGCTGAACGACCCGTTCGCGCTCTGCTCCAGGCCGTGCTGCTCCTCGCAGCCACCGGCCTGCTGATCGCGCCGCTCGACGCGGCCGCGCAGCAGCAAGGCCTGCTGACGCTGAACTCGAGCACCGGCCCGGCCGGCACGACCTATTCGGTACCGGTGCAGACGCTGCTGATCTTCTCGGCACTGTCGTTCCTGCCCGCGATGCTGCTGATGATGACCAGCTTCACGCGCATCGTCATCGTGCTGGCGCTGATCCGCCAGGCACTGGGCCTGCAGGCCAGCCCGCCCAATCAGGTCATCGTCGGCATGTCGCTGTTCCTCACGCTGTTCGTCATGGGACCGACCTTCGACCGCATCTACGACGAAGCCTACCGGCCCTTCTCCGAACAGCGCATGAACCTGGAACAGGCAGTGGCCGCCGGCAGCACGCCGCTGCGCGGCTTCATGCTGCAGCAGACGCGCGAATCCGACGTCGCGCTGTTCGCCCGCATCGCCCGCGTCGAGCCGTCGGTTCCCGCCGCCGAGACGCCGATGCGGGTGCTGATCCCCGCCTTCGTCATCAGCGAACTGAAGACGGCGTTCCAGATCGGCTTCATGGTATTCGTCCCCTTCCTGCTGATCGACCTGATCGTCGCCAGCGTGCTGATGTCGATGGGCATGATGATGCTGTCGCCAGTCCTGGTGGCGCTGCCGTTCAAGCTGATACTGTTCGTGCTCGCCGACGGCTGGAACCTGCTGATCGGCTCGCTGGTCGCCAGCTTCGGATAGCGCCATGACACCGGAAGCCGTCCTCACCTTCGGCCGCCAGGCCCTCGAGCTGATGCTGCTGGTCTCCGCGCCGGTGCTGCTGGTGGCGCTCGCTGTCGGCCTGTTCGTCAGCGTCTTCCAGGCGCTCACGCAGATCAACGAGGGCACGCTGTCGTTCCTGCCCAAGATGGTCGCCATCGCCGTCACGCTGATGCTGGTCGGCCCCTGGATGATGTCGCTGCTGGTCGACTACCTGCAGCGCGTGCTGGCCGCCATTCCCGGCGCGATCCGCGGCCAGTAGCCGCCGCTCCGCACGGCCAGCCACGCGATGATCGCGGTCACCGAGACGCAGCTGCTCGCCTGGCTGTCGGCCTATCTGCTGCCCTTCTTCCGCATCCTGGGCCTGTTCAGCAGCGCCCCCATCCTGTCGCAGCGGGTCGTGGCGCTGCGCGTGCGCATCAGCTTCTCGCTGCTGATGGCAATGCTGATCGCGCCGCTGATCCCGTCCCAGGCCACCGTCGACCTCGCCTCGGCCGCAGGCCTGCTGGCGGTCGCCGGCGAAGTGCTGATAGGCGTCGCCATCGGCTTCATCGCGCGCGTCATCCTGGCTTCGGTCGAGATCGCCGGCGAAGCAGTCGGCCTGCAGATGGGCCTGTCGTTCGCCGGCTTCTTCGACCCCGAAAGCGGCCAGCTGAACGCAGTCAGCCGTCTGCTGAACACCTTGTCGCTGGCCGCCTTCGTCGCAATCAACGGACCCGTGCTGCTGATCGCAGCCGTCGTTCGCAGCTTCGACCTGATCCCGCCCGGCGCGGCCCTGGGCAGCTGGCTGGAGCGTCTGCAGGCGGCCGCGCTCGGCGCCGGCCTGTTCGAGCTGGGCGTGACCATCGCCCTGCCCTTCATGGCACTGCTGCTGTTCGTCAATCTGGCGCTGGGCGTCATCGCGCGCATCGCACCGCAGCTGAATATCTTCGCCATCGGCTTTCCGGTCACCATCGGCACCGGGCTGGCGCTGCTGGCCCTGGGATTGCCCCTGCTGCAGCAGCCGTTTCAGGTACTGATCGAGAGGCTGCTGGCAGCGCTGATGATGTAAGTCTGTCGGGCGTCTCGTGCCTCGGTTGGAGCGTGCAAAGGCAGCGGCCGCGCTACCGACCGCCGCCTGCCGCTCCCGCGCCGAACGCACCGCCGAGAAAAGCCGCGTACGCCCGCTGAAAGTGAGCCACCCGCCGCTCGATGCCATCGCCAAGCAAGGCCCGCCGCCGCGCATGCATCAGTCCGGCCTGCACCCGCCGGCAGATCGCCGCATCCTCGTCGAACACGCGCCGCGTGAATGCATGACCGTCGGCATGGATCCGTTCGATCAGCTTGGCGCCGATCTCGCTCTGCCCTTCAAAGCGCACGCCTAGCGTCCGCGAATGCACCCGCGTCGTCACCGCGTCGACCGGATCGAAGCGCTGGACGTGGAAGCTGTAGCCGAGGAACGACGTGACGGTCAGGTTCGGGAATACGTGGCGATGAGTGTAATGGTCGAAGCGCCACGGCCAACGGCCGATCTTCGCCGCCATGCTGCGATCGAAGCGCCGCAGCCACGCGGGTTCGGCAGCGTGCGTCATTGACGAATGCAACGGATGCGCCAGATCGTCGACCGGTACTTCATGGCCGCGCTGCATGCCGTCGACCTGCATGAAGGTCTGCCCGTGAACGGCCGGTACATGGTACCCCTCGAGCGCATTCTCGATCACGACTTTCCAGTTGGCCGGGACCGGCGCCTCGAACTCATCGAGCACGCCGTCGATGCCTTGCGACATGCGCGACAGGAATGCATGGTCCGGCCCCAGGAACTCGGCTAGTCCCGGGCCCTGCCCGTCCAGCCGTACGAAGATGAATTGGCCGGCGGCTTCGCAGTCGAACTCGGTCAGGCGGTGCGCCGACGGGTCCGCGACCACTTCGGCGAAAGCCTGCGGCTGCGGAATGCCCACCGGCACGCCGCCGCGGTCGTAGACCCAGCCGTGATACGGACAGCGCGCCGGTCCGCGATGCAGGCCGGCCGGTGCCAGCTGCGCGTGTCGATGCGCGCAGACGTTCAGGAAGGCCCGCGGACGCCCATCGGCGTCGCGCTGCAGCAGGATCTCGACGTCGCCGATGCTCGTGACCCGATGGCCGTGCCCGTCGAGCTCGAACAGCAGGCCGGCGAAGATCCAGCAGCGCCGGAACAGGCTGGCGTATTCATGCAGCAGCCACTGCGGGTCGCGGTAACTGACCGGGTCGATCGAGCCTGGCGTCACGCGGCCGACTCCAGCGGCAGGCCATCATCGCGTGGCGTGGCATAGACGATCGTGTCGTAGAAGTAGCTGCAATGGTGCCGCACGCGCAGCCGGTGAGCCGGCAGCAGTTCATGCAGCGTCTCGCAGATGTCCAGTAGATCGGTCGCGTAGTGATACGACGCGATCGTCAGCCGCGGCTGCTCACGCTGCAACAAGCTGGCCGCGCCGCGCAGCGCGCGCGCCTCGAAGCCCTCGACATCCATCTTCACGAAGCTGGCTCGTTCGACGACATCGTCGAGCCGCACGCAGGACACCGTCACCCCGCCGTGCTCGCTGACGTGGCTGCCCATGGTGCCGGTCTGCGCGAAGCGCAGCGTCTGCGCCCGGTCAGCCACCGCATGCGGATGCGTGCGCAGGAACGGCAGCGGATACGGGAGCACCGTCGGTACCAGCTGGTTCAGTGCCGCGAAGTTCTCGGCGTCCGGCTCGAACGCGTCGATGCCAGCGGCCTGCCAGCCGGAGGCGCCCAACAGCTTGGCGATCACCGTGCCGCGATGCGCGCCGCAATCGACGAAATGCTCGCGGCGCCCGACCACGAAGGTCTCGCTGTGCGCACCCGGGCCGAAGTATTCGTCGCGCGGCCCGAGCAGCACCGGGGCAAGCACCTGCCGGTCCAGCTCCAGGCGCTGCAGCAGCAGCGCATACAGCGACTGCCGGCTGGCCTCGTCGTCCAGCCGCTGTGCCAGCGCCAGCCAGTCGTCGCCACGCGCTGCCGTCCGCTCACGATAGGCCAGGACCGGCTCATAGACGCCCGGCATGTCATAGGCCGCCAGCAGCGCCAGCAGATCGCGCCGCTCGCAGCCCAGATGCTCGGCCAGCGCCCGGAAGCGCGCCTGCGAGTACGGCTGTAGTGTGAAGTCGACCGCCACGGCACGCCGCCCGGCCGGCAGCAAGCGCGCCAGGCACGCGCCGGCGTCGGCTGAACGGCACACCGGGATGCCATGCAGCTCGGCCTCGCGACAGTAGTCATCGACCGCCAGCACGATGCGCGCACCGCGCCGCGCCAGCTCGCCCAGATGCGCCAGGCCCAGCGTCGATTGCGGACCGAGCACCACGATCGGCGCATCGCGCAGCTCGGCAGTGCGCCGCGCCGGAGCATCATCGGACAGGGCGCGAATCAAGCGCGCCCGCAAGGATTCATGGATAGTCATCGGAACTCGAAACGGCGCGCCGGATTGCCGAGCACCGTGATGCCCGCAGGAATGCGTCCGATCACGACGCTGCCCGCAGCCACGGTGACGCGGTCCTCGATCACGGCACCCGCCGTGACCACGCAATTGGGATGGATGGTGACGAAACTGCCGATGCGCGCCCCGCCGGCGATCGTGCAATGCCCATTGATCTGGCACCAGTCGCCGATGCGAGCATCGTGCCCGACGATGGTGTATTGCTGGATGCAGCTGAACTCCCCGATCGTCACGTCGACCGAGATGCCGACATGCGGCGCGATGATGCAGCCGCGCCCCATCCGGCTGTAGCGCGCCACCTCGGCCCGCGGATGAACGACAGTCGCGAAATCGACGTCATGCTCGTCGCGCAGCACGCGCGTGTAGTCGAAGCGCTGCACAGGATCGCCGATCGCCGCCATGAACACTTCGTCCGCTGCCGGCTGCCAGCTGAACGGATCACCGACGACCCCGGCCCGCCGGCCGTACCCGTCAAGCGCATGGCCGCGGGTATCGAGGAACCCCTTGACGTCGAACAAGGGATTGTCGTCCTCGATATACGTCAGCACTTCGCGGCCGAACCCACCCGCACCGACGATCAGCAGCTTGCGTCGATCAATCGTCGGCGACATCGCAGCGCGCTTCCGCTTCTGTATCGCGGCGTCTGTCTGAGCGGAGCTCGCGAAGCGAGCGCAGCGAGTTACGCCGCGCCAGCCCCCAGGCGAGCAGCACAGGGAAGTCGGCCCGCAGGGCCGACCGCCGCATCCAGCCCGCCAACCGAATCACCACCCGCCGCTCCCCGCCCGGTCCACCGACCGCACCCATGCAGACATGCCGCCCTCAGCTGACCGTCAAGCCACCATCCATCACCAGCGTCGTCCCCGTCACCCACCGACTCGCATCCGACAGCAGAAAGATCGCCGCATTCGCCACGTCCTCCGGCTTGCCGAAGCCCAGCGGATAGTGCTTGCGCTCCTCGTCCAGCGAGCCGACCACTTCCGCCGTCGCATCCAGCAGCGGCGTCTCGACCAGTGCCGGCGACAGGCAGTTGGCGCGGATGCGGCGCTTGACGACTTCCATCGCCAGGCAGCGCGTCAGCGCGATCAGCGCAGCCTTCGACGCGGAGTACGCACCGACGCCGGCCACGCCGATATGCGCGGCGATCGATGCCACGAACACGATGGAACCACCCGCGGCCACGCCGTTCCGTCGCAGCAGCGCCTGCGTCAGCAGCGCCGGCGCTTCGACGTTGATCGCCTGCACCTCGCGCAGATGTTCGACCGTCATCATCCGCACCGGGGCAAGACGCGAAATGCCCGCGCTGTGTACCAGGCCGTCGACTGCACCGCCGAGCGCCGCGACCAGCGCGTCGCGGTCGGCCGCCTGCGTCAGGTCGGCGCGCAGCATCCGATGGCTGCGCGGCGACAGGCTCTCCAGCAGTTGCTGCGTCTGCCCCAGGCGCTGCGGGTCGCGGCCGACGCCTATCACCTCGGCGCCGATCCGCGCGCACGATTCGACGATCGCACGCCCCAGGCCCGAGGTCGCACCGGTGACGAGCACGCGCTTGCCGGCGAGACTGAACGGATTGAACGAATCAGCCGGATCGGACGGCTCGGACTGCGGCGTCGACATCGTTCAGATCTCGACCAGATCGCAGACCACCGTACCGTGCGTCTGCACTACGCAGCTGGCCCATGACAGGCCGACGCCGAAGCCGCTCAGCAACAGCCGGGCACCGTCGCGACGCAGTCCGGCCGCGGCCCGCGCCACCATGGTCAGCGGAATCGATGCGGAGCTGGTATTGCCGAAGTCGTACAGCGTGCTGGGCACCTTCTCCTCCGGCAGGCGCAGCTTCTTGCGGATGGTCTCGTTGATCATCCGGTTCGCCTGATGGAAGAAGAAATAGTCGATCTCGCCGATAGCCTGTCCGCTGCGTTCAAGCAAGGACTGCACGGCCGGCGGAATGCGCGTGATCGAGAAATTCAGGATCGCCGGCCCATCGAGCACGATGTCGACGGCGCGCCGCACGATGCCGTCGGCGCCGGCCACCGGTACCAGATGCTCGGGCCGCAGCGGCAGCCGGTTGCCGCCCGCCGGGCAATAGATCGCCTGATAGCCGGCGCCGTCGGTATGCATGTCGAAATGCATCGCCGGCGCCGCCGAATCGTATTCGAGCGCAGTGGCGGTGCCGGCGTCGCCGAACAGCACCACGAAGCCCTGGTCCTGCGAATCAGGATTGGTCGACTTGTCGCCGACCAGCAGCAGCGCGCGCCGCAGCTTGCCGGCGGCCAGCATGCTGCCGACCACGTACAGCCCGTACGGATAGCCGGAGCAACCCAGATTGATGTCGAACGCCAGGCAGCTCTGCGGCAGCCCGAGCCTGTCCTGCATCAGCACCGCGGTGCCGGGATACGGATAGTCGGACGACTGCGTGACGACGATCAGTGCGTCGACCGAATCGCGCGCCCAGCCCAGCTCGCCGAGCAGCCGTTCGGCCGCCGACTGCGCCAGGTCGGAGAAGCAGATGTCGGCAGCCGACTGGCGGCGATGCGCGATGCCGATGTTGCGCACCAGCCGCTCGCGCTCGGACAGCTGCTCGGGCGGGCAATCGAGGTTCGACACCGACTGCCGCGGCACGCAGCTCGCCACGCCGGCGAGGCGCACGTCGTTCAGGACGGCATAGGCCATCGTCAGCCCGCCGTCAACCGGTGCAGGTCGGCGATCGTCACGCAGCGCTTCAGGTCATTGCCGGTGATCGTGCGCCCGTACTCGACGTCGAACATGACGATGACGCCGAGGGCGGCCAGCGAATCCCACTCCGGCAGCGCGCGCAGCTCGGTTTCCGCGGCCACTTCGACCGGATCCTGGAAATCGACCGCAACCAGGAACTTCTCGATGAATTGTTCGATCGTATCCATGCTCGACAAGGTGTCCATCTGTATCCATCCATCACGCAGGCAAGGTTCGGAACTCGTCGACCGTGAGGCGCACCGCCTGCGCGATCGTGTCGAGTTGCCGGCATTCGAGATCAGGGAAGAACGGCACGCCGACCAGGTCCTCGGCGAGCATGTCGGCCACCGGCGTGGCCAGCCGCTGCAGCATGCCGGGCGCGAGCGCGTGCCGCGGCAGCAGCGGCTGATACCAGCGGCGCGTGACGACGCCGAGCCGGGCGCAATGCCGTTCGAGAGCATCGCGACGCCCGGCACCGGACCAGCGCAGCGACATCAGCACCGGCGCGGCCGGCGCCTCGCCGCCCTGCCAGATCAGCTGGCCGTCGGCCGCCTCGTCCAGCCGTGCGCGCTGCGCCAGCCAGCGCTCGCGCCGCAGCGGCGCTCGGCGCGGCCAGCGGTCGAACGCGGCCAGGCCGACGGCGGCATGATATTCCGACATCTTCGCATTGGTACCGGCCAGGTGCGAAACGCCCACCGGCACCGCGGCGCCGGCATCCAGGTTGATGCCGAAGTTCGACATCTGGCGCACGCGGCGGATCAGCTCCGCATCGGTGGAGACAACCAGTCCGCCCTCGCCGCTGGACAGCGCCTTGGTGGCATGCAGGCTGAACACCAGCGTGCCGCCGGCATCCAGCCATTGGCTGCCGAATGCGCCGGCGGCATCGACCAATACCGGCACGCCGCTGGCCTGCTCGAACCGGTGCCACTCGGGCAGCGGCACCGGCTGGCCGAAGGTCGCGACCGGCAGCACGGCACGGCAATCCGCCTCGCGCAGCGCCCGGGCGGCAATCTCGGGCGTCAGCGCCCAGCTTCGCTCGTCCACGTCGGCCACCACCGGCAGATGGCCGGCGCGCAGTACGGCCGTCGCGGTGGCGACGAAGGTCAGCGCGGGTACCAGGACCTTGGAGCGAGGCGGCAGCTGCAGTGCGCCGAGCGCCAGCTCCAGGCCCAGCGTGCAGCTGCTGACAGTCGTCAGCGCGACCGGCGCACCCCCCGAGCGTTCGTTGAAGCAGGCCGTGAACCGCTGCTCCAGCTCGTGCACCAGCGGCCCGAAGTTCGAGTAGTGGCGCGATTCGTCGATGCGCCGCAGGTAGGGCCACAGTTCGTCTCGATCCGGCAGATCGGGAACCAGCAGGGGGACGGAGACGGACGGGGCGGCCATGGTCCGGCAGTCTATTCCGTCCGCACCGGCCGCGGCAACGGCGACGCAGCAGGCAGCCGAGCCGAACAGTCGCGCAGCGCCTGTTCCAGGTCGACGTCGGTATGCAGATACCGGGGTTCGCCCAGCAGATGGTTCAGCCACATCAGCCGCAGCGCACGCTCCAGCTCCGCTACCTGGCGGCGATAGTCCATCGGGGCGCTGGCTCGCATCCGCTCCCGGATCTCGCTCCGATGCGCCCGCAGCCGCTCGGCATCGTCGATCAGCGCGAGCACGGTAGCCAGATACGAATCCGCGTCATGCGCCACCCATTCGCCCAGACCCAGGCCCTGCAACGTACGGGCGGTGGCCGCCTGGGCTGCCTCCTCGGCATCCAGCGCCACCACCGGCAGCCCCATCCAGAGCGCATGCAGGCTGGTCGTGCCGCCGGAGATCGGCGCGGTGTCCAGCGCGACGTCGGCGATGTGCCCCAGCTGCATGAACTCGCGCAGCGGCAGCTGCGGACTGACCAGTACCCGGTCCAGCGGCAGGCCCAGGCGGCGCAGCCGGGGCTCGATCTGGGCCCGCGCGTCCTCCGGATTGCGCTCCTGGACCATCACGACCAGTTGCACCGTAGGCCGCGCCTGCAGGATCCGCCCCCACAACTGCAGCATCGGATCGGTCAGCTTCTTGGCATTGTTCAGCGAAATCAGCGTCGCGAAGCCGTTCTGCCGCAGCGGCGGCTCGAGCAGCAGCGGCGAATCGGGCGGCGGGCTGTAGCAGGCCATGCAGCCGACGCGGAACAGCCGCTCGACGTACCAGCGCTCGTTGCCGGGCGGATCGACGCCGCCGTCGGTGATCCGGTAGTCGATCGCGCGCATACCCAGCGTGTGCATGAAGCCCAGCCAGGTGACCTGCACCGGCGCGGCGCGGCGCGCGAAGACGAACAGCCGCTGGCCCACGGTATGGCCCGACAGATCGATCAGCACGTCGATCCGGTGTGAGCGGATCAGCCCATGCAGCGCTTCGTCGTCCAGCGCGGCCACGTCGTGCCAGTGCGGCACCAGCGCCCGCAGCCGCGCCGTCACCTCATCGGCACGGCCCGACGAGTAGACGAACACCTCGACCTGGGCCGCATCGTGATGCGCCAGCACCGGCTCCATGAAGAAGGCCACCGAATGCTCGCGGAAGTCCGCAGTGACATAGCCGATGCGCAGCCGCCGGGTGGGGGACGGTTCATTGTCCGGCGGCCGCACCCCCGCCGCCAGCGGATCGGCGAAGCGCTCGCCCCAGGCGCGATACAGCGCCAGCGTGCGCGCCGGGTCGGCAGCGGTGGCCGCGTGCATGTAGGCCTGCGATCCCGCGATGCGCCAGTCCTGCGGGGCGAGCTGCGCCGCCGCGTCGATCTGCTCGAGCGCGCGGGCGGTCTCGCCGATATGGAAGCAAGCCACCGCCAGCCCATGCGCCGCCTCTGCGTCCTGCGGATCGAGCTGGCGCGCCAGCTGCAGCTGCTCGGCGGCCTCGCGCCACTTCATCAACTGCACCATGATCATGCCGACCCGGGTCCAGGCCTTGGCGCTGCGCGGATCAGCCGCCAGCGCCTGCGCATAGTGGCCCAGCGCGGCGCCGGCGTCGCCGCCGGCCTCCGCCGCCTGCCCGGCGCGGATGCTCTCTATCGATACGCTCATGTCGACGCAGTGTGAACCGCGCCGACCCACCGAAGACGCGGATAACGGTGCGAAAGCCCCGCTATCTCGCGCCGCCGGCGCTCAGATCCGGTTCAGCGCCGCCCCTGCGCTGCGCAGGCGCTCCATCAGCTTGCCGGCGATCTGGCCCAGCGCGCACACCTCGTGCAGCGCGCCGGCGAGAAAAGCCTCGCGCGGCATGCCGTAGACGACGCAGCTGGCTTCGTCCTGCCCGATGTTATGGGCTCCGGCGTCGCGCATCCGGCGCATCGCGTCGGCGCCGTCGCGGCCCATGCCGGTCAGCATCACGCCGATCGCGTTCGGCCCCACCTTCTGGGCCACCGAATCGAACAGCACCTCGACTGAAGGCCGATGGCGGTTGACCGGCTCGGCATCCGACAGCACCCCTACGTAGTTGGCGCCGCTGCGATCGACAGCCAGATGGCGGCCGCCCGGCGCGATATAGGCGTGCCCCGGCAGCAGCCGTTCGCCGTGCACCGCCTCGGCGACCCGGATGCGGCACTGCGAGTCGAGCCGGTCGGCGAAGCTGCGCGTGAAGCCGGGCGGCATGTGCTGGGTGATCACGATGGCCGGAAAGTCGGCCGGCAGCTCGACCAGGATGGCACGGATCGCCTCCGTGCCGCCGGTCGACGCGCCGATCGCGACCAGCCGCTCGGTGCCGCGCAAGCCCAGGCCCGCCGGGGCGCGGGGCGCCGCTCCCCCGGCCACTCCCGCGGCCCCTGCCACTCCCCCGGCCGTGGTCCGCGCGACAATGCCGTCATGCGCGCCGCCGCCGGCCGGCAGCCGCACACCGGCAGCCGCGGCTGCGGCCGAAGCACTGCGCCGGCCGACGCGCGCCAGTGCGGCGACGCGGATCTTATCGACGATCTCGCGGCCTGCCTCCTGCAGTCCCTTGGACAGGCCGATCTTCGGCTTGGCAACGAAGTCGACCGCGCCCAGCTCGAGCGCGCGAAAGGTCACGTCGGCGCCACGCTCGGTCAGCGTCGAGACCATCACCACCGGCATCGGGCGCAAGCGCATCAGCTTCTCGAGAAAATCGAGACCGTCCATGCGCGGCATCTCGACGTCCAGCGTGATGACGTCCGGATCGAGCCGGCGGATCATCTCGCGCGCCACATAGGGATCGCTGGCCGCTCCCACGCAGCGCATGTCGGGCTGCGAATCGATGATCTGCGTCATCAGGCTGCGCACCAGCGCGGAATCGTCGACCACGACGACTTCGATCTTCTTCTTTTCCATTGCCCCTGCTCCGCTGCTTTCCCGCGCATCCGCCGCTAGAACAGCTCGACGCTGCCGGCCGCGGCGCTGCGCTGCTCGACGCGGCCGCGATAGGCGGCTTCGTCGCGCGCGACCGGCTCGGCCATCCCGCTGGTCAGCTTCTTCACCATCGCCTTGCCGCTGGCCGGAAAGAAGGCGACGCGCCGCGGATAGACGCCCAGCACGTCGCGCGACACGATCGGGATGCGTTCGGTCGCCAGGAACTGCTGCACGAACTTGACGTTCTGCTCGCCGACGTTGATGCTGGCCATGCCGCTGATCACCGCGCCGCCGCCGAACACCTTGGCCTCCAGCGACGCACGGCGGGCTCCTCGCTTCATCAGTTCGTTGATCAGCAGCTCCATCGCATAGCCGCCATAGCGCGCGGAATCGTCGCTGCCGCCCGGCAGCATGAAATGGTTCATGCCGCCGATGCCGGCGCCGCGGTCGCACAGGCAGGCGGCGACGCAGGAACCGAGCACGGTCTGGATGACGATGTCCTCGTTCCAGACGAAGTACTCGCCGGGCAGCACCTTCACCGCCTCGGTGGCGAAACCATGATCGTAGAAGACGAACGAGGCTTCGCCGTCGCCGCGCCGCCGCGTCTTCAGTTGAGCCAGCCGTGCATCGTCGCGCATCGCGATAGTCCGGGAGCTGGGCCTCAGCCCACGCGCCGGTAGACGGTCTTGCCCTGCAGCTCGAACAGCTCGCGGGCTTCGGTGAAGTTCTCCGAATGACCGACGAACAGCAGTCCGCCCGGGCGCAACGCGCCGTGCAGGCGCTCCAGCAGCGTCTGCTTCGTCTCGCGATCGAAGTAGATCATCACGTTGCGGCAGAAGATCGCGTCGAAGGGCTCGCGGAACGGCCAGTTGGGCGCATTCAGGTTGATCTGCATGAAGCGCAGCAGCGCCGTCAGGTTCGGCTTGACCTTGGCCTGGCCGGCATTGCGTCCCACGCCCTTCATGAAGAACCGGCGCAGCCGCTCATTGCCGATCGCCTGGGCGGCGCTGGCTGGATAGATGCCTTCGCCTGCCTGGTGCAGCACATCGGTATCGAGGTCCGACGCGAGGATCTCGACCGGCGGCCGCTCGCCGAGCGCCTCGATCGCCGTCATCGCCAGCGAATACGGCTCCTCGCCGGTCGACGCAGCGGCGCACCAGATGCGCACCGGCCGCGAACTGGCGGCGCGCTGCTTCAGGAAGTCGGCCAGCACGGGGAAATGGTAGGACTCGCGGAAGAACGAGGTCAGGTTGGTCGTCAACGCGTTGACGAACCGCTGGCGCTCCGCCGTGTCCGTCTTGTCCAGGCTGTCGAGATAGGCCGTGAAGCTGCGATGGCCGGTCTCGCGCAGCCGCCGCTGCAGCCGCGAGTAGACCATGGTGCGCTTGCTGTCGGCCAGCGAGATGCCGGCCTGCCGGCGGATCAGCGAGCGGACCCGCTCGAAGTCGGCGTCGGTGAACGAGTAGCCATTGACGTCGGCCTGCGCGAGCATGAAGAGGATCTCGAAGCGGAAGAAGCCGTGCGAAGCGGAAGCGGATGTGTCAGCCGACGATCGCCATCTCGGGCGCCGTCACCAGGCGTTCGATGTCGACCAGGATCAGCATGCGGTCGGCCACCGTGCCCAGTCCGATGATGTAGCTGGAGTCCAGCATCGCGCTCATCTCCGGCGCCTCGCGCACGTCGCGCTGCGCCAGCTCGAGCACGTCGCTCACCGAATCGACGACCATGCCGACGATCCGCTGTCCGACGTTCAGGATGATCACCACCGTGAAGTTGTTGTACTCAGGATTGCCGAGGCCGAACTTGATGCGCAGATCGATGATGGGAACGATCACGCCGCGCAGGTTGATCACGCCCTTGATGAAATCGGGCGCGTTGGCGATGCGCGTAGGCTGCTCGTAGCCGCGGATCTCCTGAACCTTCAGGATGTCGATGCCGTACTCCTCGGCGCCGAGGCGGAAGGTCAGGTATTCGCGCGTCTTCGCGTCGCCGGCGGCGGAAGGCGCCGCGTGTTCTATGGTCTGCATGGAGGGCTCCGATGAATGGGTTCGTGGCCGGCGAAGCGGCCGGTCTCAATTGCGCGAGCGCCGCACCAGGTTCGAGATGTCCAGGATCAGCGCCACGCGGCCGTCGCCGAGGATCGTCGCCCCGGCCACGCCCGGCACCTTCCGGTAGTTCGCTTCCAGGTTCTTGACGACCACCTGATGCTGGCCGAGCAGCTGATCGACGAGCAGCGCCACGCGCATGCCCTCGGCCTCGACCACGACCAGGATCGCGCTCTGCTGATGCTTGTCGTCGAAGCGCGGCACCTTGAACAGTTCGTCCAGCGCCAGCACCGGCAGGTACTCGTCGCGAACCTGGATGACCTTGTTCGAACCGGCCACCGACCGGATCTGCGCGGTGTCGAGCTGAATCGATTCGACCACCGAGGCGATCGGCACGATGTAGGTTTCTTCGGAGACGCCGACCGACATGCCGTCCATGATGGCCAGCGTCAGCGGCAGCCGCACCGAGACGCGCGTGCCGTAGCCCACGGCCGCATCCAGCTCGACGCTGCCGCCCAGCGCCATGATGTTCTTGCGCACGACGTCCATGCCGACGCCGCGGCCGGAGACGTCCGTCACCGCGTCGGCCGTGGAGAAGCCGGGCTCGAAGATCAGGTTGAACACTTCCTGGTCGGTCATCGAATCGGAGACCGGCAGGCCACGCTCGCGTGCCTTGGCCAGGATCCTGTCGCGCTTCAGGCCGCGGCCGTCGTCGCGCACCTCGATGATGATCGACCCGCCGCGGTGCTGCGCCGACAGCGTCAGCGAGCCCTGCGCCGGCTTGCCGGCGGCCAGCCGCTCCTCCGGCGTCTCGATGCCGTGATCGACCGCGTTGCGCACCAGGTGCGTCAGCGGGTCGGTGATCTTCTCTATCATCCCCTTGTCCAGCTCGGTGGCCTCGCCGACCGTGTGCAGCTCGACGTTCTTGCCCAGCCGCGCCGCCAGGTCGCGGATCATCCGCGGGAAGCGGTTGAAGACCACCGCCATCGGAATCATGCGGATCGCCATCACCGATTCCTGCAGCGAACGGGTGTTGCGCTCCAGGTCCACCAGGCAGCTCATGAGCTGCTGATGGGCGATCGGGTCCAGATCGCGGCCGGTCTGCGCCAGCATTGCCTGCGTGATCACCAGCTCGCCGACGAGGTTGATCAGCTGATCGACCTTGTCGACCGATACGCGCAGCGTCGATGCGTCGACGTTGCCTTTGTCATTGCGGGCGCGAGCCGCAGCGCGCGGCTCGGCCGCAGCGCTCGCAGCGGTCGCGGCCGACGCCGCGGATGACGCTTCGGTGGTGTTCGCCGCGGACGGCGCCACCGTCTGCGCGGCTGCCACGCCGGCGGCCTGCGCTGCGGGCACGCCAGCCGCGCCAGGCAGCGGCTCGAAGAAGCCGAAGCCCGGATCCGCCTCGCCCGACGCCGGGTCGCAGACACGCAGCGTCACTGCCTCGCGCGCCACATGGAACGTGAACAGGTCCAGCAGTTCGTCATCGCTGCTGACGGTGCGCACGCGGAAGCGGCCCGGCACCTCGTCGCCGGACGGAACCGGCTCGATGGCGCCCAGGCCGGGAATCTCGTTGAACAGCTCTATCAGCCCGGCTGCAGCGCGCGGCTCGGCGGGCGCGCCGACCGTGATCTCGAGCAGGCGCATGCCGTCGGTCGCCGCTCCTGCGCTCATCGCTGCCTCGGCGGTGCTGGCGCTGGCGGTGCTCGCGACACTCGCGGCGTCCACGCCGCTGACGGCCGGGCTCGCGCCGGCCGATTCGCGAGACGCCGCAGGCGCCACCACCGCGCGTACCGGGCCCGCGCCCTGTCCATTGGCATGCGCGCCGATCCGAGCGACCAGCTCGGAAGCGTCGATGACATCCTCGGATACTCCCTGATGCCGCGCCAGCAGGCCGCGCAGCGCATCACCGGATTCGAGCAGCACGTCGATCATGCCGGGCTGCAGCGCCAGCTCGTGGCGGCGCAGCCGGTCGAGCAGCGTCTCCATCACATGCGTCAGATCAGCCACGTCCTGGAAGCCGAAGGTCGCCGCGCCGCCCTTGATCGAATGCGCGCAGCGAAAGATCGCGTTCATCTGCTCGTCGTCCGGCGCGGCCGGGTCGAGCTCCAGCAGAAGGCTCTCCATGCTGCCGAGGTTCTCGTTGGCTTCCTCGAAGAAGACTTGATAGAACTGGCTCAGATCGAAGTCGGCGCCGCTCGATGCCTGGGAGGTGCTCGGATTCATGTCGCTGTATCGCTATGTCTTCAATGACAGGGCCGCGGCCGCTCAGCCGAGCACGCGGTGGATGACGTCGATCAGGCGCTTCGGATCGAAAGGCTTGACCAGCCAGCCGGTGGCGCCGGCGGCGCGGCCGGCCTGCTTCATCTCGTCGCTGGACTCGGTGGTCAGGATCAGGATCGGCGTCTTCCCGTAGCGCGGCGTGGCGCGCAGCTGGCGCACCAGCGTCAGTCCGTCGACGTTCGGCATGTTCTGGTCGGTGAGAACCAGATCGACGTCGCGCTCGCGCAGCTTGTCCATCGCGTCGCCGCCGTCGACGGCCTCGACGACGTCATAGCCGGCGCTGCGCAAGGTGAAGGCCACCATCTGGCGCACCGATGCCGAATCGTCCACGGCGAGAATCGCAGGCATTCTTTTCTGACTCCGTACACGGGCGAGGAACCGTTCAGAACAGTTCGATCGACCCGGCTTCCATTTCACGTTGTGCAACTGGACAGTTGCGCTGGACCAGCTCGACCGGTGCGGCGGCATCGTCGCCGTCGCAGGCCAGGTAGTCCGCCACCGCCCGGATTCTTTGCGTCGAATGGCCGATCAGCTGAGCCGCCATGTCCTGGAACTGCAAGGCCGTGATTGCTTCGACGACCTCGGCCTTGACGGCGGCCAGCCGCGCCGGCAGAGGCGCCGGCGCCGCGCCGTGCGCGGCATCGCCCAGCAGGCCGTTGACCGCCTGGAACGACGCCATCAGCTGCTGCGCGGCGTGATCGAGCAATCCGTTCAGGCGCTCCAGATCAGTAGCCGCCGACAGCAGCTGGTCCTGCAGCTCGGCAGCCACCCGCGGCGGCAGCGCGAACGGTGGCAGCGCGGGGGCGACGGCGGTACGGGCGTTTCCCATGGTCATCCTTGTCATTCTTGCCTGGCCCGTCCTGCCGCGATGCACCGAACAGCTGCGCAAAGCTCGTACAATTGAATTCCGTCCATTTACATCACTTGCCGCAGGCACCTTTGAGCGCAGCCGCCTCCCGCCCGGACCCCGGGCCGCTGAAGCTGCTCGTCGTCGAGGATTCCGAGCTCGACTTCGAGCTGCTGCTGGCCACGCTGGCGCGCGACGGGCTCGCGGTCTCCGCGACGCGCGTCGAAACCCGCGCCCAAATGCTGCGAGCAATGGCCGAGGGCGACTGGGATGCCGTCATCTCGGACCACCACCTGCCCGCATTTTCCAGCATTGAAGCGCTGCAAGTGGTGCAGGCCAGCGGGCGAATCCTGCCGTTCATCATCGTGTCGGGCATGATCGGCGAGGAAACCGCCGTCGCCGCGATGAAGGGCGGCGCCGACGACTATCTGGTCAAGGGCCGGCTGGCGCGGCTCGCGCCCGCGCTGCTCAATGCCTTGTCCGCCGCGCAGGCACGGCGCGAGCGACAGCGCGCGAGCGCCGCGCTGGAAGCGTCGGAGCAGCAGCTGCGCCAGCTGCTGGCGCACATGGAGACCGTCATCGACGAGGAGCGCGCGGCGATCGCCCGCGAGGTGCACGACGACGTGGGCGGCATGCTGACCGCGCTGCGCTTCGACCTGTCGTGGATCGAACGCAACGGCGATGCCCGCAGTGTCGAGCGCGCGCGCCATGCGATGACCACGCTGGCGCAAGTCATGCAGGCGGCGCAGCGCATCCAGCGCAATCTGCGCCCGCCGGTGCTCGACGCCGGCCTGCTGCCCGCGCTGCGCTGGCAGCTCGACGAGTTCCGCCGCCGCACGGGCATCGCCACCAGCTTCTCGAGCAACGTCGAAGTGCTGGAGCCGGCACCGGAGCTGGCAATGGCAGTGTATCGGACGCTGCAGGAAGCGTTGACCAACGTCTCCAAGCATGCGGCCGCGGCATCGGTCCGCGTCGACCTGATCGCCGGTGCCGGCGAGCTGTCGCTGGAGATCACCGACGACGGCCGCGGCCTCGCGGCAGGCGATCTCGACAAACCGGCGTCGTTCGGATTGCGCGGCCTGACCGAACGCGCCGAACGCGTCGGCGGCTGGCTGGATGTGTCGCGCGGCGAGCGCGGCACCTGCGTGCTGCTGTCGGTGCCGCTCACTGCCGCGGCCGGCGCGGCGCCCGGCCCGGAGAGTTCCGAATGATTCGCATCATCCTGGTCGATGACCACAGCCTGATCCGCCGCGGCCTGCGCGAGACGCTGACCGAGGCCGGCGACATCGAGGTCGTCGGCGAGGCCGGCGACTACGCCGAGCTGCGCAGCCTGCTGCGCGAGCGCAGCTGCGACGTCATGCTGCTCGATCTGAACCTGCCGGGCCGCAGCGGCATCGATGTTCTGAAGAGCCTGTCCGACGAAGGCAATCCGGCGCGCGTCGTCGTGCTGTCGCAGTATCCGGAAGACCAGTACGGCATCCGCGCGCTGCGCAACGGCGCGATGGCCTACCTGAACAAGTCGGCCGATCCGGCGCTGATCCTGGAAGCGGTGCGCACGGTCGCCGGCGGCCGCAAGTACTTGACCCCGGAGATCGCCCACCTGCTGCTCGACACGGTGACCGGCAAGGGCGACGGCGCCCCGCACGAACAGCTGTCCGACCGGGAGCTGCAGACGATGCTGCTGATCGCTTCGGGCAAGCGGCTGTCGGAGATCGCCGAGACGCTGACGCTGTCGCCGAAGACGGTCAGCGTCTATCGGGCCCGCGTGCTCGAGAAGCTGGGCGTCGCCAGCAATGCCGAGCTGGCATCGTACGCGCTGCGCCACGGCCTGATCGAATGAGGCCGTGCCGGGACGGCGCGCGGCCTGCCGCCGAGCGCGTCAGGCCTCGACCGCTTCCGCGATGCAGACGCGGTTCTTGCCGCTGCGCTTGGCTTCGTACATCGCGTCGTCGGCACGGTTGACGCTGTCGATCAGCGACTCGCCGGGCTGAACGTCGGTGACGCCTGCCGAGAAGGTGATGAACACCTGGTCGGCGCGATGCAGAAACACCTCGGCGGTCAGTGCGCGCTGCAGGCGCCGGACCACGTCGGCGGCATTGCCGCTAATCACGTCGGGCAGCAGCAGAACGAATTCCTCGCCGCCGTAGCGCGCGCTGAGATCGCCGGGACGCAGCTTGCCGCGCAGCAGCCCGGCGAGATGGCGCAGCGCGTCATCGCCTGCCTGATGGCCGAGCGCATCGTTCAGCTTCTTGAAGTCGTCCACGTCGAGCACGGCCAGCGACAGCGAGCGGCCTTCCGCGTGGCAGCGCTGCGCCAGATCCTCGAACGCGCGCTCGAGGCCGCGGCGGTTCAGCAGATTGGTCAGGTGATCGGTCATCACCTGCTCGCTGGTCTTGCGCAGCTCCTGCGCCAGCCGCGAGACCTCCTCCTCCAGCCTGCGCGCGCGCTCGCTGGCATCGATGAATCCCTGCTTGGACAGGTCGATCTCGCCGTACATCGACCGGGTGTCCTCGAGCAACTCGCGAACGGTGCCCGCCAGCGTCGGCAGATCGGGCGCCCCCTGGATCAGATCCATGTAGCCGCCGAGCTTGGAGCCGAAGCGGTCGCTGGATTCGGTCAGCGTTCGCAGCCATTCGACGCACTGCGCGATCATCGTCTTCAGCATCTGCACTGAATCGCGGCGCAGTTTCAGCAGCCGCTGGTGCTCTTCGGCGGTCCGGCGCAGCAGCATCCGCGCCTGCGCCAGATCGCGCGGGTCCGGCGTCTTGTCGCCCGGATCGATGGCCGTGCGGATCGTGTCGAACTGCCGCCGGACCCAGGCCTCCTCCTCCACCATCGCGGGCACGGTATCGCAGACCACCACTAGCAGCTCGGTCATGTCCGCCAGCAGCCGCTCGGTCCGCCGCTGGTTGACCCAGCCGATGCGCCCGCGCCGGGTCGCGCCTTGCGCTGCCTCGGTATCGGCGGCCGGGCCCACCGGCACCAGCGCAGAGGATGGCGCCGGCGCGGCAGCCGCGGAAAGGCTTGCGGCGGGCAGCGCCGCAGCCGACGGCGTCGCACCGGACGGCGTCGCAGCGGACGGCAGCGGCGCGGCATCGCCGGCCGGCGCATCGGGTTGATCATGGCGCCAGCTGTCGATCAGCCGGCCCAGTCGTTCGAGCAGACGCGCCGGCTGCGAGTGGGAACCCGCCAGCACGCGGTTCAGCGCCTCCTTCTTGCGCGCGATCGTCCAGTTGCGGTGCGGCCGGTCGATCTGATGCAGCACTTCGCCGAGCAGCTTGCCCAGGCCGTCCATCCCGACCGCGGCCGGAACGGCGGGCTGGACCGGTGCAGCCGCTGCGGCAGCGGCTGATGGAATCTGTGTCAGCGCGCCGGCTGCGGTAGCCGCGGCGCCGGCCGCAGTGCCGCCGGCCTGGGCTGTCTGAGCGCCGGGGGGCGCAGCCTGAGCACCGGAGACCCCGGGCTGAGCACCTGCACCGGCACCTGCCCCCGCTCCGGCCCCGGCGGGCAGCGGCGCCTCGTCGACGTCCCTCACCGAAACGGAACCCCCGACGGCCCGCCAGGCCAGCCGGTACTGATCGGGCGTCGGCGGCAGCCGGCGCTCCGCGAGGTAACGCAGCGCCGCCCGCGCGAGTTGCGCCGCGGCCGATTCGACAGCCACTTCCCCTGCTCCACTACGATTCGTGCGCACGAATGCTATCCGGCCGGTGATTCCGCCCGGGCCCTGAGCCGGCGCATGCCGACCGGGGACCGCCGCAGCGCTTGCCGCGACGGCTGCCGATGCACGTTCTTCTCAAGCTCGCAAATATGCATGACGGTTGCCGCCGAATCGGGTTTTTGTCGCATTTTTGATGCCGACCAACCGCAAAAGACCGCCGAATAGCGGGCCTGGGCCGCCGCATCTCTTGTTTTCGGCACGGCATTCGGTAGATTGAGGCCCGCTACTCGATTCGTGATGATTCGGTGAACGCTCCGCAACCTGCCCCTTCAGCCGACCGTGCCAGTCCCGCCGTCCCGCTGGCGCTGGTACTTCTGTTTTCGACCGCTTTGCTGGCAGTCCTGATAGCCGGTCGACTAACGGTCGCCCCCCCTGGGACGGACGGCGCTGACGCAGCCTCCGTGCCGTTCTGGGCCGCCGCCATCCCGGCCGGCGCCGCCCTGCTGGCCGGCTGGTGCGCGTTCGCCGCCTATCGCGGCTGGCACCGCCTGAACCGGCAGCTGGCACGGCTCAACGCCGACGCGGCGCGCCTGTCGCTCGGCGAGCGGCGCTTCCGCAGCGCCGGCCTCGAGCACACGGCATTGGAACCGGCCGCTGTGGCACTGAACCGGCTGGCCAGCCTGGTCGAAGCGGCCGAGTCGCTGCTCGACGAGCGCGATCGCCAGCTGTCGACGCTGCGCTCACTGGGCGAACAGTTCTACTGGGAACAGAACGTCGACGGCCGTTTCACGCGCGTCGACTTCGACGCGCCGGTTCCGCAGGACCGCCGTCTGACTCTGCTGGGACGCAACGCCTTCGACGGTGCGCAGGCGCTGGATGCGGCCGCCCTGGAGCGTGCACGCGCCGCGATCGAGCGTCGCCGCCCCTTCCACCGGCTGGTGCTGTGGCGCAGCACGCCCGACGGAAGCCGACTGCGCACGATCGAATCGGGCACTCCGCTGCATGACGCGAACGGACGTTTCGTCGGCTACGCCGGCATCGGCCGCGTGCTCGACGACGATCTGATTGCTCTTACCGACGGCAGTACAGCCACCGCCGGCAACCCGCCCCCCGAACAACTGACGGGCATCGCCGCCGACGTGGCCTCGCTGCAGACCGCCGTCGACACCAGCAGCGAACCGACGCTGCTGGTCGATGCCGAGGCCCAGACCGTGCTGTGGGGCAACTGCGCCGCGCAGCAGCTCTTCGAACGGCGGGCGGCCGAGCTGGCTGGCAGAGCGCTCGGTCCGCTGTTCAGCACCGGCGGCGGCTCGTCGCTGCCGCCGTGGCTCACCGACGCATTGCGCGCGCGCCGGCCGCTGCGGCGCACGCTGTCGGTCGCCAACCGCTTCGGCGAGCAGATCGATGTGCTGCTGCGGCTCGAACCCTGTGGCGCCGGCAGCGCCCGTGCGCTGCTCGTCGTCGATCCGCGCGACGCCGAGCTGGCCGCGATGCGCGCTCGCTCGCAGGCCGGCGAAGCGCTGCAGCGGCAAATCGAACTGCAGGCCCAGCAGGTCGACCGGCAGTCGCGCGAGCTGGAGTCGTTCGGCTATACGATCTCGCACGATCTGCGCGCGCCGCTGCGGGCTATCAGCGGTTTCGCCAAGATTCTCAACGACGACCACGCCGAATCGCTCGGCACGGTGGGCCGCCAGTATCTCGAACGCATCGTCTCGGCCGGCGCGCGCATGGACCGCATGATCGATGCCATGCTGTCGCTGGCGCGGCTGTCGACGCTGCCCATGGCGACGATTCCGCTCGATCTGAGCCGCATCGCCGGCGAAGTGGTGGCCAATCTGCGGATGCAGAACCCGGAGCGTCACGTCGACGTGCGCATCGGCGAGTCGCTGAGCACGACCGGCGATGCCACGCTGATGCGCACCGTGCTCGAGAACCTGATCGGCAACGCATGGAAGTACACCGCGCGTAGCGAGCAGGCCTGCATCGTGTTCGACGCCATGCGCGACAGCCGCGGCCGTACCGCGTTCTTCGTACAGGACAATGGCGCGGGCTTCGACATGAGCCACGCCGACCGCCTGTTCGGCCTCTTCCAGCGCCTGCATCCGCAGAGCGACTACCCGGGCACCGGCCTGGGCCTGGCGGCAGTGCAGAAGATCATCCAGCGCCACGAGGGCACCGTCTGGGCCGAGGCAAGGCCCGAAGGCGGCAGCATGTTCTCGTTCACGGTCTGGGATCGTTGAAGACGCTTTGATCTGACTCCACGCAGCGGCCGGGGCGATCGTGCTATCGTCGCCTCTCAGCTTGGCCCACGAGGCCTCCAACGCCGGCCACAGAGGAGTTGCTCCATGTATCAGCGAATCCTGGTTCCCATCGACGGCAGCCCGACCTCCAGTGAAGGAATGGCCGAGGCGGTGAAGCTCGCCAAGCTCACCGGCGGTCAGATCCGCTTGATGCACGTCGTCGACCAGCTCAGCTACGTCGCGGGCTTCGAAGGCTACGGCTCGCTGACCGCGGATGTCATCAAGGTGATGAACGAAGCAGGCGAACGCGTGCTGCGCGAAGCCAAGGCACAGATCGAAGGCCAGGGCATCGCCGTCGACACCGCGTTGTTCGACGGCTTCTCGGGCCGCGTCTGCGATCACGTCGTCCAGCAGGCCAAGGACTGGAATGCCGACGTCATCGTGCTGGGCACGCACGGTCGGCGCGGCATCCGCCGCCTGGTCATCGGCAGCGATGCCGAGCAGATCGTGCGCAACGCCACGGTGCCGGTCCTGCTCGTACGCCCGCGCGAAACCGAAGCCGCCTGACCCACGCCGCTTGACACTCCGACGCCGGCCCCGCCGGCTCGGACCCACGCGCCGGGCGCGCCACGCGGCCGGTCACCCATGACGACGACGGGAGACGCCGAGCGTTGATGGAAATCAGCTTTCTGGGCGCAGCCGACACCGTCACCGGCTCGCGACATCTGGTCCACCTGGCCGATCGGCGCATCCTGCTCGATTGCGGCCTGTTCCAGGGATACAAGACCTTCCGAACGCGCAACTGGCAGCCGCTGCCGGTGCCGCCGAAGTCGATCGACGCCGTAGTGCTCAGTCACGCGCACATCGATCACAGCGGCTGGCTGCCGCTGCTGGTGCGCGGCGGTTTCGCCGGCCGCATCTACTGCTCGGCGGCCACCCGCGACCTGACCGAACTGCTGCTGCTGGACAGCGCGCATCTGCAGGAAGAGGACGCGCGCCGCGCCAATCGCTTCGGCTTCTCCAAGCATTCGCCGGCGCTGCCGCTGTACACCACCGCCGACGCCAAGCGCGCCATCGAACGGCTGGAGGTCGTGGACATCGGCCATCCGTTCGCGATCGGACATGTTCACGCCACCTTGATCCCGGCCGGTCATCTGCTCGGCGCCTGCGCCGTGACGCTGGCCGCCGGCGGCCGGACGCTGGCCTTCTCCGGCGACCTCGGCCGCGAGGACGATCTGCTGATGCCGCCGCCGCAGCGCATCGCGCATGCCGACGTGCTGCTGGTCGAAGCCACTTACGGCGATCGCCGGCACCCGATCGTGGACGCCGGCGCGCAGCTCGGCGACATCGTCCGCCGCACCATACACCGCGGCGGCTCGGTGCTGCTGCCGTCCTTCGCCGTCGGCCGCGCGCAGGCCGTGCTGCTGTGCCTGCAGCGGCTGCGCGCCGCGGGCGCCATTCCGGACACGCTGCCGATCTACCTCGACAGCCCGATGGCCGCCACGGCCACGACGCTGTATCGGCGGCATCGACGCCTGCTGCGCATCTCCGCGGCCGAGGGCGAGCATCTGTGCGACGGCGTCACGATCATCGAGACGCCGCAGGAGTCCGAGGCGCTGACGCGCTCGCGCTTTCCCAACGTCATCGTATCGGCCAGCGGCATGGCCACCGGCGGCCGGGTCCTCCATCATCTGCGCGCGCTGGCGCCCGACACGCGGCATCACATCGTGTTCGCCGGCTTCCAGGTGCCGGGCACCCGCGGCGCGAAGATGATCGCGGGCAGCCGTGACGTGAAGATCTTCGGCAGCTACGTGCCGGTCCGGGCCGAGGTCAGCCATCTGGAAGGCTTCTCCGGCCACGCCGACGCCGACGAGCTGCTCGGCTGGCTGCGCGGCTTCGAGCGGCCGCCGCAGCAGACCTTCGTCGTGCACGGCGATCCGCAGGCCAGCGACGCGCTGCGCCTGCGCATCGCGGAGGAACTCGGCTGGCAGGTGACGGTGCCTGAGCACCGCTCGACGGTCAGCCTGTGACCGTCGGCCCGTGACCGTCGGCCCGTGACCGTCGGCCTGCGGCCTTCTACCTGTGGCCCGCGGCCTGTGACGGCCAGCCTCTGAACTCGACGGCCCCCCGGGGCGCTCCGGGCGCCGCGACCGCGCCCGGAGGCCGGACCGGGCTAGAATCGGCGGCATCCCCTTCTTCCGTTGACCCGATCCGAATCGATGAGCCTAGCCCCGCACGCACGCATCCCCTCCAGGCTGGCCGCCGCCCTGCTGAGCCTCGCCGCAGCCGCCCATGGCGCTGGCGCAGCCGCCCAGCCGGCCGGCGGCGCCGCATCCGGCGCCGCGCCGCAGACGCCGGCCGCGTCCACCGCACCCGCAGCGCCTGCCTCCGCAGCGCC
>JBFWXS010000009.1:102317-126476 GCA_050187175.1 Burkholderiaceae bacterium
CCGCAGCGCCTGCCTCCGCAGCGCCCGCGCCGGCAGCCCCCGCGCCCGCAGCCCCAGCCTCCGCACCGACGTCCCCGGCGGCCGCGCCGCAGGCGCCGGCCGGCCCTCTTCTCGGCATCAAGCTGGGAACCCCGCTGGCCGCGCAGCGCTGCGCAGCCGGCGCCGCCGACACGCCTCCGCCGGCGGGCAAGCGCTGCTACGTGGAAGAAACCTATCGCGGCGAAAAGCGCCTGCGCCTGAATCTGCCCGAAGGCGAACTGCCGGGATGGGCCAATGCCGCGCGCGTGGTCCTCGATGCGGCCGGCAAGGTCGAGACCTTGCGCGTCCACACCACGGGCATCCGCGTGCAGCGGCCGGTCATGCTGACGCTGATCCGCCACTACGGCAAGCCTACGCGCACCAGCGCCGTCAAGGTGACGGACAGCAAGGGCATGACGCTGGAAAGCCTGCTCGCGATCTGGGAGACCCCGGATGCGATGATCGAATATCAATCGATGACCGGCGAGACGGACGACGGTCTGGTCACGATCCGCACACCGCGGGCCGCGGGCGCGCAGAGTACGGGCCGCTGATCCAACCGACGGGGGCCGATGTCGACGCCGGTCGGCGCCGGCGGCACCGCGCCGGCCGGACCAAGCAGCTGCACACCCGCTCCTGCCACGGCCGTTCTTGCGAGGAAGACGATGGACTGGCTCAAGCCGCCGAAGAAACCCGCAGCCGGCCCCGCCTCGGGCGGCCCTCGCCCGATGCCGTCGCCCGGCGGCATGACGCCGCGACGGATGCCGAGCGGCCGCACCTGGCTGCTGTTCGCGTTGATCCTGCTGATCAACCACTTTCTCGTTCGAACCTTCTTTCCGTCGGCGTCCGCGCCGGTGACGGTCCCCTACACGACCTTCAAAGAGGAAGTCGCGAAGGGCAACGTCGCGTCGATCTACAGCAAGGGCGACGTCATCGAGGGCCGCTTCCACAGTGCCGTGACCTGGCCGCCGCCCGGCGGCGCTGGAGACGGCTCGGCACGCGGCGACCGCGCCGCGGCGCAACGGCCGCAGGCGCAGCCGCGCAGCTCGCAGACCTTCGAGACCGCGCTGCCGGCCTTCGTCGACGCCAACCTCGAGTCGTTCCTGATCGATCACAAGGTCGAGATCAGCGCCGTGCCCATCGAAGGCGCGAGCAGTCCGTGGACCTCGCTGCTGTTCGGCTTCGGCCCCGCCATCGTCATCATCGCGTTCTACGTCTGGATGCTGCGGCGCATGCAGGGCGGCGGCCTCGGCGGCGCCATGATGGGGCTGGGCAAGAGCAAGGCGCGCCGCTACGACGAAGCCACCGATGCACGCATCACCTTCGACGACGTCGCCGGCATCGATGAAGCAGAGAACGAGCTGGTCGAGATCGTCGACTTCCTGAAGGATCCGGCCAAGTACACGCGGCTGGGCGGCACCGCGCCCAAGGGCGTGCTGCTGGTCGGCTCGCCCGGCACTGGCAAGACGCTGCTGGCCAAGGCTGTGGCCGGCGAAGCGGGCGTACCGTTCTTCTCGATGAGCGCCTCCGAGTTCGTCGAGATGATCGTCGGCGTCGGCGCGGCGCGCGTCCGCGATCTGTTCAAGCAGGCGCGTGAGAATCCGCCGGCCATCGTGTTCATCGACGAGCTCGACGCGATCGGCCGCGCACGCGGACAGGTCGCGATCGGCGGGTCGTCCGAGCAGGAACAGACGCTGAACCAGATCCTCACCGAAATGGACGGCTTCTCCAGCAAGGAAGGCGTGATCGTGCTGGCCGCCACCAACCAGCCCGATGTGCTCGACAAGGCGCTGCTGCGGCCCGGCCGCTTCGACCGCCAGGTCGTGCTGAACCTGCCCGACCGCAAGGGCCGCACCGAGATTCTCAAGGTCCATACGCGCAAGGTGCCGCTGGCCGCCGACGTCGATCTCGACGAGATCGCCGGCACGACTCCCGGCTTCTCGGGCGCCGACCTGAAGAACCTGGTCAACGAAGCGGCGCTGCTGGCCGCACGCCGCGCCCAGGACGCCGTGAGCCCGAAGGACTTCCTGGATGCGCTGGAGAAGATCGTCCTGGGCCCCGAACGCCCGCTGCTGCTCGGCCCCGACGACCGCGAGCGCATCGCCTATCACGAGAGCGGCCATGCCATCCTGGGCCTGGTGCTGCCGGGCGCCGATCCGGTACAGCGCGTCACCATCGTGCCGCGCGGCCGCGCGCTCGGTGTCACCTACCAGCGACCGAGCACCGATCGCTACAACTATTCGGAAGGCTATCTGCGCGCGCGCATCGTCGGCATGCTGGGCGGACGTGCCGCCGAGGAAGTCGTCTACGGCACGCGCACGACCGGCGCCGAGAACGACATCGAGCAGGCCACCGAGATCGCGCGCAACATGGTCACGCGCTGGGGCATGAACGACAAGCTCGGCATGGTGCAGCTGGCGCCGCGCGAGAATCCGTTCCTGCGCGGCTCGGGCAATGGCCTGTTCGGCGGCGGCTCCAAGCCGTTCAGCGAGGAGACCGCGCGGCTGATCGACGCCGAGGTGCGCGACATCATCGCCAAGAGCCACGCCGATGCGCTGCGCCTGCTGAACAAGCACCGCAAGGAGCTCGACGCGCTGGCGGCCGCGCTGCTGCAGCGCGAGACGCTCGACGAGCGCCAGATTCTCGAGGTCACCGGCCTGCCGCCGGCGCCGACGCTGCCGGCGCGCAAGCTGGCCGGCGGCGAGGTCTCGGTCAGCGACACACAGGCCAGCAATATCTCAGGCAGCAACGCCTCGGGCCGCAGCGCTTCAAGCAGCACCGCGCGAGACGACTGACCCGAGCGCGGCTCAAATACCGAAGAACGCCTCCGAGTTGCCGCGCAGAATGCCCTGCTTCTGCGCCGCATCGAGAAACTCCACCTCGCGCACCAGGCTGCCGATGCGCTGCTCGCCGAGCGGGAACGGGTAGTCCGATCCAAGCAGCACGTGATCGGCGCCCATCACGTCGACCAGCAGCCGGAACGCGCCCGGGTCGAAGACCGCCGAATCGACGTGGAAGCGCCGCGCGTACTCGGACGGCAGCCGCGGGCAGTCCTTGCGCACGATGTCGCGATGGCGCCAGGCATTGTCGACGCGGCCGAGCAGATAGGCGAACGAGCCGCCGCCGTGCGCGAAGCAGATGCGCAGCGACTCGGGAATGCGCTCGAGCGCGCCCGACAGGATCAGCGACACCATGCCCAGCTGCGTCTCGGCCGCCATGGAGACCAGCCATGGCAGCATCCACTGCTTCATCCGGTTGCCGCCCATCATGTCCCACGGATGGACCAGCACCGGAATCGACTGCTCGGCGCAATGGATCAGGAAGTCGACCAGCAGTTCATGGTCCAGATCCTTGTCGCCGACGTGGTTGCCGATCTGCACGCCGACACAGCCGGCCGCCTGCGCACGCGAGACCTCGGCGCAGGCCAGCTTGAGGTCCTGCAGCGGCACTTGCGACAAGGCCTTGAAACGCCGCGGATGCCTGGCGCAGAAGGCCACCGTGCGATCGTTCATCAGCGCCGCCCAGTCGGCGGCCTTGGCGGCTTCCCACGAGTAGCCGAACATCACCGGCGTGGCGCAGACGATCTGCACGTCGACGCCCTGCTGATCCATCTCGGCCAGGCGGAAGTCGGGATCCCACAGCGCCTGATAGACCGGCCGGAACGGCCGGTCGCCCAGCATGATCTGCCCCTCCGATTCGCCGTCGCGCACGGCCAGCCACGGCGCACGCTCGGCATCGAACGCGACGGCCTCGGCGCGCGTGATCAGCGGGAAGAGATGCGAGTGCATGTCGATCATGAGGGATTCCCTTTCGAGGCGGCCACGGCCCCTGCCTGCTCGAGGCGGCGGTGCCAGGCCTGGTAGTCGCGGCCCGGATGCAGCTCGCCGCACTTGGCGCAGCGGCGGGCCTGTTCGTCGCTGACGTAGAAGCGTTCGTAGGTGGGCGGCAGGTCGTCGACGATGCTCTGCAGCGCCACCTCATAGCGCTGCAGCACATTGCCGCAGCAGGCGCAGCTCCATTGGAAGGCGTCGAGCTCGCCGGCAGGACGCTGCCGCTCGATCACCAGACAGAGGCTGCCGGCTTCCGGACGCTGCGGCGAATGATGCACGTGCGGCGGCAGCAGGAAGATGTCGCCTTCCTTTAGATCGACGCGCTCGTAGCGGCCGCGGTCCCACAGCAGCAGGTAGGCATTGCCCTTGAACTGGTAGAAGAACTCCTCGAGCGGATCGTCGTGAAAGTCGCTGCGGCCGTTCGGCCCGCCGACCACCGTCACGATGAAGTCGCCGTCCTGCCAGATCTGCTGGTTGCCGACCGGCGGCTTCAGCAGATGTGCGTTCTGGTCCAGCCAGCGCTGGAAGTTCAATGGATAGCCGTGTTTCAACATGATCGTCTCCTTCGACTTGCGGTTGGCGCCGGCGCGGGACCGACGCGACGCCAGTTCAACGCGGCTTGTAGGCGGTGGCCTTGATCTCGATCAGCAGGTGCGGATGCGGCAGCTGATGCACCGCGACCGTCGTGCGCGTCGGCCCTTCGTAGTCGAAGAACTCGGCCCAGGTCTCGTTATAGCCGCCGAAATCGTTCATGTTGACCAGAAACACCTGCGCCTCGACGAGATCGCTCAGATCGGCGTCGACGCTCTTCAGGATGTCGCGGATGTTCTCGATCACGGCGCGCGTCTGCGCGCGGATGTCGAGCTTCGTGACGCCCATCTCGTCGACCTCGACGCCGACGAAGCTGTTGTCCGGGCGCCGCGAGCTGGTACCCGAAACGAACAGGAAGTCGCCGGCGCGCTTGACGTGAGGAAACCGGCCGCGCGGCTTCGCCTTGCCGGAAACGACGCGCGCATCGCCTGTGGCCTTGCCTTGCTGGGTCATGTCATGTCCTCGCTGTGAACAGAGTCTCGAACGGCCGCGGCGCTCATTCGTCGGCCTTGAAATCGGTGCGCACGGCGACCGCGCGCCAGCGCGCTATCTCGGCCTGCTGGAACGAGCCGAACTCGCGGCCGCCCAGATAAGCCGGGCTCAGGTCCTGCTGAGCCAGGAAGCGCGTGAAGTCGGGCGCGCGCAGCGCCGCGGCGGCAGCTTTCTGCAGCCGTTCGACGATCGCCGGCGGCGTGTTCTTGGGCGCGAACAGCCCGTACCAGCCGGCCGCCACGACATCCTCGAAGCCCAGCTCCTTCATCGTCGGCACGCCGGGCAGCGCCGGACTGCGCCGCTCGCCGGTGACCGCCAGCAGCCGCAGCTTGCCGCTCTTCACGTGCGGCAGCGCCACCTGCGGCACGACGAAGCCGTACTGGACCTGCCCGCTGATCAGATCGACGACCAGCGGCGCCGATCCCTTGTACGGCACGTGGACCTGCGGCAGTCCGGCCTTGCGCCTGAACATCTCGCCGGCGAACTGCGACGGCGTGCCGGCGCCGAACGAACCGAACGCGCTCTTCGATGGATTGGCTTTCAGCCAGGCGACCAGCTCGCGCACGTTGCCGGCCGGCACCGATGCCGGCACCACCAGGCCGAGCTCGAACGTCACCAGCCGCGCCACCGGTACGAAGTCGGCCAGCGGATCGTAGGGCAGCTTCGTCGACACCACCGGATTGATCGCCATGGTCTGCGCGAAACCCATCAGCACCGTATAGCCGTCGGGCGCCGCGCGGCCCACGGCCGATACGCCGATCAGCCCATTGGCGCCGGCCCGGTTGTCGACGATGAGGTTCTGCCGCAGTTCCGCGCGCATCAGCTGCGCGAGCTGGCGCGCGACGATGTCCGGCGTGCCGCCGGCCGGTCCTGGAACGACCAGCGTCACGGGACGGGTCGGATACGCCGGCGCAGCGGCCTGCGCGGCAGCGGCGGCCGGCATCAGAGCCGTGCCGGCCAGCGTGGCCGCCGCGGCGGCGCCCGGAGCGGCCGACAGCAGGGCCCGCCGCCGGCGCGAAATCGTTGACGAACTCATGGAACTTTCCAGCAGTGTTGATTGAAGAATCGAACCGGGGCCGGGTGCCGGCCAGTACATCGGTCAGGCGATGGGCCGGCAGCGGACAGATCCGGCCGCGGCTGGGACGCGGGAGTCCAGAGCAGCGCGACCACGACTGCGACTGCGACTGCGACTGCGACCGTGGTCGTGACCGCGTCTATGCCCGTGCCCGTGCCCGTGCCCGTACCTGTACCTGTACCTGTACCTGTACCCGTGTCGGCACCCGCGCCCGTCCCTGCGCCCTAGGCCGCCGCCGTCTGGAACGTCGCACGCCCCAGCGACGAAGCCCCGCTGCCCACCAGGCACTGCACGTGCAGGCCGGGCCTGAGCGCCTCGGCCGCCGTGGCAGCGCCGGCCATGATCAACGAGCCGGCCGGCAGGCTCATCCGCGCATCGTGCAGCAGCCGCGACGCCTGCACGACGCAGCGCAGCGGGTGGCCGAGGATCGCCGACGTGCTGCCGATCTGGACGTCGCGGCCGTCGAACTGCAGCCGGACGCCGGCATTGGCCAGCGCGTCAAACCTGCGAGTCCACGGCCCCACCACCAGGCCCGCCGACGAGCAGTTGTCGGCGACCACGTTCTCGAGATCGAACTTGAAGTTGCGATACCGCGAATCGATGATCTCGATCGCCGGCGCCACGGCTTCCAGGTAGTCGGTGGCTTCGAGCGCGGTCAAGGGTGCGTCGATGGTCCTGCGCGTCACGAAGCATACTTCCGGCTCGGCGCGCGGATGCACGTAGCGCTTCAGATCGACGACGCCGCCCTCTTCCTCGATCATGCCGTCGGTGAGCAGCCCCCAGATCAACGCGTCGACGCCCATCTGGATCATCTTGGCGCGGCTGGTGAAGCCGAGCTTGATGCCCTTCATCTGCTCGCCGCGCTCGAGGCGCCGCTGGATGGACGCGCGCTGGATCTCGTACGCCTGCGCCAGCGTCATGCCGCCCGGCGGCAGTTGGTCGACGTCGTGCGCCTCGCGCGCGGCGTCGTCGAGCTTGCGTGCTGTGTCGGCGATCAGGTTCATGCTGCCTTGCTCTTCTTCGCTGCGTCGCCGGTGGACTTGCCTTCGGCCTGCGCGAGCATGTCGAGCGCCACGTCGACGATCATGTCCTCCTGGCCGCCGACCATGCGCCGCTTGCCGAGCTCGACCAGGATGTCGAAGGCCGGCAGCCCGTAGCGCTTGGCCGCCGCCTCGCTGTGCAGCAGGAAGCTCGAGTAGACGCCGGCATAGCCCAGCGCCAGCGTCTCGCGATCGACGCGCACCGGCCGCTCCTGCAGCGGACGCACGATGTCCTCCGCGGCGTCGATCAGCTTGCGCACGTCGCAGCCGTGGTTCAGCCCCATGCGGTCGACCGCGGCGATGAACACTTCCAGCGGCGCATTGCCCGCGCCCGCGCCCATGCCGGTCAGGCTGGCATCGACGCGATCGCAGCCGTGCTCGAGCGCGACGATGCTGTTCGCCACGCCCAGGCTCAGATTGTGGTGCGCGTGAATGCCGGTCTCGGTCTCGGGCTTCAGAACGTCCTTGAAGGCCTTGAAGCGGTCGGCCACGTCGTACATGTTCAGCGCGCCGCCCGAATCGACCACGTAGATGCACTGCGCGCCGTAGTTCTCCATCAGCTTGGCCTGCTCGGCCAGCCCCTGCGGCGTGTTCATGTGGCTCATCATCAGGAAGCCCACCGCATTCATGCCGAGCTCGCGCGCGTACTCGATGTGCTGCTTCGAGATGTCGGCCTCGGTGCAGTGCGTGGCCACGCGCACGATGCGGGCGCCCGCGTCGTACGCATTACGCAGGTCGTGCACGGTGCCGATGCCGGGCAGCAGCAGCGTCGCCACCTGCGCGTGCTTGATGTTGCCGGCCACCGCTTCGATCCATTCCAGATCGGTATGCGCGCCGAAGCCGTAGTTGAAGCTGGAGCCGCGCAGGCCGTCGCCGTGCGCCACCTCGATGCTGTCGACACGCGCTTCGTCCAGCGCGCGCGCGATGCGGATCGCATCCTGCAGCGAATACTGGTGGCGGATCGCGTGCATGCCGTCACGCAGCGTGACGTCGGAGACGTAGATCTTCTTGCTGGTATCGAATTTGCTGGACATGGCGGCTCCTTCAGGCGGCGGCCCGGCTCGCCAGCCGGCGCAGTGCCATCTGCTCGGCGGTGGCCATCGCGGCGCTGGTCATGATGTCGAGATTGCCGGCGTAGGCAGGCAGATAGTGGGCGGCGCCTTCGACTTCGAGGAACACCGACACCTTCAGGCCCTGCGTCAGGCCGACGCCCGGTACATTGATGCGGCGATCGCCGTCGATGCGCTCGAACTGCACATCCTGCTTGAGCCGGTAGCCGGGCACGTAGGCGGCCACGTCGGCGGCCATCTTCTGCACCGAGGCGGCGATGGCCGCCTGGTCGGCGTCCAGCTCGGTCAGGCAGTAGACCGTGTCGCGCATGATCAGCGGCGGCTCCGCCGGGTTCAGGATGATGATCGCCTTGCCTTCCTTGGCCCCGCCGACCTCGACGATGGCCTTGGACGTCGTCTCGGTGAACTCGTCGATGTTCGCGCGCGTGCCCGGACCGGCCGACTTGCTGGCGATCGACGCGACGATCTCGGCATAGCGCACCGGCGCGACGCGCGACACGGCCCGCACCATCGGAATCGTCGCCTGGCCGCCGCAGGTCACCATGTTGACGTTCTGCACGTCCAGATGCCGGTCGAGATTGACGACGGGCACCACGTACGGGCCGATGGCCGCCGGCGTCAGGTCGACCATCTGCACGCCGTGCGGCTTCAGCAGCTCGTTGTGGCGCGCATGCGCGCCCGCGCTGGTGGCGTCGAAGACGATTCCGATTTCCTTGAACTCGGGCATCTTCAGCAGGCCGTCGACGCCGTCGGCGGTCGTCGGCACGCCCAGCCGCTGGGCGCGCGCCAGTCCGTCGGATTGCGGGTCGATGCCGACCATGGCCTTCATCTGCAGATGGCGCGAGTTGCGCAGCACCTTGATCATCAGATCGGTGCCGATGTTGCCGGAACCGATGATCGCCACCGGGACTCTGGAGTCGCTATTCATGAGCATGGGTTGAACCTCGTTTTCGGGAATCACTGACCGAACACGGCGTCGACCGAGCCGAGTCCCTCGATGCGCGCGGTTAGCACGTCGCCGCGATTGATGACCGCCATGGGGCCCAGCGCCCCCGTCATCAGCACGTCGCCGGCGCGCAGCGGCGTACCCAGCCGCGCCAGCGTGTCGGCCAGCCACACGGCGGCGTTCATCGGATTGCCCAGGCAGGCCGAGCCGGTGCCGACCGAGATCTGGTCGCCGCGCCGCTCCAGCGTCATGCCGCAGCCGGCCAGATCCAGCTTGGACAGCATGACCGGCCGCGTGCCCAGCACGAACAGGCTGGACGACGCATTGTCGGCCACCGTATCGACCAGCTTGATGTCCCAGTTGGCGATCCGGCTGCCGACGACTTCGATGGCCGGCAGCGCATAGGCAGTGGCCGATATCAGGTCGGCCACGGTGTGCTTCGCATGAGCCAGGTCGCGGTCGAGCACCAGCGCGATCTCGGCCTCGGCCTTGGGCTGCATCAGCCGCGACCAGGCGATCTCTTCCCCGTCGCCGACCGCCATGTCGGCGAACAGCGCGCCGAAGTCGGGCGAATCGACGCCCAGCTGCCGCTGCACGGCCAGCGAGGTCAGGCCGATCTTGCGGCCGACCAGCCGCGCGCCGTCCTTCAGCCGGCGGGCGGTATTGATCTGCTGGACGCGGTAGGCCGCGGCGAGCAGATCGCCGTCGCCGGCGGCGCGGCCGAGCTGGTCGCGCACCGGCGCGATCGGCTGGCCGCTGCGCTCGGCCTGCCACAGCTGGTCGGCAATCGATGTCAGAGCATCATCCACTGCGAGAATCCTCGGAAAGTTGTCGACGGGCAGGTCACGCCGCCGGCCGCGGGGCCGCCCGGTCAGACCTTGATGCAGATGTTACTGGTCTCGGAGTAGAAGTCGAGCGAATAGCGTCCGCCTTCGCGGCCGATGCCCGACAGCCGGGTGCCGCCGAACGGCGTGCGCAGATCGCGCGAGAACCAGGTATTGACCCAGACGATGCCGACGTGCAGCTGCGGCGTAACCCGGTGCGCCCGCGACAGATTGGTCGTCCAGACGCTGCTGGCCAGTCCGTACGGGCTGTCGTTGACGCGGCGGATGACCTCCTCCTCGCTGTCGAAGGGCGCGAGGTGGCAGACCGGCCCGAACACTTCCTCGGTGACGCAGCGCGCGGTATCGGGCAGCCCGGTCCAGATCGTCGGCTGGACGAAGGCGCCCTGGTCGCGCTCGTCGCCGAACACCGGCACGCCGCCGCCGGTGACGACGGTGGCGCCCTCCTCGACGGCCAGCCGGTAGTACGACAGCACCTTCTCGCGGTGCTCGTGCGAGATCAGCGAGCCCATGAACACGTCGGGCTCGTCGGGCCAGCCGATCTTCAGCGCCTCGGTGCGGGCCTTCAGCGCTGCCACGAAGCGCTCGAAGATCGGGCGCTCGACGTAGACACGTTCCGAGCACAGGCAGACCTGCCCCGCGTTCGTGAAACTCGAACGGACGATGCCGTCGACCGCCGCGTCGAAATCGGCATCGGCGAACACGACCGCGGCGTTCTTGCCGCCGAGCTCGAACGACACTTCCTTAACGCCGTCGGCCACGGTCTTCATGATGGTCGCGCCGGTGCGCGATTCGCCGGTGAAGGTGATCGCGTCGATGCCCGGATGCCGTGCCAGCGCCTCGCCGGCCGAGCCCGGGCCGAAACCGTGGACCACGTTGAACACGCCTGGGGGCACGCCCGCCTCGTGGAAGGCTTCGGCGATCAGCGTCGCCGACGACGGCGTCTCCTCGGACGGCTTGCAGACGATCGCATTGCCGCAGATCAGCGCCGGCGCGGCCTTCCAGGTCAGCGACAGGATGGGCAGGTTCCACGGCGAGATGCTGGCCACCACGCCCAGCGGCTTGCGCAGCGTGTAGTTGATCAGCTTGGTACCGTCGGCCAGCGTGGTCTCGAAGAAATCGCTGTGCGCCGTCTTGCCCAGATCGGCGAAGGTGCGGAAGTTGGCGATACCGCGGTAGACGTCCAGCTTGCGGGCCTGCTCCAGCGGACGGCCGGTGTCAGCCACCTCGGCGGCCAGGAATTCTTCGAAGCGGCGCTCGATGACGTCGGCCACGCGGTGCAGCATCGCGGCCCGCGACTCCACCGTCGCTTGACCCCAGGCACCGTCGACCGCCCGCCGCGCCGCCCGCACCGCGCGGTCGACCAGCGCCGCATCGGCCTCATGAACCTTGGCGAGCACGCCGCCGTGCAGCGGGCTGACATTGTCGAACAGCTTGCCGGTTTCGACGAACTCGCCGTCGACGTAATTGCGCACGCTGCTCAGCGTCGGCGGAAGCGGGAAGCGGTGGGCCACGGCAGACTCCAGGGGAAATGCGGCGAGTCTACGCAGGCCCTCCTGCAATGGATAATGACGATTGGCGCACGTGATATAAAGGGCTGGAATATAACGGCCGGCTAATGGCCGGCCGACGCTCCCGGCTGCCGGCGCCCTGACTGCCGTCGCCGGCGCCCCGACTGCCGGCGCCCTACTGCGGCTGCACCTTGGCCAGCCGCGCCGCTTCCTTGTAAAGCGGCAGATCGCGCGCCATCGTATCGGCCAGCTCCGCCGCGGAGCTGCCGACCGGCTCGATGCCGAGATCCTTCAGCCGGCGGCTGACCTCCGGCTTGGCCAGCGCCTGCTGCACGGCGCCCTGCAGCTTCGTCACCACGGCCGGCGGCGTGCCGGCAGGCGCGAACAGCGCCGACCAGAAGCTCATGACGAAACCGCGGGCGCCCGCCTCGTCCGCCGTCGGCACATCGGGCAGCTGCGAGAAGCGCCGACTGCCGGTGACGGCCAGAGCGCGCAGCTTGCCCGCCTGGATCTGCGGCATCACGGCGGCGGCGTCGATCAGCGCCACGTCGACCTCATTGGCAAGCATCGCCGTCACGACCTGCGAGTTGCCCTTGTAGTTGACATTGTCCAGCGTGATGCCGGCCTTGCTGGCGAACACCGCTGCCGCCAGCTGGAACGAGGTGGCGCCGGACCCCACCAGCAGCGGCTTGGCGCTGCGCTTGGCGGAGGCGATGAACTCCTGCAGCGTGCCCGCCTTGCTGGCCGGGTTGACCGTGACGATCATCGGAATGTCGCCGACCAGCGAGATCGGCGCGAAATCCTTGACCGGGTCATAGTTGATCTTGGCGAACAATGCCGGATTGACCGCCATGCCGCTGCTGGGCCCGACCAGCAGCGTGTGGCCGTCCGGCGCGGCCTGCCGGACCGCTTCGATGGCGATCATGCCGCTCGCGCCGGGCCGGTTCTCGACCACGAAGGGCTGGCCCAGCGTCTGCTGGAAGTGCTCGGCCATCAGCCGTGCCAGGATGTCGTTGCCGCCCCCGGGCGCGAAACCGACCAGCATGCGCACCGGCTTGGCGGGATAGGCGGTCTGCGCCTGCAGCGGCCCGCCGAGAACGGCGAGCGCCAGGCCAAGAACTAGAACGGCACATCGTTTCATCGTCACTCCTGAGTCATCGAAGCTGGGAAAGCGGCCAGGCCGGATCGCCATGATTGTCCGAAGCTTTGATAAAGTGAAATTCGCTGTCGGTGCCAGGCAATGTGGCTGGCAGCGCCAAATCATCTCTGCGCGAGGTAGACGCGATGGCCGCATGGCAGCGGTGGTGCACCACCGACCACGAAGCCAGGAAATACGAGTTCTGGCATGACGCCGTCTGTTCCGGCGTGGTCGAATCGGAGCTGGCGGTCGACTGCCGCAGCAGCTTCCACGGCACACTGTTCAGCCGCACACGGGCCGACGTCCGGCTGGTGAACTTCGCCAGCGCGCAGCACCGCATCCGTCGCTCCAGCACGCAGGTCCACAGGCAAGGCGGCGACCGGCTGATGCTGAGCCTGCAGTGCCAGGGGAACGCGCTGCTGTCGCAGAAAGGCGTCGTGCAGGACGTCGCCGCGGGCGAATTCGGGCTGCTCAACGCCGGCGCGCCGTTCGAGATCGCCTTCCCCGCCCAGACCAGCCGGCGGCTGATCCTGCTGCCGCGCCATCTGTTCGGCGCCAACTCGCCCGTCCTGAAGGCGCTGGACCGGCCGCTGAAGCTGGCCGGCGGCTCGCGGCTGGCACCGCTGCTGACCGAAACGGTCCGCCTGCTCACCGATACCGACACCGCCGTACACGACCGCGCCACCGATGCGCTGGTCGGCACCGTCGTCGAGCTGCTGGCCATGGAACTGGGCGAACGCGACGGATTGCGCGCGCATTCGCGCAATGCCGCCGAGCTGTCGTTCGACACGATCCGCAAGTTCACCGAGCTGCATCTCACCGATCCCGAACTGTCGCCGGCCATGGTCGCTTCCGCCTGCCGCGTCTCGGTACGCACGCTGCACCGGTTGTTCCGGCGCTACGCGGACAGCAGCTTCGAGAGCCACGTGATCGAAGCCCGCCTGGCACTGTCGGAACAGATGCTGCGCGCGCGCAGGACGCGCACCGTCAGCGAGGCCGCGTACGCCTGCGGCTTCAATAACGTCTCGCACTTCACGAAGCGCTTCTCGGAGCGCTTCGGCGTGTCGCCGGTTCAGCTGCTCAGGGCGCCGGACACGCTGCACGGCTAGGGCCGCACGGTTCAGGCCGCACGGCTGAGGCCGCTCGGCGCCGCGAGCGCCGCGGCACAGGCGCCTTCGGCCATGCCGCATGGCACGCTGGGCACAGCCGCCGCCGCGGCGGCTGGCGACAATCCGCCGGAACTCGCCGATGTCCGGCGACGATCATCCGGTTTGCCAGGCGCATGTCCAAAGTCATCGAGATCCATCGCCTCGACGCGGCGAAGTCGGCTGCGGCGGACTGCGTGCATTTCGGCTTCTGCACCGCCGTCTGTCCCACCTACGTCCTGGACGGCGAGGAGAACGACTCGCCGCGCGGCCGCATCGCGCTGGCCAAGCAGATGTTCGAGTCGGGCGGCCAGCCGACAGCGGAGGCCGTCCTGCATCTGGACCGCTGCCTGTCATGCCTGTCGTGCCAGAGCACCTGCGCCGCCGACGTCAGCTATCGCGACATCATCGACGCCGCGCGCGAATACATCGAACGCAGCGGCATACGGCCGTGGCATCAACGGCTGTTCCGGGCATTCCTCGCAGCGGTGCTGACACGCCCCCGCCTGCTGGCGCCGCTGATGAGCCTGGGCCGTCTGGCAGCGCCGCTGGCCGGCCGGCTGCCCGGCTCGCTGGGCGCGCTGGCCCGCCTGTCGGCGGCGCCGGCAGCGCGTTCGCTGGCGCGCGGGGCAGGCGCGAGTGCGAGTGCGAGTGCGAGTGCAAGCACAGGCACAGGTGCAGGTGCAGGTGCAGGCAAAGGCAAGGGCAAAGGAAACGGCCCCGCCAGCATGGTGGCCGCAACGCCCGCCAGCGCAGGCCGCCCGGCTCGCGGCGTGGCCCTGCTGTCCGGCTGCGTGCAGAGCGTGGCCGGCGGGGCGATCAACGCGGCGGCTCAGCGAATCCTCGAACGGGCCGGCCTGCAAGTGCTCCCATCGCCGCCCGGACGCTGCTGCGGCGCGCTGGACCTGCACATGGGCCGCCGCGAGCAGGCCGCGCGGCACGCCGCAGCACTGGTCGAGACCTGGGCCGCGCAGCTGGCCGAGGGCCGCATCGAGGCCATCGTCACCACGACGTCAGGCTGTGCATCGGTGATGCACCACTACGACGAGGTGCTCGCCGACCGGCCGGAGATGGCCGCGAAGATCGCCGCCGTCAAGGCCGCGCTGAAAGACATCAGTGAAATCGTGGCCACGCTCGATCTGCCGGACGCCGGAACCACGGCCGGCCTGCACGCCGCCTATCACGACGCCTGCTCGATGAAGCACGGGCTGAAGCTGAGCGCGGAGCCGCGCCGCGCGCTGCGCCGCTTCGGAATCGAGGTGCACGACATCGCCGAATCGTCGCTGTGCTGCGGCTCGGCAGGCACCTATAACATCCTGCAGCCGGCGATCGCCGAACGTCTCGGGCAGCGGAAGGCCGCCCATGCCAGCGCTGCCGCTCCGGATCTGATCACCGCCGGCAATCTGGGCTGCCTGGTGCAGATCTCGCGCTTCACCGCCACGCCGGTGGCGCACACCGTCCAGCTGCTGGACTGGGCCAGCGGCGGACCGGCGCCTGCGGGCCTGCACGATTTCCGGCCGCGCGAACGGACACCCGACGCAGCCGAGGCGGCCCACGAGGCCGGCGCAGCCGAGGCGCCCACCGCCACCGCCACCGCCACCGCCACCGCCACCGCCACCGCTACCGCCACCACCGCCACGCCGCACGGCACCGCCGGCGCCGCGCAAGCTTCCGAAGATGCCTTCTGGTAATGGAGAACATTCGATGAGTTCCGCAAGCCCGATCCACGAATTCGTCCAGGCCGTCAGCGCCGAGCTCGGCCCCGAGGCCATCACGATCGGTACCGAGGTGCTCGACCGCTACGGCGAGCACACGCTGCCGGCGCCCGACGTGCGTCCAGGCGCGGTCGCGTATCCGGACTCGACGCAGGCGGTGCAGACGCTGGTCAGGCTGGCCAACCGCTACGGCGTGCCGCTGTTTCCGATCAGCAACGGCCAGAACATCGGCCTTGGAACACGCTCACCGGTTCGCGCCGGACAGGTCGTCGTCGACATGGGTCGGCGCATGCGCAACATTCTCGAGGTCGACGAAGCGCTGGGTTACTGCGTGATCGAGCCCGGCGTCAGCTTCCAGGCGCTGTACGACGAGCTGCAGCGCAGGTCGAGCAAGCTGATGGTGTCGGTCACGGCCGGCCCGCCGCAGGGCAGCGTGCTGGCCAATGCGCTGGACAAGGGCGGCGGCAGCGGCGCTTATGCCGATCACTTCGGCATGATCTGCGGCATGGAGATCGTGCTGGGCAACGGCGACGTCATCCGCACCGGCGACGGCAGCCTGCAAGGCAGCTCGCACCCGAACTGGCACGTGTCGAAGTACAGCTTCGGCCCGCTGCTCGACGGCCTGTTCTCGCAGTCGAACTTCGGCATCGTCACCCGCATCGGCATGTGGCTGATGCCCAGGCCGCCGCACATCGAGCCGTTCTTCTTCACCTTCCCCGACGACGAGGATCTGGGCCCCATCGTCGATCTGATCCGGCCGCTGAAGCAGAGCAACTTCGTGCCGACGCTGATACGCGCCACCAATGATCTGTATCTGCTTTCGTCGGCCGCCACCCACCCGCGCTATGCCGAGACCGGCGGCAAGGAGCAGCTCGGCGACGCCGAGCGCAAGGCGCTGCGCGAACGCTTCGGCCTGGGCTCGTGGACCGTCTCCGGCGCGCTGTACGGCGCCAGCCGCGCAGCGGTCGCGCCGCAGCTGGAGCGGATCGTCAAGCACTTCACCGCTTCCGGACGCGGCCGCCACATCCCGCTCGAAGAAGCGGAACAGATCCGGCCGCTGCACATCGCGATCAACTCGAACACCGGCGTGCCGACCGACAGCGAGCTGAAGATGCTGAAGTGGCGGCCCGGCGGCGGCGCGATCTGGCTGTCGGCCGGCACGCCCATCATCGGCTCGATCGCCGGCGAGCTGCAGCGTGAATCACGCGCCATCTGCCGTTCGTTCGGCATCGACTACATGCTGTCGAACGTCTGCGGCGCGCGCTTCGCACGCGGTGTGCACGGCATCATCTACAACCGCGGCGACCGCGACGAGGCCGACCGTGCCGACCGCTGCTACCGCGCGCTGGCCGAGCTGTTCGCGTCGCGCGGCATCTTCGTCGGCCGCGCGCCGACGCTGTACCAGGGCTTCCATCAGCAGCAGCGGATGCCCGAGTTCAACGCCGCCTGCGCCGCCATCAAGAAGGCGCTCGATCCGAACGGCATCATCGCGCCAGGCAAGTACGGCATAGACTGAGCCGCGCATACCGCAGGCCTACGGCAGCGATCAGCGCCAGTTCGGCGCGCGCTTCTCGACGAACGCGCGCAGGCCCTCCTGCGCATCGTCGGTAGCCGCGATCGTGCAGAAGCTCTCCACGACGCTGCCGATGTCGCGCCGGTAGCCGCGGTCGTTCAGGCGCATGAAGGCCTGGTGCCCCATGCGCATCACGACGCGCGACTTGGCGGCGAACAGGCGGGCCATCTCGCGGGCACTGTCCAGCACCTGCTCGTCGTCGACGATGCGGCTGACCAGCCCGAGCTGCGCCGCCTCTTCCGCGCCGAACGAGCGGCCGCTGAACAGGATCTCGAAGGCGCGGTGCCGCCCCACGATCGCCGGCAGATGGATGAAGTGGATCGCCGGAATGATGCCGACGTCGATCTCCGGATAGCCGAAGCTCGCGGAACGGCCGGCGACGATGACATTGCACGAGATCGACAAGGTCATGCCGCCGGCGCGGGCCGCGCCCGACACCGCTGCGATCGACGGCTTGCCCAGGCCGTGCTGGAGGTCGGCGAGCTCGATGTAGAGCTTGTCGAGAAATTCGTGCACGGCCAGGCCCTTCTCCTTCATCAGGATGTCGAGATCCAGCCCCGCGCTGAAGCGCTTCGGGAACGCGCTGCAGAGGATGACCGCGCGAACGTCTTCGTCGTCCCTGGCGGCGCGGAACGCCGCGGTGATCTCCTCGAGCATAGGAATGCTCAAGGCATTGACCGGCGCATGGTTCAGCGTGATCTCGGCGATGCCGTCGCGGACCTCATAGCGGATGAACTTCATGTCGTTCGCCCTCCCGGTCACTTGCGCTCAGGCTGAAGGCCGAGCTCCTTGGCGACGACGCCCCAGCGCACGGTCGCCGACTGGATGAAGCCGGGAACCTCCTCCTTCTTCAGCACGAGGGGCTCGGCGCCGCGGTCCTGCAGGCTGTGCGCGTACTCGGCGCTGCGCGAGATCTTCTGGAAGGCGTCCTGCAGCGTCTGCACGACTTCCTTCGGCGTGCCGGCCGGCGCCGACAGCGAGAAGCCGAAGCTCAGATCGAAGCCCGCGAAGCCCAGCTCGGCCAGCGTCGGCACCTCGGGCAGCGTCTTCGACCGCTGCGGCGAGGCGATCGCCAGCGCCTTCGCCCTGCCCGCCTTCACCTGCGGCGCGCTGGTCGTGATGTTGTCAAACGAGAAGTCGACCTGCCCCGCCATGACGTCGACCAGCGCCGGTGCGCTGCCCTTGTACGGCACAGCCACGGCCTTGAAGCCGGCTGCCTTCTGCAGCAGCACACCCAGGATGTGCGGCGAGGTGCCGGCGCCGAAGGTGGCGTAGCTCAGCCCTTCCGGCCTGGACTTGCCGCGCTTGATCAGCTCGTCCAGCGTCGCCGGCCCCTGAGTCGTCGAGACGACCAGCACGTTGGGCAGCGTCGCCGTCGTGCCGATGACGGTGAAGTCGGTCAACGGGTTGACCTTCCAGTCCGGATACAGGACCGGATTGAGCGCCTGCGCGGCGATCGTCGTATGCAGCAGCGTATAGCCGTCGGCCGGCGCGGTCTTGACGCTCTGAGTGCCTATCGTGCCGCTGGCACCCGGCCGGTTCGAGATCAGCACCGCCTGTCCGAGCTCCTTGGCGAGCGCCTCGCCGAGAATGCGCGCGATGAAGTCGGTGGGTCCGCCCGGTGCATACGGCACGACGATGGTCAGTGGTTTGGCCGGCCAGGTCTGTGCGCTGGCCGCGCCGCACAGCAACGCGGCGCCGGACAGCGCGACGGCGGACTTCAAAAAGCAGCGTTTGAAGAGGTTCATTGCAGTCTCCTTTGCAGATCGATGGTTGTCGGAAGCGCCGGCGCCGTCGGAAGCGCCGGCCGAGCGTCGGCCGCTAAGCCACCACGGCGTCCGCTCGCAATGCGTGGATGTCGACGTCGCCGTAGCCCAGTTCGGCCAGGATCTCGTCGGTGTGCTCGCCCAGCAGCGGCGGCGGCCGGGTGGCGGCGCGGTCGGCATGCTGGAACTTCACCGGCAGGCCGATGTGCTTCCAGGCGCCCAGCGTCTGATGCTGCGTTTCGACGATGAGCCCGCGTTCCGCCACCTGCGGATGCGCCAGCGCCTGGCTGAGGCTCTGGATCGGCGAGCACGGCACGTCGGCGGCGCGCAGCGCCTCGATCCACTCGGCCGCGGTTCGCGTGGCGAACTGCTGCTGCACCAGCGCGACCGTCCTGGGCATGTTCTGCACCCTCAGCGCATTGGTGGCGAAATCCGGATGATCGACGAAGGCCTCCAGGCCTGCGACCGCGCAGAAGCGCCGCCATTGCGGGTCGTTGCCGGCCCCCAGCATCACCGGCCCGTCGGAGGCCTGGAACACCTGATAGGGGCACATGGTCGGATGGGCAGTACCCATCGGCAGCGGATCGCGGCCGCTGCTCCAGTAGCTCTCGGCCATGTAGGTCATGAATCCGAGCGCCGTGTCGAGCAGCGACAGCTCGACATAGACGCCTTTGCCGGTTCTGCCGCGCTCGACCACCGCCGCCAGCACGCCGCTCAGCCCGAGCATGCCGGTGCCGATGTCCACCGGCGAAAAGCTCGCTCGCGCATAGCGCCCGCCGCCTTCGCCCATGCTGCTGATCATGCCGCTGAAGGCCTGCAGCATGACGTCGTAGCCGGGCTGCTGACCGAGCGGACCGGTTCGGCCATAACCCGAGATCTCGCAGTAGATGAGCCGGGGATTGAGCGCGCTGAGCGAGCGGTGATCGACTGCCAGCCGCGCGGCGGTGTCGCCGCCGAAGCCTTGCAGCACGATGTCGGCACGCTCTACCAGTTCGTGCACGAGCGCGCGGCCGCGCGGCCGCTTCAGGTCCACGGCCAGGCTGCGCTTGTTGTGATTCATGGACGTGAACACCGCCGACTGCCCGGCACGTTGCGGCGGCCAGGCCCGCGTGTCGTCGCCCTTGCCGATCGGCTCGACCTTGATCACGTCGGCGCCCAGTTCGCCCAGATACTGCGCGCACAAGGGGCCGGCGAGCACCTTGCTCAGATCGACGACTTTCATTCCCTTCAGCGGCTGCATGGAGGCACTCGGACTCAGGATCGGGGAGAGCCCGCCTTTCTCGACGATTCGAAGCCATATGTCAAAGATCGTTATATGATCTCGGCTATCGTAATTTCATATATCAAGCCGGCTGCTCGCCGTGCCGGCCGGAACAAACCGTGACGATCGACCTGCGCGTGCTCAGAGACTTCGTCGCGATCGCCTCCGCCGGCTCGATCTCGAAAGCGGCTGAGAATCTGCACATCGCGCAGCCGGCGCTCAGCGTCCACATGCGGCGCCTCGAAGAGCGGGTCGGTACGACGCTGCTCGAGCGGCACCACCGCGGCGTGAAGCTCACGTCCACCGGCGAGCGCCTGCTGCAGCATGCCAACGAGATCCTGCGCCACGTCGACGTCGCGCTCGAGGACGTGCGCCGCGCCGTCGCCGAGCCTACCGGCCGGGTCGCCCTCGGCCTGCCCCAGTCGATCGCGCGCGAACTGGTCCTGCCGCTGGTCAAGCTGGTCCTGCAGCGCTGGCCGCTGGTCAGGCTGCAGATCGTCGAGATGAACACCGGCTACATACCGGAGCATCTGCTCAAGGGCGACATCGATCTCGGCATCACGTTCGGCACAGCGCACACCGACGGCATCGCATACACCCATCTGCTCGACGAGGAGCTGGTCTTCGTCTCGTCACGGCGGCAGCTCGAGCAGTTCCACCCGGAAGGCGGCCCGGACTGGGCGTCTATCCGCGTCGCCGAGCTCAGCAGGTTTCCTATCATCCTGCCCACCGCGCTGCACAGCCTGCGGCGCAGGATCGACGAGAGCCTCGCTCCGCACGGCATCCAGCTCGAAGTGGTGGCCGAGGTGAATGCGATTCCGCAGCTGATCGAACTGGCGGCGGCCGGCGTCAGCTCGACCGTGCTTTCGTTCGCCGCGGTGACGCGCGACCCGGCCATGGCGGAGCTCGTCGTGTCGCGGATCACCGAGCCCTCGCTGACGCGGCCGGTCTACTTGTGCCGCTCCGCAGCGACGCCGCTGAGCATAGCCGCGTCCATCATCCAGGAAGAACTCCGCGCCCAGGTCGGCAGCCTGCTCGATGCGGGGCGGTGGCGCACCTCGCCCGGCATCGCGCCCGGCATCGACGCCACTGTTTGACCGCGCCAAACACCCCATTTCGATATGGATGCCTAGTTGACGCGTGTTCCTTCGACGAAGATCCATTCTTGCCTCGACGCAGAAGAGATCCATGACGACGAACGAAGCTGCGCTCGCTCCACGCCCGCCGTACATCTCCCCCGAAGAGGCTCAGGCCCGCCTGGAGCTGGCGGCGGTCTACCGCCTCTGCGCCCACGAAGGGTGGGACGAGCTGATCTACAACCATGCGACCATCCGCGTCCCGGGCGAGGACAGCTTCCTGGTCAAGCCGCATGGGCTGCGCTTCACGGAGGTGCGGGCTTCCAACCTGATCAAACTGAGCTGGGGACGCTATCAGGCCGATCAGAGCGAGTCGCAGCACGTCAATGCGGCGGCCTATGCCATCCACACCGCCGTTCTGAAGAGCCGGCCGGACATCAACTGCACCGTACACGTCCATACACCCGCCGGCGTGGCCATGTCGGCCCGCAAGTCCAAGCTGCTGCCGCTGTACCAGGGAGCGATGCAGTTCTACAACCGCGTCTCCTATCACGACTTCGAGGGCTTTGCGTCGGATGAGGAAGAATCCGAACGGATCACCCGCGACCTGGGACCGCGCAACAAGGCCATGATCCTGCGCAATCACGGCCTGCTCACCGGTGGCGTCAATGGCGCGGAGGCACTGAGCCTCATGCGCTATCTGGTACAGGCCTGCGAAGTACAGCTGCGCATCGATGCCGCCGGCGCCGACTACCAGCTGCCGCCGGACTCGGTCTGTGAGCGCAACGCCGCGCAGTGGGAGCTCGCGCGGCTCAGGAATGCACCGATCGAATGGGCCGCTCAGCTTCGCCTGCTGGATGCCGGCGACCCCTCGTATCGGGAGTAGCGATTTGAACGCGCTTCTCGTTCTTGACATGCCGCAGACGCTGCAGCGGCGATACGATGCAGCGGTGCGAAGCACCTGCCCGGACTTCACCGTCGACAGCGTCGGGCATCACGGTGAAGCGGCTTCGCTGATCGAGCAGGCCGATATCCTGATCGCCTATGCCCCCCATGTACCGCCGCCGCTGCTGAGCAAGGCGCGACGGCTGCAATGGATCCAATCGCTAGGCGCAGGCGTGGAAGGCTTCGACGTGCTTTGCGCGTCCAGACCGCAGCTGCTGCTGACCAATATGCGAGGCGTGGCTGCCGAGCCGGTCGCCGAAGGAGCGCTGCTGGCGATGCTGGCCCTCGCCCGCGATCTGCCTCGCAACGTCCGCGATCAGCAGCGGCAGGCCTGGGCGCCTCGATCGGTGCGTCTGCTCGCACGGGCGACCGTCGGCATCCTGGGAGTCGGCACGATCGCCGAAGCTCTGGGCCCGCGCTGCCAGGCGCTCGGCATGCGGGTGCTGGGGATATCGTCGACGCCGCGGCAGGTGCCGGGCTTCGACCGCATCGAGCCGATGGACCGGCTGCGCGAGCTCGTACGCGAGCTCGACTACCTGGTCGTGCTCACACCCTATTCGAGCCGCACGGACCGTCTCATCGATGCGCACGTGCTCGCGGCCATGAAGCCCGGGAGCTGCCTGGTCAATCTCGCGCGCGGCGCCATCATCGACGAAGCGGCGCTGCTGGATGCGCTGGACAGCGGACCGCTGCGCGCCGCGGCGCTGGACGTGTTCACGTCCGAGCCGCTGCCCGTCGGACATCCATTCTGGACGCACGAGCGGATTCTCGTCACGCCCCACCAGGGCGGCAGAAGCGAAGTCCGCGACGACTGGGCGATCGAGATCCTGGTGGACAACCTGCGCTGCTATATGGCCGGCGATATCGACGGCATGCGCAATGTCATCCACCGGCCGGCGTTGACTACCCGCGAGTGACGATCTCTTCAAGCGGTATTGTTTGGCTCGGCTTACCCGTCAGTTTGCTCGATTCGAGCTTATCAGCCCTCCAGCCCCTTTCTATACTGCCCGTCCATCGTCGCACCGGCTCCATCACGAACGAAAGGGCCGACATGAACGTTCGCAGACTATTCGTCAGCCGCGGTGCCAAGCTGCTGAGCTTTGCCGCCATCGCCGCCTGCTTCGGGTCCGTTTCGGAAGTACGCGCGCAAGCCTGGCCGACAAAGCCCATCACATTGGTCGCGCCCTTCCCCCCTGCGGGCGCCGTCGATATCGTGGCGCGGCTGCTGGCGGAGATCCTGTCCCAGGAGTTGAAACAACCGGTGGTGGTGAACAACCGCCCCGGCGCCGCCGGCATCATCGGCGCCAACCACGTCGCCAAGGCAGCGCCGGACGGCTACACGCTGCTGATGTCGGCGGTCACCGCTTACGCCATGTGGGAGGCGGTTCCCGCCAATCGAGGCCGCTTCGACTACCGCGAGGCGTTCACCACGGTCTCGCTGGTAAGCGAGACCCCGTTCGTGCTGATCGTGGGCAACGGCGTGCCGGCAAGGAATCTCCAGGAGTTCATCAGCTATGCCCGACAGAACCCGCGCAAGCTGAACGAAGTCACCAACGGCGAAGGCTCGTCGCAGGAGTTCGTCGGGCGGCTGTTCGCAAAACTCACCGGCGTTGAAACCACCCGCGTTCCATACCAAGGCATCGCCGCGTCCTTCAGCGACTTCGCGGCCGGCCGAGTCGATCTCAACTTCGGCATCCCGCTCAATGTCGTCTCTCTGGAGGGCAAGGCCAGGCCGCTGGTGATCGCATCACGCAATCGCGCACCTTACCTGCCGAAGGTGCCGACCTCCTCTGAAGAAGGCCTGCCCGATTTCCTAGCGTCCTCCGTCTACGCGATCGCCGCACCGAAGGGCTTGCCTAGAGACGTGGCCGACACGATCCATCGCGCCGTCAGCAGCACGCTGAAGAACCCGCAATTGGTGAAACGATTCCAGGATCTCGGCATCGACGTGCTGAGCGGCGGCCCCGACGAAGCCGAGCGCCGCACGAGGCTCGAATACGATACTTGGCTTTCGGTGACGGTCGATTCCAATGAAGGAAAGGGGCGCTGATACCGTCCCGTAGCACGGCTGATCAGTCGCTCGACCGATCGGAAAACCCCATCGACGGTACGCTAGCGCTAGCGC
>JBFWXS010000010.1:0-64524 GCA_050187175.1 Burkholderiaceae bacterium
CGTCGCCCTGGCGCACCGACAGCCAGATCAGCCAGGCCAGCGGCAGGATCAGCAGAAAGAAGATCGACAGGGCCGCCGGCGCCGAGATCCCCCAGCGCCACGCTTCCCTGTGCCGCGGGACACTCCGCGGCAATCCGGCTCCGGCGCCGTTGCCCAGGCGCAGTTCGCTGGCATGGCTCATGATGGCTCCCTTACTCGTCGTGAACCACGACGGTGTTGCCGACCTCTATGGCCAGCCGCAGCGGTGCCCCAACCTGCGGCACCGGACGGTTGCCGGACGAGTTCGACAGCCGCCGCATCGAGACGCGCGAGCCGTCGGGCAGCCGCGCGATCCACAGCACGCTTTCGCCCTGGAACACGGCATCCTCGAAGGTGGCTGGCAGCAGGTTGAGCTCGCCGCGCACCTCGTCATCGAACATCAGCTTCTCGGAGCGCAGCGCCAGCAAATGGCGGCGAGCCTCGGGCACCGGCCGCGCCGGCTTCAGCTGAACGCCCCCCAGCCTGACCTCGTGCTCGCCGACCCGCTCGACCTCAAGCAGCATCGATTCGCCGATGAAATCCGCCACGAAAGCATTAGCCGGGTGTTCATAGATCGCCATCGGGGCGCCCAGCTGCACGATGCGGCCCTTGTTCATGACGGCGATCCGGTCGCTCATCGTCAAGGCCTCGCGCTGGTCGTGCGTGACGTAGACCGTGGTCGACCTCAGCTTGTCGTGCAGCTTGCGCAGCTCGAGCTGCATGCGCTCGCGCAGCTGCTTGTCCAGCGCGGACAGCGGCTCGTCCATCAGGATGATGCTGGGCTCGAACACGATCGCGCGCGCCAGCGCGACGCGCTGCCGCTGACCGCCCGACAGCTCGCTGATCCTGCGCCCGCCCAGCCCTTCGAGCTGGACCAGGCTCAGCGCCCAGGCGACGCGCTCCTTCTGCTCCTTCTCGCGCACGCCGCGGATGCTGAGCGGAAACGCGACATTCTGCTGGACGTCCATGTGCGGGAACAGCGCGTAGTGCTGGAACACGACGCCGATGCCGCGCTTGTGCGGCGGCAGCGAAGACACGTCGACGTCGCCGAAACGGACGCTGCCTGAATCCAGCACGGCGAAGCCCGCCAGGATGTTCAGCAGCGTGGTCTTGCCCGAGCCCGACGGGCCGAGCAAGGTGAGGAACTCGCCCGATGCGATATCCAGCGACACCTCATCGAGCGCATTGAAGGTGCCGTAGCGCTTGCTGACATCAGAGATGGAAATACCGACGGATGTGGAGCGGGAGCTGACGGCCGACGACTGCGGCAGCGTTCCCGCGCGAGAGAGTCCTGGCGTGGCAAGAAGTTCGGATGTCATCGCGCTCTCGAATTCTCGGGTTTGACGGAATGGGATGGAGGCGGATTCGCAGGGCCAGGCTCAGAACCCGACGTTCTGGGGACCCTTCAGATTCAGCAGCGCGCGGGTATCCGCCGGAGTGGCGATGTCGAGTCCCAGCTCGGTAATGATCGCCCGCACCTTCTCGACCTGCTCGCGGTTCGACCGGGCCAGCGCGCCCTTGCCTATCCACAGGCTGTCCTCCAGGCCGACGCGGGCGTTTCCGCCCATCACGACGGCCTGCGACGCGATCCGCATCTGCGCGCTGCCGGCGCCGAGAACGGACCACAGATAGCTGTCGCCGAACAGCCGGTCGGCGGTCCGGCGCATGTGGCTGACGTCTTCCGGATGCGTGCCTATGCCGCCGCGGATGCCGAACACCGACTGGATGAACAGCGGCGGTTCGAGCAGCTTCCGTTCCAGGAAATGCGCCGCCGTGTACAGGTGGCCGATGTCGTAGCACTCCAGCTCGAAGCGCGTGCCGTTGCCGGCGCAGGACTGCAGGATGTAGGCGATGTCCTTGAACGTGTTCCGGAACACGCGGTCTTCGCTGCCCTCGATGTACGGCTTCTCCCAGTCGTAGCGCCAGTCCTTGTAGCGGTTCAGCATCTCGTACAGACCGAAGTTCATCGAGCCCATGTTCAGCGAGGCGACCTCGGGCTTCAGCTGCAGCGCCGGCTGCAGCCGCTCCTCGACGCCCATCGACGGCGCGCCGCCGGTGGTCAGGTTCAGCACGACATCGGATTCGCTGCGGACCTGCGGCAGGATCTCCCTGAACAAACGCGGATCCTGCGACGGCCGGCCGTCGTGCGGGTCGCGCGCGTGCAGGTGCACGATGGACGCGCCGGCGCGCGCCGCCTCGATCGAAGCCTGCGCGATCTCGGCCTGCGTCACCGGCAGATACGCCGACATCGACGGCGTATGGATCGAGCCGGTGACGGCGCAGGTGATGATGACCTTCCTCGTCTGACTCATGAGTTCTCCAGGTTTGCAGTGCCGGCGGCAGCCTTCACATCGTTGATGGTGATGTCCAGGCCGTGGAACTGGCGAGGCACCTGGTCGCACAGCCAGGCGATGGCGCGGCCCACGTTGGCCGCGGGGGCCAGGTCTTCACGCCGCAGCTTGCTGATCTCGTTCAGGCCGGCACGGCGGATCTTGCCCTGCATCTCGGTATCCACGAAGCCCGGCTGCAGGCCGGTGGCGACGATGCCGTCGGACTCGTACTCGGCAACGATGGAGCGCGTCAGCATCCACAAGGCGGCCTTGGAACCGCAGTACGCGCTCCAGCCTATACGCGCGGTATGGGCGGCGCCGCTGGACAGGTTCAGCACGTAGCCGCCTCCGGCCGCGACCATGGCCGGCAGCACGGCATGCACCATGTGGTAGGCGCCGAACAGATTCACCTCGAACGCGCGGCGCCATTGCGCGGGATCGGTATCGGACAGCCTGCCGATCGGATCGACCTGCCCGGCATTGTTCACCAGCGCATGCAACGCACTGTGACGTTCGAGGGTTCGCGCGACGGCAGCGGCCACCTGCTCGGAGTCGGCAACGTCGCAGGCCTGCACCGAACAGTCGGCGGCACCCGCCTGCCGGACTGCATCCGCGACGGGTTTCGCCGCGTCGGGTGAACGCACGAACAGTACCGGCGTCAGGCCGGCGCGCGCCAGCTCGACGGCCGCGGCGGCACCGATGCCCCGCCCCGCGCCGGTGACGATGACGACCTTCGATGGCTTCATGGCTTCCAGTTCTCCGTAGAGCGGGGGCAGGCGCCCGCCGAACTCATGCCGGCAGCTCGGCGATGCAGGACACCGCGATCATCGCGTTCGGCAGCAGCAGCTTCTCGACCTGGCAGACGGTCCGCGCCGGCGGCACGGCCTGGCCGGCATAGGCGCGGCCGACCTTGTCCATGACGTACGGATGCGCGAGGTCGGTGACGAACACCGTCTCGGAAACCACGTCCGCCAGTGAAGCGCCGAACTCGGCCAGCGCCTCCTTCAGATTCGCGTAGACGGCGTCGATCTGCCGCTCCAGATTGACCTCGCTGACCAGCGTCCCGTCCGCCCGCACCCCCATCGTTCCGGCCACGTGGATCGTCGAACCCAGCTTCACGGCCCGGCTGCCGGACCAGCTCTTGACGGTCTGGCTGCTCGCCGGCAGCGCGCGTTTGTCGCCTTTCATCGGAGTCGCTCCCTGTCGATTTATTCAATGAATCCGGCCGAAGGATGCGCACGCGGATAGTTGCGCAGATAGCCGATGAACTTGGCCAGCGCCGTATCGGACTTGGTCAGCAGCCCATAGCGCGGACGCTGCATGGTGCTCAGGATCGGCCAGTCCTCGGACACGATCTTGTCGCGCAGCGTGGTGAGCTTGTCGAGGAAGTCCTCGACTTCGGCGGCCTCGCCGGCCGACGAGGCCCGCGGCGTCGCGCTCACCATGAAGTTCATCGAATTGTTGCCGGGCGTCGGGCATCCGGCATAGATGCCGGCCACCGTGCGGCCGTCGACGGCGCCCATGATGACGAACTTGTTGCTGCCGACCACGGCCAGCTGGTACTCCAGCGAGTAGCCTTCGGGCGGCACCATGTTGATCCGGTAGGCGACTCGGTAGGTCTCGACGATGGGCTCGGGATCCCTGTCGCCTTCGGGCTTCAGGCCATGGACGACCCGGAAGTGCTGGAAGTCGAAGGTGTTGCACATGAACAGCGCCGGATCGATCGGAAAGTCGCGGATCTTCACCGCGCGAATGACGTGCGTCTGTTCCGAGATGTGCTGCAGCGGATGCTCGTACAGCGGCACTTCGCCGTTGAACGCCCAGATGATCCCGCCCAGTTCCAGCGTCGGGAACTTGAACTGCGCCGCCGCCGGCGGAATCCGGTCACCGGTGGGAATGTGGTTGCACTTGCCGTCCTGCCCGTAGTGCCACCGGTGGAATGCACAGCGGATGCTGTTGCCTTCGACGTTGCCGACCGACAGATCGGAGCCGAAGTGGCTGCAGTACGCGCTCATCACCGCAGCGACGCCGTTCTCGCCGCGGAACACGATGACCTTGCCGCTGAGGAACGGCCGGCCGATGACCTGCCCGCGCTCGACCTCGGTCGACAGCGCGATCGGATACCAGCACTGGTCATACCCGCCCAGGCCTTGCGGGGGAATCACGTCGCGCCGCTTGCTGGCGACGTTGGCCGGTCTTGTTGCAATAGCGTCCATGGTTCTCTCCTTGAGGGGCTCTATTCGACGAACTCACCGTTCTTCAGGATCGTGTCGGCCGCATCGCTCAGATCGTTGCGAACGGCCTCCGCGGCGGCGACGGCGTCCCGCCGCCGCAGCGAGCGAAGAATCTCGAGGTGGTGCGACTCGGCGGCGTGTCCGCCTTCCGTCGAGTACGTCACCTGGTGCAGATAGGGGCCTGCCTGCACCCACAGGTTTTCGATGATGGGCATCAGCACGGCCGTTCCCGCCGCGCGGTACAGCCGGAAGTGGAAGGCCTGATTGGCCGACAGGAAGCGGCGCGTCTGGCCGGCCTTGATCCCTTCGTTCATCTCCTCGGTCGCCGCCATCATCACGCGGATGTCTTCCTCGGTGATGTGCGGCACCGCGCTGACCGTGACCATGGGCTCGAGCGACAGCCGGGCCTGCAGGATTTCCTGGAACTTGGCGCGCGACATCCGCGGTACGCTGATCGAGCGGCTCGACGGCGCCTGTTCGAGGACGCGCTCGGCCACCAGCCGGTGCAGCGCATCTCGGATCGGAATGACGCTGGTGCCGAACTCGGCGGCCAGCGAACGGATGGTGAACGACTGGCCGGGGATGTAGTGCCCGGCGATCAGCGCGTTGCGCATCTCCTGGTAGATCCATTCATGCAGGCTGGCGGCATGCTGACGCTTGTCCTCGCCGCCTGCCGGGGCATCGTCTCCGCTGCCTCCTTGCCATCTGAGGCTGGTATTTTTCATGACTGACTCACCCATCCGGAAACGGAATCTCAGCCGCGTTTCGCCGCGGCGGTCTGAATGCCCTGCAGAACGAGCGATGGGCGCAACGGCAGGACATTGACGTTGACGCCCACTCCCGACAGCGCGTCGGCGACGGCATTGGCGATCGCCGGCACCGCGCCGATCACGCCGCCCTCTCCCACGCCCTTGAACCCCCCCAGGCCGTCGATACCGGGTGTCTCGATGTGATGGATCTCGATCTTGGGCACGTCCATCGCCGTCGGCAGCAGGTAGTCCAGCAGATTGGCATTCAGCAGCTGGCCGTTGCCGTCGTAGACGAGCTCTTCCATCAGGACCTGCCCCAGACCCTGCGCGACACCGCCGCGGATCTGGCCATTGACGATGTCCGGATTGATGATCGTGCCGCAGTCGTGAACCACGACGTAGCGCTCGATCTCGACGCGGCCGTCGCGCGCATCCACCGCCACGCAGGCGATGTGGACGGCATTGGCCATGGCCGCGGGCGGATCGTAGATCGCGCTGGCCTCGAGTCCGAACGGCTCGCCGTCGCCGATCGCATCGGAGCTCAGCGAATAGGCCATCTCGGCGAGATGCCGGAACGGCACGTTGCGGCCCGGCACGCCGACGATCTCGGCGCGGCCTTCGCGCAGCACGATGTCGCCGGGCGAGGCCTCTAGGCAGGTCGATGCGATTCGCTTCAGCTTGGCCGTCAGCTCGGCCCCGGCCATGATCACCGCACCGCCGCTGGCGACGGCGCTGCGGCTGGCGATGGCGCCGCTGCCGTACGGCGTCAGTCCGGTGTCCCCTTCGACGATCTCGACGTCCTCCAGGCGCGCGCCGGTGTGCGTCGCCACCAGCTGCGCGAAGGTGGTCCGGTGGCCCTGGCCGGCCGCCGCCTGGCTGATGCAGGCGGTGATCGTGCCCGACGGCTCCATTCTCAGCGTCGCCGCGTCGAAGCCCGGCACCCGGCTCACGCCGCGCACGCGCCAGCCGCGCGTGCCGATGCCGGACACCTCGGTGAAATTGCCTATGCCTATGCCTCGGTACTTGCCGTCACGCAGTCTGTCCGGCGCCTGCGCTGCGCGATACCGGCGATAGTCGACCTGCTCGAGAGCCGTCGTCAGCGATCGCGTGAAGCTCGCCGAATCGAAGCGTATGCCGACCGCATTGGAGAACGGCAGCTGCTCGTCGCGGATCAGGTTGCGCATGCGGACGTCAGCCGGATCCAGCCCGAGCCGGACGGCGATGCGATCCATCATGCCTTCGATCGCGAAGAACGCGTTCGGCTGGCCGGTGCCGCGATATGCTCCGGTGGGACACGTGTTCGTGGCCACCGCGCGCACCCGATAGCGGTAGTTCGGTATGGCGTACGGCCCGAGCATCATGCGCACGCTGCCGAGCGGCTCGAGCTGGCAGCCGTACGGATAGGACGAATACGCGCCCGCATTGCTCAGGCAGTCCGCCTCCAGCGCCACGATGCCGCCGTCGCTGTCGACGCTGGCTCGCAGCGTGAACACTGCGTCGCGCGCGTGCGCACTGGTGAGCAGATCCTCGCGCCGGTCCTGTATCCACTTGACCGCGCGCCGGTGCTTCAGAGCCAGCGCCGCGACGACGTGTTCCTCGGGGTAGACGTGCGCTTTCATGCCGAAGCCGCCGCCGACGTCGGGCGTGATGACGCGAACCCGCGATTCGGACAGGCCGGTGGATTCGGCGATCGCCGTCCTGGCGATATGCGGTACCTGCGTCGACGTGTAGACGGTCAGCCTGTCGCCGCCGCGGCTCGGGATGGCGACGCAGCCGCGCGGCTCGATCGAGACGGCGGTGATGCGTCCGGCCCTGAAGGTTTCCTGCAGCTGCAGCCCGCCGGCACCGGCATGCGCGTCGAACGCCGCCGTCTCGAAGCTGGCCTCGAACAGCAGGTTGTCCGGCAGCTCGTCGTGGACGCGCGGCGCACCCGCCTGCGCGGCCTCGTCGACGGTGCAGACCTTGGGCAGCTCCGCGTACTCGACCAGCACCCGGTCGGCGGCATCCTGCGCCAGATAGGGGTTCTCCGCCAGCACGACGGCCACGGCCTCGCCGACGAATCGCACCCGGTCGACCGCCACGGCGGGTCGGTCGACGCTGCGGTAGCCCGGTGCGTCGATGCGCGTCTCGAGCGGCTTCAGCAGCCTGGCGAGCTCGGCGCCCGACAGCACGTCGATGACGCCGGGCAGCGCGCGCGCCTCAGCGACGTCGATCGAACGCAGCTCGGCATGCGCCTCGGGGCTCAGCACGAAGGCCAGGTGCATCGTGTTGCGCGGCACGTCGACGTCGTCGAGAAACTGCCCGGCGCCGCGCAGCAGCGCCTCGTCTTCCCGCCGCGGCACCGACTCGCCGACGTATCCTTGTGCTTCGGTCTGCGCCATCATCGCTTCCGTTTCTGCGTTCAAGCGTTCCGCGTTCAAGCCTTGAGCCGCGAGACGTCTACGGACGCCTCCAGCACCGCCCTGACGATGCCTTCGTAGCCGGTGCAGCGGCACAGGTTGTTGGCCATGGCCTGCCTGACCTCCTCTTCGTCCGGCTGCGGATTGCGGCGCAGATACTCTTCCGCCGTCATCAGGAAGCCCGGCGTGCAATAGCCGCATTGCAGCGCATGGTTGCGGTGGAAAGCAGCCTGCAGCGGATGCGGGCCGTCCTTCGCCAGCCCCTCGACAGTGGTGATCTGCGAACCGTTCACGGTCGCGGTGAAATGCAGGCAGCTGCGCGCCGCCTCGCCGTCGATCTGCACCGTGCAGGCGCCGCAGACGCCGTGTTCGCATCCGATGTGCGTGCCCGTCAGACCGAGCTCGTGGCGCAGGAAGTCGGCCAGCAGCAGGCGCGGCTCGACGTGGCGCTCGACCCATTGACCGTTCACGCAGAGCCGGATCGGAATCAGTTCATGCGGCATGAGCGACCTCGTCGTGCAATGCCTGCGACAGCGCGCGCCGGGCGAGAACCGGCAGGATGCTTCTTCGATATTCTGCGCTCGCGTGGATGTCGGCGCGCGGTTCGGTGCCGACGTCGGCGGCGGCGGCCGCGGCGGCGATCGCGGACTCCGACACCGGCCGGCCGAGCAGCGCCTGCTCCACCGCGCTCAAGCGCAGCGGTACGGCGCCGACGCCCATCGCGGCCAGCCGCACGTCCGTGCAGCGGCCCTCCCCGTCAATCTGCAGCTGCGCCGCCACGCCCGCTACCGCGAAGCCGTGCCGGCGGTTGCCGACCTCCGCGAACCCGACGCGGACCGGCTGCGCCGAGCGCGCGAACAGCACTGCCTCGAGCAGCTCCGTCGGCTCCATGCAGGTCGTCAGATCAGACAGGAAGAACTCCGCCGCCTGCACCTGGCGCGGACCGTCGGGGCCGCTCAGCAGGAACTGCGCATCCAGCGCCACCGCGACGCAGGGCAGCTCGGCGAGCGGATCGGCATGCGCCAGGCTGCCGCAGACCGTGCCTCGATTCCGGTTCGCCAGGCCGCCGACCTGCGCGAGAGCCAGCGCGAGCAGCGGACAGCCTGCACGGACCAGCGGCGAATGCTGCACCTGGGCCTGGCGCGCCATCGCGCCGATCCGCAGCGCACCCGCCTCCTCGCGAACGTACTGCAGCGCCTGGCAGCCGTTCATGTCGACGATGACGGCCGGCTGCATGATGCGCATGTTCAGCAAGGGCACCAGGCTCTGCCCGCCCGCAAGCGGACGGGCATCGCTGCCATGCTGCGCCATCAAGGCCAGGATCTCCTGCGCGGAGTCCGGCCTGAAGTACTCGAACGGCGCGGGTTTCACCGACGGCTTCCCGGTTCAGCGCTGGATGAAGCGGGTGAACCGCTCTATGGCGCGCCGCCCTTCCGGCGAGGCATAGAACTCCGGCGAGATGACGAACTGCTTGTTCAGGTTGGCCGGCGCCGTCGGCATCTGCGCGACCTGCTCGGGAGTCATGATGCCCAGCGAATACGCCGCCTGATTGACCGGGCCATAGTCGATCATCGTGCCGAAGCGGGCCTGCGGCTCGGGCAGCAGCGACGAGTTGATCAGCTTCATCGCGGCAGCCTTGTTGCGCGCGCCCTTGGGCACGGCCAGGCACTCGTCCTCGATCATGGCCTGGTTCCAGACGAAGCCGACATTGGCGCCGTCCTGGATCAGTGCGCGGGCGCGGCCATTGGCCAGCATGATCATGTCGACCTCGCCGTCGCGGATCAGCTGCATCGCCTGGCCCGACGAGTTCCACCAGACCGCGATGTGCGGCTTGATTTCCTCCAGCTTCTTGAATGCGCGATCGACGCCGGCCGGCGTCTTCAGCAGCGGATAGACCTCGCTGTCGGGCACGCCGTCGGCCAGCAAGGCTGCCTCGAGCACGTAGGTGCCGGTGGCGAACAGCGCGCGCCGGCCGGGGAACTTCTTGACGTCCCAGAAATCCTTCCAGCCGGTCGGCGGCGAAGCGCCGAACTTCTTGGTGTTATACGCGACACCGTAGCTAAACGCGAAGACGCCGACGTAATCGGGCTTGGCGTAGCGCTGCTTGTCGATCTGGGAGATATTGTTCACCACGCCGTAGTCGATCGGCTCCAGCAGGCCGTCCTTGGCGGCGCGCTCGCAGTCCACGAAGCCGTACATCACCAGATCCCAGGCGACGCGCCCGCCGTTCACTTGAGCGACCAGTCCCGGCAAGCCGCCGTGCAGCTCGGAGCGCACATTGATGTTCTGGCTCTTGGCCATCGAGAACAGCCCTTTGAGCGTGGCTTCCGTCGTGACCCCGCCCCAGCCGGCGAGCGTGACGCTCTCCTGCGCGGGGGAAGCCGATGAGTACACCGACGCGAGAAGGGCAATAGTGGTGGCGCCGATGCGCCGCAGAAGTGCGTTGTTCACTTCGGTCCTCTCATTGCGTTTGCAGTTTCGGAACGGTTCGGCCAGTCCCCACCGCGCACGCAGCAGGTGAAATGAACGATATAACAAGAGCAGGATTATTGCAATCAATACCTACACTTGATATAACAACGTCCTGCGCTGCCTTGGAGCAATCTCGAGAGTCGGCGCAGCGATGTTATATCCCACCATTTTCATCAATCACTGCCTCCGAAGGAGCCGACTGTGCTGAAGATCCACAATCCGTCGTCCATCTGCCCGCCCCTGCTGCCCACGTATTCCAATGGAATGGAAGTTCCGCCGAACGCCCGCTGGCTGCACACGGCGGGGCTGGTCGGCGTCGACAAGTCGGGCAAGCCGGCCGCCGGCATGGAGCGCCAGGCCGAGCTCATCTGGGAAGGACTGGTCGCCATCCTGGCGAGCGCCGGGATGTCGGTGTCCGACATCGTGAAGATGAATGCGTTCGTCGTTCACGGCCAGGACGCGCGCGCCTACGGCGCCATCCGGCAGCGCTATCTCGGTGACCACAAGCCCGCTTCCACCATGGTGTACGTGCCCGCATTGATCTCGCCCGACTTCCTGCTGGAGGTCGAAGTCATCGCTGCAAAAGCCTGACCCCTTCACCCCACCACTGCCACGGAGCATGACATGCGTGACGTGATCAACTATCGCTGGGCCCTCGCCCCACTGCTCGCTGCTGCACTGACGTTTCCTGCACACGCCCAGAAGTCCGTCACCCTCGCGGGCTGGGGCGGAGAGAGCCAGGAAGCCATCGTCAAAGGACTGTTCGGCAACTCGAAATCGATGGGTATCGAAGTCCGGCAGGACCGTCACGGCGGACTGGCGGGACTCAAGGCCAATGTCAGCTCCGGCCGCACCACCTGGGACGTGGTGGATATGGGCTTCACGCGCTGCGAGCAGGCCGCCGCCGCCGGCCTGCTCGAAAAGCTCGACTACAAGACGATAGATACGCGCGGCATCAACCCGGACTACGTGCGCCCTAACTACGTCGGCGTGTTCAGCTTCAGTTACGGGATCGCCTATAACACGCGCAAGTACGCCACGCCGCCGAGCGGCTGGAAGGACTTCTGGGACGTGCAGCGCTTCCCGGGACGGCGGGCACTGTTCAACCAGGGGCCGTACGTGCTGGAGGCCGCACTGATGGCGGACGGCGTCGCCCCCGGTGAGGTCTATCAACTGCTCGCCACCCCGGCCGGCGTGGACCGTGCGTTCAAGAAGCTGCAGGAGATCAAGCCGCACGTCGCGGTCTGGTGGAACTCGTCGGGCCAGGCGATGCAGCTGATCCGCGACGGCGAGGTCGACATGATTCTGCTGGCCAACGGCCGGGCCGGCGCGCTGATGGACGACGGCGCGAGGGTCGGATTCAGCTTCGATCAGGCACTGCTCGAGATCGAATGCCTGATGGTGCCCAAAGGCGCGCCGAACGCGGCCGCCGCCATGCAGCTGATCAACGCGGCCCTTGATCCGCAGGCGCAGGCGCGCGCTTCGATGATGATCGAGTACGGGCCCACGAACCTGAAGGCCTTCGACACCGGCGCGATCACGCCGGCGCGTGCCGCGAAGCTGCCGACTGCGCCGCAGCATATCGGCAAGCAGCTGCTGACCTCGCCGGAGTGGTATGCATCGCCGCAGGGGACGGCGGCGATGGAGCGGTTCGCGCGGTTCCTGCAGCAGTAGGCGGGGGAGCGGCAGGCGCAGGTTGGCCGGTGGGATGGATGCGGCGGTCGGCCCTTTGGGCCGACTGCCCTGCGCTGCTCGTCTTGGGGCTGGCGCGGCGTAACTCGCTCCGCGCCCATGGGCGCTGCGCTCAAACAGACGCCGCGATACAGAAGACGATGCGCGCTGCGCGCGCCGCCCCAAGACTGCGCTGCTCGGCGCCGCATACATCCCACCGGCCAACCTGCGCCTGCCGCTCCCTGCAACGATGGTGGCGTGCCAAGGAAAACTACGCGGCGCTGGCTCGATCCATCTTTGCCTATTTCTGTGCGATCGGGTTCGAGCTGCACGGCTCGAGCCGCATCGGCGGTGCCATACGGGCGAGGACCATGGTGGGCAAAATAGGTCCGAACATAACAGGTCGACCATCGTGACCTGCAACCGCTGTATCGGCAAAGGCGTGGGCCGGGGGCTGCGACTGGACCGGACGCCCGGAGGCATGACATCGGCGCGGCGCGGGCCGGCGTGGCGCCGGTGGGCGTGGCGCTATGCGCAGCCGAGAAGCGCAGTAAGCTTGGCGCGCGCGCAAAGCGCGCCACCATTCTGAGTTACGGCGTCTGCCTGAGAGAAGCTTCCCACAGGGGAGCGCAGCGAGTTACGCCTTGGGCCACACTTCCGAGCATTGCAGGGAACCCCTTTGCGAAGCAAAGGGGCAAGCCTCCAGCGCCGTGCCACCCGCACCGCGCTGACCCGCACCGCGCTGACCCGCGCCGCGCCGATGTCATGCCTCCGGGCGCCCGGCCCAGCCGCAGCCCCCCGGCCTATGCCTTTGCACGCCACAACCGCGGAGCACGCAACCACTCCGCGTGCTACTATGTCCGGACATATAATTGCACAAACAGCCCGACCAACAAGGAGCGCATTTGAGCAAGGACCGTCACGGCAACTTCTTCGAAGACTTCGAGCTCGGCATGCGCCTTCGCCACCCCACGCCGCGCACGCTCACCGAAGGCGACCGCAGCCTGTACGTCGCACTCACCGGCAGCCGCGACGCGCTGTCGAGCGCCGAGACCACGGCGCAGCGGGTCGGCCTGCCGCGGCGACCGCTCGAATCGCTGCTCGTCTTCAACACGGCGTTCGGCAAGACGGTGCCGGACATCTCGCTCAATGCAGTCGCCAACCTGGGCTATGCCGATATGCGCTTCCTCGCGCCGGTGTTCAGCGACGACACGCTGGCGGTGGAAAGCGAGGTGATCGGGCTGCGCGAGAACTCGAACCGGCAGAGCGGCGTGGTCTATGTATGCTCCACGGCGGCCAGGCAGACCGGTGAAGCGGTGTTGAGCTGGGTTCGCTGGGTCATGGTGCACAAGCGGCGCGCCGACGCGGCCGTCGCGCCGGCCAGCGTGCCGGCGCTCGTCGACAGCGTCGAGCCGGCGCGGCTGGCAGTCTCGCAGTACGGAGCCGACGTGTCGCGCATCGTGGAAGCGACCGGGGTCGCCGATCTGTGGGACGACTACCAGACCGGCGAGCGGATCGATCATCTGAGCGGCATGACGGTGAACGACAGCGACCATAGCCTGGCGACGCGGCTGTACCAGAACACGGCCAAGGCGCACTTCGATGGTCATCGGATGGCTGCGACGCCGTCCGGTCAGCGGCTGGTCTACGGCGGTCACGTGATGTCGATCTGCCGCGCGCTTTCCTATGACGGCCTCGAGAATGTGCTGTCCATCCTGGCCATCAACGGCGGCACGCATGTCGCGCCTACGTACGCCGGCGACACGCTGTACTGCGCCACGATGGTGCTGGACAAGCACGAGCTGTCGAACCCGTTCGTGGGAGCGCTGCGGCTACGGATGATAGGCGCCAAGAACGTGGAACAGGTCGCGGCTATCGCGTTTCCCGGTACCTTGCAGAATCGCCCGAAGCACGCCGATGGCGTGGTGCTGGATCTCGACTACACCGTCGCCATTCCCAGAAGAACCCACTGAACCCGAAGAATCCACTGAGCGGAGAATCATCGATGTCGCCCCCCCCTCATCCGAAGGACGCCCTGTTCGGCGGCGAGAAGGCCTTTCCCGTGCTGCCGGTCTGCGAGCATTTCGCCGGCAGCGAGAAGCTGATTCTCAAGGCCTTCGAGCTGCAGCGGCAGTACGGCCCGATCTTCGACCTCACCTGCGACTGCGAGGACGGCGCGGCGGCCGGCAACGAGAAGGCGCATGCCGAGATGGTGGCGCGGCTGATCGCCTCGGACCAGAACCCGCATGCGCGCGCCGGCGCCCGCATCCACGATCCCACGCACTGGGCCTGGCAGCAGGACGTCGACATCATCGTCGGCGGCGCCGCGAAGAAGCTCGCCTACCTGACCGTGCCGAAGGCCACGGCGGCGGCGCAGGTGGCGGACGTGATCGCGTACATCCAGGCAGCGGCGCGGAAGTCCGGCGCGCAGCGCGCGATTCCCGTGCATGTGCTGATCGAGACGCACGGTGCGCTGAAAGATGTCTTCGCCATCGCCGAGCTGCCGGACATCGAGGTGCTCGATTTCGGGCAGATGGATTTCGTCAGCGGACACCATGGCGCGATTCCGGTCGACGCGATGCGCAGCCCGGGACAGTTCGAGCATGCGCTGCTGGTGCGCGCCAAGAGCGAGCTGGTCGCGGCGGCGCTGGCCAATGGAATCGTGCCGGCGCACAACGTCTGCCTGAACCTGAAGGACGAGCGGGTGGTTCATGGCGATGCGGCGCGGGCGCGGCGCGAGTTCGGTTTCCAGCGCATGTGGAGCATCCATCCGGCGCAGATCAGGCCGATCGTGGACGCGATGAAGCCCGAGCTGGCGGTCGTCGCGGACGCGGCGGCGATCCTGACACAGGCGCAGGACGCCGACTGGGGGCCGATCCAGTACAAGGGCGAGCTGCACGACCGCGCCACGTACCGCTATTTCTGGACCGTGCTCGAGAAGGCCAAGGCGACCGGCGTGCCGATTCCGGAGCCGGCTCAGCAGCGCTTCTTCGCCGTGCCGCCGGCATCATGAGCGACACCCCACCGGGCGATGCCCCCGTCAAACGCTATCTCGACGTCGCTCACCGGCTGATCGGCGAGATCGTCGACGGTGCGTATCCGGTGGGCGGGCTGCTGCCCACGGAGCTGGAGCTGGCCGAGCTCCATGGCGCGAGCCGGCACACGATACGCGCCGCGCTGACCGTGTTGCAGGAGCGCGGCTACATCTCGCGCAGGAAGTCGCTCGGCACCCGCGTCGAATCGGCGAACCCGACTCAGTCGTACGTGCACACGGTAGACACGGTGGACGATCTGGTCCGCACGGCGTCGACCGAAGTCCGCTCCATCGAATCGGTTCGCGTCGTGACGCTGGACCGGGCGACCGCTCGCCGCTTGGGCGCCCCGTTCGACAGCAGCTGGATGCGCTTCTCCGGCCCGCGGATCGATGCCAGGAAACGCACGCCGGTGTCGTGGGTGGACATCTATGTCGACGTCGCCTTCGCCGGCATCGAGGATCAGGTTCGCTCGAATCCGATCGCGCTGGTCAGCGACATCATCGAGCGCGAATACGGGCAGCGCGTCGCCGAGGTGCGCCAGATCGTCTACGGCACGTTGATCGAGGACCCGCTCGCCCGCACGCTAGGCGTCGCCGCGGGCTCCGCGGGCCTGCGCATCCTGCGCCACTACAAGGACGACAGCCAGCGAATGCTGGAAGTCACCGAGACGATCAGTCCGGCCGACCGGGTCAGCGTATCGGTGCGTCTCAGGCGCGGCCGGTCCGGCTGAGGCTGCGCACGGCCTCCATATCAAATGCGTATCCACCTGGACCAGATTCTGATTTGACCGTCGCCGCGGGCGCCTCACAGAATGGCTCGATCACCAGCTGCCGAGCCACACAGGAGCCCCGCTCGATGACGGACCACTTAGCCGAAGCCCGCCGCATACTCCAGGACACCCTGGTCATTGACACGCTCGGCGGGGCCGTGGTCCATCCGACGCCCTACGTGGAGGAAGGCACCACCTACGAGGAACAGGTCCTGGGCTACGGCTGGAGCGCGATGAACGCCTGCCTGGTCTCCGAGCCGACGTACAACGCCACCTTCGACGAAGTGCTCAAGGCGATGTACGAGAACTTTCTCTACTTCGAGATGAGCCCGCGCGTGAAGCACGTCGAGACCGTCGACGACCTGCTCGCAGCGAAGGCCAATGGCCAGCTCGGCGTCTTCTTCGGCCTGCAGAGCGGCAGCTGTCTGGAGCAGGACCGCAAGCGGCTGCGCATCCTGCACAAGCTCGGCCTGCGCGTGCTGCAGCTGACCTACATGGAGCGCAACGCGATCGGCGACGGCTGCCTCGAACCGGCCAATCTCGGCCTCAGCCACTACGGTATCCAGGTGGTGCGCGACTGCAATCGCGTCGGCGTGCTGGTCGACTGCTCGCACGTCGGCATCCAGACGACGCTGGACGCTGCGCACCACTCGTCCAAGCCTATCGTCGTGTCGCACAGCGCGTGCCGGACGCTTGCCGACAACCCGCGCTGCGTCACCGACGAACAGATGAAGGCGGTGGCCGACAAGGGCGGCACCATCGGCATTACTCCTTACGGGCCTTTCATCCGGACCGACCGCAAGCCGCAACTCGAGGACTACCTCGCGCACTTCGACTACGCGATCAAGCTGATCGGCGCCGACCACGTCACCGTCGCGACCGACATGTTCGACGGCAAGACCAAGGTCAACTGGGCAACGCCCTGGTACTACCCGGAGATCACCCGCGGCGCCCAGTACGGCACGCGCCGCGTCGAAGGCTTCTCGCGCAAGTCCGATCTCGCCTCGTTCACCGCCGGGCTGCTGCGGCACGGGCACAGCGAGGAAACGGTCCGCAAGGTGCTGGGTGGGAACTTCATGCGCGTGCTGCGTGAAGTGTGGAAATGACTGCAGTCCGGAGAAAACCATGAAAGCCTCGATCAAAGCCGCCGCGGCGGCCGTTTCCCTGGTGTTCGCCGGCACGGCGGTGCAGGCGCAGTCCGCCGATCCGGCGAACTACCCGACGCGTCCCATTCGCATGGTCATGCCCTTCGCTGCCGGGTCGGGCTTCGACTCGATCGTGCGCATCACCAGCCAGAAGATGAGCGAGCTGCTGGGCCAGTCGGTGGTGGTCGACAACCAGGGCGGCGCGGGCGGCATGATCGCGTCGGCCATGGTCTCGCGCGCCGCGCCCGACGGCTACACGTTGATCTTCCACTCGGTGTCGACCGCCGCGGTGCTGCCGGCGGCCTACACGAACATGAAGTACGACACGCGTGCCTTCGTTCCGGTATCACTGGTTTCGGACTATCCGCTGGTGATGGCCGTGCATCCCAGCGTGCCCGCCAAGACGGTCGCCGAGTTCTCCGCGCTGCTCAAGGCCAAGCCGACCGAATACAGCTATGCATCGTCCGGCGTCGGCACCGGCCTGCATCTGGCGGCGGAGCTGTACAAGAGCAGCGCCGGCGTCCAGATCGAACACGTCCCGTACAAGGGCACGGGGCCGGCGGAGATCGATCTGATCGCCGGACGCACGCAGATGATGTTCGCGGCGCTGCCGTCGTTCTATCCGAAGATCAAGGCCGGCTCGCTGCGCGCGCTCGCCGTGACCACGACGACGCGGTCGCCGACGCTGCCGGACGTGCCGACGATGATCGAAAGCGGCCTGGCCGGCTATAACGTGCCGTTCTGGAACGGCATCTATGCGCCGCCGGGTACGCCGAAGGCAATCGTCGACAAGATCTCGGCCGCGGCAGCGCAGGCGATGCGCGACCCGGCCACGATGGCCAAGCTGCGCGAGCTGGGGGCCAACCCGATCGGCTCCACGCCCGAAGAGCTGGACAAGTTCTGGAAGGAACAGCTGGGGCTCTATCAGCAGGCGGCGCAGCGGGCCAATCTCCGGCTGTCGGCGCAGTAGCCGCCGCTCAGCCCGCGATCTCGCCGAGCGTCACCGGCTTCAGCGGCGGCCGGATGCGCAGATAGCCGACCTGGTCGACGCCCACGCCGCGTTCGGCGGCGATCAGCTCGCTCACCGTCAGGCTGCACTGGCGCCCCTGGCAGGGCCCCATGCCGCAGCGTGTGAAGGCCTTCATCTGATTGGGCCCGTCGCAGCCGGCGCGCACCAATGCGCGCAGCTCGCCGGCCTTGACCTCCTCGCACCGACATACGACGACCTCATCGGCCGGCACGCGCAGCGGCACGGCCGGACGATACAGGTATTCCAGGAAGCGGCGCGCGTCGCGCGTGCGCCGCAGCCGGGCCAGCAGGCGCGGCAGTTCCGATGACGGCGCGGCGCCGGTTACGGCCGCGGCGGCGGCCAGGCCGGCGATCCGGCCGCTGACCGCGCAGGCCTGCGCGCCGACGATGCCGGCGCCGTCACCGGCGACGTGGATCCCCGGCGCGCTGCTGAGCTGGCCGGTGTCGTCGGTGATCGGGATCCAGCACAGCTGCCCGTCGTCCCAGCGATGCTCCGCCCGCAGCGCCATCGTCACATGCGTATTGGGTACCACCCCTTGATGCAGCAGGATCAGCGGCGCTTCGATGCGTTCGCGGCCGCGCGCGCCGGTGAAGCAGATCGCCCGTGCCTCGCCGTCGATGTGGCCGTCGATAGCGCCGCTGCCGTCGCCATCCACGCCACGACCAGGGCCGGCGTCGATGGCCAGCTCGCGTGCGCCGCTGAAGACGGGCACGCCGCTGGCGCGCAGCGATGCGAGCAGCCGCACGCCCTTGGCCAGCACACGCCATTCGCGCAGCGCCGCCGGCAGCTGCGTCAGCGCTTCGCGGCGCATGCGCCGGTCGCTGGTATCGACCAGCGCGCGGATCGGTGCGCCGGCACGTCGCAGCTGCCAGGCGAGCAGGTACAGCAGAGGGCCGCAGCCGGCCAGCACCACCGGCGCGGCCGGGATCACGCCAGCCGACTTCAGCAGGATCTGTGCCGCACCGGCGGTCATGACGCCGGGCAGCGTCCAGCCCGGGATCGGCATCGGGCGTTCGAGCGCACCCGTGCACAGGATCACGCGCTCGGCCTGCAGCCGGTGGACGGCGCCGTCGCGGCGGTAGTGCAGCGTACGCTCGCGCGTGACTTCCCAGACTGCCGCGCCCGCTTCGTAGCGCGCCCCGCTCGCACGCAGCGCCGCGGCCAGCGTGCTGCCCGCTTGATAATCGGTGCCCAGCAGGCGCGCATGCGAGGGCGAGGCCCGTTCGACGGCGCGATAGATCTGACCGCCCGGCACCGGCTGTTCGTCGAACAAGACGACCGAGCAGCCGCCCTGGCGCGCGGCGATCGCCGCAGCCATGCCGGCCGGACCGGCGCCGACGATCGCGATGTCGACGCGCTCAGTCAACGGACACCTCTTCGCCGGGCAGGCGGCGGGGGCCGCGCTGTTCGCGCACGGCCATGCCGTCGCGCAGCTCGATCAGGCACGCCTGGCGATTCGGCACGCCGTCGATCTCGACGAGGCAGTCGAAGCAGGCGCCCATCATGCAGTACGGTGCGCGCGGTACGCCCGACACTGCCGACCTGCGAAAGACCAGGACACCCGCCTGCAGCAGCGCCGCCGCCACCGTGCAGCCGGCGCCCGCGCTCAGCGGCCGTCCTTCGAAGCTGAAACTCAGCGTCTCCTCGTCGGGGCTTTGCGGCAATCGGACGAAGCGGCGATCGGACATGGCTCAGTTCACGTACATGGCCGGCGCGCCGGCCCGCTTGAAGCGTTCGCTGCCGAACGCGGCGAGCGACGCCGGCGGCTCGCCGCCCGCGATCCACGGCGCGATCAGCAGCGCGTGCGTGGCCGCCAGCGTGACACCGCTATGGCAGGTCACCACGTAGGCCCCGGGACAGTCGCGCGAGGCCTCGTACAGCGGAAAGCCATCCGGCGTCATCACGCGCAAGGCGCCCCAGGTCCGCACCAGGTTGACGTCGCGCAGCAGCGGAAACGCTCGCACCGCGCGCCTCGCCATGAACTGCATCACGTCGAAGGTGGTGCCGTCGTCATAGCCGACGTCCTCGACCGAGTCGCCGATCTGAACGCTGCCCTCGTCGGTCTGGCGCAGCTTGTTCGTCGGGTAGTCGAGGAAACGATGCAGCCGCTCGGTAACCAGGATCTGGCCGCGGCTGGGCACGACCGGCGCATGCAGGCCGGCCTGAGCCGCCAGCGCGGCGTTGCCGAGCCCGGCCGCCAGGACGACGCGCTGCGCGCCATGGACGCCGTCCGCGGTGCTGACCTCGAAGCCGGCGGCGCCGTGCCGGATCCGCTCGACGCGAGCACCGGCGTGGAGCTGGACCTCGCAGGCCGCACAGGCGGCGCGCAGGGCTCGAAACAGCTTCAGCGGATTGACGTGGCCGTCCATCGGCGTGTAGCTGGCCCCCACTACTTCGGGACCGATGGCCGGCAGTCGCGCGCGCAGATCGGCGCCGGCCAGCATCTGGAATGGATACGGCCCCTCCACCGACTGCTGCAGCGCGCGCATGCTCTGCTCGCGCGCCAGATACTCGTCGTCGGTGAAGCACAGGTAGAAGCCGCCGGGCTGCTCGAGATGGACGTCGATGCCGGTCAGCGCCTGCAGTTCGTGCGCGAACCGCTTCCACAGCACCGCGGCGTCGCGGCTCCATTGCGCGTAGGCAGGCAGGCCAATCCCCTTGTTCTGCACCCAGACCAGGCCGAAATTGCCGCGCGTGGCGCGGAAGGCCGCGTCGCCTTCGTCGAGCACGCCGACGCGGCGGCCGCCGCGCGCCAGCCCATAAGCCAGACACGCGCCGACGAGTCCGCCGCCGACCACGAGAACGTCCGAGCGGCTGATCAGCTTCGAGGACATGGCGAACGGATCGCGGCGGGCGGCGGGAACGTCGCGGGCGCGGGCGCGGGCCGCGGCGCGGGCCGGGACGTAGGTCGGGGCGTTGGCCGGAGCACGGGTATGCGCGCGGATCAGGCCGCAGCCAGGCCGCGTATCTCCGACTTCAGCGCCTGCCGAGCCGCGGCCAGGCGCTGCCGCTCGGCGCGCGCTGCAGCGACATGCCGCTGCACGCTGTCCTGGAGTTCGGCCGCACGCTGGCGCACATGCTCCGGCGCCGGCCCGCCGCCCTGGCGCCGCTCGAAAGCGGTGATGGCCGGATCCAGGCTGCGGCGCACAAGATCGTCTCCCAGCCGCAGGGTTCGCCCCAGATGATCGACGGCGGCACGATCGACGCGCTCCGAATCGATCTGATGTGCAGCGACGCCGTCGTGCAGCGCCTCGCGCACGACCGCGCCCACGACGTGGTGGGCCTCGCGGAAGGACAGGCCGCGTTCGCGAACCAGCGTGTCGGCAAGATCGGTCGCCGTGCAGAAATCGGCGCGCGCGCGTTCGAGCATCACATCGGCGTTCGGGCTGGCCGTGCGCAGGACCAGCTCGAGCAAACGATAGACACGCAGGCATTCTTCAGCGGCCTCGAAAAAGCTGCGCATGCTCTCGCGATTGCCGTCGCCGGTATGCGTGAAGTTCACGCCCTTGACGGTCGACAGCGCCGCCATCAGCAGACCCATCAGATGGCCGCCCTTGCCCTTCAGCGATTCGAGCACGACCGGATTCTTCTTCTGCGGCATGATGCTCGAGGTGCCGGCCACGCTGTCCGGGAAATCGATCAACCCGAACTCGGGCGTGCACCAGACGAAGTAGTCCTGCGCGACGCGGCTCGCACCGGCGGCCGCGATGGCGAATGCCGACAGCAGCGCCAGCGCATAGTCGCGCGAAGCCACCGCATCGAGCGCATGCGGGACCACCGCCTCGAAGCCGAGCAGACGGGCCGCTTCCTGCTGGACGATGGGAAACGAGGTTCCGGCCAGCGCGCCCGCGCCCAGCGGGCACTGCCGCAGCGTCGGCAGCACCGCGGCGATGCGATCGAGGTCGCGCGCGATGGACTCGGCAACCCCCGACAGATAGAAGCCGTAAGTGATCGGCTGGGCCGGCTGCAGATGCGTATAGCCGGGCATCACCACTTCGGCATGTACCGAGGCATTGGCGAGCGCCGACGAGCAGGCGCCGGCGCCCGCTTCCAGCAAGCGCAGCAGCGACTCGCGCGCGCGCATCCGGTCCATGGTGGCGAGAATGTCGTTGCGGCTTCGCGCGACGTGCAGGCTGCCGCCGGCGCGCGGGCCGGCAACGCTCATCAGATGCACTTCGTAGTTGAAGTAAGCGTCCTCGATGGCCGCATCCAGCGACACCGCGGCCGCGCCCTCGGCTTCGATCCGCAGCAGCGCGCGGGCCAGCGTGCATGCATCTTCGCGCGACATCAGCCCGGCTCGCAGCAGCATCAGCAGATGCGCCTGGTTGACGTCGGTCAGCGGCTCGAACACGGCGGGAAAATCGCGCGCGAGCCGCGGTCCGTACACGTGTTCGCAGACCTCGGGGGCCGTCGCTTCGGCCAGACGGCGGCTGATCTTGGACTCCATGCGAGCCAGTGTAGAAACCGGCCATAATGCGGTCAAATTCGACTTTGCGGGGCCTACATGCAGAATTGATATGCATGGATCAACAGGCGCCGTCCGGCCTATCGCGGTGGTGGAACCGTCATGGACTTCAAGCAGATCGAGACCTTCCGTTCCGTCATGCAGACACGGTCCATGACCGTATCCGCGGCCGCGCTGCATACGTCGCAGCCGAACGTGAGCCGGCTGATCGCCAAGCTGGAGCGCGAGCTCGGTTTCAAGCTGTTCCAGCGCGTTGGGCTGCGGCTGGTGCCTACGCCGGAAGCCGAAGCGCTGTATCAAGAAGTGCAGCGCTCGTTTGTCGGCCTGGCCGCGATCCGGGAGGCCGCCGGCACGATCCGCGAACTCGGCACGGGTGGCCTCAAGATCGCCGCATCGCCGGCGCTGTCGATCGGCGTGCTGCCGCCGGCGCTGCAGCGCTTCCGCCAGCGGCGTCCCGACGTCGGCGTGACCGTGCATACCAGCGACTCGGCTACCGTCTGCAAGTGGACCTCGTCGGGCTTCTGCGACTTCGGGCTCGCGTCCTTCATTCCCGAGATGTCGGAGCTGGTCGGCGAGCTGATGCATCGCGAGAACGGACTGTGCCTGGTGCCGTCCGATCACCGGCTGGCACGCAAGCGCCGCATCCTCGCCAGTGACCTGGACGGTGAATGCTTCATCTCGCTGGGCGGAGCGGACCGCTCGCGCGCCGAGATCGATGCGGCGTTCAAGCCCGACCGGCGCCGGCTGACGATCGAGACGCCGTATGCCACCACGATCTGCACCATGGTCAGCCTGGGCCTGGGCGTCAGCGTGGTGAATCCACTGGTCGTGCGCAGCCTGCCGCTGCCGAATGTGACCGCGCGGCCCTTCTCGCCGGCGGTCGAGTTCCGCTGCTACTCGGTGCGCGCCAGCGAGCGGCTGCTGCCCGTGCTGGCCGCCGAATTCCTCGACTGCGTGCGCGAGGTGTTCGCGCTGCGCGAACGCGAGCGAGGCCGCGGCTAGCGCGCGGCCCGGTTCAGCCCTTGTACAGGCCCAGTTCGGTCAGCAGTCCGCGGGCCACCGCCTCTTCCGACTGCATGAAGCGCAGCATGTCAGCACCGCCGATGAACTGCGGCTTCAGCTGCTGCTTCACCAGGAACTGCCTCCACTCGTCGGTCTCGGTGGCCTGGCGGAATGCGCGCACCCAGAAGTCGACCTGCTCGGGCGTCATGCCGCGGTGGCCGAGCACGCCCTGCATCGATGAGTAGTCGACGTCGACGCCCTGCTCGCGCCACGTCGGCACGTCGTCGAGCGGACTGGACAGCCGCGTGGGACTCATGGTGGCCAGCACGCGCGCGCGGCCCGAGGTCTTGGGCGTCACCAGGTTCGAGGCGGTCGCCACCACGGCCCCGATATGGCCGCCGAGCAGTGCCGTCACCGATTCGTTCGACGACTTGAACGGCACCATGGTCAGCTTGGCGATGTTGACGCCGGCGACCTTCAGCGGCTTGGCGATCGCGGCATGCACGTGATTGCCCAGCGCCGTCGCCATGCCGATCGGCACCGAACCCGGATCGGCGCGCAGACGGCTGACCAGATCGCGCGTGTCGCGTATCGGCGAGTCGGCGCGCACCGCCACGACGGCGCCTTCTTCGAAGAATACGGCGATCGGCGTCAGGTCGGTCCAGGTCGCGCGCGCCTCGCCCAGCAGCTTGTAGTGCAGCATCGCGTGCGTGTAGGTGGTCAGCGTATGACCGTCCAGATTGCCGGAATTGACAAGATTGATCGCGATCGATCCGGCGCCGCCGGGCCGGTTCGATACGATGATGGGGGTCGGCACGATCTTGCGCCGCTCGAGGATCTCCTTGAGCATACGCACCGACGTATCGACCGATGCGCCCGGGCCCGCGGGCACCACGTACTCCACCGGCCGCGTCGGCTGCCAGCCGCTCTGTGCGCGTGCGCCCACGCAGGGCAGCGCCGCCGCCGCGCCCAGCAGCCGGCGCCGCGAGAGCCTGAGATTCGATCCCTTCTCCATCATCGTCTCCTCGCTTTCGTTGCTCTGATCGTCTTCGTTGAGTGGTCTTCGCTGGGTCAGCCGCGCAGCGTCTTAAGCAGCGGCTCGAGCGACGCCGCCTGATCCAGGCCCAGCACCTGGTCGCGGATCGCCGCGGCTCGCGCCGCCGACACCGCGGTGCCGGCATTGTCGAGGAACTTGCGTTCGATGAAGGCCGCGTCGACCGCGCGGCTCGGGGCGCCCAGATTCACGTCCTGCCGGTGCGCCAGGCGCCGCCCGTCCTTCAGCAATACCTCGACGGCGCCGCCGAAGTGCTTCGGATGCTCGAAGCGGTCGTCGGCGACGTAGTCGATGCGGTCGCACAAGGCCAGCGTGGCGGGATCGGTCAGCGCGGCATCGTCCAGCTCCTGCAGCGTGAGCTGGCCGCGGCGCAGCGCGCTGGCGGTCAGGAACTGCACGCTGAACTGCGCCTGATACGACGTGGCCGGCCGCCGCTTGCGCGCCACCGGCTCGCAGATGCCGGAGATGACGGCCGGGTGCAGCGCGACCACGGCCCGTTCGATCGCGTCGGCGTCCAGGCCATGGCGGCGCCTCAGCTCGATCGCGGCCTCGATGCACGCGTGCGCCAGATGGCAGGCCGGGTACGGTTTGATCGACACGTCGCCGGTTTCCCAGCGTTCACCCAGTCCGTCGAGCAGCGCGTGCAGATCGACACTGGTGTCGATCGGCGCGCCGCCGAGCTGAGTCCGGTACAGGCCGCCGCGCTCGAAGTACGGATCGAGCGGGCCGGTGAAGCCCTGGCGTGCCAGCGCGGCCGCGGTCAGCGCGCTGGCCGCCGCCCAGCCCGGGAACAGCCGCTTGGTCCAGCTGCCGTGCGCGTTGAACGACAGATTGCTGGCGTTCATGCTGAGCACTATGCCTTGCGCCCAGCGCAGTTGCATCGGAGTCAGTGCGAACAGCCGGCCGACCGCCAGGGCCGCGCCGAAGGCACCGACGGTGCCGGTCGGCTGGAACTCGGCCTTGTGGAACAGGCCGCCGGCGGCCATCGCGATCCGGCATGCGGTCTCGGTGCCGAGGACCAGCGCGGTGACCGCGTCATGGCCGCTGGCGCCCGCCTGCTGGCCTGCGGCCAGCACCGCCGGCACCTGGCTGGCGCTGACGTGGATCACGCCCGCGATGTGCGTGTCGTCGTAGTCCAGACCATGCACCAGCACGCCATTGAGCGTCGCCGCGTCGCGCGCCGTCAGCCCGCGCGGCAGACCGATGACAGGGTATGCACCGTCGCCGCCCAGCCCGTGCAGCGCGGTGAAGGTGCGGTGCGCCCATTCCTGCGTGCCGGAGGCCAGCGCGATGCCGATCGAATCGAGCAGATGCAGCCGTGCCTGCTCTCTCACCGGCGCCGGGATGTCGGTTCCGGCCCAGTCGTGCGCGAAATCGGCCAGCGCGGTGGAAACCTCTGCGGGATCGTGCTTCGCCATGCGGTGTCTCCAAAAATCGTAGTGATTCGTGCCGCGCTGCCGCCGTCCGGCGGCGCGGCTTCAGTCCGGCACGCTTGCTCCGCGCTGAGCCTTCAGCACCTCGGCGGCGTCCTCGACCCAGTCGCACAGAATGCTGCGCGTCTCGCGCGGATCGATGATGTCCAGAATGCCGAATGCCTCCGCCGTGCGGAACGGCGATCCGACGCGGTGGTAGTACGCTTCGAGCTCGGCGCGGCGCGCGGCAGGATCCGGCGCCGCATCGATCTCGCGGCGGTAGGCTGCGTACACCCCGCCCTCCACCGGAATCGAACCCATGCGCGCCGACGGCCACGCGAAGCGATGGATGAAGGCCGGGAAGTACTTCGGCGCATGCAGCCCGCCCGCCATGCCGAAGGCGCGGCGCACGATGATCGACACCCACGGGATGGTCGCGTTCTCTATCGTGCTGAGCACGCGCACGGCGCCCAGCAGCGTGCCGCCCAGCTCGGCTTCCGGGCCGGTGGCATTGCCCGGCTGGTCGACGAAGTTCACCATCGGCAGCCCGAAGGTATTGCACATCGTCACGTGCCGCTCCATCTTGTAGGCGGCCTGCGTGGTCATCGCGCCGCCCGCGACGCGCGGATCGCTGGCCAGCACGCCCACTGCATGGCCGTCGAGCCGGGCCAGCGCGGTGATGATCGCGCCGCCGTGGTGGCGGCCCAGCTCGAACACCGAATCGCGGTCGAACACCGACGCGAGGATCTTGCGCGGGTCATAGACGCGGCGACGGTCGCGCGGAATCGCGTCCTTCAGCCAGTCGTCGGCACGCCCCGGATCGTCACCGCTGGCGCGCCGCGCCGGCAGCGCGGCGGCGTGCCGCGGCATGTACGACAGGAAGCGGCGCACCTGCTCGAACGCGTCGTTCTCGTCCCTGGCTTCGTTATAGACCAGCGCGCTCTTGCGGTGGACCTCCCAGCCGCCCAGCGCGTTCTTGTCGATGTCGATGCCGTAGGCCTGGCGCACCACCGGTGGTCCCGCCGCGAACACCTGCGCCTGGTCGCGCACCATGACCGAGAAGTGCGACATCAGCACTTTCACCGCGCCCAGCCCGGCGCAGGCGCCCAGTGCGACGCCGACCACCGGTACGGTGCGCAGCAGCTCCACCACCGGCCAGGTCGGATAGCCGGGGATCTTGCTGTGCCCCATCTTGTCGAGCAGTTTGACGCTGCCGCCGGCGGTGTCCACCAGGCGCACGATCGGCAGCCGCTGCGCCAGCGCCATGCGCTCGGCGTAGACCCACTTGTCGGAGATCGTGGCTTCCGAGGAACCGGCGCGCAGCGTGTAGTCGTCGGCCGAGATCACCAGCTTGGCGCCGTCGATGCGGCCGGTGCCGAAGATGGCGTTGCTCGCGGTCATCTCCAGGAAGCGGCCCTCTTCGTCGTAGCGGCCGCGACCGGCGATCCGGCCGAACTCGCGGAAAGTGCCGGCGTCGAGCAGTGCATCGATGCGCGTGCGCGCGTCCATCCGGCCGCTGGCCCGGTACTTGGCGACCGCCTCGGGCCCGCCCATGGCGCGCACCTGCTCGCGCCGCTTGCGCAGCTCAGTCAGCTCCTCGGCCCATTCGCCGGCCGGTTCGAAATCAGTCAACAGACTCTCCTCCCTTCATCGAGACATGCAGCATTCAGCCGCCCGCGAGTTCATCGCCTGCGGCGCCACCGTGCAGCACGCCGGCCGCGCGCGCCTCGGCGATCCTGGAATCGCTCCAGCCCAGGCGTTCACGCAGGATACGTTCGCCGTCGGCGCCGGTGTCGGGACCCGTATGGCGGATCGAGCCGGGCGTACCCGACATCTTCGGCACCAGCCCGGCCTGCGTCGTATGACCGAGCGCCGGATGCGGCACCTGGATCAGCATGTCGCGCGCGTGGAAGTGCGGATCCTGATAGATGTCGGCGATGGTGTAGACGCGCGAGCTCGGCACGTCGGCGTCGAGCAGCATCTGTTCGAGCGTCCGTGCGTCGAAGGCGCGGCTCCATTCCGCGACGATCGCATCGAGCGCGCGCATATTGTCCTTGACGCCGCGCGCGCGGATGGTCGAGAAGCGCGGATCATCGAGCAGATCCAGGCGATCCATGAGCCGCAGCAGCCGCTCGAAGGTGGCCCGGTTGTTGGCCGCTATCAGCACCCAGGCGCCGTCGCTGGTCGGATACAGGCTGTTCGGCGACATGGACGGCAGGTTCGGCCCTTCGCGCGAGGGGACGATGTTCAGCTTCTCGTACGCCGACACATGCTGCTCGAGCTGAGTGAAGGCGGCCTCGTACAGCGCGACGTCGACCACCTGGCCGCGGCCGCTGCGAACGCGGTCGTAGATGGCCATCACGGTGCCGAAGGCCGCATAGGTGGCGGACAGATAGTCGGTGGTGGCGACGGCGACGCGCGCCGGCGGCCGGTCCGGGTCGCCGGTCATGTGGCGCACACCGCCGACCGCTTCGCAGATCACGCCGTAGCCGGGTCGCGAGGCATAAGGTCCGCTCTGCCCGTAGCCGGTGATGCGGACCATGACCAACCTGGGATTCTCCTTCGACAGCACCTCCCAGCCGAGGCCCAGGCGCTCCAGAACGCCGGGACGATTGTTCTCGACCAGCACGTCGGCTTGACGCAGCAGTTCGAGCGCGATCTCCTTGCCCTGCGCCGTCTTCAGATCGAGCGCGATCGACTGCTTGTTGCGCAGGATCGCGGCCGCGTACAGCGAGACGTCGCCGACGTGCCTGCCTAGCTGCCGCACGGCATCGCCTTCGGGCGGTTCGATCTTGATCACGTCGGCGCCGAAGTCGGCGAGCATCCGCGCGCAGGCCGGGCCCGCGATGGTGGAGCAGATCTCGATCACCTTCAGGCCGGCAAGCGGGCCGGCGGCCGGCTGGGCCTCATTCATTCGTCGTCTCCTTCGTTTCGCGGCGCTGCGCGCCCCGCTGCGCCGCCGCGGGTCGCGGCGGGCGCTCGTCTTCAAAGCTTCATTTCGCGCCGCTGTCGCGTTCCGGCCGCGCGCCGTCCGACGGATCGTCGGTGCGTTCGCCGTAGGCGATGGTCCGCAGCGCCCTGCGCGTGGCCGAGAAGACCTCGGCGCCGACCAGCTCGCGGTACTCGTCCTCGACCTTGCGGACGAAGCGATGCATGCGCTTCATGTAGCGCAGGCCCTCTGGCGTGAAGCTGACCAGCGTCGCGCGGCCGTCGGCCGGATCGGCGCGCTGCGCGACCAGGCCCGCTTCTTCCAGCTCACCGACCATGCGGCCGACCGCCTGCTTGGAGATGCCCATGCGGCGCGCGATCTCGACGATGCGCGTGCCGTCGCCGTCGATGTACGGCGAGATCATCATCGATCTGAAGACCATCTCGCCGTTGGCGCGGAGCATGTCTTTCAGGCGCGTGACGAAGTCCCTGCGCGCCAGCAGCAGCAGGCGGCCGAAGCCGTGTCGACGAGCGTGGTCCAGCGAGGACTTTCTGGGCTTTTCGGTCATGCCCGATTGTAAGCATTGTTAAGACGGCTGCGCCTGCAAATTAGACATCATAGTTGCCTATTAGGCGCCTGGCCCTCTACACTTGTCAACTGGACCAAGGGGCGGATCGAACCCAGGGATTCCACCCTGCTCTGCAGCATGGCGCCCGCGGCGCCGGTCAACCAAAAAAGGGGACAGACAATGGTCGGACGGAGACGGATCCTCATCGGCGCGGCAAGCCTGCCGCTATGGACCACAGGCGCGCGGGCTCAGGCGGAATATCCAAGCCGGCCCATCAAGCTGATCGTGCCGTATCCGGCCGGCGGCAGCACCGACATCCTGGCCCGCGCGGTCGCCGAACTGCTCGGCCAGCAATTAGGTCAGCCCATCGTCGTCGACAACCGGCCCGGCGCGGCGACGAACATAGGCACCGAGGCGGCGATCCACTCCCCGTCCGACGGCTATACGGTCTACTTCGGCACCAGCGGCCTGGCATCGAATCCTCATTTCGGCCCGACGCCGAACTTCGACGCGTTCAAGAGCCTCACCGCCGTCGGGCCGGTGTCGAGCATGTCGTTCATGGTCGCCGCCAGCCCCAACTTCCCGGCCGACGATGCTGCCGGCCTGGTCGCGCTGGCACGCGCGCGTCCGGGCAAAGTATCGATAGGATCGGGCTCGCTGCAGGTCCAGGTCGCGCAGCTGACGCGGCGCGCCGGCATCGACCTGATGCACGTGCCGTACAAGGGCGGCGCTCAGGCCGCGGCCGACGCGATCGGCGGGCACGTCGACACTGTGATCGCGCTGGTGCCGGCCTTGATCAGCTCGATCCAGAACGGCAAGCTGAAGCCGATCGGCATCGCCGCTCCGTCGCGTGCCGCCGGGCTGCCGCAGGTGCCTACCTTCACCGAGCGCGGTGTGCCGGCCAATATCAATCTGAGCTGGTTCGGCCTGTTCGTGCCCACCGGCACACCGGCACCCATCGTGTCGCGGCTAGGCGCGGCGCTGCGCACCGCCGTCACCAATCCGGGGCTGGTGTCGCGAATGACCGCGCAAGGCGTCGACATGACGCCGGGCAGCGCGCAGGACCTGGCCGAGACGCTCAAGCGCGACTACGCCGAGTACGGGCGCCTGGCGCAGGAACTGAAATGACTTGACGCGGACACGCCTGCGATCACGCGGGTAATCCCTGATCCGCTCGATGTAACCGTCGGACGGGCTGCGACGAATTCACGAGTGGTGCCGCCGATCCCCGGCGGACGCCACCCGACATTCATCGATCAGGAGCCTTCGCCATGTCGCACGACCGTACTTCCCGCAGCACCGCCGCCGCGCTTGCTCTTGCCCTCGGCACGGCGCTAACACTCGCCCACGCCGACCTGCATGCGCAGGCTGCCGACAAGGAGAAATGCTACGGCGTCGCGATGAAGGGCAAGAACGACTGCGCTGCCGGTCCCGGCACCACCTGCGCCGGTACGAGCATGCGTGACTATCAGGGCAACGCCTGGAAGCTGGTGCCCAAAGGGACCTGCGAGCAGACGGCCTCGGCCACGTCGCCGACCAGCAAGGGCCAGCTCAAACCGTTCAAGGAAGCCGGCAAGAGCTGAGCGCCACGCGGCATCCTGCGTCGACACGCTCTCGTGTCCATGCGCCCGCTCTCACCGCCAGGCCGCGCCGGACCGGTCGGCATCGGCTTGAAGGCGCCGCACGTCGAACACGTGCTCGCCGACGGCGCACGAGTCGATTTCTTCGAGGTGCATGCCGAGAACTACATGGTCGACGGCGGCCCCTTCCTGCGGCATCTGGACCGCATCCGTGAACGCTGGCCGCTGTCGCTGCACGGCGTCGGCCTGTCGATCGGAGGCGAGCAGGCGCCCGATGCCCGTCACCTCGACCGGCTTGCAGCACTGATCGGGCGCTACCGGCCGGACTGGTTCAGCGAGCATCTCGCATGGTCTGGCCATGACGGCCGCTGGTTCAATGACCTGCTGCCGCTGCCCTACGATGCGCCGACGCTGCGGCGAGTCTGCGCGCACGTCGATCAGGTGCAGGCCCGGCTGGGCCGGCGGCTGCTGCTGGAGAACCCGGCGACCTATGTCGAGTTCACGGCTTCGACGATGGATGAAGGCGAGTTCCTCAGCGAAGTCGTGCATCGCACCGGCTGCGGGCTGCTGATGGATCTGAACAATGCCTGCGTCAGCGCCGTCAATCACGGCCGCGATCCATGGCGGCTGGTGGCGGCGCTGCCAGCCGACGCAGTCGGCGAGATCCATCTGGCGGGGCACGCCGAAGACCGCGATGCAGGCGGCGCGCCGCTGCTGATCGATGACCATGGTTCGGCGGTCGGCGACCCGGTCTGGGATCTGTACGGCCGGGCCCTGCGCCATCTGGAGTCTCAGCGCTCGCCGGCCAGCGGCGCGATCGCCACCTTGATAGAACGCGACAACGATCTGCCGGCGCTGGCCGCACTGGAGGCCGAGGCCGGACACGCCGTCCGCGTGCAGCAGCGCATCCGGCAGGCAGGCACGGACCGGAGGTGCGCGGCATGAGTTCGTCCGCCGCGGCCGGTCCGCTCAGCAGCTTCGCACGCGGGCTGCTCGACGCACGCGGCGGCACGCCGGCCGGCTTGCGCACGTGGAACGGCTCCGACCCCGGCCTGCGATTCGGCGTGTATCGCAACAATGTCCACGTGTCGCTGACGAATGTGCTGGCCGACACCTTTCCCGTCGTGCAGAGGCTGGTGGGCGAAGCCTTCTTCCGGGCAATGGCAGGATGCTTCATCGTCGACTGCCCGCCGGCCTCGCCGGTGATGAGCGAGTACGGCGACGGCTTCGCGGACTGGGTGGTCGCCTTCGAGCCGGCCGCCAGCGTGCCGTATCTGTCCGACATGGCCCGGCTGGAACGCGGCCGTGTACGAGCCTTTCACGCCGCCGACGCACCCGTGCTGCCGACGGCTGCACTGGCACAGGCGCTGAATGCACCGCACGGCCTGCCCGCGCTGCGCATCGAGCTGCAGCCCTGCGTGACGGTGATCGACTCGCCCTACTCCGTGGTGTCGCTGTGGGCCGCCCATCAGGAGGACGACGATGACGCAGTGTCGCGGGTCGCGATCGATCGGCCAGAAGCCGCGCTGGTACTGCGGCAGCAAGACGAGATCCTGGTGGCACCGCTGCCGCCGCCCGACGCGGCACTCGCGCGCTGCATCCAGCGCGGCATGCCGCTGGCGCGGGCGGCGGAAAGCTGCGCCGGCGCCGACCTGGCCTCGGTCCTCGCGCTGCTGCTGCGCCACGACGCGCTCTGCGCGGTTTCGTCCGGAGAGCTCTGACATGAAGAATTCGAGCCTGCTGCATCCGATCGGAGCGCCTGCGGCATCGCCGTCGGCACGCTTCAGCGCAGCCATGTCGGCCATTCCGGAATGGCTGATCGCCCTGCTCAGCCGGCTCGCCATCGCCGCCGTGTTCTGGCTGTCCGGCCAGACCAAGGTCGAGGGCTTCGCGCTCGATCTCGTCGCCGGAGTCTTCGAGCCCGGACTGCCGCGGCTGGCGCCTGCCGCGATCGACCTGTTCCGCGACGAGTACCGGCTGCCACTGCTGCCGCCCGAGCTGGCGGCAAGTCTGGCAGCCATGGCCGAACATGTATTGCCCGTGCTGCTCGTGCTGGGACTGGGCACCCGCTTCGCTGCGCTGGGCTTGCTGATCATGACCGCCGTGATCCAGTTGCTGGTCTACCCCGGCGCCTACGCGACGCACGGCGTGTGGGCCGCCGTGCTGCTATGGCTGCTCGCGCGCGGCCCGGGCAGGATCTCGCTCGATCACTGGCTGGCGTCGCGCCGCGGCAGCTGACTGAGACCCCATGCTGTCCAAGAACTCTGCCGAACGCGATTCGACGCCGCCCCGGGTGCCGTCATCGTGGCTGCGGCACAATGGCGCGTCGACGGCCGAAGCGCCGACCGCCGCCGACGTGCGGGCCGCGGTCGATGCAGCAGGCCCGACCGTGCCGCAGCGCCGCCGCAGCGCCGCCGCAGTGCCCCACGCAGCCCCGCCATGCGCGATGACGACGCCCTGGATGACTTCGAATCCGAGCTCAAGAAACGCTGGCTGCGTGCCCAGGCGGGAGACGAGGCCGCTTATCGCGACTGCCTGGCCCGCATCGCGGCGCGGCTGCGCGCCTACCTGAGGCGCCGGCTGCAGGCCTGGCCCGACGAAGTGGAGGACCTGGTGCAGGAGACCTTGCTCGCACTGCATCTGCAGCGCGGCAGCTACGATCCCGAGGTTCCGGTGAGCGCGTGGGTGCATGCGATCGCCCGGCACAAGCTGGCCGATCTGTGGCGCCGGCGCGGTCGCCGGGATTCACTGCACGATTCGCTCGACGATGTCGACGAACTGCAGCTCGCGGCGCCGCTTGCCCAGGGACAGGCGCAGCGGGATCTGTACCGGCTGCTGCAGGAGCTGCCCCCTGCCCAGCGCGATGCGATCGTGCTCACCAGGATAGAAGGCCTGTCGATGGCCGAGGTGGCGCAGCGTACCAGCCTGTCGATCTCGGCGATCAAGCTGCAGGTTCACCGCGGCCTGAAGCGGCTCGCTCATCTGGTGCGGACTTGACGACATGAATACCGATTCGCTGATCGATCTGCTGGCGCGCGGCGCGGGTCCGGCACCGCGCCATGTCGCGCTGAGGCGGCTGGCACCCGCCGCGGCTGCCGGCGCGGTGCTGAGCGCATTGCTGGCGATCGCGCTGCAGGGGGCGATCCCGGCTTCGCTGTATGGGACTCTCGTCCCGTGGATGAAGCTGGCCTATGCCGGGACGCTCGCGCTTGCGGCCGGCTGGCTGACTGCCAAGCTGGCGCGGCCGGCAGCGCGGCTGGCGCGGCCGGTCTGGACGACGGCCGGCGTCGTCGCCGTCATGGCCTTGGCGGGCGCAGCGTCGCTGCTGGCCTCCGAACCGGAAGCGCGGCTGCCCGCGCTGTTCGGCCATTCGTGGCAATCGTGCCCGTGGAATGTGCTGGGGCTGTCGCTGCCGACGCTGGCGCTGACGCTGGCGCTGCTGCGCGGGCTGGCCCCGACGCGGCTGCGCGCGGCGGGCTTCGCGGCAGGCTTGTTCGCGGGCGCGGTCGGCGCCCTCGGCTATACGCTGTCCTGCCCCGAGTCGTCACCGGCCTTCGTCGCCGTCTGGTACACGCTGGGCATTGCGTCCTGCGCAGCCGTAGGCGCGTGGCTGGGGCCTCGCGTACTGCGCTGGTAGCAGCGCAGTACGCCCCGCAGCGTGGTCAGACGGGCGGGATGCCGTCGTCGTCGGTCGGCTTGCGCCGCAGTCCCTCGCCGGTCCACTTCTGCAGCAAGCGATGCGCGGTCTCGCGGCCGCCCAGGCCGAAGGCCAGCGCGCATGCAACCGCTGCGGCGCCGAGGATCAGGCCGAAAGCCAGATTGACGATCTCGTTGGCCAGTCCCATGAAGCGCAGCCCGATCGCCACGGCGAGCGCGATCACCGCGTACTTGAGCAGCGACGGCAGCCCGCTCTCGCCGACCGAATCGCCGACCACACGCGCGACGATGCGGCCCATCACGACACCGAAGACCACGATGACGCTGCCGAACACCACGCGACCGCCGAGGTCGGTGACCTGCGCCAGCATGCCGGCGACCGCGTCGAAATGAACCAGCCGCGCCGCTTCGATGGCGGAGAACAGCATGATGGCGGTCAGCGCGATCAGGCCGGCGACACGCGACGGCTTGGTCCGTGACGACAGGTCACCCAGGCTGCCCAGCGATTCGTCGAAGCCCAGCGAGGCGAGGATCTTCTCGACCAGATCGCGCACCCAGCGGGCGATGAAATAGGCGATGGCCAGCAGCAGCGCCGCGGCAATGACGCGCGGGATCGCCTCGAGCACCGTCTGCAGCACGGCAACCGTCGGCACGACGATGGACTCGATGCCCAGCGTCTGCAGCGCGGCGATCGACACCGGGATCACCACCAGCGCATAGACGACCGCGCCGATCAGCCGGCTCGGCGACAGCGCGTTGCGCGACGCCGGCGGTGGCGCTGCAGCGGGCGCCGATGCCGACGGCAGTGCCTCCCCCGTCTCCACGCCCAGGCTTCCGACGCGCGCGAGCAGCCCGTCGAAGTTCAGCACCGCCAGGCCCGCCTCGACGACGTTGCGGGCGATGCGCGCGAGCAGTACGCCTATGAAGAAGATCAGCGCGGCGCCCGCGATGCGCGGCAGATATCCGAACACTTCATTGGTCAGCGTCTGGATCGGCGCCAGCGCATAGGTGAGCTGCAGCGGCTGCACGGCGACCAGCAGGCCGACGAGCCAGATCAGCCAATAGGCCAGCGCACCCAGCGAGGTGCCCAGCGATTCCCCGTCGCGCGCCGGCGCGCGCGAGAAGAACTTGACGTTGCCGACCAGCTTGAGGACCGCCCATTTCACCGCCTTGGCGACGAAGTGGGTGATCAGCAAGATCGCGACCGCAGCCAGGACGCGCGGTCCCCAGATCGACAGCAGTTCACGGAAGGCAGACGTGTCCAACGCCCAATCGGTCATATCGAACTCCCCAATCGAAGATGAGTCAAGGCGCCGATGGCATCGCCTGGGGCGAACGATCGACGCGTCGATGGTGTCGCTCATGTCCTGCGAGCCCGTGCATTGTAAGCTGCGATTGCCCCTCGATCGACGCGCAATCGAGCACAATTGACACACAATCGACACCGAAAGGCCCTCGCGATGAGCTCCTCCCGCTTCGACACCCCCATCGATCAACGCTATTTCGAGGACTACGTGCCGGGCACCGTCCATGAATTCGGCCCGATCGCCGTCGACGAGGCGGAGGTCGTGACGTTCGCGCAGCGCTTCGATCCGCAATGGATACACACCGACCCCGCGGCAGCCCAGCGGGGTCCGTTCCACGGCCTGATCGCCAGCGGCTGGCACTCGATCGGCCTGCTGATGCGGCTCTTCGTGCACCACTACCTCTCATCAGTGGCGAGCCTGGCCTCGCCCGGCGTCGACGAAGTGCGCTGGCACAAGCCGGTGCGCCCCGGCGATGAGCTGCGGCTGCGCGTCTCGACGACCGCGACGCGGCGGTCGCAGACCAAGCCCGATCGCGGCCTCGTGCATTCGCTGCTCGAAGGCCTGAACCAGCACGACGAAGTGGTGGTCAGCTTCAAGGCGATGAACATGCTCAAGCTGCGCGACGGGTCGGCCGAGCCGCCGGCCCGGCCGCCGAAGCAGCCATGACGGCGCCCCGCGAAGCCCTAGCGGGGCTGTGGCGGCTGGCCGGGCTGCCCGCCGCGGCGCTGGACGAGGCACGACTGGACGGCTGCGACCCGGTCTTTCCGTCTTCGTTCGCGGTCGGCTGCGCCGCGCAGAGCACGATCGCGGCCGCGGCGCTGGCGGCCTGTGAACTGGGTCATGCGCGCGGCGTGGCGCGGCAGCAGGTCTCGGTCGACATGACCCACGCGGCCGTCGAATGCACCGGCTGGTTCAGCCTGGACGGGCGCGAGCCGCAAATATGGGATGCCTTCAGCGGCCTGTACCGCTGCCGCGACGGCTACGTTCGCGTGCATGCCAACTTCGCGCATCATCGCGACGGCGCACTGCGCCTGCTCGGCCTGGAACCCGGCCGTGCGAGCCGCGCTGACGCCGAGCGCGCGATGCTGCAGTGGGACGCTCGGCGCTTCGAGCAGGCAGCTGCAGAGCGCGGACTGGTCGCCGCGGCGCTGCGCAGCTTCGACGAGTGGGACGCGAGCGAGCCGGGACGCGCGATCGCGGCACAGCCGCTGATGACGCTCGAACGCATCGGCGACGCGCCGCCGCAGCGGCTCCCGATACTGAGCGAGGCCGATCAGCCGCTGGCCGGCGTGCGGGTCCTCGATCTGACCCGCATCCTCGCCGGCCCCGTCGGCGGCCGGGCGCTGGCCTCGCACGGCGCGGACGTGATGCTGATCAACTCACCGCGCCTGCCCAACATCGAAGCGATCGCCGATACCAGCCGGGGCAAGCGTTCGGCCTACGCGGACCTGCGGACAGCGACGGGCCGCGCCGCGCTCCAACGGCTGATCGACGATGCGCACGTCTTCGTGCAGGGCTACCGGCCCGGCGCGCTCGCCGCGCTCGGCTTCGCGCCGCAGGCGCTGGCGCGGCGGCGGCCGGGCATCGTCGCCGTCTCGCTCAGCGCCTACGGCACGCAGGGGCCGTGGCAGACGCGCCGCGGCTTCGATTCGCTGGTGCAGACGGCCGCCGGCTTCAACCATGCCGAAGGCGCCGCGGCGGGCGACGGCAAACCGCGCGCACTGCCGATGCAGATGCTGGATCAGGCCAGCGGCTATCTCATGGCCTTCGGCGCCGCCGCTGCGTTATGGCGCCAGCAGACCGAGGGCGGCAGCTGGCACGTCCAGGTATCGCTGGCGCAGACGGCGCATTGGCTGCGCGGCCTGGGGCGCGTCACCGGAGGCCTGGCCCGGACCGTGCCCGACCTGGGTCCGTACCTGGACGCGGCACCGTCCGGATTCGGCCGGCTGCTTGCGGTGCGGCCGAGCGCTCGCCTGTCGCGCACGCCGGCACGCTATGCGCGCGCGTCAATGCCGCCCGGCAGCGAGGAGCCCCACTGGTAGCGCGGCGCCGCGTTTGGTGGCACAGCAGCGATGATGCAGTGCACATGCCGCAGGGGCACATGACGCAGCGCGCATGATGCAACGCACAAGCCCCGTCCCCCAAGGCAATCGCGACGCCGATCAGTACTAACCCCATGAAGTAGTCCTACGAATGGCGGTCATCGAGGGGGCTTCCTAGAATTTTTTACAGGGAGCCCCGGCCGCCGAACTCGTCGAGGCCGGACTCCCGGGAGACAAGCCACGATGCGCTTCGCCCGCACTGCCCGGTCCGCCGGCGCCAGGCCATGAATCTCGGACACCTGCTCGTGCGCTCCGCGCGGCTGGCGCCGCAGCGGCCGGCGGTCCTGCTGGGGACGCAGCTGCTGTGCGACTACGCCGGCCTGGCCGCGCGCGCCGGTGCGCTGGCGACCTCGCTGCGGACGAAACTGGCGCTGTCGCCCGGCGACCGCGCGGCGCTGCTGCTGCGCAACTGTCCGCAATACCTCGACGTGCTGTGGGGCGCGTGGTTCGCCGGACTGACCGTGGTGCCGATCAACGCCCGGCTGCACCCGCGCGAGGTCGAATACATTCTCGCGGACAGCGGCGCACGCTGTCTGTTCACCGACGCGGCCCACGGCGACGGCCTGCCGGCCGCGGCCGGCGCGCAGTCGGAAGCGCCGCGCATCATCGACGTCGACGGCGGCGACTACGCGCGACTGTTCGACGCGGCGCCGTCGCTGCCGCTGCCGCGCTCGCCTCAGGACGTGGCCTGGCTGTTCTATACGTCGGGCACGACCGGGCAGCCGAAAGGCGTGATGCAGACGCATCGCAACCTGATGTCGATGTCGCTGTGCTACTTCGCCGACGTCGATCCGGTTGCGGCCGACGATGCCAGCCTGTATGCGGCGCCGATGTCGCACGGCGCCGGACTCTACGTGCTACCGCATGTGCTGGCCGGCGCACGCCACGTCGTCCCCGAGTCGGGCGGCTTCGACGGCGACGAGATCCTGACGCTCGCGCGGCAACTGCGCCAGATGTCGATGTTCGCGGCGCCCACTATGGTCAAGCGGCTGGTCGACCATGCCGCGGCGGTCGGCTCCGACGGCGACGGCATCAAGACGGTCGTCTATGGCGGCGGGCCCATGTACGAGGCCGACATCCGCCAGGCGCTGCAGCAGATGGGGCCCCGCTTCGTGCAGATCTACGGCCAGGGCGAATGTCCCATGGCCATCACTGCGCTGTCGCGCTCCTGCCTGGCCGACAGCGCGCATCCGCGCCACGGCGAGCGGCTGGGCTCGGTCGGCGTCGCGCAGAGCAACATCGAGCTGCGCATCGCCGACGATGCGGATGCGCCGCTGCCGGACGGCGAGGTCGGCGAGATCCTGGTGCGCGGCGATACCGTGATGGCCGGCTACTGGCGCAATCCTGAGGCCAGCGCGCAGACGCTGCGCAGCGGCTGGCTGCATACCGGCGACGTCGGCGCGCTCGATGCCGACGGCTTCCTGTATCTGAAGGACCGCTCCAAGGACCTGATCATCAGCGGCGGCTCGAACATCTATCCGCGCGAAGTCGAGGAAGTGCTGATGCGCCATCCGGCAGTACTGGAAGCGGCCGTGATCGGCCGTCCGCACGACGAATGGGGCGAGGAGGTGCTGGCCTTCGTAGTCGTGCGGCCCGGCGCCCGGCTGCAGACGGACGAACTCGACCAGCTGTGCCTGCAGAACATCGCGCGCTTCAAGCGTCCCCGGCACTACCGGCTGCTCGACGAGCTGCCGAAGAACAACTACGGCAAGGTGCTGAAGACCGCGCTGCGACAGCTCGACGCCGCGGCGGCGATCAGCACGGCGGACCGCGGCGGCTAGCGCCTCGCATCGAACCTCACGGAGACACACTCGCCATGAAACTGATCACCTTCGATCTGCCGGACGGCAAGCGCCACATCGGCGCCCTGCTCGACGGCGAGCAGCAACTGGTCGACTTCAGCGCATCGTCGGCCTCGCCGGCGATGCGCGACATGCTGGCCTTGATCGACGGCGGCGCCGCGGCGCTGGACGAGGCACGCGCGCTGCTGGCCCGTCCCGGCACCGTGCGCGAGCTGAGCTCGGTGAAGCTGGCGGCGCCGCTGCCCGAGCCGCGGCAGATGCGCGACTTCCTCTGCTTCGAGAAGCACTTCCGGCAGGCGCGTGCGAACAGCCATCTGTTCGGCATCGCCGGCGAACGCGATCCGGCCAAGGTCGAGATTCCCAAGGTCTGGTACGAGGAGCCGATCTACTACAAGTGCAATCGCTTCTCGGTGGTCGGCACCGGTGCGGATGTCATCAAGCCCGCGTACACGCAGATGCTGGACTACGAGCTGGAGTTCGCCGCGATCACCGGCAAGGGCGGCAGGAACATCCGCAAGGAGGACGCGCGCTCGCACATCTTCGGCTACCTGATCTTCAACGACGTCAGCGCACGCGATCAGCAGCGGCGCGAGATGGCCGGCACGCTGGGCCCCACCAAGGGCAAGGACTTCGATACCGGCAACGTGCTCGGCCCCTGGCTGGTCACCGCCGACGAGATCGCCGATCCGTACGACCTGACGATGGTCGCCCGCGTGAACGGCGAGGAGTGGTCGCGCGGCAACAGCGGCGAGATGCACCACCGCTTCGAGGACGTGCTGTCGCACGTGTCGCGCGACGAGACGCTGCATGCCGGCGAGTTCTTCGGTTCCGGCACGGTCGGCGGCGGCTGCGGGCTCGAGCTCGGACGCTTCCTGAAGCACGGCGACGTCGTCGAGCTGGAGGTCCAGGGGCTGGGCATCCTGAAGAACCGTATCGTATTTCCCCAATGATCGATGCCTCGCGCAGCGGTCGACCGATCCATCTTGCAGTTTCACTGAGGAGACAGCGCATGCATACCCTGGCCACCTTCCTGCGCGCCGCCACCGGCGCTCTCGCCGCCGCGGCGATGTTCGCCGCCCAGCCGGCGGCCGCGCAGAAGATCGTCTACGGCTTCTCGGCATCGACGGCCTTCGCCAATGCCTTTGTCGCCGCCAACGAGGGCATCTTCAAGAAGCACGGCCTCGACGTCGAGATGAAGCTGGTGCCGAACTCGGCGACCACCCCGGCGGCGCTGATGGCCGGCAGCCTGCAGATCGCCACGCCGACGGCGCCGAACACCATGCAGGCGGTCGAGCAAGGCCTCGATCTGGTCGTGCTGGCCGGCGGCGGCTACTACACCAAGGGCATGGAAGATGTCGCGATCATGGTGCGGCCCGACAGCCCGATCAAGACGGCCAAGGACTTCGAGGGCAAGCGCGTCTCGACGCCCGGCCTGAACGCGTTCCTGCACGTGCTGTTCCGCAAGTGGATGATGGAGAACGGCGGCGACTACAAGAAGGTGACCTTCACCGAGAACGCATTCGCGCAGTCGATCGACGTGCTGCGCTCGGGCCAGGTCGACGGCATCCTCGCGGTGCAGCCCTTCCTGTCGCGGGCGCTGGAGACGCAGACCGGCCGGGTCGTGGCCTACTACATCGCCGCGCTCGAGGGCGAGGTGCAGTCCGGATGGCACGTCGCCAGCCGCAAGTGGGCCGATGCCAATCCGAAGCAGGTGGCTGCGTTCAAGGCGGCGATCGCCGAAGCCTCGGCGCTGGCGGCCAAGGATCCGTCAGTGGTGCGCAAGGCCAACCTGGTCTACATCCCGTTCCCGGCTGAAGTGCAGGCCAAGTTCCCGGATCCGCGCTTCAAGCCGGTCATCACGCCCGACGTCGTCGATCGCTGGAACACGATCATGATGGAGCAGGGAATGCTGAAAAAGCCGATCGAAGCGACCAAGCTGCTGTACAAGTAAGCCAGTCCGCGATGAGCGCTTCCGCTTCCAGCCCTATCCTGTCCGTCAGCGAGCTCGACTTCAGCGTCGGCTCGCTGAACATCCTCAGCAACATCTCGCTGACCGTACAGGAGAAGGAGTTCGTCTGCATCGTCGGCGCGTCGGGCTGCGGCAAGACGACACTGCTGCGGCTGATCGCAGGCCTGATCGAACCCACGCGCGGCCGCGTCGACTATCGTGGCGTACCCGTCAACGGGCCGCAGCGCGAGCTGGCGGTCGTGTTCCAGGACTACGGCCGGGCGCTGCTGCCGTGGCGCACGGTGGCCGGCAATGTGGAACTGGCGCTGGAGTCGCGGCGCGTGCCCAAGTCCGAACGCGGCGAGATCATCCGCGATCTGCTGTCGCGGGTAGGGCTGGCCGAACGCGCCGACGCGTTTCCGGTGCAGCTGTCCGGCGGCATGCAGCAGCGGCTGCAGATCGCGCGCTGCATGGCGCAGGCGCCGCAGGTGCTGCTGATGGACGAGCCCTTCGGCGCGCTCGACGCCATGACGCGGCAGACGCTGCAGGACGAGGTGGCGCGGCTGTGCGCCGACGCCGGCGTCACGGTGGTGTTCATCACGCACGATCTTGAGGAAGCGATCTATCTCGGCGACCGCGTGATCTCGATGGACAAGCACCCGGGCCGCCTGTCGGAGACGCTGTCGATCGACCTGGAGCGGCCGCGCAACCAGCTCACGACGCGCGAGGATCCGCGCTTCCTGGCCTACCGGCACCGGCTGTTCAATCTGCTGCCGCCCGGGCACTGAGCCGCCGCACCGACATGAAGCCATCGACCCTGAACGCTCCTTTGGGCGCCGCGGCCGCCCTGCCCGGCCGGCCAGCCGCGCTGCAGCGCATCGGCAAGGGGCTGCTGCTGCCGCTGCTGGTGCTGGTGATCTGGGAGCTGTCGGCCCGGACCGGCCAGCTGCGCGCCGAGAGCCTGTCATATCCGACGGCAATCATCGTGGCCGCCGCCGGCGTCGTGCTCGACGGCAGCCTGTTCAAGGCGGCGCTGGAGACCTTCGGCGGCGCGATGGGCGGGCTGGCCGCCGGAGCCAGCGCCGGCATCCTGGTCGGCATCGCATTCGGGCTGTCGCGGCGCCTGTCGCAGCTCATGCGGATCTCGACCGAAGTGCTGCGGCCGATTCCGTCGGTGGCGCTGATTCCGCTGGCGCTGCTGATACACGGCTACGGCTTCAAGATGGAAAGCAGCGTGGTGGCCTTCTCGTGCTTCTGGCCGCTGCTGATCATCACCGAAAGCGCGGTGCGCGGCATCGAGCCGCGGCTGCTCGAAGTGGCGCGCGTGCTCGGCTTCAACCTGTTCGAGCGCGTCACCAAGATCATCCTGCCGGCGGCCCTGCCGCGCATCTTCGTCGGGCTGCGGCTGGCGGCGGCGGTCTCGCTGGTGGTGGCGGTGACGGTGGAGATCACCGCCAACCCGATCGGCCTGGGCTACGCGCTGATCGTCGCGCAGGAAAGCATGCGGCCGGACCGCGTGTTCGCGTTCATTGCGTGGATCGGCCTGATCGGCTGGGCGCTCAATGCGTCGCTGCTGCGCGCGCAGCAGCGCTGGTTCGGCCGCATGGGCAACTGGGCGGAGCAGTCGTCATGAACCAGCGCAGCAGCATGACGATGTGGTTCGCCAGCCTGGCGGTGCTGGCGCTGCTGATCGGCCTGTGGCAGCTGGCGGCTTCGTACGAGCTGCTGTCGCCGGTGTTCTTTCCGGCGCCGATGCGCAGCTTCGAGTCGCTGTGGGAGCAGATGGGCAGCGCGGAGTTCTGGACCGCCTTCCGCGAGACCGTCAGGCGGATGGCGCTGGGCTTCGTGTCGGCGTCGCTGGTCGGCATCGCACTCGGCGCGGCGATCGGCCTGTCGCCGGCGCTGCGCGCCTACGTGGAGCCGGCGCTGGAGCTGATGCGCCCGCTGCCGGCCTCGGCGATGATCCCCGTGTTCGTGCTGCTGATCGGGCTGAACGACCGGATGATCGTCACGGCGATCGCGTTCTCGTCGCTGTGGCCGGTGCTGCTGAATACGGTGCACGGCTTCAAGACGCTGGACACGCGGCTGGTCGAGGTGGCGCGCATCCTGCACTTGTCGCGGCTGGAGATGATCTGGAAGATCGCGCTGCCCAACGCGATGCCGGACATCTTCGCCGGCCTGCGGCTGGCGCTGACCGTGTCGCTGATCCTGGCGGTGGTGGCCGAGATGCTCGCGGGCACCATGGGCCTGGGCCAGAACATCACGCTCGCGGCGCGCTCTTTCCGCAGCGCCGATCTGTACGCCGGCATCGTCGTGCTCGGCGCGATCGGCTACGTGACCAACTTCCTGCTTGAACGCGCCGAGCAGTATCTGCTGCGCTGGCGCAGCCCCTGATCTCCGGCACCGCATCCTCCGAGGAGACCCTCCATGAAATGGCAATTCACGAAAGGCCTGCACGACATCGGCAACGGCAACTTCGCCTGGCTGCAACCGGACGGCAGCTGGGGCTGGAGCAATGCCGGCCTGGTCGTCGACAGCGGCCAATCGCTGCTGGTGGACACGCTGTTCGACCTGAAGCTGACCCGCGAGATGCTGCACGAGATGCGCAACGCGGTACCGGCCGCACGCGAGATCGGCCAGGTGGTGAACACGCATGCGAACGGCGACCACTATTTCGGCAACCAGCTGGTCGCCGACTCGAAGATCATCGTCTCGAAGAAATGCGCCGACGAGATGCGCGACCACCCCCCCGAGAAGCTGATCGACCGCTTCCGCAACTACCGCGAGCTGGGCGACGGCGGCGAGTTCCTGATGAAGACCATGGGCCGCGTGTTCGACTTCAATGGCATCGTCTATACGCCGCCGACCCAGACCTTCGAGGGCGAGATCGACCTGCGCGTCGGCAACAAGACGGTGCGGCTGGTCGAGGTCGGACCCGCGCACACGCGCGGCGACACGCTGGCCTACGTGCCGGAGGATCGCATCGTCTATACGGGCGACATCCTGTTCAACGGCGGACACCCGATCGTCTGGGCCGGTCCGGTCGACAACTGGATCCGCGCCTGCGACCTGATGCTGTCATGGGACGTGGACGTCGTGGTGCCGGGACATGGGCCGATCACCGACAAGTCGGGCGTGCGCCAGCTCAAGCACTACCTGGAATACGTGAAGGCCGAGGCGCGCAAGCGCTACGACGCCGGCATGACGCTGGAACAGGCGGTAGACGACATCTCGCTGAAGGAGTTCAGCGGCTGGACCGATGCGGAGCGGATCTATGTCACCGTCAACAATCTGTTCCAGGAGTTCAGCGGGGACACATCGCCGCCCGATTCGATCCGGCTGTTCGGGCTGATGGCCCACTACGAGGAGCGCCAGCGGATGCTGCATGGCGGCGGCTGCGGGCCGAACTGCGGCCACGCCACGCATTGAGCCCATCACTAGCGAGGTACCGAAATGGCATGGAGAATCCGCCGCGTGGTCACCGGCCACGACGCGCAGAACCGCTCGACCTTCATCATGGACGGCCTGGCGCCGAACATCAAGGAGATGGAGTCGATGCCGGGCGTGGCGCTGACCGACCTGTGGGAGACGACGAGCGCGCCAGCCGACAATAGCGGCAATGCCGACGCCGCCGCGCGGCCGGTGCGGCTGGAGCCGCCGTCGGTCGGCAGTATCCTGCGCATCGTCGAGTTTCCGCCCGACACGATGTGGCGCGGCGCCGACGCGGCCAAGGCCTTTGAGTCGATCGGCGCGGGCCACGCACCCGACCGCGACTCCGACGATCCGATGCGGCACAAGACGAGCACGGTCGACTACATCATCGTGCTGAAGGGCGAGATCTACGCCATCCTGGACACCGGCGAGACGCTGCTGAAGGCCGGCGACGTGCTGGTCCAGCGCGGCACCATGCATTCGTGGAGCGTGCGCGGCAACGAGCCCTGCGTGGTGGCGGCGGTGCTGGTGGGGGCCAGACCGCATCCTTGAGCAGCGGCTCAGCCCGGCCCGGGCATGCCGAGGATGCGCGCGATCAGCTCGCCGGTGGTCGACACATCGAGCTTGCGCATCAGCCGCATCCTGTGCGCCTCCACGGTGCGGTGGCTGACGTTCAGATCCCTGGCGATCTGCTTGCTGGTGAGGCCGGTGATCACGCGCGCCGCGATCTCGCGCTCGCGCGCGGTGAGCGCGGGGCTGACCGGCCGGCTGTCCGAGATGTCCTCGAATACCCAGATCACCGATGCGTACGGCGACTCCGGCGAGAACGAGCGGCCGGACACCGAGCACCAGAACATGCGGCCGTCGGCGTGCCGCATGATGCGCTGGTCGCGATAGGTGCCGGTCTGCTTCATGCTCGCGACGCCGCGTTCGCCGATGTACTCGAACTCGGCCTGCGACGGATAGAGCATTTCGGTCGACTGCCCGACCAGCTGCTGGCGTTCATAGCCGAACATCTGCGCCATGGCCAGATTGCAGCGCTGGATGATCCGCTCGCGCGTGACGATCAGGCCGATGGGCGCGTGCTCGAAGATGAGTTCCGGCTCGGCGATCGAATCGGCAAGCGTCTGTTGGCCGCTCGTCTGTTGGCCGCTCGCCTGTTGGCCGGTCGACATGGCGGCTTGTCAGTCCGACGGCAGGCGCGGCTGCGACGCGCTGCCGAGCCCCTGCGCCGCCAGCATGCGCTCGCGGCGCTGCAGCCACCAGCCGTACTGATCGGGCCAGGCGGCGAAGCGTTCGCGCTCCGCCGGGTCCAGCGCCAGCGCGGCGCGCGCCGCCCAGTGCGGATCGAGCAGCGCCTCGCGCGCCACCGCGACCAGATCGGCATGGCCGTCGCGCACGATGCGGTCCGCCTGCCATGGATCGAGGATCAGGCCGACCGCCATCGTGGCGATCCGCGCGCGCTCGCGGATCGCCGCCGCCAGCGGTACCTGGAAGCCCGGCGCGCGGACGCCGCCGGCGGCGGTGGCGGGTCCGCCAAGGCCGCTGGACGAGCAGTCGATCGCGTCGACGCCGATCGCGCGCAGCTCGCGCGCCAGCACGACCGAATCGTCGAGCCCCCAGCCGCTGGGCTCGCTACCGTCGATGACCGACAGCCGTACGAACACCGGACGATCGGCCGGCCAGGCCTGCCGCACCGCCTGCGCCACCTCGAGCGTCAGCCGCATGCGGTTCTCCAGGCTGCCGCCGTAGGCGTCCTGCCTGGAATTCGACAGCGACGAGAGGAACTGGTGCAGCAGATAGCCGTGCGCGGCGTGGATCTCGACGAAATCGAAGCCGGCCTCGCGGGCGCGCCGCGTGGCCGCGACCCAGTCGTCGATCAGCGCGCGGATCTCGTCGATGCCGAGCGGCCGCGGCGGCGGCCAGGCAGCCCCCACCGGCTGGTCGCCGGCCGACACCGTGGGCCAGCCGCGCTCGCCGCGCGCGAGGTCGGCCTCGGTCAGCGGTCCGTTGCCGTGCCACGGCCGCTGGCTGCTGCCTTTGCGTCCGGCATGGCCGAGCTGGATGCCGGCGCGCGAGCCGTGCTGCTGCAGGAAGGCCGTGATGCGCCGCAGCGGCGCGATCTGCTCGTCGCTCCACAGGCCGAGGTCGCCGAGCGTGATGCGGCCGTCGCGCTGAACGGCGGTGGCTTCGACGATGACCGCGCCGGCGCCGCCGAGCGCGAACTGGCCCAGATGGACCAGGTGCCAGTCGTTGGCCAGGCCTTCGGTGGCCGAGTACTGGCACATCGGCGAGATGACGATGCGATTGGGAAAGACGAGCTGGCGCAGCTGGAACGGTGTCAGTAGCAAGGCTTGGACTCCAGTCGACCCGAAAAGGCACCCGCGCCCGGCCCCGGAGGGAGACCCGGCCACAGACCGGACCCGATCCCTGTCCCCCGCGCGGCTAGCGGCCGCGCTCGGCAGCGTAGACGGCGGCCTGTACCCGCGAGCCGAGGTTCAGCTTGCGCAGGATGTGCTGGACGTGGATTTTAACGGTCGCCTCGGCGATATCGAGCGTGCGCGCGATTTCCTTGTTGCTGGAACCGCGGGCGATCTGGGACAGGATCTGCCGTTCGCGCGGGGACAGGTCGTCGATGGGGTCGCGGGCGGCGGGAGGCGCCGTCCTGGCGGGCGCGTCTGAAGGGCCGATGCCGGCTTCCGTACCGCCGGCCTGCAGCGACTGGAACGCGTTGACCAGCTTGCCGGTCATCTCGGGGCTGATGGCCGGCACCCCTTTCATCGCGCGGACGATGGCTTCGGCCAGCGCCGCGCTGTCGATGGTCTTCAACAGATAGCCGCTGGCGCCGCCGCGCAGCGCGGCGGCCATATCGCGCTCGTCCTCGCTCATGGTCAGCATCAGCACGCGCGCCTGCGGCGCGGCGGCGCGCAGGTCCGGCAGCGCGGCGACGCCGCTGACCCCCGGCAGATGGTTGTCGAGCAGCACCAGATCCGGACGGTACGCTGCGGCGCAGCGGCAGGCCTCGCCGGCGTCCTGCGCCTCGGCCACCACCTGGAAGCGCTCGTCGCCGGCCAGCAGCGCGATCAGGCCGCGGCGGAACAGCGTGTGGTCGTCCACGACCAGGATGCGGATCGGATGGGCAGCGGTCACGATGCGGGCTCAGGCGGGCTCGGGTGGACTCACGCAGGCACAGGCAGCGTCAACGCGACCTGCGTGCCGCTACCGGGGCGGGAATCGATGGCAATGCTGCCGCCGACCAGGCGGGCACGTTCTTCCATGATACGCAGCCCCACGTGCGTTTCGTCGGCTGCCTGCTCGCCGACGACGAAGCCGCAGCCGTCGTCGCGGACGGTGACGCGCCACGGCTTGCGCTGCTGCACGTCGACGGCGACGCCGGTGGCATGCGCGTGCTTGCGCACGTTCGACAGCGCTTCCTGGACGATGTGCAGCACCTGGACCTGCACATCCGGCGGCAGCGGCAGCGCGTGCCCGTCGATCTTCAGGCGCGTGGCCAGGCCGGTCTGCAGCTCGAACTTCTGCAGCGTCGTCTGCAGCGCCGGCGCGATGTCCTCCGAATTGGTCCGCGTACGGAAATGGACCAGCAGTTCGCGTACGTCGCCCAGGCTCTCGTTGACGCCTGCCTCCAGTTCGCCTAGCGTGCGGTCGATCAGCGCGGCATCCTGCCGCCGCAGCGCGCTGCGCAGCAGGCCCACCTGGATCTTCAGGAAGGCCAAGCTCTGCGCGATGCTGTCGTGCAGCTCGCGAGCGAGCAGGCCGCGCTCTTCGGCGACGGCGGTCTCGCGCTGCAGCGCGCCTACGCGCAGCGCCTCGATGGCGCCGGCCAGATGGCTGGCGAGCGTCTCCAGCAGCGCGCGGTCTTCGTCGCTCAGCGTCACCGATCGGGAATAGAACAGGTCGATCTCGCCGACCATGCGTTCATGCTGACGCACCGGTACGCTGATGACGGTGCGGTAGCCGGCCTGCCGGCAGTGATCGAGCGGCGTGCGCGCTGCGTCGCTGGTGATGGGGATGACCTTGGCGCCGGCCTGCGCCTGCGGCTGCCCGCACAGACAGGCGCCGGTGGGCACGCACTCCTCGCCGTCGACCAGCGACTGCGGCAGGCCGTCCGCGGCCAGCATCAGATAGCGCTGGTTGGACTCGTCGGACCAGCGCAGCGCCGCCGCATCGGCGCCGGCCGTGCGGCGTACCTGGCGGACGAAGCCCTGCGCCAGCTCGTCGAGCGAGTCGGCGCGCGCGATGAAGGCGGCCGCTTCGTACAGCGTCGCGAGTCGCTCGTGCTGCACTTGCAGCCGCAGCGTCTTTTCCTGCACCTTCGCTTCGAGGTTCTGGTACAGGCCCTGCAGCGTCTGCGCCATCCGGTTGAAGCCCTGCGCGAGCGCGCCGAACTCGTCGTCGGACGGCTCCTCGACCCGCGCCGACAGATCGCCGCCGCCCATGCGCGCCAGGCCGGCCTGCAGCCGCGCCAGCGGATTGAAGACGAACAGATAGGCGGAATACAGCAGCGCCACCGCGCTGGCGATGGTCAGCGCCATCATCAGGAACTGGAATGCGTTGAGGATGGCGGTCAAACGCGCCAGCTGCCGTTCGATCGCCGAGACGAAGACGTCGACGCGGCCGACGAAGGCCTCGGCGCCGCGGGTGACCTCGTCCATCGACGGCGGGGGCGTCGCCGACCAGGCGGTGCGCAGCGTCCGCCAGTCGCGCTGGACCTCGTCGAAGGCGGCCTGCGAGCGAGCATCGCGCGGCACGGCCAGCGGGCGCGCCGGATCGCCGGCACGCAGCACGGACACGCTGTTTTCGAGCCGCTCCAGCAGCCGACCGGGGCGGGCCGGGTCGCCGACGGCCAGCGCCTGCGCCAGCTCCCAGGTCTGCATGCGCATGCGGCCGGCTTCATTGACGGCCGCGGCTCCGCCCTCGAGCTGCCAGGCGATCCATAGCGTCAGGCCGATGGATAGCATCGCCATCAGCAGCAGGACGCTGCCCATGGCGCCCATCCTGGCGGCCAGGGTCCACGAACGTCTCATCGGCGGCACTCTACGCGGCCGCCGCGCGTCGCGTCTTGCGTCGCGTCAATCCGGCACGCCAAGACTCGTCACTGCACGAGGGGATCGGTGGCGGCCTCGAGGTCGACGCCCTCGACCTTGGCCGCCCCGGCCAGCAGCGACAGATACTGGCGCAGCGCCGTCGTGAAGCTCTGCTGCCGCAGCGACTGGGCCACAGCTTCGCGCACCGACGCGAACGGCGGGATGCGGCCCGGCTCGCGGGCGCGCACCTCGACGACGTGCAGCCCGAAGCGGCTGTGCACCAGGCGCGGCAGCACGCCGACCTCGGTGCGGCCGAACAGCTCGCGCGCGAACTCGGGCGCGCAGTCGGCCTCGGCCAGCCAGCCGAGCTCACCGCCGCGGCCGCCGCTCGGGCAGTTCGACAGCTCGCCGGCACGCTCGGCGAAGCGGCCGGAACCGAGCGGCTGGCTGCGCAGCTCGAGCAGGCAGGCTTCGGCGCGCGAGCGCAGCGCGGTGATGTCGATGCCTGCGGTCACGCCGAACAGGATGTGGCGCGCCAGCACCCGCTCACCGATCGCGTAGCGTGTGCGGTTCGCATCGAAATGGCGGCGGCAGGCTTCCTCCGACGGCTCGGGACAGCGGACCTGCCGGTCGAGCAGCTGCTCGATCGCCTCGCTGGCGGCGACGCTGACCACGCCGGCATGGGGCGGCGGATCGTCGGCGGCGAGCAGGCCCTGCTCGATCGCCGCCTGGCGCAGCAGTTCGAGGCAGGCCCGCTGCCGCAGCGAGCCGGCATCGAGCGCTTCGCCGGCCTCGGCCAGAGCGACCTGATTGATGCGCGCCGCGGCGCTCGTCTGCAGGGCCGGGTTCATCGCGCACCTCTCGATGGCACGCGCTCGGCCGGCAGGTTCAAGCGCCGCGACCGGACGATCTGGTACGGGCGGAACAGGTAGGCGACCGACGCGAAGCCGCTCCAGACGTGGACCAGCCGGCTGAACGGGAACAGCAGGAAGATGGTCATGCCCAGGACCAGATGGACCTTGAACGGCCAGTCGAGCCCGATCAGCGCCGATGCATCGGGGCTGAACATGAAGATGCTCTGCGCCCAGTCGGCCAGCACCAGCATCGCATGCGCATCGCTGCGGTGCGCGAACGAGAACGGCAGCGTGATCAGCCCGAGGCACAGCTGTATCCACAGGATGATCAGGATGGCCAGGTCGGTGCGATGGCTGGTCAGCCGGATGCGCGGATCGACGATGCGCCGGTGCAGCAGCAGCGACAGGCCGACGAAGCAGACCAGGCCGGCGATGCCGCCGCTGATGATCGCCATCATCTGCTTGTCGGGGGCGCTGATGAACGGCTCGTACAGCGCGTGCGGCGTCAGCAGCCCGACCGTGTGGCCGACGAACAGGAACAGGATGCCGATGTGGAACAGGTTGCTGCCCCAGCGCAGCTGCCGCGCGCGCAACAGCTGCGACGAATCGCTCTTCCACGTGTACTGGTCGCGGTCGAAGCGCGCCAGGCTGCCCATCAGGAAGACCGCGAGGCAGATGTACGGATAGACGCCAAACAGGAAATCGTGCAGGGTCCGGTTCATGCGGAGGCTCCTGGAATCGGGGATGGGCCGCGGCCGTTCGGCGCGGGCCTGACGAGATGGACCGGCTGGCCGCCGCCGGCCCCGGCCCGAGCCGGCGCTGCCGGGCTGCAGCCGTCGAATGCCGGCGGCTCCTCCCAGCTTTCGTCCAGGCCCGGTTCGTCGGGCACCACGGCGGCGCGGCAGGGTTCGCCGGCCAGATCGAGGATGGCGGCGAGCGGCGCGGCATACCGCGGATGCCGCCGCGCCACGGCGCCGTGGATGTTCTGCACCAGATGCGCCACCTCGGCCAGCAGCGCGCGCGCCTGCGCCGGCGGCTGCGTCGACGCATATTCGAGCAGCACGGCGAGGTGGTCGGGCAGTTCGCCCGGCTTCAGGAACAGACCGGCCTGCTCGTAGGTCTGCAGCAGGTCTATCATCGCCGGCCCGCGGTCGCGCGAATCGCCGTGCACGTGCTCGAACAGATGCAGCGCGGTCGCGCGGCCGCGGTCGAACAGCTCGACGTAGGCCGCTTCGGCTTCGAGTCCGGCCGATCCGGCCAGGTCGGCGATCAGCCCTTGCAGTTCGGCGGTGCGCGCCTGCGGCAGCGCGCTGTCGCGCGTCAGCGCCTCGGCCAGCGCAGGCAGTTGAGCGCGCAGCTCGGCGTCCGGATAGGCCAGCAGCCGGGCCAGCACGCGCAGCGTGAGCGCGACGGCGGGCGCAGCGGCTTCTCGACTGGGCATGGTCACAGCTCCGCCTTGATGGGAATGGTGCGCTTCTTCTCGCTGCCGAACAGGCTGGTCTCGGTCACGCCTTCGCTGCAGCCGTTGCCGAAACTGAAGCCGCAGCCGCCGCGGACATTGAACGCGTTCTCGGCGTACTCGCGATGCGTGCTCGGGATGACGAAGCGATCCTCGTAGTTGGCGATCGCCATCACGCGGTACATCTCTTCGACCTCGGCGGCAGTGAGGCCCACCTGCGCCAGCGCCGCGGTGTTCGGCGCGCCGTCGACATGCTTGCCGCGCTGGAAGGCCCGCATGGCCAGCATCCGCTCCAGCGCGCGCACGACCGGCGCCGTATCGCCGGCAGTCAGCAGGTTGGCCAGGTACCTGACCGGGATCCGCAGCTGCGCGACGTCGGGAATCTCGCCGTTGACGCCCATCTGGCCGGCATTGGCCGCGGCTGTGATCGGCGACAGCGGCGGCACGTACCAGACCATGGGCAAGGTGCGGTACTCGGGATGCAGCGGCAGCGCGACCTTCCAGTCGACCGCCATCTTGTAGACCGGGCTGTTGCGCGCCGCGTCCAGCCAGTTGTCCGGCACGCCGTCGCGCCGTGCCTGTTCGATGACGGCCGGATCGTTCGGATCCAGGAACACGTCGAGCTGCGCCTGGTACAGGTCGCGGTCATGCTCGACGCTGGCGGCGGCCTCTATCCTGTCCGCGTCGTACAGCAGTACGCCCAGATAGCGGATGCGGCCGACGCAGGTCTCGCTGCACACGGTCGGCTGCCCGGCTTCTATGCGCGGATAGCAAAAGATGCACTTCTCGGCCTTGCCGCTCTTCCAGTTGTAATAAATCTTCTTGTACGGACAGCCGCTGACGCACATGCGCCAGCCGCGGCACTTGTCCTGGTCGATCAGGACGATGCCGTCCTCCTCGCGCTTGTAGATGCTGCCGCTGGGGCAGCTGGCGACGCAGGCGGGATTCAGGCAATGCTCGCAAAGCCTGGGCAGGTACATCATGAAGGTGTTCTCGAACTGGCCGTAGATGTCCTTCTGGATGTCGTCGAAGTTGCGGTCCTTGCTGCGCTTGCTGAACTCGCCGCCGAGGATCTCCTCCCAGTTCGGCCCCCATTCGATCTTCTCCATGCGCTGGCCGGTGATCAGGCTGCGCGGCCGCGCGGTGGGCGCCGCGCGCATCTCTGGCGCCGACTGCAGATGGTCGTAGTCGAAGGTGAACGGCTCGTAGTAGTCGTCGATCTGCGGCAGGTTCGGATTGGCGAAGATCTTCATCAGCAGCCGCCAGCGGCCCCCCTGCCGCGGCACGATCGAGCCGTCGGCGTTGCGGACCCAGCCGCCCTGCCAGCGGTCCTGGTTCTCCCACTCCTTCGGATAGCCGATGCCGGGCTTGGTTTCCACGTTGTTGAACCAGGCGTATTCGACGCCGGGGCGGCTGGTCCAGACGTTCTTGCAAGTCACGCTGCAGGTGTGGCAGCCGATGCATTTGTCCAGGTTCAGGACCATGCCGATCTGTGCACGTATTCTCATCGTCGTTGTTCCGGGAAGCGGCGCGGCCTCAGGGGTTCTCGCCTTGGGCCTGATACAGCGGCGCCAGATGGTCGCCGCGCGGCGTGTCCAGCCAGTCGACCTTGGCCATCTTGCGCACGACCACGAACTCGTCGCGGTTGGTGCCTATCGTGCCGTAGTAGTTGAAGCCGTACGACAGCTGCGCATAGCCGCCGATCATGTGCGTCGGCTTCAGCACGATGCGGGTGACCGAGTTGTGGATGCCGCCGCGCACGCCGGTGATCTCCGCGCCCGGCGTGTTGATGATCTTCTCCTGTGCGTGATACATCATGACCATGCCCGGATTCACGCGCTGGCTCACGACGGCGCGGGCGGCGATCGCGCCGTTGACGTTGAACAGCTCTATCCAGTCGTTGTCCTCGATACCGGCTTCGCGCGCATCGTCCTCGCTGAGCCAGACTACCGGGCCGCCGCGATTGAGCGTCAGCATCAGCAGGTTGTCCGAGTACGTGCTGTGGATGCCCCACTTCTGGTGCGGCGTGATGAAGTTCAGCACGATCTCGCGCTGGCCGTTCGGGCGCCGGTTGTGCATGGGCCCAGTGGCCTTGAGGTCCACCGGCGGCCGGTAGCTGGACAGCGCCTCGCCGAACGCGATCATCCACGGATGGTCCTGGTAGAACTGCTGGCGGCCGGTCAGCGTGCGCCACGGGATCAGCTCGTGCACGTTCGTGTAGCCGGCGTTGTAGCTGACCGTTTCGCTCTCGATGCCGCTCCAGGTCGGCGACGAGATGATCTTGCGCGGCTGCGCCTGCACGTCGCGGAAGCGGATCTTCTCGTCCTCGCGGTACAGCGCCAGGTGGACGTGCTCGCGGCCGGTCTGCGCCTCCAGCGCGTGCCAGGCCTTGACCGCCACGTGACCGTTCGTCTCGGGAGCCAGCTGCAGGATGACCTCGCAGGCGTCGATGTCGCTGACGATGCGCGGCAGCCCCTCGGTGACACCGGGCTCCGCCGTGGCGCCGTTGAGCTCGCGCAGCTGCTGCACTTCGGTCTCGGTGGCCCAGGCGATGCCCTTGCCGCCGTTTCCGATCCGCGACATCAACGGCCCGAGCGCGGTGAAGCGCTTGTAGACGTTCGGATAATCGCGCTCGACGACGGTGATCTGCGGCGCCGTGCGGCCCGGCACCAGCTCGCAATGGCCCTTGTTCCATTCGCGCACGTCGAGCGGCTGCGCCAGCTCGGCCGGCGTGTCGTGCATCAGCGGCGTCAGCACGACGTCCTTCTCGACGCCCAGATGGCCGATGCAGACCTCGCTGAAGGCCTTGGCGAATCCCTTGTAGATCTCCCAGTCGGAACGCGACTGCCAGACCGGATCGACCGCGGCGCTCAGCGGATGGATGAACGGATGCATGTCGCTGGTGTTCAGATCGTTCTTCTCGTACCAGCTGGCTGTGGGCAGCACGATGTCGCTGTACAGGCAGGTCGTGCTCATGCGGAAGTCCAGTGTCACCAGCAGATCCAGCTTGCCCTGCGGCGCCTGCTCGTGCCACCTGACCTCGCGCGGGCGCCCGTCCTGCACGCCCAGGTCCTTGCCCTGCACGCCGTTCTCGGTGCCGAGCAGGTGCTTGCAGAAATACTCGTGCCCCTTGCCGCTGCTGCCCAGCAGGTTGCTGCGCCAGACAAACATGTTGCGCGGCCAGTTCTCCGGCGCGTCCGGGTCTTCGCAGCTCATCTGCAGGCGGCCCGATTTCAGCCCGTCGACGACGTAGTCGCGCACCTCGAAGCCGGCGCTGCTTGCGTCGGCCGCGACGCGGATCGGATTGGCGTTCAGCTGCGGCGCGCTGGGCAGCCAGCCCATTCGTTCGGCCCGCACGTTGTAGTCGATCACGCTTCCGCCGAAGGCCTGGCGGTCGGCCAGCGGCGACACGATCTCGTCGAGGCCCAGCTTCTCGTAGCGCCACTGGTCGGTATGCGCGTAGAAGAAGCTGGTGCTGTTCTGCTGCCGCGGCGGCCGTGCCCAGTCGAGCGCGAAGGCCAGCGCCGTCCAGCCGGTCTGCGGCCGCAGCTTCTCCTGGCCGACGTAGTGCGCCCAGCCGCCGCCGCTCTTGCCTATGCAGCCGCACAGCATCAGCAGGTTGATGACGCCGCGGTAGTTCATGTCGGCGTGATACCAGTGGTTCATCGCCGCGCCGATGATGATCATCGACTTGCCCTGCGTCTTGTCGGCGTTGTCGGCGAACTGGCGCGCGACCGCGATGATCTGCTGCCGCGGCACGCCGGTGATCGCTTCGGCCCAGGCCGGCGTATACGGCGCGTCGTCGTCGTAGTGCTGCGCGCCGCTGCCCAGGCCGCGGTCCATGCCGTACTGCGCGGCCTGCAGATCGAACACGGTGGTGACCAGCGTCTCGCACGGAACGCCGTCCTGGACCAGCGTCAGCCGGACCGCGGGCACGCGGACGCGGTTGACGCCGCCCTGCTGCGGATTGGCGGTGAAGTGCGGCGTCGCGATGCCGCCGAAGTACGGCAATCCGACGTCGACGACTTCGTGCGCTGCGCCGCCCTCGAGCACCGACAGCTTCAGCGTCACCGCCTCGCCGTGGCGCGCCTCCTTCGGTTCGAGGTTCCACTTGCCGGCGTCGGCCCGTTCGGCAGGACCCCAGCGGAAGCCGATCGAGCCGTGCGGCAGCACCGCGCGGCCGTCGCTGTCGAAGGCCAGCGTTTTCCAGTCGGGGTTGTTGTCCTGCCCCAGCTTGCCGTTGAAGTCGCTGGCGCGCAGATAGCGGCCGGGGACCTGTACGACGCGCCCGTCGGGCAGCGTCTGCTCGCGCAGCATCACCAGCATGGGCAGATCGGTGAAGCGGCGCGCGTAGTCGTCGAAGTAGGCGCTGCGGCGCTCGAAGTAGAACTCCTTCAGCGCGACGTGGCCCATGGCCATGGCCAGCGCGGCGTCGGTGCCCTGCTTGGGATGCAGCCACAGATCGGCCAGCTTGGCGACCTCGGAGTAATCGGGCGTGACCGCCACCGTCTTGGCGCCCTTGTAGCGGACCTCGGTGAAGAAGTGCGCGTCGGGCGTACGCGTCTGCGGCACGTTCGAGCCCCAGGCGATCAGATAGGTGCTGTTGTACCAGTCCGCGGACTCCGGAACGTCGGTCTGTTCGCCCCAGATCTGCGGGCTGGCCGGCGGCAGGTCGCAGTACCAGTCGTAGAAGCTCATGCAGACGCCGCCGATCAGGCTCAGATAGCGGCTGCCGGCGGCATAGCTGACCATGCTCATCGCCGGGATGGGCGAGAAGCCGATGATGCGGTCCGGCCCGTGCTTCTTGATCGTGTAGACGTTGGCGGCGGCTATCAGCTGGTTGACCTCGTCCCAGCTGCTGCGCACGAAGCCGCCCAGGCCGCGCAGCCGCTGGTAGTCGCGCCGCGCGTCGTCGTCCTCGACGATGCGTGCCCATGCGTCGACCGGCGTCGGCGCGGCGCGCAGCGCCGCCCGCCAGCGTTCGAGCAGCCGGCCGCGCACCATCGGGTATTTGACGCGGTTGGCGCTGTACAGATACCACGAGTAGCTGGCGCCGCGCGCACAGCCGCGCGGCTCATGATTCGGCATGTCCCAGCGCGTGCGCGGATAGTCGGTCTGCTGCGTTTCCCACGTCACGATGCCGCCCTTGACGTAGATCTTCCACGAGCAGGAGCCGGTACAGTTGACGCCATGCGTGCTGCGCACGATCTTGTCATGCGCCCAGCGGTTGCGGTAGGCGTCCTCCCAGGTGCGGTCTTCACCGGTGGTCAGGCCGTGCCCGTCGGCGAAGCGCTCGCGCGGCAGTGAGAAATAGGTCAGACGATCGAGGAAGTGGCTCATGGCGATGAAGGCTCAGCAAGGCATCGGCGCATTGCGGCGGGCGTAGTGCCACCACGTGAGCACGATGCACAGCAGGTAGAAGACGATGAAGACATACAGCGCGGCCTCGGCGCCGCCGGTCATGGCGATCGAGCTGCCGTAGCTTTTCGGGATGAAGAAGCCGCCGTAGGCGCCGATGGCGGCGGTGAAGCCCAGTGTCGCGGCGGCCTCGGTGTTGCCTTCGCGAGTGGCGCGCTGCACGGCCTCGCCGTCGCGCGGATCGACGCCGCGCAGCTTCTGCGTCAGGAAGATCACCGGAATCATGCGGAACGTGGAGCCGTTGCCGATGCCGGTGGTCAGGAACAGAACCAGGAAGCTGACGAAGAAGCCCGCGAAGCTGCCGGCCGCCGGACCCCACGGCAAGGCCAGGCCGGCTGCCGCGCCTTTGGGCAGGAAGAACAGCACGCCGAGCACGGCGGCAGCCATGACGATGAAGTTCCAGAACGTGACGCGCGCGCCGCCCAGCTTGTCCGACAGCCAGCCGCCGAACGGCCGGGCCGTCGCGCCGACCAGCGGGCCCAGCCACGCGTAAGCGAGCGGATTGACGTCGGGGAACTGGCTTCTGATCAGCAGCGGAAAACCGGCGGCGTAGCCGATGAACGAGCCGAAGGTGCCGAGATACAGAACGCACATCAGCCAGTTGTGCTTGCGGCGGAAGATGACGGCCTGATCGGCGAACGAGGCCTTGGCTTCGGCCAGGTCGTTCATGCCGAACCAGGCGGCCAGCGAGGTCACGGCGATCCAAGGCACCCAGATGAACGCGGCGTTCTGTGTCCAGACGCGCACATGCTCGCCTTCCTTGACGATCTGCTGCGCATCGCCGCCGAAGATGCCGAAGATGCCCACGGTGACCACCAGCGGGCTGAGGAACTGCACCACCGACACGCCCATGTTGCCGAGCCCGGCATTGACGCCCAGCGCCGAGCCCTTGCGCTCCTTCGGGAAGAAGAAGCTGATGTTGGCCATGCTGGAACTGAAGTTGCCGCCGCCCAGCCCGCACAGCAGCGCCAGCGTGAGCATGGTCGGATAGCTGGTGGTGTTGTCCTGCACCGCAAACCCGATGCCCAGCGCAGGCACCAGCAGCGATGCGGTGGAGATGGCGGTCCAGCGCCGCCCGCCGACCAGCGGCACCATGAACGAATAGAAGATGCGCAGCGTGGCGCCGCTGAGCGCGGGCGCGGCCGCCAGCCAGAACAGCTGGTTCGTGGTGTAGCGGAAACCGAGCGCCGGCAGGCTGACCGCGACGACGCTCCACACCTGCCAGATCGCGAAGGCCAGGAACAGCGCCGGCACCGAGATCCACAGGTTCAGCTTGGCGATCGCCTCGCCCTCGCGCTCCCAGAAGGCCTTGTCCTCGGGCGTCCAGATCTCGAGCGTACGGCCCGGGCGAATCTGCGATGATTGACTGCTCATGATGCGCTTCCGTCAGCGGTTCAGGAGGCGGAGCCGTGCGGCAGGGCCGGCGCGGCGTGGCTGCCCCCGGCGTGGGTGCCCAGCACTTCGGTCCGGCGGACTTCGGTCCAGTACATCCAGATCAGCGACACCCAGACGACGCCGTACAGCAGCATGAAGGCGCTGGAGCGCACGCCGGTTAGGTCGAGCAGCGCGCCGAACAGGATGGGCAGCACGAAGCCGCCGAGTCCACCGGCGAGACCGACGATGCCGCTGACCGCGCCGATGTTGGTCGGGAAATCGTCGCTGATGTACTTGAACACGCTGGCCTTGCCGAAGGCCCATGCGATGCCGAGCACGAACATCAGCACGGTGAAGGTGTAGACGTTCAGCCCCAGATGGAAGCTGCGAGGCCCGTCAACGGTGGCGATCGTGAAATCGGTCGGCGGATAGCTGAGCAGGAACAGGCAGATCCAGCTCACCCACAGCACCCACCAGGTGACGCTGTGCGCGCCGTAGCGGTCGGACAGCACGCCGCCGACCGCGCGCAGCACGCCGCCCGGCAGCGAGAAACAGGCCGCCAGCAGTGCCGCGCTGCGGATGTCCAGGCCGAACTCGCCGACGTAGTACTGCACCATCCACAGGCTCAGCGCGACGTAGCCGCCGAAGACGATGCTGTAGTACTGGCAGTACTTCAGCACGCGCGGATCCTTCAGCGCGCGCAGCTGGTCGGTGAAGCGCAGCCCGGAGGCCACGCGGTGCGACGGATCGCTGGCGCTGCCGAACCAGAAGACGATCAGCGTGCCGAGCAGGATGGCCGCATAGATCTGCGGTACGACGGCCCAGCCGAATGCGACCACCAGTGCCGGCGCGATGAACTTGTTGACGGCGGCACCCGAGTTGCCGGCGCCGTAGACGCCCATCGCCATGCCCTGGCGCGAGCGCGGGAACCAGCGCGCGACGTACGGCGTGCCGACCGAGAACGATCCGCCCGCGAGACCGACGAACAGGCCGAGCACCAGGAAGTGCCAGTACTGCGTGGCGTAGGCCATCAGCCAGACACCGGGCACGGTGACGGCCATCAGGCAGGCCATGACGATGCGGCCGCCGTAGCGGTCGGTCCAGATGCCTAGAGGCACGCGCACCAGCGAGCCGGTGAGGACCGGCATCGCCGTCAGCAGGCCGAACTCGGTGGCGTTCAGCTGCAGCGACTGCTTCAGCGGGATGCCGATGACGCCGAACATCATCCACACCATGAAGCAGACAGTGAAAGCCAGCGTGCTGACGATCAGGACTGACCAGGCACGGGCTGCGAGCGGTGGAGGATGGTCTGGCATCGATGCGGTTCGCGGATCTCGATGCCGTCATTGTTTGCCGGCAGCCGTGACGCGAACATCCACCGATGGAAGGTCTCCATCGCGAAAGAAGAACGATGGCGCCACACTGCGCCATCGTTCGGAAGAACTATTCGGGTTGGAAGTGACGCGAGACTTGCGTCAAATCAAGATGGGCCTCAGGCCCGGCAATCGGAGGGCAGACGGAAGCGGCTCACCTCGTCGGCCAGCACCTCGGCCTGGCGCTTCATGGCCGCGGCGGCGGCGGCCGCCTGCTCGACCATGGCCGCGTTCTGCTGCGTCATCTGGTCGAGCTCGTGCACGGCAAGGCCGATCTGGTTCACGCCGCTGCTCTGCTCGCGCGCGCCGACGGCGATCTGACCCAGCAGCTTGTCAACGCCTTCCGATGCGACGACGATCTGATCGATGGTGTCGCCCGCCTGACGCACCACCGCGCTGCCGGCCTCGACCTGCGCGACGCTGGCGCCGATCAGCGCCTTGATCTCCTTGGCGGCATTCGCGCTGCGATGAGCCAGCGTACGCACTTCCTCGGCCACCACCGCGAAGCCGCGCCCGGCCTCGCCGGCGCGCGCCGCTTCGACGGCCGCGTTCAGGGCCAGCAGATTGGTCTGGAAGGCGATTCCGTCTATGGTGCCGACGATCTCGCCGATTCGCGCCGAAGCCTTGCGAATGCCCGCCATGGTCTCCACCACCTTGTGCATGGCGGCGCCGCCCTGCGCGGCGACCGCGGCGTTGCGCTGCGCCATGCCGGCGGCCTCGTCGGTGCTGGCGGCCGAACGACGGGCCGTGGTATTGATCTGTTCCATCGACGCAGCCGCCTGCTCGAGATTGGCGACCGTCTGCTCGGTGCGCCGCGACAGGTCCTGCACGCCGCTGGCGATCTCGCCCGTCGACTGCACGATGTCGTCGCTAGAACGTCGCACGCGCTGCACCATGCCGCGCAGCGCCTCCTGCATCGAACGCAGCTCGCCCATCAGCTGCGCCGGCTCGTCGCGGCCCCAGGGCTGCGGCGAACTGGTGAGATCGCCGTCGGTCATCGCGCGCAGATGCCGGCGCGTCTCGATCAGGCCGCCGTTCATCACGCGATAGAAGCACAGGAACAGATAGGCGGCCATCAGCAGCGCGACGGCGGTCATGGCGGCGATCCAGCCCAAGCGTTCGGCCGCCGCCGCCCGCAGGTCATCGACCGGCGCGGCCGCGCCTATGATCCAGTCCCACGGCGCGAAGCCCTGGACGAACGAGACCATGTCGACCGGACCTTCCGGGCCGCGAGTCGTCGACTGGAAGTTGAGCACACCCTGTCCGTCGCGCCGTACCAGTTCGGCAGCGGCCAGCAGGGGCGGCACGTCGCCGCGCACGGCGGTCGTCTGCGGCTGCGATTCGCTCACGAATAGCGTCGTCCTGCCCACGCGCAGCGCGGCGAGCTGCTCGCGCGCCTGGGCCTGAGCCTGCTCGCGGCTCAGCGCGCCGGCCTGCTCGCGCGCCTGCGCCCAGTCGACGATGCCGGCGGCGAGCGCGGCGCCCTGGCGTGTGGCATCGATTCTTTGCTGCATCGCAGCAACACCGCTGTCGGAGGCCTGCCAGATCAGAGAGCCCAGCAGCGGCACCACGAGCACCAGCGAGATCAACAGCGCCTTGGCGCCGAAGCGGAGGTACCGGAACAGACGGATGCCGGGCGCCCAGATGCCATGGTAGGCGAAGAAGCCGGCGGAAGAAGCCCCGCGCCCCGCCAAGGCCTCGCCGTGGGCTGGCAGCGGCGGCTCTGACAGGGAGGATCGCGAAGACGGACGGTGGGACATGATTCCTGGCAGTGGCGCTCGCGGCGCCGGTCTGATTCTGACTCGCCGACAGGTTAGCGGGCGCCCCAACAGCCCGCCCGCAGGTGGCGACGAGCGGCGGCTGCCCGGCGTCGAATGCCGTCCCAACATCGGGACCCGCTGCCGGAAAAGGCAATAAATGCCTGAGCTGCCGTAAGCCCTGCCCGATTCCGCCCAGTTGTAGTGCGACACAGCAGGCATTGCCCTTGCAGCCCGGAACCCGTGCGCCGCAGCGGCCGACAGACCGTCGGAACGCGTCAGCGGCGGCACGTATCAACGTAGGAGGTCTCAAGTCATGTCCAGCTCTCGCAACCCGAACCAGGGCAGCAACAACAACGAACGGGGATTCGCCGGCATGGATCCGGAACGTCAGCGCGAGATCGCCAGCAAAGGCGGCCAGGCGGCTCACCAGAAAGGCACCGCGCATGAATTCTCGTCCGAGGAGGCGCGCGAAGCCGGCGCTCGCAGCCGCGCCAACCGCAATGCCAACCTGGACCAGGAGCGCGGCGGACAGATGCACGCGAGCGCGTCGCGTTCATCGCAGTCGCAGGCACAGCCGAAGCAGGCGTCGCAGCCCCAGCAACAGCAGCAGTCGAGCAGCGGCTCGCGCAATCAGGGCAGCGGGCAGCAGGCCTCGCAGTCGCACGGCAGCGCGTCGCAGCAGTCGGCCGGCTCGCATCAGCCGAGCGGGTCGCATCAGCCGAGTGGGTCGCGCGATTCGCGAGATACGTCGCAGCATCCGGGGCAGCGCTCGCAGAGCCGCCGCGATGATTCGTGACGAGGGTTCTTGACTCTTGACTAAGCCGAGGCGTCCGCCTGCGCATAAGGCGGACGGACAACAGGCCACGCAGCGCCGGCGGGTCTTTCGGCCCGCCGGCGCGGGCATGCGGATTGCGTCTTCCGCTGCTGAATCCAGGCAGGGCATTCACGCGCAGAACGCGCAGGAGGCTTTCATGAACCGCCATCAGCTGTCGGAACTGGGTCGCGCCTATGCGCGCTATCAGACTCATCTCGATCATCATGCCCGCTTGCTTGCGGCAATCAATGAAGGACGGCTGCAGCCGCGGCCGTCGGGACTATTTCCGGTGCGCAGCGCGGCCGCTGTGCATCAGTTGAGCGTCAATCGGCCTGCGCGCGGCGCGGCGACGCCGCGTACGAGCGGAGGACGGACGGCGCGCCAGGGTGCGCGGCGGGCTGCGTAGCGGCGACGACGGACGACGACGCGCAGACGACGCGCGGAGGAAGGCCTTCGAAGAAGCGACCTGGAGCGAAGCTCGGGGCCAAACCGCGTCAGCGCGAAGCCGCGTCCGCACGAAGCCGCGTCAGCGCCACGCAAACGACGGCTGCTCGAAGTGCGCCACGCGGGTGTGGCGCCCTGCGATGCACACCTCGCGAAACTGGTAGAGGATGGCCGCAGTAGGTGCCGCGATCCAGCCGTCGCCGACCGGCATCATCAGAACCGGGTGCGCACTGCCCTCGTCGTGATCGAGGATGGGTGCATCGTCGCGCATGAACTCGACGACGGGAATGCGATGGATGCTCGCGACTTCGGCCGGATTGGGCGACAGCGCGCGCGCCTCTCCGGCCCAGACGACGATGGGCGTGATGATGAAGCCTGAACGCGTCACGAAGTCATCGAGACGGCCGAGCACGGTGTCGGTGTCCAGATGCAGGTCCACTTCCTCCGCAAGCTCGCGCAGCGCGGCCTCCTCGGGCGACTCGCCCGGTTCGATGCGCCCGCCGGGCAGGGCCCACTGCCCTGCATGGCGCCGCAGCGCACGCGAACGGCGCGTCAATATCAGCGCGGCTTGCCGATTCCATTCCTCGAAGCTCGGAAAGGTCGGCAGGCCCGCCCCCGGCCCGAGCTCGGTGATGCAGATCGCCACCGCGGCGCGATTGTCCGCAGCCGGGTTGCCCGGCCCGGCAGCCAGGGCATCCCGTCCCGCAGAGGCACGCGGCGCGGCGGAAGCGGCTCCCGGCCCTGCGGCGGTACCTAGCCCGGCAGCGGCACCTGGCCCGGTAGCGAGGGCGGCGGCACCGGGTGCGACGACGAAGCCGCCGAGATTTCGAAGAACAGTCGCGCGCAACGAAGCATCGCAATGCATGTGCGGCT
>JBFWXS010000010.1:64624-75532 GCA_050187175.1 Burkholderiaceae bacterium
GCGGTACCTAGCCCGGCAGCGGCACCTGGCCCGGTAGCGAGGGCGGCGGCACCGGGTGCGACGACGAAGCCGCCGAGATTTCGAAGAACAGTCGCGCGCAACGAAGCATCGCAATGCATGTGCGGCTGCCGTCCCGATTGACTTACCAACTGTTGCGCAGTTCGCGCAGCTTGACGAACACCGTCCGCGCATCCGGCGATTCCGGCAGATCCGGGAACCGTTCGCGCAGCCCCGCAATGACGCTGCGGTTGCCGAGCCGGAAGAAGGTATTGATCTCCTTCTCCTGCGCCAGCGTGGTCACGATCGACGTGGCGGGATCGTGACCGGCGACCTGCGGCAGCAGCGCCTGCGCCGCGCTATTGCCGGCTTCGCGCGACAGCGTGAAGCGCAGGTTGTTCTCGATGTAGTCGTGGCCGGGATAGATGCGCGTGTCGTCAGGCAGCCGCGCAAGCTGTCCGACGAAGGTGTCGTACATCGCATTCGGATCGCCGCCGTTATGGCAATTGCCGGCGCCGGCATTGAACAGCGTATCGCCCGAAAACAGCGCGGGCCGGTCGGTATGCGCGCACAGACAGATGTGGCACATCGTGTGGCCCGGCGTGTCGAGGCATTCGAGCTCGACGTGCTTGCCGACCTTGACGACGTCGCCGGCGCCCACACCGCGATCGACGCCGGGTATGCGCCCCGCGGCCTTGTGGTGCGCGATCACCTTGGCACCGGTGGCGGCGACCACGGCTGCATTGCCGCCGATGTGGTCGTGATGTTCGTGCGTGTTGAGGATCTGCGTGATCTCCCAGCCGCGCTCCTTGGCGGCGGCCAGGCATTTGACGTGATCGAGCGGATCGATCGCCAGCGCCTCGCCGGAGTCAGGACAGGCGACCAGATAGTTGAAGTTGCGGTAGTCGTTACCGGTCCAGATGCGTTCGACGAGCATGGGGCGTCATCCAGGAGATTCTTCGATGACGGCCATTGTAATTGCTGACCGCGGCGATGCGTGCCGCCGCAGGCAGCGGAGCGATGCGCGCTGAAGGGTCTTTAGCGTCAACGTCAGCTGTTGCGGGGCATGCTTTGCTCAACAAGCAAAGGACGGAGCACAAGCATCATGACCGCAACCCGAATCGTCGGCGCGCGCTACCGGATCACCTGGGAAGTGCAGCGCCTGCCGGAAGGCCGATTCACCGGCCACGTGATGGTGTTCAACGATGGCGACGCCGAGGTGCCGCGCGCCGACCGTCCCTGCCCCGACGTGCGCGCGAGCTACCTCGAGGCGCTGGCCGACGCCGAACATCTCGCGCAGCGCGTGCGGCGCGAGTTGACGGGTTGACGGGTTGACGGGTTGGCCCGCTGACGAACCGATCCCGCTTCAGCGATCGCTGCGAATCGGCCCGAATTCGACCGGCACCCACGCATAGCGCTGCTTGCCCTCGGCCCTCACGTGACCGATGCCGGGGAACGGCAGATGCGCGCCCGCGACCCATAGCTTGTTGCGCGCGGCATCCGCGAACAGCTTGCGGCGCGTGGCGATCGCCTTCGGCTGATCGACGTCGAACTCCAGCGAGACCTCCGGGCGCTGGAACTGCACGGCGTGGCTGTGCACGAGGTCGCCCCAGACCAGCATGCTGCTGCTCTTGGACTGCAGCAGATAGCCGCTGTGGCCCGGCGTATGGCCGTAGGCCGGCACCACCGTGATGCCCGGCACCAGCGTATCACCGGCCTCGTAAGGCTTGAAGCGGCCCGTCGCCTGGTACGGCGCCACTGAGGCGCGAGCCATCTGGAAGAACACCTGCATTTCCTTCGGTGCCTTCGCGGCCACGGCCTCGCTAAGCCAGAAGTCGGCGTCCTGCCGCGCGACGCGAATATCGGCATTGGGGAAGACCGGCTTGCCGTCCAGCACCAGGCCGGCAGCGTGATCGGCATGCAGGTGCGTCAGCAGCACCGTATCGATCTGCGACGGGTCGTAGCCGGCGGCGCGGATGTTTTCCACGATCGCGCCCAGCGTCGGGCCGAAGGCCTTGGCAGCGCCGGCGTCGATCAGCACGAGATGGCTGCCGGTATGCACGAGGAACGCGTTGACCGCGGTCTGCACGCCCGGCGTCGAGATGAGGAACATGCGCGCCAGCAGGCTTTGCACGTCCTTGGCGGCGATGCCCTTCAGCAGCGTCGGCGACAGGTCGATGTAGCCGTCGTACAGCGCGGTCACCGTGAAATCGCCGAGGGCCATCCGGTAGTAGCCGGGCACCTGCGAGGTCTGGGCCGGCGGCGGTGCGGCGTGGACCAGCGGAGCGGCGAATGCGAGCGAGGCGGTAAGCGCCAGACGGCGCAGCGAACGAAGCAGCGGAAAGCGAAGGATCGAAGACATGATGTAGCGGCGGCGGGTCGATGGCATGGATGGACGACCACGCGACGGAATCGCGTGGTCGTCAAAGCATACCCGAGCAGCTGCGCTTGAAGCTGCCCCCACCCCCGGTCCGCGGGGAAGAGCCTGCCGGCTCAGCGAACGGAGGCGGTCAGCGCGACGTCCACCGGCTGCCGGCGAGCCGCCCCAGCACCCAGCCGGCCGCCACGCCGACGGCCAGCGAAGTCATAGGATGATCGCGGACGCAGCCGCGGGCCCGCTCCATCATCTCCTGCTCGAACTCCGCCAGCGTGAGCGAGCGGTCGTGGACGGCATCGATCGCCTGGTTGGCGCTGCTGCGCACGCGTTCGATGGCTTCGGGGGCTTTCGCCGCCACCTCCTCGGCGCGAGCGGCCATTCCATCCACCTTCGCATGGGCCGTGCTCGCCACGCGCTCCAGCACCGGGGCGGCCTTGCCGGAGGCATCGGAAGCGGCGCCCGCTTCGGCGCTGCCGCGCTTTTCGTCGTTCATCGGGAATTCCTTTCGCCGGATCTACCGACTGTCGCGTCATTCGACATGGACGCGCCGCCGACAGTCGTGACACCGCGCCCCACCCCGGACGGGGGTGTCTTCGATCAGCATGCCGCGTGCCTGCCGCTGAGCAGGCCGCAGCGGCGGCCCGCCCCGGGCGCAGCGGCGGCCCGCCCCGGGCCCTCATCGCGCAGGATCAGTCCGCAATGCTCCAAGTTACCGGCTGTTTGCCGCAGTTACCGCGCAAATCGGCGCGGTTCGGGTAGTCCACAAGCGGTAGCGCACGATTCCGCGCGCTACAATCGCGTTCCTGCCGATAACCGCGCCCGCATCAGGGCCGGATCGTCCCCGACATCGAGAGAGGAGTGAACACCATGAATCGTCGTAACCTGCTGAAGGCCGGCGCCGCCGGTTCGGCCGCGCTTGCCGCGCCCTTCGTCGTCACCCGCGCCGCGCATGCGCAGAGCTACAAGGCCGAATACCGCGTCTCGACCGTCGTGGGACCGGCCTTCCCGTGGGGCAAGGGCGGCGAGATCTGGATCGACCTGGTGCGCCAGCGCACCCAGGGCCGGATCAACATGAAGCTGTACCCGAACGTATCGCTGATCAACGGCGACCAGACGCGCGAGTTCAGCGCGATCCGCCAGGGCGTGATCGACATGGCGATCGGCTCGACGATCAACTGGTCGCCGCAGATCAAGGAACTGAACCTGTTCTCGCTGCCCTTCCTCGCGCAGGACCACGCCGGCCTGGACGCGCTGACGCAGGGCGAGGTCGGCAAGCGCGTGCTGCAGATCATCGAGAAGGCCGGCGTCGTGCCGCTGGCCTGGGGCGAGAACGGCTTCCGCGAGCTGACCAATTCGCGGCGCGAGATCCGCACGCCGGCCGACATGAAGGGACTGAAGTTCCGCGTCGTCGGCTCGCCGATCTTCAACGACACCTTCACCGCGCTGGGTGCCAACCCGACGCAGATGAGCTGGGCCGATGCGCAGCCCGCGCTGGCCTCCGGTGCCGTCGAAGGCCAGGAGAACCCGATGCACATCTTCACGGCGGCCAAGCTGCATACGATGGCGCAAAAGTTCGTCACGCGCTGGGGCTACGTCGCCGACCCGCTGGTGTTCGTCGTCAACCGCGACGTCTGGAATTCATGGTCGCCGGCCGACCGCGACATCGTGCGCCAGGCCGCCGTCGACGCGGGCAAGCAGGAGATCGCGATCGCGCGCAAGGGCCTGAGCGGCAGCGACCAGTCGATGATCAAGGAGGTCGAGGCGCTGGGCGTGAAAGTGACCGAGCTGAGCGAAGCCGAGAAGAACGCGTTCAAGAAGGCCATCCAGCCGGTGTACGACAAGTGGGCCAAGCAGATCGGCCCCGATCTGGTCAAGCGCGCTGAAGCTGCCGTCGCCGGCCGCAAGAAGGCCTGAGGTCGCGCTTCCCCGAAACGACGACTCAACCGCAACCGCTACCCGGGCCCGGCGGGCACGCCGGCCCGGCCCCGATCCCGGCGTCCGCCGGCGCGCCGCGCGTGCGCCCGGCCGGCCGCCTGATCCGCCCGCCCGGCCCGCCGCGCCGCAGCCTTCATGTCAGATCCCGTCCAGAACTCTCCCGTCGAAGACTCCTCGGAACCGATCCTGCCGCCGTCCGGCCCGCGCACTCCCGAGGACTGGATCGGCGCCATCGCCATGGGGCTGCTGGCTTTCATCACCTTCGCCAATGTGCTGGCGCGCTACTTCACCAGCGAGTCCTTCGCGTGGACCGAGGAGATCTCGATCTCGCTGATGGTCATCACCACGATGGTCGCCGCCAGCGCGGCGGTGGTGCGCGACCGCCACATCCGGATCGAGTTCTTCTCCAGCAAGGGCTCGCCGCAGCGCCGGCGGCGGCTGGCCTATCTGGCCGACGCGATGAGCGCCCTCGCCTTCCTGTTGATGTTCGGCCTGGGGCTCAGGCTGTTCTGGGATGACTATCGCTACGAGGTGACGTCGCCGGGCATAGGCGTGCCGCAGTGGTGGTACACGGTGTGGCTGCCCGTGCTGTCGCTGCTGATCGCGATGCGCGCAGTGCAGAACATGATCCGGCGGAGCCGCACGTCATGGTAGGCGTGCTGATCTTCGTCGTCTGCGCCGGGCTGATGCTGGCCGGCGTGCCGATCGGCGTGGCGATGATGCTGGCCGGCGCGCTGGGCATAGGCGCCGCCGATCTGGGGCTGCTGTCCATCCCGAACAACTTCTACGCCGGCATCGCCAAGTATCCGCTCCTGGCGCTGCCCATGTTCGTCCTGGTCGGCTCCATCTTCGACCGTTCGGGTGTGGCGCTGCGTCTGGTCAATTTCGCGCTTGCCATCGTGGGCCGCGGGCCCGGCATGCTGGCGGTGGTGGCGATCGCCGTCGCCATGTTCCTCGGCGGCATCTCGGGCTCGGGTCCGGCCAATGCTGCCGCCGTGGGCGGCGTCATGCTGGCCGCGATGGCGCGCGCCGGCTATCCGCCGTCCTACTCGGCCAGCGTCGTCGGCGCGGCCGCCGCCACCGACATCCTGATCCCGCCGTCGGTGGCCTTCATCGTCTATTCGGTCATGGTGCCGGGCGCATCGGTGCCGGCGCTGTTCGCCGCCGGCATGATCCCCGGCGTCCTGGCCGGCATCGCGCTGATCATCCCCGCGATCTGGCTGGCGCGCCGGCATGGGTTCGGCGCCAAGGAAGGCAATCTGAAGCGGCCGCCGTTCTGGAGCGCGCTGCGCGAGGCCACCTGGGGCCTGTTCGCTCCGGTACTGATCCTCGGCGGCATGCGCATGGGCTGGTTCACGCCGACCGAAGCCGCGGTGGTGGCGGTGGTCTACGGGCTGTTCGTCGGCATGGTCATCTACCGCTCGATCCGCCCGCGCGATCTGCCGGAGATCTTCATCGAAGCCGCCGAGATCTCCGGCGTCATCATGATCATCGTGGCGCTGGCCAGCATCTTCGCCTATGCCATCAACACACTGGGCATCGTCGATCCGCTGGCGCGCGTGATCCTGGACAGCGGCGTCGGCTCCGCGGGCGCGCTGACGATGGTCGTCCTGGTGCTGCTGGTCGTCGGCATGGTGCTGGACGGTGTCTCGATCTTCCTGATCTTCGTGCCCTTGCTGCTGCCGCTGATGCGCGGCTTCGGCTGGGATCCGGTCTGGTTCGGCGTGCTGATGACCTACATGGTGGCCATCGGCCAGTTCACGCCGCCGCTGGCCGTGAACCTGATGGTTTCGTGCCGGCTGGCGGGCGTGACCATAGAGCAGACGGTGCCCTGGGTCATCTGGTTCGTCTTCGCCATGCTGGTCGTGCTGATGGCGCTGATCGCCGTGCCCGAGCTGTCGCTGTGGCTGCCGCGAGTGCTGAACTTCTAGGGGTTTCGGCCTCTCTTCTAGAGGTCTCGGCCTCTTTTTGAAGGTGGCCGCACCCTCTGCAGGCCCGTCATTTGCTCCACTCAGCCGGGGCTGGCGCGGCAGCCGTAGCGGCCGCGGCATCACCCCTGCGGCGCCGCCGCGACGCGCGGCGGAACTCACGGCTGCCTCACAGCCGCGATTTTGACATCGGCGACGGGTTCCCGTTGAATGGACCTTTCGCCTCGGGAGCCTTGCGAATGACCTTGCGTTCGATCCTCTTCTTCATCGTCTTCGGTGCCCTCGCGCTGTTCACGTTCGTGAACTGGAACGTGGTCAACGCACCGACCACGCTGTCGCTGCTGTTCTCCGAGGTCTATGCGCCGCCGAGCATCATCATGCTGGGCTTCATCGCCGTCATCACCATCCTGTTCCTGTCGTTCATCGTCTATCTGCAGATGTCTGGGCTGCTGGAAACCCGCCGCCACAGCAAGGAACTGCAGACGCAGCGCCAGCTCGCCGACCAGGCCGAAGCCTCGCGCTTCACCGAGCTGCGCGGGGTGGTCGAGTCGGAGATCGCGAAGCTGACGGCGCGCCAGATCGAGCGCGAGTCGGCGCTGCTGGCCCGCATAGACGGACTCGAGCATCAATTGCGGACAACGATCGAGCAGCAGGCCAATTCAGTCTCCGCGCTGGTCGGCGAGATCGCCGATCAGACCGAGCGTGGCGGCGCACGACGCCAGCCTTGACGACGGCGACAGTGTCGGCGGCACCAGCCCCCACGCAGCCATGGGCGCCGCCTTGACCTGAGGCAAGCCGCGACGCCCGCCGTGCGCCTGCGGCAGGTCTAGAATCGATGCCGGTGGAGGCGCCGTGCACCGGCCCCCCTGCCCCGATCCACCGCCGACAGGGCCCACGGCCGATGAAAATCGAAGACTTGCTCAATGCGCTGCCCGAGCAGCCGGTTTGCGTCGATGTGCTGCGCGAGAAATACGCGCGCGACGGCGAACAGACGGTCCATGAGGTGCGCCGCCGCGTCGCCACCGCGCTGGCCGGCATCGAGCGCCCCGAAGCGCGCGAGCGCTGGCGCGACGAGTTCCTGTGGGCGATGGAGCAAGGCTTCATTCCGGGCGGCCGCATCAACTCGGCTGCCGGCACCTCGCTCGACGCGACGCTGATCAACTGCTTCGTGCAGCCCGTCGGCGATGCGATCTCGGATCGCGACGACGACGGCCTGCCGGGCATCTACGTCGCGCTGCAGGAGGCCGCCGAAACCATGCGCCGCGGCGGCGGCGTGGGCTACGACTTCTCGGCGATCCGGCCGCGCGGCGCGCTGGTCAAGGGCACGCATTCGCGCGCGTCGGGGCCGCTGTCGTATATGCGCGTCTTCGATCGCTCGTGCGAGACACTCGAATCGGCCGGTGCCCGCCGCGGTGCGCAGATGGCGGTGCTGCGGGTCGACCATCCCGACATCGAGGAGTTCGTCGACGCCAAGCACGACGGCTCGCTGGCCAATTTCAACATGTCGGTGGCGGTGACGGACGCATTCATGCAGGCCGTGGACGCCGATGCCGACTTCGAGCTCGTCCACGCAGCGCGACCGTTCGACGACGCCGACGGCGAGCGCCGCGACGACGGCCGCTGGGTATTCCGCCGCATCCGCGCGCGCGAGCTGTGGGACCGGATCATGCGCTCGACCTACGATCATGCCGAGCCCGGCGTGATCTTCATCGACCGCGTGAACCGCGACAACAACCTCGCGTATTGCGAGACGATCAATGCCAGCAATCCCTGCGGCGAGCAGTTCCTGCCGCCGTACGGCTGCTGCGATCTGGGCAGCCTGAACCTCACCCGCTTCGTCGTCGATCCGTTCGGCGAAGCGCCGAGCTTCGACTTCGAGCGCTTCCGCCGCGTCGTGCCGATCGCGGTGCGCGCGCTCGATAACGTGCTCGATCTGACGATGTGGCCGCTGCCCGCGCAGCATGACGAAGCGATGGCCAAGCGGCGGATCGGGCTGGGCTTCACGGGCCTGGGCAACGCGCTGACCATGCTCAAGCTTCGCTACGACAGCCCGGCCGGCCGCGCAATGGCCGCCGAGATCGCGCGCGTCATGCGCGACTGCGCGTACGAAGCCTCGGTCGATCTGGCCGCCGAGCGCGGCGCGTTTCCGCTGTTCGATGCCGCCCGGTACCTGGCCGAGCCGCACGCCGCGTCGCGCCTGCCGCAGCCGCTGCAGGCGCGCATCGCCAGCCAGGGCATCCGCAATTCGCATCTGCTGTCCATCGCGCCCACTGGCACGATCTCGATCGCATTCGCCGGCAATGCGTCCGGCGGCATCGAGCCGGCGTTCTCGTGGACCTACACGCGGCGCAAGCGGATGGCCGACGGCAGCCGGCAGGACTACGAGGTCGAGGATTTCGCGCATCGGCTGTGGCGGCATCTGGGCGGCGAGGTCGCGCAGCTGCCCGACTTCTTCGTCAGCGCGATGCAGATCGACGCGCTCGATCACATGCGGATGAGCGCGGCCGTGCAGCCGTTCATAGACTCCGCGATCAGCAAGACGGTCAACGTCGCCGAAGACTATCCGTACGACGACTTCCGCTCGCTGTACATGGAAGCGTGGCGCGCCGGCCTGAAGGGCATCACGACCTATCGGCCGAACTCGGTGATCGGTTCGGTGCTCAGCGTGACGCCGCAGCCCGACGCACAGCAGCCGCAGGATCTGCGCGACGATCCCGACCGGCGCCTGCGGCTCGAGCAGGTGCCGCAGCCGGCGCTGTCGTCGCTGCGCTGGCCCGGCCGGCCCAAGCTGCCGGCGGGCAACATGGCCTATGCCTACATGGTCGAGTCGACCGACAAGCGCAATTCGTTCTGCATCTTCATCGGCCAGACCGATGAGGACGGCGATGATGATCGCGATCACGGCGATCGCCAAGGCATCGGCGGCAGGCAGGATCTGCCGCGACCGCGCGCCGTGCCCTTCGAGACCTGGGTGAACGGCAACGAGCAGCCGCGCGGCATAGGCGCGATCGCCAAGACGCTGTCCATGGACATGCGCTCGAACGATCGCGGCTGGCTCAAGCTGAAGCTCGATGCGCTCGAACGAACGCGCGATGAGCAGCCGATCCAGCTGCCGCTGCCACCGCATGGCGAACTGCGCTGGCTGCCCGGCGTCGTGGCCGCGTTCGCGGCGATCGTGCGGCTGCGCTGCGACGAGCTCGGCGTGTTCGACGAGGCCGCCGGCGCGCCGACGCCGATGCTGGACGCGATGATGTTCCGCAAGGAACCCAAGTCCGGTCCGCTGGGCACCATGTCATGGACCACCGACATCGCCAACCCCGCGACCGGCGACGACTTCGTGCTGGGCCTGAAGGAACTGCAGCTGCCGGACGGCACGCGCCGCCCCTATTCGATCTGGCTGTCCGGCGACTATCCGCGCGTGCTCGACGGCCTGTGCAAGCTGCTGTCGCTGGACATGCAGGTGATCGACGTCAACTGGATCGGCATGAAGCTGCACAAGCTGCTGAGCTTCGGCGAGCCGAACGGCTCGTTCTGGGCTCAAGTGCCGGGCGAGGCGCGGCAGCAGGTCTGGCCGAGCACGGTGGCTTACGTCGCCGCGCTGATCCTGCACCGCTTCAAGATGCTGGGCCTGCTCGACGACGCGGGCCGCGCCATAGGCGGGGCCGGTGCGCTGGCGCTGCCCGCTGCGCCCACTGAAGCGCAGACGCATGGCGCGCCGATCGCCGGACGTCCGTGCCCGGCCTGCGGTGCGCACGCCTACATCCGGCGTGATGGATGCCTGTTCTGCACCGCCTGCGGCCATCAGGGAGAGTGCGGCTGAGTCTCTTCCGGCGCATCGACGCTGCTATACAATCGATCGATTTGACGATCCACGCATGGCAGAGCGAATCCTCGTAGTCGATGACGATGCAGACATCCGCGAACTGCTCGACAGCTACCTGAGCAACTACGGCTTCGAGATTCGCGGGGTGGCCGACGGCCGCGCGATGCGCAGCGAACTGGCGGCTTGGCCCGCCGACCTCATCCTGCTCGATCTGGGACTGCCCGGCGAGGACGGCCTGACGCTGGCGCGCGAGCTGCGCGGCAGCAGCCGCGCCGGCATCATCATCGTCACCGGCCGCGGCCAGCCGGTCGACCGCGTCGTCGGCCTCGAGCTGGGCGCCGACGATTACGTCGCCAAGCCCTTCGATCTGCGCGAGCTGCTGGCGCGCATCCGCAGCGTACTGCGGCGGATCAAGCCGGAACGCGACAACGGCGAGCCGCGCGCCGAGACGGCATCCGCCGCGCCGGCTGCCCCGGCGGCAACGCCGGCGCCGGAACGCTACAGCTTCGACGGCTGGCGGCTCGACGTCGGCGCCCGCTCGCTGCACCGGCCCACCGGCGAGCCGGTGGCGCTGACCAGCGGCGAGTTCCAGCTGCTGATGATCTTCGTGCAGCAGCCGAACCAGGTCCTGTCGCGCGACCGGCTGATGGAGTTGATCCACGGCCGCGAGTCCGGCCCCTTCGACCGCGCGATCGACGTGCAGGTCGGACGACTGCGGCGCAAGATCGAAACCGACCCCGCAGAGCCGGCGCTGATCAAGTCGGTGCGCGGCCTCGGCTATCTGTTCACGCCGCGCGTGCTGCGGCTGCGCGACGAAGCGTGAAGCCAACGGAGACGACGATGCCCGC
>JBFWXS010000010.1:75632-80541 GCA_050187175.1 Burkholderiaceae bacterium
GCCGGGGCCGGGGCCGGGGCCGCCGGCGCCGCCTCGCCGCGCATCTTCGAGCAGATCTTCAACGCCGCCGCGGATGCGCTGATCCTCGTCGACGGCCGCGGCCGCGTCAGCCTCGCGAACCGGCAGGCCGAGCTGCTGTTCGGCCTGTCGTCCGAGCGCCTGACCGGCCTGGCGCTGGAAGAGCTGATGCCTGAGCGCTTCCGGCAGTCGCATCGCCGCCACCGCTCGCTGTACGCATCGCGGCCCGAGACCCGCCCGATGGGCATGAATCTCGCGCTATGGGCGCGGCGCAGTGACGGCTACGAGTTTCCGGTGGAGATCAGCCTCAGTCCCATGGTGGTGGACGGCGAGACGCTGGTCTGCGCCAATATTCGCGACGTCAGCGAACTGCGCCGTGCCCAGGCGCTGCTCAGCCGCGCGCGGCAGTCGGAGGCAGTCGCCGACTTCGGCCGCTTCGCGCTGGCAGGGCACGAGCTGTCGCACATCCAGCAGGAGGCCTGCCGCCGGCTGGTGGAGCAGCTGCATGCCGATTGCGCGCTGGTGGCGCAGCGCAACCGTTCCGGCACCGCGCTGGCCATAGGCGCCAGCGTCGATTGGCACGCCGACGAGCTGGAGGCGGTGCTGCCGCGGCTGACCACGCACTGGCAGGAACTGGCGGCACAACCGCGCGAACCCTCGCGAGTCATCGACGACCTGCGCTCGGTGGACGCCGAAAGCGCTGCCGGCGTGCTGGCAGCCGCCTTCGACAGCCTGCTGCTGTGCGCGATTCCCGGCGAGGACGAGCCGGCCGGGCTGCTGGTGGCCGGCTCGCGCCGCGAGCGCAGCTTCACGCATGACGACACCACCTTCCTGCAGGCTCTGGCCAATACCATAGGCGCGGCGCTGCAGCGCGAACGCGCCGAGGAGCGGCTGTTCCAGGCGCAGCGGCTGGAGGCGCTCGGCCAGCTGACCGGCGGCGTCGCGCACGATTTCAACAATCTGTTGACCGTCGTCTCCGGCAACCTGCAGATGCTCGAGGAGCGCCTCGGCGACGACGCGTCGGCGAGCAAGCTGGTGAAGGCCGCGATGCGCGCGACCGGGCGCGGCGCCGATCTGACGCGCAAGCTGCTGGCCTTCTCGCGCCGGCAGACGCTGCAGCCGCGTGCGATCGACGTCCCGCAGCTGCTGGTGTCGCTGGCCGAGATCCTGCGCCGCACCCTGGGCGCGCACATCGACGTGAAGACCGAGATCGGCGACCAGTTGCCGCCGGCGCAGGCCGACGCCGGCATGCTCGACACGGCGCTGCTGAACCTGGCAGTGAATTCACGCGATGCGATGCCGGACGGCGGCGAGCTGGTGCTGGGCGCAAGCTGCTGCGAGCTGGCCGATGAAGCGCAGGCGCGCGAGCTGGACCTGCAGCCGGGCCGCTATCTGCGGATCACCGTTCGCGACAGCGGCCATGGCATGAACCCCGAAGTGCTGGCACGCGCCTTCGAGCCCTTCTTCACGACCAAGGACAGCGGCAAGGGCAGCGGCCTGGGACTGAGCCTCGTCTACGGCTTCGCGAAGCAGTCGGGCGGCAACACGCAAGTACACAGCTCGCCCGGACACGGCACGACGATCGACCTGTATCTGCCGGCCAGCGACGCCGGCCCGGCGGCCGACACCGGGGTGCCGCGCTTCGACTACCACGGCGGCGACGAGACGATTCTGGTGGTGGAGGACGACGAACCGGTGCGCGACGTGGCGCGCGCCTTCCTGAAGCGCCTCGGCTATCGCGTGTTCGAGGCGGCCGACGCAGCCAGCGCGCTGCAGGTGCTGCAGCAGACGCCCGGCATCGACCTGATGTTCTCAGACGTGATCCTGCGCGGCGGCATGAACGGCGCGGCGCTGGCGCGCGAGGCCTTGCGGCGCCATCCCGGCCTGCGCGTCGTATTCACGTCCGGCTATGCGCCGCATCTGCTGCCGTCGCGCGACGAGTTCGGCAAGGACGTGGAACTGCTGACCAAGCCGTATCGCGTCGACCAGCTGGCAGCCGTGTTGCGGCGTGCCTTCGACCGGCCTCCGCCGGACGGACGCTAGCGGGGCGAGCGCTAGCGGGGCTGGGGCGCCGGAGGCCCCGCGGCCGCCCGGCGTCAATGAGCGACGCGTTCGCGGCGCGATTCGACGCGGCCGATGACCGACCGCAGTGCCTGCATGGCCTGGATCTCGACTTCGCGATGGCGGACGCGGATCAGTCCTTCGCTCTGAAAGCGCGACAGCAGGCGGCTGACCGTTTCCAGCTTCAGGCCCAGCAGGCTGCCGATTTCCTCGCGCGTCATCCGCAGCACGAAGCGGCTGGCCGAGAAGCCTCGAGCCGCCATGCGCTGCGACAGGTTCAGCAGGAAGGCCGCCAGACGCTCTTCGGCGCGCATCGAACCTAGCAGCACCATCAGCGTGCGTTCGCGCTGGATCTCGGCCGCCAGCATGCGCCACAGCTCGCGCTGCAGCGCCGGATCGCGCGCGGCGCGCTCCTCGAGCGCGGTGAACGGAATTTCGGCGACGTCGCTGTCCTCGAGCGCTACCGCGTCGCCGGCATAGACATCGCTGCCGATCGCATCGAGCCCGAGCACCTCGCCGACCATGTGGAAGCCGGTGACCTGCTCGCGTCCGTCCTCGGTCAGCAGCACGGTCTTGAACGCGCCGGCGCGGATCACGTACAGCGTCTGGAAGTCGGCGCCGCCGCGATACAGATACTCGCCGCGACGGACGCGGCGGCGCTGCGTGCAACCGCGCAGCAGCAGCAGATCGGCACCCGTCACCGCTTCGGCCGGAAGCGGGGCCTCCGCCAGCGGTGCCCCGCGCAGGGCGGCCGGAAAGACGGGCCGGATGGCGCGCTGAGGGACGGGCATGTGGATTGCGGGCTGCATGGAGAGGCTCCTATCGGATCCGCTGAGGGACAAAGTTGAACGGGATCAACTTTATCCACCGGATTCATGCGGACGATGGCAGGCCGGCAACGGTGCGTAACGGTGTGTAACAAGGCGGAGCCGTCATGGCTTGCAGCTCGCGGGACGGCACGGCTTGGAGGATGATGTGCGCTGCATCAATGACAAAACGCCGGCTGCCGGCCTAGCATGACCGAACCATTCGTGTCTGGGGAGAATCGCCATGTATAAGCACCTTCTGGTACCGACCGACGGATCCAAGCTGTCCGGCGAGGCCGTGGAGAAAGCCATCAACTTCGCCCGCGAGACCGGCGCCCGGCTCACTGCCGTGCACGTGATGCCCGAGTACATCCCGCCGGCCTTCGCCGAGTTCCCCGCCGCCGGCCAGACCTCGATCACCGAGTTCATGAACGCCACCGACCAGACCGCGCAGACGGTGCTCGAGGCCGTCCGCCAGGCCGCGCGCGCCGCCGAAGTCGAGTGCGACACGGTGGCTCTGCGTCACACGCAGGCCTACCGTGCGATCATCGACGTCGCCCAGGAGAAGGGTTGCGACCTGATCTTCATGGCGTCTCACGGCCGCCGCGGCCTGAGCGCGCTGGTGCTGGGCAGCGAGACGAACAAGGTCCTTACCCACTCGAACATTCCGGTGCTGGTGTTCAGATGAAGCCCGACGAATCCGCGAAGTCCGACCAACCCGCGACGCCCGACGAATCCGACCGCATCGCCTTCCCCTCAAGCAGTCGACAACACAGAAAGGAGAACACCTCGATGGACACCGCAGAAAAGATCGATTCGGCCCGCGACAAACTGACGCAGGAGATGCGCTCGCTGGTCAACGATGCCGAGGAAATGCTGAAGGCTGCCTCCAAGACCGGCAGCGAGCAATTGAGCTCGGCCCGCGAGCGGCTCGAGCGCAGCGTCAGCATCGCCAAGGCGGAGCTGGCATCGGCCGAGCGCGCCCTGCTCGAACGGGCCCGCGAGACCGCGCGCCACACCGACGAGTACGTGCACGATCATCCGTGGACGGCCGTGGGTGTCGCCGCCGGCGTCGGCCTGCTGGTCGGCCTGGTGCTCGCCCGCCGTTGAGCGGCGCCGCTCCCATGACCAGCCTGCCGCTGAGGCCTGAGCTGCCCTGCCCCCTGGCGCTTCGCCGCCGGGCCGAGGAACTCGCCGCATGAGCCCGCGCGGCCAGCCGTCGGCGCCCGGCCTGCTCGGCCGCGTCCGCAATCTCGCGGCGAGCCTGCTGGAAATCATCGAGACGCGCATCTCGCTGGCGTCCACCGAGTTCCAGCAGCAGGCCGACCGCTACCGGCGCGCCGGCCTGCTGCTGCTGGCCGGCGTCTTCTTCGCGGCGATGACGCTGATCTTCGCCTCGCTGCTGATCATCGCTGCGTTCTGGGACACGCATCGCATCGCGGCCGCGGCCGGCGTCGCGCTGTTCTACCTGGTCGGGACGGCGATCTGCGTCGTCGCCGTGCAGCGGCTGCTGCGCCAGTCGAGCCGTCCGTTCGAGGCGACGCTGGCCGAGCTGCGGCACGACATCGACAGGCTGCGCCGGTGAGCCCGAACGCCCTGCCCCCGGCCCCGCTGCCGTTCGGCCGCGATGGCCGCCGTCTGCCGCTGCCCGCCAAGACCGGACGCCACCCGCTGGAAACCTTGGCGGAGCGCAAGCGCCGCTTGCAGGCGCTGACGCATCTGCAGCGCGAACAGCTGGCGGCGCAGTGGGAGCAGCTTGAGCCCACGGGCATGCGCGTCGATGCCGGACTGGCGCGCGTCGACGCCGGCGTCGCGCGCCTGCAGCGGCTGCGCTCGCATCCGGTGATCATGGCGCTGCTCGCCTTGTCGGCGGCGCGTTTCATGCGCGGCCGGTCCAGGCGCGGGCTGATGGCGACGTTGCGCTTCGGGCTTGGGCTGGTGACGCGTGCCGCCACTCTCGCGTCCGTCTGGCGCGCGTTGCGCGGCCGATGAAACGATCGTGGCCGATGAAACGATCGTGGCCG
>JBFWXS010000010.1:80641-83489 GCA_050187175.1 Burkholderiaceae bacterium
TCGACCCGGCGCCGGGCAGCATCCTGCGCGGCCATGCCGCGGCCGTCCTCGACGGCGATTCGCTGCTGCTGCGTGCCGACGACGGGGCGCTCCATTCGATCCGCCTGGCAGCCATCGACGCGCCCGAACGCGGCCAGCGCGGCGCCGATGCCGCGCGCCAAGCCCTGCGGCAGAGGCTGCAGAAGCGGGCATTGCAGATCCACGTGCTGGATCAAGACGGCTACGGCCGGATCGTCGGCCGCGTGCTGGTCGGCAGTAACGACGCCGGTCTGGCGCAGCTGGCGGCCGGCCATGCGTGGTACTACGTGCGTTACCGGCAGACGCTGCCGCCGTCCGTGCAGCGGCGCTATGCGCTGGCCGAACGGCAGGCGCGGCAGCGCCGGGCCGGCCTGTGGGCGGACCCGGCACCGCTAGCGCCGTGGCAGTTCCGCCAGCAGCACAGGCAGCGCCTCGCCGGCCCGCGCCCGCAGGCAGTGCTGGGCGAGCGCGTCGAGCGGAGTGGGTTCCGGATTGATGACGATCAGCGGCACGCCGGCCTCATGTGCCGCCAGCGGCAAGCCGGCCGCGGGATAGACCAGCGCAGAGGTTCCCACCACCAGCATCAGTTCGCCGCCGCGCGCCAGCTGCCCGGCGCGCTGCAGCGCGGTCTCGGACAGCGCTTCGCCGAACCAGACCACGTCCGGGCGTAGCGGCGCGCCGCAGCGGCGGCAAGGCACGCGCGCGCCGGGATCATCCTGCCATCCGTCATGAGCCGGCGTCGCGCAGTCGACGCAGCGCGCACGCAGCAAGCTGCCGTGCAGCTCCAGCACGTCGCCGCTGCCGGCGCGGCGATGAAGGCCGTCGACGTTCTGCGTGATCACGCTGATGCGGCCGCCGCGCGCCTCGTACTGCGCGGCGGCGAGATGCGCCGCATTCGGCTGCGCCTGCTGCGCCAGCCGGCGGCGGTGGGCGTACCAGCCCCAGACCAGCTCGGGGTCCTTGCGAAAGCCCTCTTCGGTGGCCAGCGCCTGCGCATCGAAGCGCGACCACAGGCCGGTCTGGGCCTCGCGAAAGGTCGCGATGCCGCTCTCGGCCGATACGCCGGCACCCGTAAACAGGACCAGCCAGCCCGCCGCCGCGACGAGTTCGCGGGCCGCCGCGAGCTGCTCGGGGGCCGCCGCAAACTGCTCGGGGACCGCCGCGAGCTGCCCTGAGGCGGCCGCGCCCGCGCTCACTCGCTACTCCGCCTTCGGCAGGCCGCGCCGGCGCAGCGATTCGTACAGCACGACGCCGGCCGCCACCGAGACGTTCAGGCTGCTGACCTGGCCCGACATCGGAATGCGCACCAGCAGATCGCAGCGCTCGCGCGTCAGACGCCGCATGCCGGTGCCCTCGGCGCCGAGGACCCAGCCGATCGACGTCGGCAGCGAGGCTTCATACAGGCTGTGCGGCGCCGAGTCGTCGGCGCCTACCAGCCAGATGTCGCGCTCGCGCAGCGTATCCATCGTCCGCGCCAGGTTGGTGACCATGATATAGGGCACGCTCTCGGCGGCACCGCTGGCGGTCTGGATGGCCGCTTCGGTCAGCTGGCAGGCGTGGTCCTTCGGTGCGATCACCGCGGCGGCGCCGGCGCCGTCGGCCACGCGCAGGCAGGCGCCCAGGTTGCGCGGATCGGTGACGCCGTCGAGCAGCAGCAGCGTGACCGGTGCGCTGATCGAGTCGAGCAGATCGTCCAGCGACAGCGCGGGCGCCGAGAACTCGACCATCGCCACCACGCCCTGGTGCCGCTTGCGCGGACACAGTTTCTCGATTCGCGAACCGTCGACGAAATGCGGCCGCAGCCCCGCCTCGTTGGCGGCCTTGACCAGATCGCGCATGCGCGCATCCTCGCGGCCGGCATCGACATACAGGTCACGCACACCGGCGGCGTCGCGCTTGAGCCGCGCGAGCACCGCATGAAAACCATAGATCAGCACTGGATCGATCCTGTGTTTGAGCCGTCATCGGCGAGCTGCCGATCATCGCCTCCGCTTGCGCTTGCCGGCCGCGCTGCCGGCGGCAGGCTTCTTCTTCGCGGCCAGCCGCTCGGCGCGCGCGCGATTGACCTTGTCGGTCTTGCCGCGCGCGGCCTTGCGCGAGGCTCCCGGTGCGCGTCGTCCGGCGCCCGCCGGGGCCGAGGCCGCGCCCGGCGGCAGCGGCGGCAAGTCCGGCGGTCCGAGCGTCAGCGCCGCAGCGGCCGCTGCGGAAGACTTGGACGAACCAGCCTGCCCCGACGACCCCGCTGCCCCCGACGAACCCGCTGCCGCCGACGAGAGCCGCGCCGCCGACTCGCTCGCCGCCCGCTCGCGGCCGCGCTTCAAGGCGCGGAAGTCTACACGTTCGACGAGCCGGAACTCGATGCGGCGCGCCTCCAGGTCGACGCGCGAGACCTGCACGTCGAGCTCGTCGGTCAGACGGAAGCGGCGGCCCGTGCGTTCGCCACGCAGTTCGTGCGTGGTCTCGTTGTACTGGAAATATTCGCCGCCGAGTTCGGAGACATGCACCAGGCCCTCGACGTATAGCTCGTTCAAGGTGACGAACACGCCGAACGGAGCCACGCCGGTGACGCGGCCGGCGAACTGTTCGCCGACGCGCTCGCGCACGTACATGCACTTGAGCCAGGCCTCGACGTCGCGCGAAGCCTCGTCGGCGCGGCGTTCGTTGCCGGAGCAGACGACGCCGAGCGTGGCCCACGCATCGTGCTCCCGCTGCCGCGCCGCTGCCGCCTGAGCCGGACTGACCCCGGCTGCGGCGGTGGCGCGCGCCGCCGACTTGCCGCGCGCCGCGCTCGCTGCGCGCGAAGCGACCGTACGCGAGCCAGCCACACGCG
>JBFWXS010000010.1:83589-96316 GCA_050187175.1 Burkholderiaceae bacterium
ACGCGAGCCAGCCACACGCGGGCCAGTCGCACGCGAGCCGGCCGCACGCGAGGCACCGGCGGCATTCGCCGATACGTCTGCCGCATCGCGCCGGCTGCGTCCGCGCGGCGGCGCGTCGACGGCCTCGGCCGGCAGCGCCGGCGATGCGTCCTCGGCGAGCATGCGGGCCGGCGGCGGGCAGCGCTCGCCGTTCAGCAGGGCCTTGATCACGCGATGCGTCGTCAGGTCCGGATAGCGGCGGATCGGCGACGTGAAATGCGTGTACGCGTCGTAAGCCAGACCGAAGTGGCCGGCATTGTCGGGCGAGTACACCGCCTGCTGCATCGAGCGCAGCAGCATCGTCTGCAGCAGCATCGCGTCGGGCCGCGCGCGGATCTGCGCCGCCAGTTCGGCGTAATCGCGCGGCGTCGGATCGTCGCCGCCGCCGAGCGCCAGGCCGACGCTGCGCAGGAATTCGCGCAGCTGGTGCAGCTTGTCCGGCGTCGGGCCCTCATGGATGCGGAACAGGCCGGGATGCTTGCTGCGACCCATGAAGTCGGCGGCGCAGACGTTGGCCGCGAGCATGCACTCTTCGATCAGCTTGTGCGCATCGTTGCGCTGGCTAGGCACGATGCGTTCGATGCGGCCTGCCGGATCGCAGACGATCTTCGTCTCTATCGTCTCGAAGTCGATCGCACCGCGCGCCTGGCGGGCCTTGGCCAGCACCCGGTACAGATCGTGCAGATTGCGCAGATGCGGCAGCAGCGCGGCCCGCGCCGGCGGCAGCGCCGGCAGTTGGCCGCCGGACAGCATGGCCCAGGTCTCGTCGTAGGTCAGCCGCGCCGCCGAATGCATGACGGCTTCATAGAACTGGTAGGCGCGGATCTGGCCGCGCGCGCTGATCACGATGTCGCAGACCAGCACCAGGCGGTCGACCTGCGGATTCAGCGAGCACAGGCCGTTCGACAGCTTCTCCGGCAGCATCGGAATCACGCGGCGCGGGAAATAGACTGAGGTGCTGCGTTCGAGCGCGGTGTCGTCGAGGGCGTCGCCGGGCTTGACGTAGTGGCTGACGTCGGCGATCGCGACGATCAGCCGGAAGCCGCTGCTGCGGCGCGCCCGTCCGCGCGCGCCGTCGGCGGCATCCTGATCCGGCGGCGCCAGGTCGTCGCGTTCGTGCGGCGCACCGATCGCTTCGCCGCGCGCCGCGATCGAGTCGATCGGCTCGCAGTAGACCGCGTCGTCGAAGTCGCGCGCATCGACGCCGTCGATAGTGACCAGCGGCACGTCGCGCAGATCGACGCGCTTGCGCAGATCCACCGGCCGCACCGCGCCCGGCAGCTTGGCTGCCTGCGCCAGCGTCGCATCGTCGAACTGGTGCGGCACGTCGAACTTGCGCACCGCGATCTCGATCTCCATGCCGGGATCGCCGATCTCGCCCAGCACTTCGACGACGCGGCCGATCGGCGGCGCCTGGCCCGAAGGCGGCACGACGATCTCGACCGTGACCACCTGCCCCTGCTGCGCGCGCTGCGTATCGGCAGGCGGAATCAGGATGTCGTGCTTGATGCGCTGATCCTCGGGCACGACGATGTGCAAGCCGCGCTCGTTGAGGAAGCGCCCGACCAGCCGGCGATGAGCACGCTCGGTGACCTCGACGATGATGCCTTCCGGCCGGCCGCGCGAGTCGTAGCCCGCGCGCTTGGCCAGCACGCGATCGCCGTGCATCACCTTCTGCATCTCGCGCGGCGACAGGAACATGTCCGGACCGCCGACATCGGGGATCAGGAAACCGAAGCCGTCACGATGGCCCTGCACGCGGCCGGCGGTGAAATCGAGCTTGCTCGCCAGCAGCAGGACGCCCTTGCGATTGGGCATCAGCTGCCCGTCGCGTTCCATCGCGAGCAGGCGGCGGTTCAGCGCGTCGAAGTGCGCCGACGGCACGTCCAGCCGCTCGGCGAGCTGAACCGGTGTCATCGGCACATCGGCGGCGCGCAGGCATTCGAGAATCGCCTCGCGGGTCGGAGCTATCCAGGTCTTCGGGGTCACGAGCTTCCTAGTTGATTTGACATGATTCGAAGTATCGCTATAATTTCTGGCTCTGCATGCTTTCGCTTCAGAACGCAGATCGGGGCCGCTGATTCACCGGCATTCGATGCGTCCCGGCGGCGAAGGCCGATTCTGACGGATCCTTCGGGGTTCTGAAGAGTCCATCTGCCCAGATGGCGGAATTGGTAGACGCACTAGGTTCAGGTCCTAGCGGTGGCAACACTGTGGAGGTTCGAGTCCTCTTCTGGGCACCAATTCGGTATACACCAACACGGCAGCACAGTCCGGTCTGGTGTACGAAGTACCGGTGTATAAAACACCTCAAAAAACCCCGGCAAGTCATTGAACTTCCGGGGTTTTTTGTTTTCGAATCCCGGACTGTCATGAAGGCGGGGATCAGCGGAATAGGCGAAATCGGCGAAATCGGCGCCGGCTCCCCGCATCGACCGGCGCGCACGCCCGCCGACAACCCCAGCAGCGGCCCCACCCATGCCGAGGTGTTCAAGGGATACGCGGACGTCTTGGCGAACAGAATGGGTTCCGTCAAAGGGAACAGAATCAACCGGTGGATCGCCGCAAGGTTACAGCAGCGCGCCCGGATGACGAAGTTGTCCATTCCTGCGGTCACGGTCATCGGGGTCTGAAACCCGACATCTCGGCAGCCACCCGGTAGCCCCCCGATAGTCATCCCGCAGCAAGACTGTTGAAGCAGGCAGTGTCGCGCGGACGCTGCGATGGCGCCGATCGGAACGCCTCGCAGCGGGGCCGGTGCGCTATCCGTGCGGCTATCCCATCGTCCGGTTCGCCCGTCTAAGTCCTGCTCGGAAGCCGCCGCCGGCGGATTCCACGGCACTGACGGTATTGGCGCCGGCACCCCTCTTCCATCACCGGAAATGGACCGTTCCTGTTGCGCAGTTCGCTGCTTCGCCGCGGCGGCTTCGTGGAACAGTGGCCGCGAGCTGGCAGTCTTGTAAGGAAATTGGAGGTACCCGCCATGAGAAATCACAGCCCGCGACGCGGCGAGGACGCTGCGTCGTCGCATGCCCCCCGATCCGAAGCCGGCATCGGGCGAGAGGAGGAATTCGTCTATCCGCCGGAAGCGACGCTGATGTCGACGACCGACCTCGACAGCTATGTGCGCTATGCCAACGCGGCCTTCCTCGACGTCAGCGGATATTCGCGCGAGCAGATGCTGGGCCGGCCGCACAACCTGGTGCGGCACCCGGACATGCCGCGCGAAGCCTTCGCCGACCTGTGGGCCACGCTCAAGGGCGGCGAGGCCTGGTCCGCGCTGGTCAAGAACCGCCGCGCCGATGGCGCCCATTACTGGGTCCGCGCCAACGTCACCCCGGTGCGCCAGGGCGGGGAGCTGGTCGGCTACCTGTCGGTCCGGACGCAGCCGGAGCGCCGCGAGATCGACGCCGCCGCCGCGCTGTACCGGCGCTTCCGCGACGGACGCGCGCGCGGGCTGGCGTTTCACAAGGGTCTCATCGTCCGTACCGGCCTGATGGCCTGGACGCGGCTTGCCCGCGTGCTGCCGGTGCGCTGGCGCATCCGCCTCGCGCTGGCAGCGGTCGCCGCGGTGACGGGGCTGGCCGCCGCGGCCGCGGCTATGGCGACGGCAGCCGGCGGCGCATTCGCGGGCGGGCTCGCCGCCGCCCCCGCGCTGCTGGCAGCGCTGATGGCCGCTCTCTGGCTGGAGGCAGGAATCGCACGGCCGCTGTCGCAAGTGCTGAAGCAGGCCAACGCGGTCGCGGCGGGCCAGCCGGGGGCCCGCGACACACTGCAGCGCGTCGACGAGATCGGCATGCTGCTGCGCGCGATCAATCAGGCCGGCCTGAACCTGCGCGCAATGGTCGGCGACGTGGCGGCGCAGATGCAAGGCATCGAGCAGAGCAACCAGCGGATCGCCGACGGCAACGAACTGCTGAAGCAGCGCACGGCCCAGACGCATGCCCGGCTGCAGGAGACGGCTGCTGCGTCCGAGCAGATGGCCTCCGCCGTGCAGCACAGCGCCGAGACGGGGCGGCGCGCGCACGAGCTGGCGGGCGGCGCCAGCGAAGCGGTCAGGAACGGCGGCAGCGCGATCTCGCAGGTGATGCAGGCGATGACCGACATCGCGCGCTCGAATGCGAAGATCGCCGAGATCAACGGCCTCATCGACAGCATCGCCTTCCAGACCAATATCCTGGCGTTGAACGCGGCGGTGGAAGCCGCGCGCGCCGGCGAATCGGGCCGCGGCTTCGCGGTGGTCGCGGGCGAGGTGCGCAGCCTGGCGCAGCGCAGCTCGCAGGCGGCCAGGGACATCAAGCAGCTGATCAGCGAGAACGCCGACAAGAGCCGCAACGGCGCACAGCATGCCGAGCAGGCCGGACGGGCGATGGAAGACATCGTCGACAAGGTGCAGCACGTCAGTGCGCTGATCAACGAGATGTCGACCAGCGCCTCCGAGCAGAGCAGCGGCGTCGATCAGGTCAGCAAGGCGATGGTGCAGGTCGATCAGATGACGCGCGACAACGCGCTGCTCGTCGAGGATCTGTCGACGGCCGTGCACGACATGCTGATGCGCACGGGGCGCCTGTCCGAAGCGGTGCAGGCCTTCGACCGCTGACCTTGGCCGGGGTGCGCCTGCATGTGCTCAGCCCCAGCGCGCCTTCAGGTCGCTGGGCCGCATGTGGTCGTATTCCTCGAACGGCTGATGGATCCACGGATTGGTCGGCAGCGTCTCGATCGCGTAATGCGGTTCGGCCACCGAAGCGCCCTTGCGCCACAGCACGGCCGAGCGGATCTCGCGCACCTGCTCGTAGCGGCGCATCAGCGCCGGCACCACTTCGACCAGCGTGGCGCCGGAGTCGACCAGGTCGTCTACCAGCAGCCAGTTGGGCCCCGGCAGCGGCGCCGCCGAGCTCAGATGCTCGGCGATCAGCAGCGAGCTCTGCTTCATGCCGGCGCTTTCGCGGTACGAGCTGGTGAACAGCACGCCGAGCGGCCGGTCGAACAGCCGCGAGAACACGTCGCCGATGCGCAGGCCGCCGCGCGCCAGACAGACGATCGCATCGAACGACCAGCCGGACTCCCAGATCTTCAGCGCGAGCTTCTCGATCAACCGGTTGTACTCGTCCCACGAAACGTACAAATCCTTCATGGCGCGGCGTCAGTGGCTTGGATGATCAAAGCGATTCGATGATCAGCGAAACGGACGGTCAGCGAAACGGACGGTCAGCGAAACGGGCGGTCAGTGGAACGGACGCTCAGTGGAACGGATGGCGCAGCAGAATCGTCTCGTCGCGATCCGGACCGGTGGACACCATGTCGATCGGCGCGCCGGCCACCTCGGCCAGCCGCTGCAGATAGCGCTGCGCATTGGCCGGCAGCGCCGACCAGTCGCGCACGCCCACGGTGCTTTCACTCCAGCCGGGCAGTTCTTCGTAGACCGGCTGGCAATCGGCCACCGCGTCGGCACCGAACGGCAGCAGGTCCAGCGTCTGGCCGCCGCTGCGATAGGCGGTGCACAGCTTCACCGTCTTCAGCCCGTCGAGCACGTCGAGCTTGGTCACGACCAGGCCCGAGATGCCATTGATCTGGATGGAGCGCTTCAGCGCCGGCGCATCGAACCAGCCGCAGCGGCGCGGACGTCCGGTGACCGATCCGAACTCCTTGCCGACGGTGGCCAGATGCTTGCCGACGTCATCGGACAGCTCGGTGGGGAACGGACCGCCGCCGACGCGCGTGGTGTAGGCCTTCACGATGCCGAGCACGTAGTGCAGCGACTGCGGCGCGACGCCCGCGCCGGCCGACGCGGCACCGGCCACGCAGTTGCTGCTCGTCACGTACGGATAAGTGCCGTGGTCCACGTCGAGCAGCGCGCCCTGCGCGCCCTCGAACAGCAGCGCTTCGCCGCGCGCCATGGCCTGCGACAGCAGGGCCGGCACGTCGGCGACCATGGGCGCGATGCGCTGGCCCAGCGTCAGCGCATCGTCGGCCACTTGCTTCGGGTCCAGCGGCTGCGCCTTCAGGTAGTGCTGCAGCGTGAAGTTGTGCAGGTCGAGGACTTCCTCGAGCCGCTCGCGGAACAGCTTCTCGTCGCCCAGATCGCCGACGCGCAGGCCGCGGCGCGCGACCTTGTCCTCGTAGGCCGGACCGACGCCGCGGCCGGTGGTGCCGATCTTGGCGTCGCCGCGCCGGGCCTCGCGCGCCTGATCGAGCGCGACGTGGTACGGCAGGATCAGCGTGGCCGACTGGCTGACGCGCAGCCGCGAGCGGACCGACAGGCCGGCAGTTTCGAGCTCGTCGATCTCCTGCAGCAGCGCCGTCGGCGAGACGACCACGCCGTTGCCGATATAGCAGGTCACGCCGTCGCGCAGGATGCCTGACGGGATCAGCCGCAGCACCTGCTTGCGGCCGCCGATGACCAGCGTATGGCCGGCATTGTGGCCGCCCTGGAAGCGCACCACGCCCTTGGCCGTTTCAGTCAGCCAGTCGACGACCTTGCCCTTGCCTTCGTCACCCCACTGGGTGCCGATGACGACTACGTTCTTTGCCATGACTCAGCCATGCCTCAATCGATGGGTCGTACTGTAAATGCGCAGCGCGCCGTTCAGGCGGCGCCAAGCGGGCGCACGATCCAGCGCCCTGCGCTTTGCACCAGCTCGCGATCGCACGCGAACTCCTGCTGTTCCTGCTCGTGTCCGGGCAGCACCTGGATCACGATCTCGCCGGCGGCGCGCAGTGCCGCCACCGTTTCGATCAGGCCGGCGTCGTCGGACCACGGCGCCAGGATCGCCGGCGCCGGCTCGCCGGCCTCGACCAGCCCGGCCAGCGCGCGCAGCTCCAGCGAGAAGCCGGTGGCCGGCCGCGCACGGCCGAAGGCGCGGCCGACGTCATCGTAGCGGCCGCCGCGTGCGATCGCATAGGGCAGCCCGTCGACGTAGGCGGCGAACGTGATGCCGTTGTGATAACGATAGCCGCGCAGATCGGCCAGGTCGATCGACAGCTCGACGCCCGGCCAGCGCCGCCAGCGCGGCGAGGCCGCCAGGCGCTCGAGCTGATCGAGCGCGGCGCTGATCGCCGGGACGGCCGGCAGCGCGGCGCGGGCGCGCGCCAGGATGGACGGCGCAGTACCGCCCTGCACGCGGCCGTGCAGGCCTACCAGCGCCAGCAGCGGATCGCGCACCGCCGCCGGTGCGCCGTGCAGCGCCTCGTTCAGGCCGGGAACGTCCTTGCCCTGCAGCAGCCCGTACAGCGCCTCGATATCCAGGTCAGGCGCCGGCGACTGCTGCTGCGCGAGCAGCGCGGGCACGATCGCCACGTGGCACAGATCGAGGCGCACGCGCTGCACGCCGGCCGCGTCCAGCGAGCGCACCAGCAGATCGATGACCTCCAGATCCGCTTCGATGCCGGCATGCCCATACAGCTCGGCACCGACGTGCACCGGTTCGCGCGTTGCGAACAACCCCTGCGGCCGCGTGTGCAGCACCGATCCGGCATAGCAGAGCCGCGCCACGCCCATGCGGTTCAGCAGGTGAGCATCGATGCGCGCCACCTGCGGCGTCATGTCGGCGCGCACGCCCAGCGTGCGGCCGGACAGCTGATCGACCAGCTGGAAGGTCTTCAGGCCGAGATCGCTGCCGGAGCCCGTCAGCAAGGAATCGAGGTGCTCGATCAGCGGCGGCATGACGAGCTCGTAGCCGTACGAACGGTACAGGTCGAGCAGCCGCCGCCGCAGTTCCTCGATGCGGCGGGCTTCCGACGGCAGGACGTCGGCGATACTCTCTGGCAGCAACCAGCGCGGCATGTGGCTTCCAGCCGGAAAAGCGGCGACAAAACCTTGTAGTTTACTCGAACCCGTGCCGGCCTCGGCGCGGCAATACTCCGGGGGGCGAGTCCGCGCCCCGGCGGCACACTCAGGCCGTAAGCAGCAGGACGACCCCCAGCGCCGCGGCCCCCAACCCGAAGAAGCGGATCTGGCCGTCACGCAGCCGCGCGATCTGCTGCACGACCTCACGCCAGCGGCCCGGCATCAGCAGCGGCATCAGGCCTTCGAGGATCAGCAGCAATCCGAAGGCGCGCAGCCAGTCGTCTCCGGTCATGGCGGCGCAGCGGCAGCGGCGCGACGTTGCCGGCGCCGCCTCAGCGGGCGCGATCGGCCGGAGTGCCGCGGAAGTAGCGGAAGAAATCGGAAGACGGATCGAGCACCATGATGTCGCTGCGGTTCTGGAACGAGGCCCGGTACGCTTCCAGGCTTCGATAGAACGACGCGAACTCGGGGTTCTGTCCGAAGGCGCTGGCGAACAGCGCGGCGGCGCGCGCATCGCCCTCGCCCTTGACCCGCTGCGCCTCGCGATAGGCTTCGGCCAGGATCACCTCGCGCTGCCGGTCGGCATCGGCGCGGATCTTCTCGGATTCGGCCGAACCGGTGGCACGCCGTTCGTTGGCCACCTGCTTGCGCTCGGACTCCATCCGCGCGAACACGCGTTCGGACACCTCGGGCGCGAAATCGACGCGCTTGAGCCGCACGTCGACGATCTCGACGCCGATCTGCCGCGAATCGTCGTCGACCTTGTTGCGCACGTTGTCGACCACCTGATTGCGTGCGCCCGACACCATGTCGGCGACGGTGCGGCGGGCGATCTCGTTGTTCAGCGAATCGCGCAGGCTGCGGTTGATGCGGTCGACCGCGATCTGCTCGCTGCCGCCCACCGAGCGGATGTACGCGCGAGGATCGACGATCCGCCATTTGACGAAGGTATCTATCATCACGTTCAGCTTCTCGGACGTGATGAAGCGATCGCTGTCGGTGGTGTCTATCGTCAGGATGCGCTTGTCGAAATACTCGACGTTCTGGAACGGCGGCGGCAGCTTCAGATGCAGGCCGGGCTTGTCGATGACCTGGCGGATCTCGCCGAGCGCGAAGACCACCGCGTACTGGCGCTGGTCGACGACGAAGACGCAGGAGACGAACAGCATCAGCGCAATCAGCAGGCCGATCAGCAGGGAAAACAGTCGGTTCATGGCGATGGACTCGTATCAGCGGCTATCGCGGTCGCGGCCGCGCAGCCCTTCGGAGCGCGCGGGCACGGGCGGCGGCACGTCGCCGGCCGACGCAGCGCCGGCGCGCGGCGCCGATGCGGCGCGCTGGGGATCGCCGCCGGCCTGCTGCATCAGCCGGTCCAGCGGCAGATACAGCAGGTTGCTGTTCGCACGCGAATCGACGTAGACCTTGCTGGTATTGGTGAAGATCTGCTGCATGGTCTCCAGATAGAGCCGGTCGCGCGTCACCTGCGGCGCCTTGCTGTATTCGGCCAGCACCTGGCGGAAGCGGCTCGCATCACCCTCCGCGGTGGCTACGACGCGGTCGCGGTAGCCTTCGGCTTCCTGCTGCAGCCTGCCGGCCGCGCCGCGTGCACGCGGAATCACGTCATTGGCGTAGGCGCGCCCTTCGTTGATCAGGCGTTCGCGATCCTGAGCGGCCTTGTTCGCGTCCTCGAAGGCGGCCTGCACCTGCTCGGGCGGCTGCGCCTGCTGGATGGTGACGTCGACGATCGAGATGCCGACCTTGTAGCGGTCGAGCAGCGCCTGGATCTGCTTGCGCGCGTCAAGCGCTACCTGTTCCTTCTCTTCGTACAGCACCTGGTCGACGCCGGTGCGGCCGACGACTTCGCGCATCGCGGTCTCGGCGGTCTGGCGCACGATCTCCTCGGGCACGCTGCCGAGGTTGTTCGTGAACAGGTATTCCTTGGCGTCGCCGATCCGGTACTGGACGGTGAACTGCATGTCGACGATGCTCTGGTCCTGCGTCAGGATCAGCGACTCGCGCAGCGTCTTGTTGCGGACCGCGTTGCGATAGCCGACCTCGACCGTGCGCAGCCGCTGCACATCGACGATCTCGTTGCGCTCGATCGGATACGGCAGCCGCCACGTGAAGCCGGCGCGGTCGATCAGCTGCTTGTACTCGCCGAAACGCAGCACCACCGAGGCCTGCCCTTCCTGCACGATGTAGAAGCCGCTGGCCAGCCACAGCAGCACGGCGATCAGCACGAGCAGGCCGAAACCGGCGCCGGCGCCCTTCATCGACGACGGGCCGTCGCCGCCCGACGGCGGCTGCGAACCGCCGCCCTGGCGGAACATGCCGTTCAGGCGCCGCTTGAAGTCGCGGTAGATCTCGTCGAGGTCGGGCGGCCCGTCCTGGCCCGGCCGCTGCGGTGGGCGCTGATCGCCGCCGCCTCCGCCGCCGCCGCGCCCCCAGCCGGGGTCATTCAGTGAAAAGATCGAGCGGACAGACTTCCACATAGTCGGAAGAAGAAAAAAGGATTCAGGCCACGTGGCGAGTGCCGTGGTACGAACTCGCGGCGGGTGAAACGCCGATGTCGGAGGGGTCGTGGTCGCCCGCCTCTACCGGGTGGGTGTCGCCGGGCGCGGCCGAGGGCTGGCGCCAATCATCGACGCGCTGCTCGATGGCGCGGCGCAGCTCGTCGAGACCCGCGCCGGTGACCGCGCTGACGCCGACGCGGTCGATCCTACCATAGCGGTCGAGCCCGATCTCCGGCGCCCGCCCGCAGCGGTCGATCTTGTTCTGCACCACGATGCGCGGGACCTCGCCCGCGCCGATCTCGTCCAGCACGCGGTCGACCTGCTCGATCTGCTCGTCGCGATCGGCCGCCGAGGCGTCGACCACATGCAGCAGCAGATCGGCCTCCGCGGTCTCCTCCAGCGTGGCCGTGAAGGCGTCGACCAGCTGGTGCGGCAGGTCGCGCACGAAGCCGACCGTGTCGGAGATCACGACCTCGGCACCGCCGGGCAGGCGCAGCTTGCGCGTCAGCGTGTCCAGCGTGGCGAACAGCTGGTCGGCGGCGTAGGTGCCGGCGCCGGTCAGGCGGTTGAACAGCGTCGACTTGCCGGCATTCGTGTAGCCGACGATGGAAATCGTGAAGGCGGGCCGGCGGTCGCGGGCGCGGCGCCGCGTGCGGCGCTGCTTGCGCAGCTGCTCGAGCTGGGCGCGCAGCCGCTTGACGCGCACCCACAGCATGCGCCGGTCGAGCTCGATCTGCTTCTCGCCCGGGCCGCCGCGCACGCCGATACCGCCGCGCTGCCGCTCCAGGTGCGACCAGCCGCGCACGAGGCGCGCCGACAGGTGCTCGAGGCGCGCCAGCTCGACCTGCAGCTTGCCTTCATGGCTGCGGGCGCGCTGCGCGAAGATGTCGAGGATGAGGTCAGTGCGGTCGAGCACCTGCAGGTTCCACAGGCGGCCGAGGTTGCGCTGCTGGACCGGGGACAGCTCGTGATCAAACAGCACGACCTGGATGCCGGTCGACCGGATCAGCTCGCCGAGCTCCTCGGCCTTGCCGCTGCCGATGAACAGCGCGGCGTCCGGACGCGGACGGCGGACGATGCGCCGCTCGGCCGGCTCCAGCCCTGCCGAGGCGGCCAGGGCGGCCAGTTCGTCGAGCGAATCGTCAGCGCGGGCGGCGCCGCCGAGGGCGACGCCGATCAACAGGCACGACAGGGGGGTGGTATTCGCGTTCAGCTTTCCGGACTTTCTTGATGGAAGTTGACGGCCCGTCCCGGCACGACCGTGGAGATCGCGTGTTTATAGACCATCTGGGTGACGGTATTCCTGAGCAGGACGACATATTGGTCGAACGACTCGATCTGCCCTTGCAATTTGATGCCGTTGACCAGATAAATCGAAACGGGCACGTGCTCCTTGCGCAGCAGGTTCAGGAACGGGTCTTGTAGTAGCTGCCCTTTGTTGCTCATGGCGACTCCGGTTTGTAGATGTATTGGCCGTCTTTTTGGGGTCTGCGCCCCATCGACGGCGATGACGTCCGCGCCTCCGCGTCGTCAACTCTATCTCAAATTGGGCCGATCGCCGAGATTTCCAGTGCCCGCCCGGGCGGCCCGGCCGACGGCCGGCGCGTCAGCGCGGGTTGGCGTACGGATTCGCGCCGGTGCGGAATTCGATGCGCATCGGGGTGCCGGTCAGCTCGAACTTGTCGCGGAACCAGGACTCCAGATAGCGGCGGTAGCCGTCGGAGATCTGGTCCAGCGAGGTGCCGTGGATGACCACGATAGGCGGATTCTGCCCGCCCTGGTGCGCATAGCGCAGCTTGGGCCGGATCGGCCCGCGGCGCGGCGGCGCCTGCCGCTCGACCGCCTCGTGCAGCGCCCGCGTCAGCCGCGGCGTCGACAGCTTGCTCATCGCGGCGCGATAAGCCTCGTCGACCGAGCGCATCAGCGCGCCGACGCCGAAGCCCCGGCGCGCGGAGATGAAATGGACCTGCGCGAAGCGCAGGAAATACAGCTTTCGCTCCATCTCAGACTTCACGCGCTGGCGCATCGTCTCGTCGGCCAGATCCCATTTGTTGACGGCGATCACCAGCGCCCTGCCCGCTTCGAGGATGTAGCCGGCGATGGTCGCGTCCTGGTCGGACACCGGCTCGCCCGCGTCCAGCATCAGCACGCAGACGTTGCAGTCCTCTATCGCCTGCAGCGTCTTGACGACCGAGAACTTCTCGACCATGTCGGTGACCTTGCCGCGCCGGCGCAGCCCGGCCGTGTCCACCAGCGTGTACGGCTTGCCGCCGCGCTCGAAGTCGATCGCCACCGAGTCGCGCGTGGTGCCCGGCTGGTCGAAGGCGATCAGCCGCTCTTCGCCGAGCAGCGTGTTGATCAGCGTGGACTTGCCGGCGTTGGGGCGGCC
>JBFWXS010000010.1:96416-107856 GCA_050187175.1 Burkholderiaceae bacterium
GGGTTCGGCGGGTTCGGCGGGTTCGGGGTCGGCGGCGGTGTCGGCCTCCGTACCGGTGGGGGCATCGGCATCGGCCTGACCCTCCGGCTCGGCCCCCTCCGCCATCGCCCTGTCTGCGATCGTCCCGTTCACGGTCGCCTCACCTGCGGTCGCCCCACCTGCGGTCGCCCCACCTGCGGTCGCCCCGCCTGCGGTTGCCCCGTCTGTGATCGCCCCGTCTACGGTCGCCACCTCCGCAATCGCCGCGTCCGCCGCCGCCTCCGCGCCAATCTCGGCGAGGGCCGGCTCCAGCGCCAGCTCCAGCAGATCGCGGACGCCGTCGCCATGCGCCGCGGAAACCGCGTATGGCGTGCCCAGCCCCAGTTCGTGGAATTCGGCCGCCACCTGCTCGCGCGGCATGCCTTCGGTCTTGTTGACCGCCAGCAGGACGTTGCGCGCCGTGCGGCGCAGCTCGCGCGCGATCTCGCGATCGTGCGGCGTCAGCCCCTCGCGGCCGTCGACGATGAAGACCACGACGTCGGCCTCGATCACCGCCTGGCGGGTCTGCCGCGCCATTTCGGCGGCGATGCCGCCCTTGGCGACCGGCTCGAAGCCGCCGCTGTCGACGACGATGAACGGATGCTCGCCGTAGCGCCCGCGGCCGTACTGGCGGTCGCGCGTCAGCCCCGGCACGTCGGCGACCAGCGCCGACCGGCTGCGCGTCAGCCGGTTGAACAGCGTCGACTTGCCGACGTTGGGCCGGCCCACGAGGGCCAGTACCGGCAGCCGCGCCATGCCATCAGTCCGCGCGCACGGCGTACAGCGCGCCGGCAGCAGTCTGGATGACGGCCAGGTCGCCGGCGGCCACCGGCGCGCCGGCGATCCGCGAGCCGTCGGTGGTGGCGCGCGCCTGCAGCGCGCCGTCGTCGCGCGACAGCACATGCAGCAGGCCCTGCGCGTCGCCGACGATGACGCGCCGCGGCGTCAGCAGCGGCGCCGACAGCACGCGCTGGCGCAGCTTGTCCTGGCGCCAGACGCTGGCGCCGGAGCGCGAATAGCCGTGGACGTCGCCGCGCTCGTCGACCGCCACCAGCAGCCGGCCATCCAGGTCGAAGCCCGACGGCGACGACAGCTCGCGCGCCCAGGCGGTGCGGCCGTTGCCAGTCTCGAAGCAGGCCAGGCGCCCCTGGAACGTGGCGGCGCAGACTTCGCGGCCGCTGACCAGCGGCGAGCCGACGACGTCGCTGATGCGCTCGATCTCGTTCGATCCCTTGGGCGTGGCCACCGCCGCTTCCCAGCGCAGCGCGCCGGTCTCCAGCGACAGCGCGACCAGGCGCCCGCCGGGCAGTCCGACGTAGGCGGTGGTGGCGTCGATCGCGTTCAGCGAGGTCTGCCGCAGCACCAGCGGCGGATTCTGCCTTTGGAAGGTCCAGCGGCGCCGGCCGCTGTCGGTCTCCACCGCCAGCACGCGGTTGTCGCTGGTGCGGACGATGACGACGCCGAGCGCGACGACAGGCACCGACGTCGCTTCGGCGCCAATCTGCATCGTCCACTTCGGCGCCCCGTCGCGCGTCAGCGCGATCAGCGTGCCGTCGCGCGCAGCGACCACCACCGTCTCGCCGTCGCTGCCGGCGCCGGCGATCAGCGGCTTGCCGACCTGCTGGCGCCAGATCTCGCGGCCGCTGCGTGCGTCGGCGCGCAGCACCGTGCCGTCGCGCGCGGCCGCCCAGATGCTGTCCGCAATGAAGGTCGGCTGAAAGCCCAGTCCGGCGCCGCGCAGCGGCCGCGTCCAGGCGATGGGCAGCGCGGCGGCCGGCGGCAGCTCGGGCAGCTTGGGCTTGGACGACGACCAGGGCCAGATGCCGCAGCCGCCAGCACCCAGCGGCAGCGCGGCAATGGCCAGGCCGCGCAGCAGCCGGCGGCGTTGCAGATGCGGGCCGATCATGCGGCCCCCGCCCCCAGCGAATCGAGCTTGAGCTGGATCAGGTTGCGCACCGGGCTGTTGCCCGGCAGCTTGCCGAGCGCTTCCTGGTAGGCGGCGCGCGCCTGTTCGAGATTGCCGGCGGCGACCAGCAGATCGCCGCGCCGGTCGGCGTATTCGGAGGCGAACGGCCCGGCCACCTGCACCTCGAGCACCTTCAGCCCTTCGTCGAAGGCCTTCTCGTCGAGCAGGACAGTGGCCAGCCGCAGCCGCGCCGCATGCCGGAACTCGTCATTGCTCGCATTGTCGATCGCCCAGCGCAGCGGCACCTTCGCCGCCTTGCCGTCGCCGGACTCCAGATACGCGCGAGCGGCCACCAGCGCCGCCATGCCGCCGTAGACGCTGCGGCCGTGCCGGTCGAACAGCACGCCCGCGCTGTCGCGCACCTTGGCCATGTCCTTGGCTTCGGCCGCCAGCAGAAGCTGGTGGTAGGCGGTGGCCGCCTCCTGCGCCTGGCTGGTCTGGTAGCGCTTCCAGAGGCCCCAGCCCGCCGTGGCCAGCGCCACCGCGATCACCAGCGTCAGGATGAAATTGCCGTATTTCTTCCAGAACTCACGCAGATTCTCGATCTGTTCCTGTTCTTCGAGGTCGTAGGCCATCGCCTGTCATTTCCCTGTTTGCTTGCTGCGCGGCGCCGTTCGCCGCGATCGATCAATCCGCCGTCATCAGCCCGATCACCGCATCGGTGAGTTGCTCCAAGGCAACCGTCCGCTGCGCCGGCGGCGCGCCATCACCGGCCGCGGCTCCGGTCCGCAGCGGCTTCACCGAGACCTCGCCGCGCGCCAGCTCGTCGACGCCGATGATCACGGCCAGCTGCGCACCGCTGGCATCGGCACGCTTGAACTGCGACTTGAAGCTGCCGCCGCCGCAATGTAGCAGGACGTCGAGGCCGGCGTCGCGCAAGCGCTCGGCGGCCTGCAGCGCCGCGGTCAGCGTCTCGTCGCCGTGGTGGACGACGTAGAGCTCGCACTGCGGCGCCTCGCCGCCGTCGCCGTGGGCGCGCAGCAGCTCCAGCACGCGCTCGACGCCCATCGCGAAGCCGCAGGCCGGCGCCGGCTTGCCGCCGAGCATCTCGATCAGCGGATCGTAGCGCCCGCCGCCGCAGATCGTCAGCGGCGTGCCGCCGATGTCGGCGACCCATTCGAACACGGTGAGATTGTAGTAGTCCAGCCCGCGCACCAGCCGCGGATTGATGCGGAACGGCAGGTTCTGCGATTTCAGCAACGCCTGCAGGCGTTCGAAATGGGCCAGCGACTCGGCGCCGAGGTGGTCGATCAGCTTCGGCGCCGCGTCGACCAGCGCCTGCATGGCCGGATTCTTGGTATCGAGGATGCGCAGCGGATTGGCATGCAGCCGGCGCTGCGCGTCGGCATCGAGCTGCTCGCGATGCGCCTCGAAATAGGCGATCAGCGCCTCGCGGTGCGCGCGCCGCTCGTGCGCCGCGCCCAGCGTGTTGATCTCGAGCCGCACGCCGGGCAGTTGCAGCTCGTCCCACAGCCGCTGGCACAGCAGGATGACCTCGGCGTCGGCATCGGGACCCGCCAGTCCCAGCGCCTCGGCGCCGACCTGGTGGAACTGCCGGTAGCGCCCCTTCTGCGGACGCTCGTGGCGGAACATCGGACCGGCGTACCACAGCCGCTTGGGACCGTCGTACAGCAGGTTGTGCTCGATCACCGCGCGCACGACGCCGGCCGTGTTCTCGGGCCGCATCGTCAGCTGCTCGCCGTTCAGCGAGTCGGTGAACGAATACATCTCCTTCTCGACGATGTCGGTGACTTCGCCGATGCCGCGCACGAACAGCCGCGTGTGCTCGACGATGGGCGTGCGGATCTGCCGGTAGCCGTAGGCGCGCATCGCGCCGGCCACGGCTTCCTCGAAGCGGCGCCACAGCGGTTCATCGGCGGGCAGCACGTCGTTCATGCCGCGCACGCCGTGCAGCTTCTCCGGCTGCGAAGTCTTGGGGGGAGTCGGTGAATCCATCTTCATAGGCGCGGTGCGGATCGGCGCGTCAAGCGGCGCCGGGCAGCACTTCGCGCACCGGGGAGGTGTCGGTTCGGGAGTCCTGCGCAGAAGAGGCTTCGGTGACGTCGCCATCGCCTGGGAGCGCAGCGCCGCCGTAGCGCCGCTGCACATAGTCGTCGACGATCGCCTGGAACTCCTCGGCGATGCGCTCGCCCTTCAGCGTGATCGTGCGCTGGCCGTCGACGAACACCGGCGCCACCGGCGCCTCGCCGGAACCGGGCAGCGAGATGCCGATGTCGGCGTGCTTGCTTTCGCCTGGGCCGTTGACGACACAGCCCATCACGGCCACCTGCATCGCCTCCACGCCCGGGTACTGCTGCTTCCAGATCGGCATCTGATGCCGCAGATGGCTCTGGATCTTGGAGGCCAGCTCCTGGAAGAAGGTGCTGCTGGTGCGGCCGCAGCCCGGGCAGGCGATGACCATGGGCGTGAACGCGCGCAGGCCCATTGTCTGCAGGATCTCCTGCGCGACGATGACCTCGTTGCAGCGGTCGCCGCCCGGCTCGGGCGTCAGCGACACGCGGATGGTGTCGCCGATGCCTTCCTGCAGCAGCACGGCCAGCGCCGCGGTCGACGCGACGATGCCCTTGCTGCCCATGCCGGCCTCGGTCAGGCCCAGATGCAGCGGCCAGTCGCAGCGCGCCGCCAGCTCACGGTAGACGGCCACCAGGTCCTGCACGTTCGAGACCTTGGCCGACAGGCAGATCGCATCGCCGGGCAGGCCCAGCTGCTCGGCGCGGCGTGCGCTGTCGACGGCCGACGTGACCAGCGCCTCACGCATCACGGCCTGCGCTTCCCACGGCTGCGCGCGGGCGGCGTTCTCGTCCATCAGGCGCGCCAGCAGGCTCTGGTCGAGGCTGCCCCAGTTCACGCCTATGCGCACCGGCTTGCCGTGGCGCTGCGCGATGTCGATCATCTGCGCGAAGTTGTCGTCGCGCTTGCGGCCGGCGCCGACATTGCCCGGATTGATCCGGTACTTGGACAGTGCCTCGGCGCAGGCCGGATGCTCGGCCAGCAGCTTGTGGCCGTTGTAGTGGAAATCGCCGACCAGCGGCACGTCGACGCCCATGCGGTCGAGCTGGTCGCGGATCGCCGGCACCGCGTCGGCGGCGGCCGGCGTGTTGACGGTGATGCGCACGATCTCGGAGCCGGCGCGCGCCAGCTCCTTCACCTGGATGGCGGTGGCGATCGCGTCGGCGGTGTCGGTATTGGTCATGGACTGCACCAGCACCGGCGCGCCGCCGCCCAGCCGCACAACGCGCTGGCCCCAGCCGATGCGCATCTGCCGGCTGGCGCGCCGGGCCGCCGGCCCGACCGGCATCGGAAGACAGCGATCGTTCATCGGGCCGCCCACGGTCAATCGACGGTCAGCCGCGCGACGCCCTGCCGCGTGGGAGCCTTCAGATCGATCGGCTGGCCGCCGCGCTCCAGCCGCACATAGCCGGCGTTGCCGACCACCAGCGTGTAAGGCCGCTTGCCCTGCACTTCGCGGGTGCTCTGCGCCGGCTGCGTGCCATACAGCAGGACGCTGCCGGCGGCATCGCGGACCTCGACCCACGATTCGCGCTCGAACGTGAAGCGCAGCGCGTCGGGCGCCGCTGCGGCGGACGGCGCGGCAGCGGCCGGCACCAGCGGCTGCGGGCCGGTCGCTGTGGAGGTGCCGCCGGCAGTGCCCGCAGCGGGAGCCGCGCCGGCCGATGCCGCACCCGGCGTTCCAGACGTTGCCGGCGCTCCAGGCGCTCCAGACATTCCGGACGCAGCGCCTGCACCCGCCCCCGGCGGCGCCGTCGACGATGCAGCCGGCTGGCCCGGCGCCGGCGAGCCCGCCGACGAAGACCCCCTGGCCGCGGAGCCCGATCCCGCCGCTCCGCCGGCCGTGCCGCCGGAGCCGGCAGTGCCGTCGGCCCCCGGCAGCGGCACGGCATCGACCGCGCGGCTCGAGGTGCCGGTACCGGCCTCGTCGGTCCCCCCGAAATCGGCTGAACGGCCGAAATACAGCGCGATGGCGACGACGCCGATCACGCCCAGCAGGATCCACACCAGCTTGCTGCCGGAGCCGCCATTGGCGAAGCCCAGCGCGCCGTGCTTGGGCAGCGGCGCCTCCAGCGACGCGGACGGCCGCAGCTCGGCCGCCGGCACGTGGCCGCCGACCGCGGTCAGCAAGGGATCGATGTCGATCTGCAAGGCCTTGCCGTAGGCACGGATCGCGCCGCGCACGAACGCCTGGCCGGGCAGCGCATTCCAGTCGGAGCGTTCGAGCGCCTCGATCTGGCGCGGCACCATGCCCAGCTTGGCGGCCACGTCGGACACCGACAGCCCGCGCTGCTGCCGCGCCGCGGACAGCTGCTCCATGCTCGTGATCGGCCCGTTCGGCGCGGCTGCGTCGGACGGGGTCGGAACGGAAGAGGTCTCAGTCACTGAATCTCCCTGAGGCCAGCAGATTCGCTTCGCGCGACTCCGGGAAGCGCCGGCGAAGCTGCGTCGCCAGGCTGGCTTCCGCATCGCGATTGCCCAGCGTGCGCTCGACCCGCAGCGCGAGCCACAGCGTCTGCGCCGTCGGATCGTAGGTGCTGATCAGCCGCTGCGCATAGAAGCGCGCGCGCTCGGCATCGCGACGCTTCAGGAACAGCTCGCCGAGGTTGTACATGGCGACCGCGTTCATCGGGTCGACCTGGAACGAGCGCAGGAAATAGGCCTCGGCCGCCGCTTCGTCGCCGGACTTCAGCAAGCAGATGCCGGCATTGTGCAGCGGCTTGGCCGGCGTCGCATACAGCGGGTTGGCCAGTGCCTTCTGGAAGAACTCGATCGCGCGCTTCTCGCGGCCGGTGTTGCACAGGAACCAGCCGTAGCCGTTGTTCAGGTCCGGATCCGTCGGCCGCAGCTTCAGGCCGCGCTGGAAGGCGTCCTCGGCACGATCGCGGTCGCCCAGGTCCATGTAGATCAGGCCCAGCACGCCGTAGGCGGCGGCGTAGGTCGGATCGATCTGCAGCGCCTGGCGCAGTTCTTCGAGCGCGACCGGGATGTTGCCCTGCTGGTAGTAGCTGGCCCCCAGCTCGAGTCGGATGCGCGCGCGGCGGCGCGTGTCGCTCTCCTCGGTCGACTCCGGCAACGGCGATGCGACTTCCCTGCCATCGCCGCTGCCGGCCGGCGGCGTCGCGCACCCGGACAGCAGCGCGGCGCCGGCCAGCACCATCGCCAGCAGCGCGCGCGCGACGGGATCCCGCAGCGCCCGGTTCATCGGATCTCCGCCAGCGCGATCGTGCGCCGCGCCCGCGGTTCGCCGGGGGTTCCCGATGCACCAGGCGCACCAGGCACACCAGGCGCATCGGGTGCACCGGATGCACCGGATGCACGCAAGCGCGTACGCTCGTTCAAGCGCGTGCGGTCGCGCACCTCGCCGGCGAGCTGGCCGCAGGCGGCATCGATATCGTCGCCGCGCGTGCGGCGCACCGTGGTCACGATGCCGGCGTCCAGCAGCCGCTGCGCGAAGCGGCGCACGCGCTCGGCCGGCGAGCGCCGCAGCCCGGCGTTCGGGAACGGGTTGAACGGGATCAGGTTGAACTTGCAGGGCACGCCGCGCACGCAGTCCAGCAGCTGGGCGGCGTGCGCATCGCTGTCGTTCACGCCGTCCAGCATCACGTATTCGAAGGTGATGAAATCGCGCGGCGCGCGTTCCAGATAGCGCCGGCACGCGGCCATCAGCTCGGCCAGCGGGTACTTGCGGTTCAGCGGCACCAGCTCGTCGCGCAGTGCGTCGTTCGGCGCATGCAGCGAGACCGCCAAAGCCACCGGGCAGTCTTCACGCAGCCGGTCGATCATGGGCACAACGCCCGACGTCGACACGGTGACGCGCCGGCGCGACAGGCCATACGCATGGTCGTCGAGCATGATGCGCAGCGCGCTCAACGTGGCCGCGTAGTTCTGCAGCGGCTCGCCCATGCCCATGAATACGACGTTGCTGATCACGCGGCCGTCCGGCCCGCCGGCGCCCGGCGCGCCCGCACCCAGAGCGCGATTGGCATGCCAGAGCTGGCCCACGATCTCATGCGCCGCCAGATTGCGCGAAAAGCCCTGCTTGCCGGTCGAGCAGAACAGGCAGTTGACGGCACAACCGGCCTGCGTCGACACGCACAGCGTGCCGCGGTCGGCTTCCGGGATGAACACCGCCTCGACGGCGTCGCCGCCGCCGACGTCGAGCAGCCACTTGCGCGTGCCGTCGGCCGATTCATGGTCGCGCAGCACCGGCGGCGCGGCCACGACGGCGCGCTCGCGCAGCACCGCGCGGAACTCCTTCGCGAGATCGCTCATCGCGTCGAAGTCCGCTTCGCCGCGCTGATGCAGCCAGCGCATCAGCTGGCGCGCCCGGAACGGCTTCTGCCCCCAATCGGCGCAGCGCTGCGCCAACCCGTCAGCGTCCAGCCCGAGCAGGTTGACGGTATCGCTCATTGTGTATCCGGCCTACGCTGATGCCGCAGAGTCCCCAGCTTAACGCGAATGGACGTCGAGCGCGGGGAAGAAGAACCCGATCTCGGTACGGGCGGTTTCCGCGCCGTCCGAGCCGTGCACCGCATTGGCGTCGATGCTGTCGGCGAAATCGGCACGAATCGTGCCCGGCGCCGCCTTCTTCGGATCGGTGGCGCCCATCAGGTCGCGGTTCTTCTGGATCGCGTCGTCGCCTTCGAGGACCTGGATCATGACCGGGCCCGAGACCATGAAATCGACCAGATCCTTGAAGAAAGGACGCTCTTTGTGCACGGCGTAGAAAGCTCCGGCCTGCTCGCGCGACAAATGCATCATGCGCGCGGCGATGACCTTCAGACCGGCACCTTCGAAGCGCGTATAGATCTGTCCGATGACGTTCTTCGCGACGGCGTCGGGCTTGATGATCGACAGCGTACGTTCGACTGCCATTTTATGAACCCCTTGTTGATCCCTGTTGATTCCGCGACTGGAAAAAATTCAGCCAAATGAGTAGCTTACGCCACTTGCTTACGCCAATTTCTCAGAATTTTGACGAATCGACAAGTTTAGCATAGCGGCGCAAAGGGACGATGACCGCCCCCTGCCCGCCTCGGGTTTCGGCCCGGCCATTGAACTGAAGCACATTCCCCCCTATCTTTCAGCCTGGACACTTCGAGGAGTACCAACGATGGCAATTCCGCAGACCCGTACCGCCGGCCAGATCGGCGGCAGCAGTTCCGAACTGAGCACCCTGCAGACCCGCAACCGGGTCCTGCGTAACACCTACTGGCTGCTCGCGCTGTCCATGGTCCCCACCGTGCTCGGGGCCTGGATCGGCGTGCGCACCGGCTTCAGCTTCTTCGCCGGCAGCCCGTTCATCGGCCTGCTCGTGTTCCTCGGCGTCGCCTTCGGCTTCTTCTTCGCGATCGAGCGCTTCAAGAACAGCAGCATCGGCGTCGTCCTGCTGCTGGCCTTCACGTTCTTCATGGGGCTGATGCTGTCCCGGCTGATCGGGGCGGTGATGGGCTTCAGCAACGGTGCCAGCCTGATCATGACCGCCTTCGGCGGCACCGCCGCCATCTTCGCCGTGATGGCCACCGTGGCCACCGTGTCGAAGCGCGACTTCAGCGGCATGGGCAAATGGCTGCTGGTCGGTTTCGGCGTCGTGTTCATCGCGGCGATCGCCAACATCTGGCTGCAGATGCCCGCGCTGACGCTGACCGTCTCGGCGCTGGCCGTACTGATCTTCTCCGCCTTCATCCTGTACGACCTGCAGCGGGTGGTGAACGGCGGCGAGACCAACTACGTCACGGCGACGCTGTCGGTCTATCTGAGCGTCTACAACGTGTTCTCGAACCTGCTGGTGCTGCTGGGCGTGCTCGGGGGCGACCGCGACTGACAGGGCACTCCTCTCGTCCTGACGCCCGCCTCGGCCTGGCCGCGGCGGGCTTTTTTTGGCTTGGTGTCGCGGGTCGGCGCATGCCTAGGGCGCCGCAGGCAAAGGCGTGGGGCGGCAGGCCGGATGTATGCGGCGCCGAGCAGCGCAGGGGAGTCGGCCCAAAGGGCCGACCGCCGCATCATCCGGCCCGCCGGCCCGCGCCTGCCGCTCCCCGCTCGAATACGGCAATCGACTCAACGTGCGAGGTATGCGGAAACATGTTCACCGCCCCCGCCGCCTTCAGCACGAAATCGCCCTGATGCACCAGAATGCCTGCGTCGCGCGCCAGCGTCGCGGGATTGCATGACACATAGACGATGCGGACCGGCTTGACCGGATCGGCAGCCAGGGCCTTGACCACCTCCAGCGCTCCTTCGCGCGGCGGGTCGATCAGCAGGCGGTCGAAACGGCCCAGTGCCTGCCAGGCCTCGCTCGTCAGCTCGAACAGGTTCGCCGTGCGGAATTCGCAGCGGGCCTGCAATCCGTTGAGGGCCGCGTTCTCTGTCGCGCGCCGGGTCAGCGTCGCGCTGCCTTCGATGCCGACCACCGCGGCCGCGCACGTGGCCAGCGGCAGCGTGAAGTTGCCGAGGCCGCAGAACAGATCGGCGATGCGGTCGTCCGGCTGCGGATCGAGCAGCCTGATCGCACGCCCGACCAGCACCTCGTTGATCCGATGGTTGACCTGGGTGAAGTCGGTCGGGCGAAACGGCATCGTCACGCCGAATTCGGGCAGCCGGTAGTGCAGCGTCGATACCGCCCCGTCGGACGGAGCGCGGCCTTGCGGATCACAGAACAGCTCGATCGAATCCGGACCCTTCGGCTGCAGCCACAGTTCGAGGCGCCAGCGCTGTGCGAACTCGCGCAGCCGCTGCGCATCGGCGGCATCGATCGGTTCGAGCACGCGGAACACCAGCGCGACGCCGTCGGCCGCGCCCACCGCCAGCTCGATCTGCGGCATGCGGTCACGGATGCTCAGGCCGGCGACCAGCTCGCGCAGCGGCATCAGCAGCGCCGAGACGGCCGGCGGCAGTACGTGGCACTCGCGCATGTCGGCCACATAGCTGGAACCGCGCTCGTGGAAACCGACCAGCACCCCGCCCTTCTTCGGCACATGACGCACCGACAGCCGCGCGCGATAGCGATAGCCCCAGGTAGGGCCGGCGATCGGACGCAGCACGACCTCGGGCTCGACCTTGCCGAGATGCTTCAACTGATCTTCGAGCGCACGCTGCTTGACCGCGAGCTGTACGCCCGGCTCCAGGTGCTGCATCGAACAGCCGCCGCAGACACCGAAGTGCGGACAGCGCGGCGCCACGCGGGCACTGCTCGGGCGCAGCATCTCGATCGTCTGCGCCACGTCGAACTTCGGCTTGCGGCGCACCAGTTGGGCCGTGACCCGCTCGCCGGGCAGCGCGCCGCGGACGAACACGACCTTGCCGTCATGCCGCGCGACGCCATTGGCTTCGAGATCGAGCGATTCGACCTCCAGGATCAGATCGCTCAATTCGCGGACCCAGATCGCTGACGGGTGCGGCCGGCTGAGGTGCGGCCGGCTGAGG
>JBFWXS010000010.1:107956-125595 GCA_050187175.1 Burkholderiaceae bacterium
CCGGCTGAGGCGCGGCCGGCCGGGTTACGGCCGACTAAGGCGCAGGCCGCCGCGCAAAGACGGATCATGATCAACGAACCGGCAGGAACTTCTGCGGGTCGACCGGCTTGCCCTGCTTGCGGATCTCGAAATGCAGCTTGGGCCGGTCCGTGCCGGAGCTGCCGAGCTCGGCGATGCGCTGGCCGCGCTTGACGTTCTGGCCTTCCTTCACGAGCAGCGCGCGGTTGTGCGCATACACCGACAGCGTGTTCGCGTCATGCTTGACGATCAGCAAATTGCCGTAGCCGCGCGGTCCCGGACCGGCAAAGATGACGCGCCCGTCGTTGGCTGCCACTATCGGATCGCCCGGCCGGCCTTCGATGGCCATGCCCATGCTGCGCGGCTCGGAAAACGGCTGCAGTACGCGGCCGCCGGCCGGCCAGATGAAGCCGCCCGCGCCCGCTTCCGCTGCGGCAGCCGAGGGCGGCGCGCTGGCCACCGGGCCGCTCGGTGCGGAGGCAACAGGCGCAGCGGGCGCCGGCGATCCCGCGGCGGGCGATCCCGAGCCGGGCGCAGCCGAGCCCTGCTGAGCCGAACCCTGAGGCGTGGAAGCCGGGGCTGCGGCTCCCGGCGCAGCGGCGCCCTTCAGCTCGGCGAACAGCGCATCCGAATACGGCTGCTTGACCGCCTTCGGAGTGGTCTTCAGCAGATTCGACGAAGGCATGGCCGGCGCGGCGATGACACTGCCCGGCGTGGGCGGTGCAGGCGGCAGCGGAGGCATAGGCGCGGCCGCGCCCGGCAGCGGACGCGACTCGACGCTGCTCGGACGAATCGGGACCGTCTCGACCACCAGCGGCGCCTCCGGCGCGCCGGGAGCGACGCCCGGCTGTACCGGCGCACCCGGCACCGGAGAGGGCTGCGCGGACGGCAGCGCGGCCCCTGGCGGCGTCTCGGCCGCGACCGGCGCCCCGGCTGCGCCCGGCGCAGCGCCGGGGAGAGACGACGGCGCGCTGACGATAGGTGCGCCCGCGGACTCGACGGCCGGCGGCGTAGGCGCCTGGCCGCGGATCGGCGGAGCGCGATGCACGATCGGCGCCGGCGGCTGGCTCGCGCAGCCCGCCAGCAGCGCGAGCAGCGCTGCCGCGGCAAAGGGCTTGCGGATGAACGATACGACGTCGATGGCGAGCACGCCTGCTGATTGATTCGCCATTTGAATTTCTCGCGCCTCGAAAGGCGCCGGCACGAACGAAGAAAAGGGCGGCAGTGCGCTAGCGTCCGGTTCCGCTGCGCAACGGAACGAATCGTACCGCATCGAGCACGGTAAGCTGCCATTGCTCGCGATCGACGCGCTCGACCAGGTGCAGCGCCTGCCGGGTGCTGCCGATCGGAGCGATCAGCCGCGCGCCGACCTTCATCTGCTCGAGCAGGGCGTCGGGGATCGCATCGCCGGCGGCTGCCACCACGATCGCATCGAACGGCGCCGCCTGCGGCACCCCCAGGTTGCCGTCGCCGAACACCAGCCGCAGATTCGACAGCCGCAGCCCGCGCAGATTGGCGCGCGCCTGCTCGTGCAATCCGCGCAGCCGCTCGACCGACACCGCCTGTCCGAACACGCGCGCCAGCACCGCTGCCTGATAGCCGCAGCCGGTACCGATCTCTAGCACTTGCGCGGTGGCGCGCCGCGCCGGCGAAAGCGGCGCGGCGACGATCTCTATCATGCGGGCGACGGTGCTCGGCTTGGAGATCGTCTGTCCATGGCCGATCGGCAGCGCCACGTCCTCGTAGGCCCGGCTGGCCAGGGCCGGCTCGACGAACAGATGGCGCGGGACCTGGACCATGGCTTCCAGCACCTGCGGATCGCGCACGCCGACCCGGCGCAACGCGTCGACCATATTGGCCCGGGCACGTTCCGAAGCCAGCCCCAGACCAGTCGGATTGGCGACGCGCACCGGCGCCGCCGCGGCACGGCCCGGCCTGGTGACCGGCAGCGACCCCAGCCAGGGCGGCCGCCGTGTCATTCGGCGTTCAGCCAGTCGCGCACCGGACCCAGCGCATGCGCAGCCGTCAGGTCGATGTCCAGCGGTGTCAGCGAGGCCCAGCCGTTCTCGACCGCGTGGAAGTCGGTGCCCGGGCCAGCTTCCTTGGCACCGCCGGCGGGGCCGATCCAGTAGATCGTTTCGCCGCGCGGGTTTTCGGCGCGCACCACGGGCTCGGCCATGTGGCGTCGGCCGAGCCGCGTCAGCTGCACGCCGCGCAGCTGGTCGGCGGGAATGGCCGGCACGTTGACATTGAGCAGCATCGGCGTCGTGAACGGCGCCGCGACGTAGCGCCGCAGCAGCTGGCGCGCGACGCCCGCCGCAGTGTCCAGGTTCTCGTGCCCCTTGCGCGCCAGCGAGAATGCGATTGCCGGCACGCCGAGCAGAAACCCTTCCATGGCGGCCGCGACGGTGCCGGAGTAGATCGTGTCGTCGCCCATGTTGGCGCCGTCATTGATCCCCGACAGCACCAGGTCGGGCTTGTGATCGAGCAAGCCGGTGACCGCGACGTGGACGCAGTCGGTCGGCGTGCCGTTCAGGTACAGAAAGCCGTTGGCCGCGACCCGGACCGACAGCGGCCGGTCCAGCGTCAGCGAGTTCGAGGCGCCGCTGCGATCGCGCTCGGGCGCGATGACCGTGACCTCGCCGAACTCGCGGGCCACCTCCGCCAGTGCCTCGATGCCGGGGGAGAAATAGCCGTCGTCATTGCTGATCAGGATACGCATGGAGGGATTCTATCGAATCCGCCCGCGCGCACGATTGCACCGTCCGTCAGCCCTCGGCGGGCCAGTCGCGGATGTACGCCTTCAGCATCCGGTTCTCGAAGCCCTGCTCCTCCAGGACCGCCTTGGCCACGTCGTGGAACGAGATGACGCCGAGCAGCGTGGCGCCGTCCATGACCGGCAGATAGCGCTGGTGCGTCTCCAGCATGACGCGACGCAGTTCGTTGACCTCCATTGACGGCGACACGATGAACGGATCCGGATTCATCACTTCGCGCACCACGATCTCCGCGACCGGCGGCGTCGGGCCCGAACGGTGCTCCAGCTGGCGCTTGGCCAGCACGCGGATGACTTCGCGGAACGTGAGCATGCCGGCCAGCTTGCCGCGATCCATGACCACCAGGGAGCCGATGTCGTGCTCGGCCATTGTGACGACGCCATCCGACAGCATCGATTCGGGTGTCACGGTGAAGAGCGTGCTGCCCTTCACCCTAAGCACTTCGCTGACTTGCACGGCGCCTCCTGGATCAGATCGCGGCCCCCGCGGCCGCCTTCGATCGATGCTATCGCAACCCCCGTTGGACCGACAAGCCGCTGTCCGATCGAGCCAGCGCCCGGTCCGGCCTCCTCCGGGGAGCCCGATTGACCCTCATCCGCCCTGCCCGCTGTGCCCGCTCTGACCGCCCTGCCCGCTCTGACCGCTCTGACCGCTCTGCCTATCCGGCCCGCCGGCGCGCGCGGCGGTGACGGCGGCGATCTGCGAAGCGAGCGCATCCTCGGTATAAGGCTTGGTCAACAGCACGTCGACGCCCGCGTCCAGCGCGAGTTGCCGGTGCTTGTCCGACGATCGCGACGTGATCATGATGACTGGCACGGAACGGGTCTCCGGGCGGGCGCGCAGCGCGCGGACCAGCTCGACGCCGTTCATGCGCGGCATTTCGAGATCGGCCAGCACGAGAGCGGGCGTGCGCCGCCTGGCATGTTCGAGCGCCTCCACGCCGTCGGCGGCGGTGTCGGCGTCGAAGCCGAGATCGCGCACGAACAGTTCCATCGTGCGGCGCACGCTGACCGAATCGTCGACCACCAGGCACACCGGCGCACGCTGCGTCGAGGCGCGCAGCGGGGGCGCGGCCCGGCGGCCCTGGCGGGCAGCCAGCAGCTGCGGCAGGTCGAGCACCGGCGCCACGCTGCCGTCGCCCAGGACGGCAGCCCCCTCGATGCCCGGCAGCGGCGGCAGGAAACTTGCCAGGCGACGGACCACCACGCTGCGCGTCTGCCCCGGCTCGGGCACGAGCAGCGCGACCCGCTCGCCGTCCGCCAGACGCACCTCGAGAACGGCGCGGTTCGCCGGCGCCGATTCGTCCTCGGTCGCGAATGCATCATCAGGCAAGGCGAGCACATCCTCGAGCCGCACCAGCCGCAGCAGGCGATTGGCCACCAGGAAGCGCGGCTCGTCGCCGTCCTCGACGATGCGATCGGCCGGCAGGATCTGCTCGACCTCGCGCACCGACAGCGCCAGCGCATGCGTCGCCGAACGGATCAGCATCACCGGCAAGGCCGCCATGCGCACCGGTACTCGTATGCGGAAGCGCGTACCGGTGCCGGCGCGCGTATCGATCTCGATCGCGCCGCGCTGCTCGCGCACGGCCTGCTCGACCACGTCCAGGCCGATGCCGCGCCCCGACAGCTGCGTTGCCTGCGCGCGCGTCGACAAGCCCGGCAGCAGCGCCAGCCGGGCCAGCTCCTCGTCGCTGCGTCCCGCATCGGCCTCGTCCAGCAGGCCGAGCTCGAGCGCCCGCGCGCGCAGCGCGGGCAAGTCCAGACCCTGGCCATCGTCGCTGCAGTCGATCAGCAGGTCCGGCCCGTCGCGGTGGAAGGCGAGCGCGATGCGGCCCTGCGCCGGCTTGCCGTGCGCCTGGCGCAGTTCGGCGGGCTCGATGCCATGGTCGACCGCGTTGCGCAGCAGATGCGCGAGCGGCTCGATCAGCGCAGTGAGCAGTTGAGCATCGACGGCGGTCGCTTCGCCTTCGATCGTCAGCGCCACATCGCGACCCGCCATGCGCGCCGCCTGACGCACCGTTCGCCGCAGCCGCGGCGCCACCGTGTCCACGGTCACCATCCGCGTCTGCAGCGCCGCCTCGCGCAGATCGACCTGGATGCGCTCGAGCTGCGACAGCGAATCGCGCAAGGCCGACACGCTGCTGCCGAGCTGCTGCTCGATCAGACGGCCGTCGGCCCCCGACTCGGCGATGCGCCGCGAGACCGTATGCAGATCGTTGTACTCGTCCAGCTCCAGTGCATCGAAATCCTGCCGCGCGCGAAGATCGCTCAATGCCAGTCCGCGGATGTCGACCAGCCGCTCGAGCTCGCCGGCCAGATCCTGCAGCTGATCGGTTCCCGAGCGCAGCGTGGCCCGACCGCGATCGACCTCCAGCGCCTGCTCCTGCGCCTGCGACAGCAGGATCGACGCTTCATTGGCGAAGGCCAGCAGACGTTCGATCAGCGAGGCCGGGACGCGCAGCCATTCCTGCGGCGCTTCCGCAGGCGCGGCTGTGGCAGGGTTTGCGTCGGCGGGATGGGTGGGCGTGCGGGCAGACTCGGCCGCGTGCGCCGTGTGGGCCATGCCGCCCATCTGGGCCGAGTGGACGGGGCCAGCCATGTGGGGCGTGTCGGCCGCATAGACGGTTTCGACGGTGCCGTGAGCTTCGATGGCAGGGACGGTATCGACAGAACCGACTGGCTCGCCAGCGTCAACGGTGCCAGCCGTGGCCGCGGCGTCTCCGTCTCCGTCTGCATCTGCATCTGCATGGCGCTGCGCGCCTGGGGCGGCATCATCGACGGAGGTCGTCGTCAGGGCATCGGTAGGCGCGGCGGCCGCAGCTTCGGCCGTCTCCATCAAGGCCGCCACCGCTGCGACGATCCGCTCGTGCATCGCCATCGCGGTGGTCGGCGCGGCACCCAGGCCTGCGACGGCTTCGCTCATCTCGGCCAGGCAATCGGCGGCATCGGCCAGCAGGTCGATCAGCGGCTCGTCGGCGACGGGCTCATGCAGCGCGGCCGGCCGGCCTTCGAGCAGCTGCAGCAGATCTTCGAGCCGATGCGTCAAGGTCGCGATGCCGCGCACACCGACCGTATTGGCCGAGCCCTTGAGCGTGTGCGCGATGCGCTGCGCGGCGGCGAGCTCGTCCATCGAGCCGTCGCGAACATGCTCGATGCAGGCGCTGAACTCAGCGCTCAGCGTCGGCAGCTCGCGCAGCAGATTGTCAACGACGTTGCGGTCCGCGTCCTGAGGAATCGCCAGCGACAGCGCCTCGGCATCGAGCGCCTCGCCGGGCAGGCTGACACGGCGTGATGCGACCAGTTCGATCGAGGCGATGCTCACGCGCGCCGCATCGAGCAATCCGGCGTCCGCCGAGTCGGCATCGAGCAGTTCCAGTGCGGCATTCACCGTCGCCGCGCCAGGCGCACGGAACAGCGCGGCCCACGCCGAGGGAAAGCGCCTGAGCAGCCTCTGCTGCCTGTCTTCGAGCGCGTCGGGCGTCTCGGCGAGCCTCAGCAATCGCTGGTGCAGGCGCTGCAGCGCCTCGCTCACCGGCGTCAGCCCGACATAGCCGATGGCATTGGCGAAACGTTCGATCGCATCGGCGTACTGTTCGAGCAGTTCGCGACGCAGATCGATCCGTGCCGCCTCGGACGGCTCCGAACCCTCGTCGACCAATGCGTCGAGCAGCGGCGCCAGCTCTTCATCCATCTGCTCGGCCGCCTCGGCCAGCATCGCCAGCTCGTCGGCACCGACGGTGATCGGCGGATGAGCCGCGCTGATCGCCGGCTCACCGACGGCGCCCTCGGCTGCGTCCTCAGGTTCCGCGGCCGCCGGCGCCGCATCGCGCGCCGGCGCCCATTGCCGCACACGCTGCATGTCCTGCGCCAGCCGGGCGACGATCGGCTCGATCAGCGCCGGCATGATGCGTTCGCCCAGGCCCGGCCACTGTCGCAGCCGCTCGACCAGCGGATGCAGTTGCTCGCCGTCCAGCTGCCCGCTGCAGAAGGCAATCAGATCGGCAGCGAGTTCCTCGGCCTGCTCGACGCGCGCAGCGTCGTCGTCAACGGCCTGCATCTGCGCCACCGCACCGTGCAGCAGCCTGGCCACGTGGGCCAGGCCTGAAAGCTGCAAGTCCTGCGCCGCGCCGGCCAGGCGATCCAGCGCGGCCGACCAGCCGTCGCGCCAGCGCGTCGGAACGGCCCCGATCAGCGGCGCCAGCAGTCCCACCGCGGCCGCATCCAGCGCCTCGAGCAAGGCCGACAGCCGCGCCGCATCGGCCGCGGCGGACGAGTCGGCACGCTCGTCGAAATCGGCCATGGCCTTCACGCTCATGAACGCGCCTGCGTCTTGAAGACGCTGACCTCGTCGACCAGCGAACGCGCGTATTCGACCAGCCGCCGCGTCTCGATCGATTGCGCGCGCAGCTGGCGCGCCGTCTCGGCGCTGGCCTCGCGGATCACGTCGGCCCGCTCCTTGAGGGCCGAGCTGACCTTGGCCTGATCTTCGGAAGTGGCCGCGATCTCGCGCACGTCGGCGGCCAGCGACTCGGTCTCCTGCTGCGTCCGGCGCATGGCCTGCCCCGCATCGTCAGCCATGCGGCTGATCTCGACCACCTGCGTGATGGCCTGGTTCATGGCGCGGACCGTGTCATGCGTCTCGGTCTGGATCGCATTGACGAGGCGGGCAATCCTCGTCGTGGATTCGCGCGCCGACTCGGACAGGCGCTTGACCTCGTCGGCCAGCACCGCGAAGCTGCGGCCCGCTTCGCCCGCGACGGCCGCCTGCATGGACGCGTTCAGCGCCAGGATGCCGGTGCGCTCAGCCACGCCCTGGATGATGCCGACCACCTGGCCGATTTCCTGCGAGCGTTCGCCGAGGCGCTTGATGCGCTTCTCGGTCTCGCGGATGAGTTCGCGCGACTGGCCGATGCCATGCACCGTGCCCCCCACCACGCGTACCGCCTCTCCGGTTTCCGCCACCGCGCGCGCCGCCGTCTCGTTGACCTGACGGGCCCGCTCGGCGACGACCACCAGCGCCTGCGCCGCGCGCGCCAGCTCGGCCGCGGCAAGGCTCACTTCGCGCTGCTCGCGCACCGCCGCCTGGATCGCCAGATCGGACTGGCCGCGCACCGCGAACGTCGCCTGAGCCACGTCGTTCGACAGCGCGCTGACGTTGCGCAGCACGCGGCCGGTCTCTTCGGTCAGCAGGTTCAGGGCATCGGCAATGGCACCGGTCACATTCTCGGTGACCGGCACCCGCACGCCCAGATCCTTGGTGCTGGCGATCGTGCCGACTGCCTTCATGATCTCGATGACCGAACTGTTCAGCTCTTCGCTGTCGCGAATCGTCCGGTTCAGGCTCGCCACCCGATCGTCGAGCAGCCGGTCGAGCGCATCGGCCAGTCCGGCGAACTCGTCGCGGCCCTGCCAGCGCACACGCGCATCGAGATCGCCGTCGGACAGCGCCTCCAGCGTCGACTGGATCCGGTCGATCGGCTCGCTGACCGAACGCGCCAGCCGACGCCCATAGAAGAAGCCGCCCAGCGCCAGCGCCGCGGCCAGCAGCAGCGAGACGACGACGATGCGATCGGCCTGCGCCGCCGCCAGCCCGCCGCTGCCGACCAGCCAGGCCAGCACCGCGGCAATGATGGCCACCGCCAGCGGCACCGCGGCCAGTGCGGTGATGCCGAGCCGCAGTTTGCGGGCGAAGGTCGCGGCCATGTTCGTGTGTCTTCTCAAACTCGGAATGGTGAAAAAAGCCGGCCGCGGGTCGATGGTCGACGCCGGGCCCGGGCATCAGGCCGCAGCATGCCAGGAAACCGGGCGGCGGCGCAGCGCGGTGCAGCGCCGCGCTGATGACGGCCCTCGTCAATCCCGCATCAGCGCCGCGAACAGCTGCTCGGGGTCGACGTCGAACCAGAAGCCGCCGGCACGCGCCGCATCCGCGTGCGCCGTCCCGAGCGCATCCGCGAAGCCGCAGCGCGGCGCCCGCGCCGGCACGGGCGCGGTGATGCGCACCGCGCGCGGCGCCGCCGGCACCACCAGCGCCGCCGCCTCCGGCGGCGTTCCCACCACCAGGACCGACACCCCGGCAGTCGTGGTCGCAGGCCCCTGCCCCGGCGCCGCCGGGTCGGCGGGGTCTATCACCAGCAAGGGCTGGCCGCGCAGCTGCATCAGGCCACGCACACGGCGCGGCGCCAGCGGCAGCGGATGCACGCCGGCCGCCGGCACGAACTCGAGCGCGATACCCGCCGGCATCAAAACCGGCACACCGGCCAGCTCGGTGCCGAAGCGGGACAGATCCGCAGCGGTCGAATTCATTGCGCCGCGAACCGCAGCGCGTCCAGCACCTGCGCATCGCTGTACGGCTTGCCGATCAGGGCCTTGCCGCCCTGCATGCGCGCCCATACCTGATCGGCCCGCTGGCACTTGGTCGACACGAAAACCACCGGAATGGCTCGCGTCGCCGGATCGCCGGCCAGCCGGCGGCAGGCCTGGTAGCCGTCCATGTCCGGCATCACGATGTCCATGAAGATGATGTGGGGCTTCTCGACGCGCGCCTTGTCCAGCGCCTCGGCGCCGCTGCCGGCGGTGCTGACGCGCCATCCGGCGTCCGCCAGGATCGTCGCCATGCGCTCGCGTTCGGTGGCCAGGTCGTCGACGACCAATGCCCTGTTCATGCCCTTCTCCGTCATCCACCCCATCCTTCGCCGGCCTGCCGGGCCGAGCCGCGCCCGGCCGTCAGCTTGTGCACTTTAATGCTATTCGCTCGCCGAGCGGGGGGCTCGCGCGCCGGACGGACCGGATTCGTCGGATGGCCGCGGCGACACAGCTTTGGACGCATCGCTGCTCAGCCGGATCATGCCGGTGAGATCGTCGATCGCCAGCGACTTGCGCAGCAGCTTGACCACCGCCGCTTCGAGCTGCTTCAGCGGCACCGGCTTGACCAGATAGGTGTGGCAGCCCGCCAGCGCGCCGCGCGCCAGATCGAATGGCGACGAGCGGCTGGTGAGGATGATCACCGGCGTACCGCGATGCGTGCGGCGAATCTGGCGGGTCAGCTTGTAGCCGTCGACCTCCGGCATCACGACGTCGACCAGCACCAAGTCGAAATGGCGCTCCGACAGCCGCTGCAGCGCCTCGGCAGCGCTGGCGGCGGCGTCGCAGATGATCGCCATCCGTGCGAAGGCACGCGCCAGCTGCTGGCGCACGGTCGGGCTGTCGTCGACCACCAGCACGCGGATGCGCACCGGCGGCACCTCGGTGTTCAGCGGCAGCGCAACCAGATTCGACGGCGCGCCGGCATTGGCCGCGGCCGGGATTGCAGAGCTCGGAGCAACGGGGGCGGCCGCTGCCGCCGAGCTGGCGGAACTGGTGGACGGAGTGGAAGCCCTGGAGCCGGATGAGGTGGTCGAGGCGGAGGCAGCTGAGGCGGCCGGGCCACTCGCAGCACCCGAGGCGTTCGCGGCGCTCGTGCCGGCCGCGTTCGGAGTACCTGCGGTACCTGTCGCGCCCGCCGCAGCCGTACCAGTTTGCGGATTCGCAGCCTGCGCCGGTGCTGCCGGCCGCGGATCGCGCGCCCAGGCAGGCAGCGGCGGCAAGGCCGGTGCGGCCGACGAACCGGTAGCGCCCGGTGCCGCGCCAGCACCGGGATCCGGTACGGCCGGCCTTCCGAGGCGTCCGCCGACGCCCGAGCCGGCGGCCGGCAGACCGCCCAGCCCCGTCGCGGAACCGGCCTGACCCGCCGGCTGGCCGCCGGCAGACGGCGATCGCGACGGCAGCTGCAGGTCGGGCAGCCGCAGGTCGGGCAGCCGCAGGTCCGACAGACCCGGCGGCAAGCCGCCACGGGACTCCGCCGCGCGGCCGGCGGCTTCCGGCGGGCGCGGCTGCGGCCGCTGGGAATCGGCCGCAGGCGCCGCCGATTGACCCGCGTCCGGCTTGCGCAGCATCCATTGCAGGCCCGGCGGGCTGGCATCCGCGGCCTGCCCCAGATCCGGCGGCCAGCGCCCACCGCGCGCCGCCAGCTCGCGCAGCTGATCTCCTTCACGCGACTTGTCGGCAGCGCGACGCAGAAAATCGCGCGTCGGCAGATCCAGATGCAGCGGATTGGGCGGCGCGCCCGGGGTCGGGGTCGGCATCACCGGGGACGGCCGCTGCGCCGGGCCCGACGCGGACGTAGAGCCCGACGCAGACGTAGAGGCCGATGCAGACATCGAGGCCGACGCAGACGTCGAGGCCGAATCCGGCGTCGATGCTGAAGCCTGGATCGGAGCCGGGGCCGAAATCGATGCCGACGTCGGCGTCGACAGGGGTGTGGGCATGGACGTCGAAATCGAAGTCGAAGTCGACGCCGGCATCGCCGCCGGAATCGAAGCCGAGCCCAGCGTCGCCGCCTGCCACCCGCCCAGCGGATCCCCCGGCAAGCCGGCCTGGCCGGCACCTGCGCCGGGGACACCAGCAGCACCTGGGGCATCGGCCGCGCCGCTCGCCGCCGCGGCAGACGGCCTGCCGCCGAGCTCGAGCTCGACGACCCGGTTGAGAATCGGCAGCAGCTGCAGCGTGAGCCGGTCGATCGAGATCGCATGCCGGCCGGTACTCGGCGCGCCGCGCGGCACGGCCGAGATCACCGGCACCTGCCGCCCGACGGTGCGCACGCGCGCCACCGCCCGCAGCCCCTCCGACTCGACCGGATTGACGATCAGCACGTCGACGGTCTCTGGGTCGAGCCTGGCCTCGAGCACAAAGCCGAACTGGTTGTACTGGCTGTGCTTGAAGACGATCTCGATCAGCCGCACGTCGCGCGGGTCGAGGCCGGCGGCCGCTACCCGGAACACCGGCTTGTGTTCGCTGGCACTGCCTTGCGGATCATCCATAGGCACGGGTTCTCGTGTCGTCCTGCGAGCCTATCAGCATGCTAGGATTGGCTGCATGAGTCAACGCGACTACCTCGGCTTCGACACGTTGTCTCTGCACGCCGGCAGTTCACCGGACCGCGATAGCGGCGCGCGCGCAACACCCATCTACCTGTCGACGGCCTTCGTCTTCCGCGATTCCGACCAGGCCGCGGCCCTGTTCAACATGGAACAGGCCGGCCACGTCTATTCGCGGATCAGCAATCCCACCGTGTCGGTGCTGGAGGAACGCATCGCCGCGCTTGAGGCCGGCGTCGGCGCCATCGCCACCGCCAGCGGGCAGGCGGCGCTGCATCTGGCCATCGCGACGCTGGCGGGCGCCGGCGCGCACATCGTCGCGTCGCGCGCGATCTACGGCGGTTCGCACAACCTGCTCGACTACACGCTGCGCCGCTTCGGCATCGACACCAGCTTCGTCGATCCGCGCGACCTCGATGCGTGGCGCGCCGCGCTGCGGCCGAACACGCGGCTGCTGTTCGGCGAAACGCTCGGCAACCCCGGCCTCGACGTCCTCGACATCCCGGCGGTCGCCGACATCGCGCATTCGCATGGCGTACCGCTGCTGGTCGATTCCACGTTCACCACGCCGTATCTGATCCGCCCGGGCGATCTCGGCGCCGACCTGGTCTATCACTCCGCCACCAAGTTCCTATGCGGCCACGGCACCGTGGTCGGCGGCCTGCTGGTGGACATCGGCCGCTTCGACTGGCTGGCCTCGGGAAAGTTTCCCGAACTCACCGAACCGTACGACGGCTTCCACGGCATGGTGTTCGCCGAGGAGTCCACGGTCGCGCCGTTCCTGCTGCGCGCGCGCCGCGAAGGCCTGCGCGACTTCGGCGCCTGCATGAGTCCGATGAACGCGTTCCAGATCCTGCAAGGGGTCGAAACGCTGTCGCTGCGTATGCAGCGGCACGTCTCCAACGCGGAGCGCATTGCCCGGTTCCTCGCGGAACATCCGATGGTGGCGCGCGTCTCTTATCCGGCGCTCGCCGACCATCCCGACCACGCGCTGGCTCAGCGGCTGCTGCCGCGCGGCTGCGGCGCCGTGTTCAGCTTCGACATCCGCGGCGACCGCGCCGCGGGCCGCCGCTTCGTCGAGGGGCTGCGGCTGTTCTCACATCTGGCCAATGTAGGCGACGCACGGTCGCTGGTCATCCACCCGGCATCGACGACGCATTTCCGCATGGACGCCGCGGCGCTGGCAGCGGCCGGCATCGGCGAAGGCACGCTGCGCCTGTCGGTCGGACTGGAAGACGCCGACGACCTGATCGCCGATCTCAGCGCAGGCCTGAAAGCCGCGCAGAAGACCTGAGACCGCGGCCGCCGCGCCCCCGCCAGGAACCGCCCGCATGCAGATCGAGCTCGACGGCATCTCTTATTACGCATACACCGGCGGCCGGCCCTTCGACGCAAGCCGTCCGGTCATCGCCTTCGTGCATGGCGCCGAGCATGATCACAGCGTCTGGGCCCTGCAGTCGCGCTATCTGGCGCACCACGGCTTCTCGGTGCTCGCCGTCGATCTGCCCGGCCATGGCCGCAGCGGCGGCAAGCCGCTGCCCGACGTAGGGTCGATGGCCGACTGGCTGATCGCACTGCTGCGCACCGCAGGCGTACAGCGCGCGACTCTGGTAGGCCACAGCATGGGCTCGCTGATCGCGCTCGACGCCGCCGGCCGCGCCGATGCACCGGTCGAGCGGCTGGCTCTGGTCGGCACCGCCTTCCCGATGAAGGTCTCCGACGCGCTGCTGGAAGCAGCGCGCGACGACGAGCCGCGCGCGTTCGACATGATCAACTACTGGTCGCACTCGACGATCAATGCGCGCCCGGGCTGCCCGGGACCGGGCTTCTCGATCTTCATGCAGAACCGGCGCCTGATGGAACGCCAGCGGCCCGGCGTGCTGCTGACGGATTTCAATGCCTGCAACATCTACGCCGACGGCCTGCAGCGCGCCGATGCACTGCGCTGCCCGGTACTGTTCGCACTCGGCAAACGCGATCTGATGACTGCGCCGCGGCAGGCACGGACGCTGATCGAGCACTGCCGAGCAGCGGCGCAGGCGCATGGGCAGCCGGCCCCGCGAGTCGTCGAGATCGCGGACTGCGGTCACAACCTGATGGCCGAACAGCCGGAAGCGCTGCTGGCGGCGCTGCGCGATTTCGTCGCAGCGGCTCTGCCGGCGGCGCCCGCCTCGCCGGCAGAGCCCACCTCGCCAGCAGGGCCCACCTCGCCGACGGCTCCGCAGTCGCGACCGGCCCAGGCCTGAGCCCGATCCGCGGCGATCGGATCAGCCGCCGGTCGATCCAGCCGATCCGATTCGTGCGCCGACACTGCCGCCGGCCAGCGGCGCGTCGAGGAACGGCGCCGGGAAGTCCGCCGCGCGCGCCGGCCCTGCCGGCCCCGCCGGCGAGCCGGTCGACCGGCCCGATCGGCGTCCTGCCGCCCCTTTGGGCGTCGCCTCAGGCTCGCCGCTCGCCTGCCACACCGCTTCGAACAGCGGCCGCAGGCTCATGCCCATCGGGTCGCGGGCCCAGGCCCAGCGCTCGTTCCATTGCGGATCGTCGCTGCCGGCGGAAGGGGCGCCGGCCAGCGTCGCCAGCCGCGTGACGTAGCCGAGCTCCGACAGCAGCAGCGCCGCCTCCGCGAAGCGCCGCGGATCATCATCGAGCCGGCGGCTCAGATGCGCCGCCGGCAGCGCCCCGTTGCGATCGGCGCCCAGCGTTTCGGCCATCGCCTGCAGCAGCAGCCGGGCATCGATGAAGCGTTCGGCCGGCGTGCGAGCGCAGTGCGGCTCTCCGGGCTGTCCCCAGAAGCGCAGGTTGGCCGCCAGCAGCGCGCCGGCAAGCAATGCCATCCAGCCCAGGAACAGCCACAGCAGCAGCAGCGGCAGCGCCGCGAACGCGCCGTACACCACGGTATAGCTCGGCAGCTTGGCCACGTACCAACCCAGACCGGTACGCAGCAGATGCAGCAGCAGCGCCGCCAGAAGCGCGCCCGCAAAGGCCTCGCGCCAGCGCACTCTGGCGCTGGGAACGAGCCGGTACAGCAGCGTGAGGCTGACCAGCGAGATCCCCCACGGCAGTACCACCAACCACAGGCTGCGCAACTCGTCCAGCGAATCGCCGCGCAGCCAGGCGGTCGCCACCACGCCATGGATCGTGAGACTCGCGCCCAGCATCAGCGGGCCCAGCGTCAGCAGCGTCCAGTACAGCGTCAGCCGCGTCGCCAGCGGCCGCGGCCGGTCCGCCACCCAGATCCGGTTGAGCGTGTCCTCGATGGTCAGCAGCGCGGTGAACGCGGTCACGAAGAACGCGGCTGCGCCGATCAGCGACAGTCCGCTGGCCTTGGCGGCGAACTGGCTCAGATAGGTCAGGATGGTTTCGCTGATGGCGCTCGGAAACAGGTTCGAGGCGAGGAACTCCTGCAGCGCCTGCCGCAACCGCGTGAAGGTCGGCAGCGCCGTCGTCACCGCGAACGCGATCGAGAACATCGGCACCAGCGCCAGCAGCGACAGAAAGGACAAGCTGCCCGCGGTATGCGTCAGATGCAGCTGCTTGCCCTGCCGGACCATGGCGCGCAGCAGCTTGGCCGCCGCGCGCAGCGAGCGCGCGGCCTGGCCGTCGTCGAGGGAATCAGTGAAGCGCATCGTGGCTTCGCATCGTGCCTATAATCGCAGCCCATGTCGATTCCCGCCTTGCGCCGCCTCGTGGCTGCGCTGTTCGTCGCGCTCATCGTCCTCGGGCTGGCCTGGGAGCTGTGGCTCGCACCGCTGCGACCCGGTGCCTGGCTGCTGGCGCTGAAAGTGGTGCCGCTGGCGATGGCGCTGCCTTCGCTCGCACGCGGCAATGTCCGCGCCTATCAATGGTGGTCGATGCTGATCCTGGTCTATCTCACCGAAGGACTGGTGCGGGCCACCTCCGACGTCGGTCCCAGCGTCGCGCTGGCAGGCATCGAGGCCGCGCTGGCCGCCGCCGCCTTCGCCGCCATCCTGGCCTACGTGCATCGGCTGCGCAAGCAGCGGGCGGCATCGGCTCGCGCCGATGCTCATTGGTAGTCCGCGAACGGCCTTCGGCCGCTCCGACATTCGATCGATCGCATTCAGTCTGTCGCTGCCATCGCGCCGGCCGGTGCACGGACGGCTCCGTCGTCCCTCGGCGCGCGGGTCCCTGCGGCATGCAGCGCGGCCAGCCCTTCGGTCAGCACGGCGTCGCCGGCACGTTTCAGCCACGACTCGTCGCTCAACGCACGGCGCCAGCGCCGCGCCCCCGGCAGTCCATTGAACAATCCCAGCATGTGGCGGACCACCGCCCGCGCCGGCGTGCCGGCGGCCATCTGCCGCTGCAGGTACGGCTGCATGGCGCGCGCCACGGCTTCGCGGCTCGGCGGCACCGCCGCATCGCCGTCCCGCGGCGCGCGCTGCCCCGGCACGCGCTGCTCGCCGTAGTACAGGCGGTCGACGTCGCTCAACAGCCAGGGGTTCTCGTAGGCCTCGCGCCCTATCATCACGCCGTCGACCTGATCGAGCCACGGCAAGGCCTGCGCATGCTCGCGCAGGCCGCCGTTGAGCACGATGACGAGCGCGGGGAAATCACGCTTCAGCCGCGCTGCCAGCTCGTAGCGCAGCGGCGGCACGCTGCGGTTCTCCTTCGGGCTCAGTCCCTTCAGCCAGGCATTGCGCGCGTGCACGATGAACACGCCGCAGCCGGCCTCGGCCACCTGACCGACGAAATCGCGGACGAACGCATAGCTCTCGTCGCGATCGAGGCCGATGCGGTGCTTGACCGTCACCGGAATGTCCACGGCATCGCGCATCGCGCGTATCCCATCGGCGACCAGCGCGGGTTCGGCCATCAGGCACGCGCCGAAGGCTCCTCGCTGCACGCGTTCGCTGGGGCAGCCGCAGTTCAGGTTGATCTCATCGTAGCCGGCACGCGCACCCATCCGCGCGGCCTGCGCCAGTTCAGCGGGATCGCAGCCGCCGAGCTGCAGCGCCACCGGATGCTCGACTGGATCGAAGGCCAGCAGCCGCTCGCGCGGCCCATGCAGCAATGCGCCGGTGGTGATCATCTCGGTGTACAGACGCGCACGCCGGCTCAGCTGCCGGTGGAAGACGCGGCAATGGCGATCGGTGAGATCGAGCATAGGCGCGACACAGAAGCGGTGCGAATCGGACATGGCGCAGAGCGGCGGACACGGCGCAGAGCAGCCGCGAGGCGATAAACCTTCGATTATGCCCGCTCCGCTGCCTCCTCCCATCGACCGCCCCGACGACAGTAGCCCGGCCAACATAGCTCTTTGGGCGTAGGCAAATCGAACTCGGTAGTGCACCGCCTTGACACCCCCGGCGCCCAAACCTTAAAACTTCGTCAAGAAAATGTGTCCGCGCGCCGAAAGCCACTGCCATGCCTGCAACGATTCTGATCATCGATGACCATCCGCTGATGCGCGACGCCGTCAAGATGACGATGGAAGCCATCGCCCCCGGCTGCCGCGTCGATCTGGCCGCCAGCTACGCCGAAGGGCGGCGGATGCTGGCGGCCGACGTCCCCTATGACTACCTGCTGCTCGATCTGAACCTGCCCGACAGCAGCGGCCTGCAGGCGCTGACCGCGCTGCGCGAGCGCTTCCCGACGGTCCCCGTCATCGTGCTATCCGCGCAGACCGACCGCGACGTCATCCTGCGCTGCCTCGAAGCCGGCGCCGCCGGCTACATCCCGAAGACGTATCACGCCGACGTGATGACGCATGCACTGCGGCTGGTCACCACCGGCCACGTCTACGTGCCCCGCGAAGCGATCGACAGCGTCCGCCACCTGGTGCAGGAGCCGCCGTCGCTGATGAGCCGGCCCGGCGCCGGCAATGGCGATCCGCGCCAGCTCGGGCTCACCGAGCGGCAGTGCGACGTCCTGCGGCTGATCCTGCGCGGCTTGCCGAACAAGCTGATCTGCCG
>JBFWXS010000011.1:0-11967 GCA_050187175.1 Burkholderiaceae bacterium
GCGCTGTATGCGCAGCCGAGAAGCGCAGGAAGCTTGGACCGCGCGCGCAGCGCGCCACCACTTCTGACTTACGGCGTCTGTCTGAGCGGAGCTCCCCACAGGGGAGCGCAGCGAGTTACGCCGTGGGACAAGCTTCCGAGCATCGCAGGGAACCCCTTTGCAAAGCAAAGGGGCAAGCATCCAGCGCCGTGCCCACCCATGCTGCCGACCCGCGACCCGTCGAGCCGGCGTCACGCCCCCCTGGCGCCGTGCCCAGCCGCAGCGCCCGGCCCACGCCTTTGCCCGCCACAACCGGAAAAAAGTCACAAGCCCCGGGGCGGCGGCACCCGATACGTCGCCGGCGTCCGCGACAGCTTGACCGGCGACCCGACCCCCCGATAGTCATCCCCGATCTCCACCAGCATGCCGCGATGCCGAGTGTGCGGATGCGCAACGACGGCATCCAGCGACAGGACCGGCCCGCAAGGCACGCCGGCCTCGATCAGGGCCGGCGCGAGCGTCTCGCAATCGTGTCCGGCGAGCAGTGCCTCGAGTTCACGCTTCAGCGCTTCGCTGTTGATGAGGCGATCGCGGTTGTCGGCGAACTGCGGCGCGCGCGCCAGCTCGGGAGCGCCGAGGCGATCGCACAGCTTGGCGAACTGGCCGTTGTTGCCTACTGCGAGAAAGATCGGCGTGGTGCGCGTGCGATAGGTGTCGTACGGGCAGATGTTCGGATGCGCATTGCCGGTGCGTCGCGGCAGCGCGCCGCCAGCCAGCAGGTTGGCCATGTGTGGATGCAGCAGCGAGACGCCGCAGTCGTACAGCGCCGTCTCGACGAACTGCCCGCGGCCGCTGCGTTCGCGCTCCTGCAGCGCGAGCAGGATGCCCACAGCGGCATTCAGGCCGGTGACCATGTCGACGATGGGCAGGCCGACGCGCAGCGGTTCGCCGCCGGCTTCACCGTTGACGCTCATCAGGCCGGCCATTGCCTGGATCACCGCGTCATAGCCCGGCAGGCCGCCGAGCGGGCCGTCGGCGCCGAAGCCCGACACGCGGCAATGCACGAGGCGCGGGAAGCGATCGGCCAGCAGCTCGTGCGCCAGCCCCCATTTCTCCAGCGTACCGGGCTTGAAGTTCTCGACCAGCACGTCGGCGTCGGCCAGCAATGCAAGCAGGGCCTCGCGGCCGGCGGGCTGCGACAGGTCGAGCGTCATGCCGCGCTTGTTGCGATTGACGCCGATGAAGTAGGCGGCCATCCCGTTCGGCGCGAACGGAGGGCCCCAGCCGCGCGTCTCGTCGCCCTGCGGCGGCTCGATCTTCAGCACGTCGGCGCCATGGTCGCCGAGAATCTGCGTGCAGTAGGGTCCACCCAGCACGCGGCTCAGATCGATGACGCGCAGACCGGCGAGAGCACCGGGCTCAGCCGTCGAAACGGATTCGGCCATCGAAACGGAATCGGCCGTCGAAACCCGCGCGGCCGTCGAAACCCGCGCGGCAGGCACGGATGCCGAAGCCGCTGCATTGGCGTCGCTCTGCATGGCAAGCTTCCCGTCCGCTCAATCGACCTGCGCGCCGGACGACTTCACCACCTCGGCCCACTTGTCGACCTCGGTCTTCAGGAACGCGCTGAAGGCCTGCGGCGCAGTGTCGCGCGCCCGCTGCAGCCCCTGATCGAGCAGCAGCTTGCTGACCACGGCGTCATCCAGCGCGCCGCGCATCGCCTGGTTCAGCTTCATCAGCACCGGCTCGGGTGTGCGGGCGGGCGCCACGACGCCGAAGAAGACGCTCGAGTCGTAGCCGCTCAGTCCTTGCTCGGCCAGCGTCGGCACGTCGGGCAGCACCTGCGAACGGGTCGCCGAGGCCATGCCGATCGCCTTCAGCTTGCCGGCGCGGAGATGCGGCAGCGCCGTCAGCACGTCGGTGAAGGTCATGTCGACCTGGCCGCCGAGCAGATCGATCATCGCCGGTCCCGTGCCCTTGTACGGCACGTGCTGCAGATCGGTGCCCGCCATGCGGTTGAACAGCACGCCGGCCAGATGCGAGGTGGCGCCATTGCCCGACGACGCGAAATTCAGCTTGCCGGGATTCGCCTTGGCGTAGGCGAGCAGCTCCTTCAGGTTACCGGCCGGCACTTTCGGATGCACGGCGAGCACGTTCGGGATGCTGCCGATGTGGATGACGGGCGCGAAGTCGCGCAGCGGGTGGTAGTTGATCTTGCGGAACAGGCTGACGTTGATGGCCAGCGGCGCGGGCGTGCCCAGCATGATCGTGTAGCCGTCGGGCGCGGCTCGCGCCACGTGCTCGGCGCCGAGGTTGGCTCCCGCGCCGGCCCTGTTCTCGACGATTACCGTCTGGCCGAGCTGCTGCCGCAGCGCCGCGGCGATCGCGCGGGCCATCGCATCGGTGGGCCCGCCGGTGGCATAAGGCACGACCAGCGTCACGGGCCGCTGCGGAAACTCGGCGGCGCCTTGCGGCTGCGCCTGCGCGCCGCCCGGCGCGGCCCACGCGCAGACGGCCACCAAGCCGGCGGCGGCGATGGACAGCGCGAATCGGGATATCGAACGATCTTGCATGATGAAGTCTCCTCGGATGACAGCGGCCCGTCTCGGCGGAGCCGGCAAAGCGTCGGCCGATGCGCGGCCGACAGTGGCTGATTGGGTGGCTGATCAGGTGGCTGATCAGGTGGCTGAATCAGTGACTCGAACGGCGATCAAGCCAACGAGGGCCGAATCGCAGCGCCGCACGCACGCGTTCAGACGAGCGCCGGCAGGCGCGAGCGCTCCATCGCCTCTTCGCTGAGCAGCGCATCGAGCGGCTCGATGCCGGCCTGCGGATCGGCCAGCGGGTCGCGCGGCAGTACGCGGTGGCGCAGCACCAGTTGCGCCAGCAGCAGGCGGCGGCCGGCGTCGGGCGTGTTCGATTCGGCGGCCATCGCGGCGGCCGAGGCGCAGTGGTACAGCCCCGAGGCGGCCTGCCGCGCCAGCATCTCGCTGCCGCGCTCGGCGGCCTGGCGGGCGAAGGCGGCGGCACGGCGCCACACTGCTTCAAAGGCGCGCCGCAGCTCGGGCGGCAGCTGCGCCTCGTCGATCAGGCCGGCCACATGCGCGTCGAGCGCGGGCAGGCTGTCCTCGCGGCGGATGGCCCGCATCACGTCGAGCGCAACGATGTTGCTGGTGCCTTCCCAGATCGATCCCAGATGCGCATCGCGCAGCAACCGCGCATCGCTCCATTCCTCGATGTAGCCGCAGCCGCCGCGCACTTCCATCGCGTCGCCGGTGACCTTGCGCGCGTCGCGGCACGCGCGGAACTTCAGCAGCGGCGTCATGATGCGCACCAGCCGGCGCGCGGACTCGTCGCCGCCGTCGGCGCGCTGCAGTGCCTCGGCCGTCTGGAACACGAAGCTGCGCGCCTGCTCGGCCCATACCATCATCTTGGCCAGCTGGCGCTTCATCAGCGGCAGATCGACCAGCCGCTGCCCGAAGGCGCTGCGATGCCGCGCGACGAACAGCGCCTCGGTCAGCGCGCGGCGCATCAGTCCGGCGGCGCGCACGCCATTGGACAGCCGCGAGTTGTTGATCATGTCTGTCATCTGCACGAAGCCGCGGCCCGGATCGCCGACGACGAAGGCAAGTGCACCGTCGAGCCGGATCTCGCCGCTGGCCATCGAGCGCGTGCCGAGCTTGTCCTTCAGGCGCACGATCCGGTAGTGGTTGGGACTGCCGTCGTCCAGCGTGCGCGGCAGCAGGAACAGGCTCAGGCCGCGCGTTCCGGGCGCCGCATCGTCGGCGCGCGCCAGCACCATGGCCAAGCCGGCATCCGGGTTCGAGCAGAACCATTTGTCGCCGCTCAGCCGCCAGTTGCCGTGCTCGTCGCGCCAGGCGCGCGTCTCGGTGGCGCCGACGTCGGAGCCCGCGCCCTGCTCGGTCATGAACATCGCGCCCTGGCACAGCGCATCGAAGTCGAGGCTGGTGAGCGCCGGCAGGTAGCGTGCCACCAGGTCGGGATCACCGAAGCGGCGCAAGGTCCGCGTCAGCGAATCGGTCATGCTCACCGGGCAGCACAGGCCGAACTCGGCCTGCACGAACAGATAGGTCAGCGCGTACTTGGCCGCGGGCGGCATGGTCGACGGCCAGCCGAGCACGCCGCCGCGATGCGACAGCGCCGCCAGCCCATAGTCGGCGTAGGCGACGCGCTCGAGCTCGACGTAGGCCGGGTGCTTGACGATGCGCTGACGGTCGAGGCCGGTGCGGCTGCGCGGCTCCAGCGTCGGCGGATTGCAGTCGGCGGTGCCGGCCAGCTCGTCGAGCCGGCCGCCGGCCAGCGCACCGAGCCGCTGCAGGTGCGGCCGCAGATGCGCGTGCAGCTCGCCGGGCAGGTAGCGGCGCAGCAGCGGATCGAAACCGGGATCGGCCAGGAACAGATTGGCGCCGGCATTGTCGGGGATCGGATGCGCGTTCATCGATGTCTCCTCGGAATCGCCGCGGCCTGCGGGCCAGGCCGGGCTGTTCGTCGCAGGCATTCTCGGCTGCGTGCATCGATATCGTCCAATTCAATGTTTGGCTCATACGATATATTCGACATATCGTTTCGGTGGCCTGCGAACGGAGCCCGTGACCGGCGCCGATGAGCGGAGCACGAAAGGAACACAAATGGAACTCAGACACCTGCGCCACTTCTGCGTGCTCGCCGACGAACTGCATTTCGGCCGCGCCGCCAGCCGGCTGTCGATCTCGCAGCCGCCGCTGAGCATCAGCATCCGGCAGCTCGAGGACGAGCTCGGCGCGCGGCTGTTCGAGCGCAGCAGCAAGCAGGTGCGGCTGACGCCGGCCGGCGCGGCCTTCCTGATCGAAGCGCAGCAGATCCTCGCGCAGACGACGCAGGCACGCGAGCTGGTCGGCCGCATCGCGGCCGGCGCGATCGGGCGGCTGCGCATAGGCTTCGTCGCGTCGATGCTGTATCGCGGCCTGCCGCAGCGGCTGGCCGCGTTCCAGCGCGCGCGGCCGGGCATCGAGCTAGTGCTGCGCGAGCTGAACTCGGGCGAGCAGATCGACGCACTGCGCAGCGGCCGCCTCGACGCGGGCTTCGCGCACGCACCGACCTTGCCGGACGGACTGCACGGCCTCGACTATCTGGCCGAACCTTTCGTCTGCTGTCTGCCGCGATCGCATCCGCAGGCCGGCGCGGCGGCCGCCGATCTGGCGGCGCTCGCCACTGAAACCTTCGTGCTGTTCGCGCGCGAGGTCTCGCCCGACTACTACGAGCAGATCATCGGGCTGTGCATGCAGGCCGGCTTCACGCCCTCAGTGCGGCACGAAGTGCGTCACTGGCTGACGGTCGTGGCACTGGTCGCTGCCGGCATCGGCGTGGCACTGGTTCCGGCGGCGCTGGCGCGGGCCGGCATGGCGGGCGTGAGCTTCGTGCCGCTGGCGGCGAAGCAGCGGCGCTTTCGATCGATGACGCGGATGCTGTGGTCGCCGGCGCGAAGCTCGCCGGCGCTGGAGGCGCTGATCGCGACGATCAGGATCGGTCTGCGGGAGGGACCGGCAGCGCGGCCCCAGCCATCGGTAGCGGGAACGGTATCGACACCGGCGTCGGCATCGGCTCGCGGCGGACGCCGCGCGCCGCGCCGGACTCGATCGCCGTAGCGCTCAGTCGCCGTAGAGCTTCTGGCGCAGCTCGCGGCGCTGCTGCGCCTCGAGCGACAGCGTAGCGGTGGGACGCGCCAGCAGCCGCGGCAGGCCGATCGGCTCGCCGGTTTCCTCGCAGTAGCCGTATTCGCCGGCGTCAATGCGCGACAGCGCCTGCTGCACCTTCTTCAGCAGCTTGCGCTCGCGATCGCGAGTGCGCAGTTCCAGCGCGTGCTCTTCCTCGATCGTGGCGCGGTCTGCCGGATCGGGCACGATCACTGTCTCACGCAGGTGCTCGGTGGTCTCGTCGGCATTGGCCAGCAGGTCCTTCTCCATCTGCTGAAGCAGATTGCGGAAGAAGCCGAGCTGCGCATCGTTCATGTAGTCCGAGTCGGGCATCTTCAGCAGTTCCGCCTCGGTCAAAGGTTTCTTCTCTTTCGTCGCTGCCATGTCGCTACCTGCCTAGGAGACTACGGTGAAGAGCGGACGCGTCATGCCAGACACTGCTCCAGCCCCTTGATGAAGGTGTCTTTCGGCAGGTTCCTGCCGATGAAGACCATCTTGCTGGACCGCTTCTCGCCGGCCTGCCAGCGGCGGCCCGAGTCGGCGCCCATCATCATGTGAACGCCCTGGAAGACGGTCTGCCGATCAGACCCCTTCATGTAGAGCACGCCTTTATACCGCAACATGTCGGGGCCGTAAACCTGGATCAGACCCGACAGGAAATCCTCGAGCTTGGCCGGGTCGAACGGGCGCGCCGAGCGGAACACGAAGGACTGGACCGCGTCGTCGTGGTCGTGCTCGTCGCTGGTCAGGAACTGCGGATCGATCTCCAGGATCGCGTTCAGGTTGAAGCCGCGGATGTCGAGGATCTCGTCGATCGGCGCATCGCCGAAGTGCACCGCCTTGATCGGCGCCCGCGGATTGATCCGCATCAGCCGCTCCTTCAGCTGCTGCTGCGCCGACTCGTCGACCAGATCGACCTTGGACATCAGGATGCGGTCGGCGAAGCCCACCTGCTCCTGCGCTTCCTTGTGCTCGTCGAGCTGCTTGTCGCCGTGCTTGGCGTCGACGATCGTGATGACCGCGTCGAGCAGGTAGTGGTCGGCGATGTCGTCGTCGATGAAGAAGGTCTGCGCCACCGGGCCCGGGTCGGCCATGCCGGTGGTCTCGATGACCACCCGCTCGAAGTCGATTTCCTTGCGCTCGCGGCGCTCGCGCAGGTCGCCGAGGATGCGCACCAGGTCGCCGCGCACGGTGCAGCAGATGCAGCCGTTGTTCATCTCAACGATTTGCTCGTCGCGCTCCTGCAGCAGCAGGTCGTTGTCGACACCCTCTTCGCCGAACTCGTTCTCGATGACGGCGATGCGATGCCCGTGCTGTTCCTTCAGGATGCGATTGAGCAGCGTTGTCTTGCCGCTGCCCAGAAAGCCGGTGAGGATAGTCACCGGGATGTTCTTGTCCGCCATCGGAGCTCCTTCTCGACGCGCTGTCCGCCCTGGCCGGATGCCGTCCTTGTTCGACCGAGAGCGGATTCTACGTGCTTGTCCGCCCGGCGCACGGTGATCCCCCGCAATCGCCGCCGCGGATTGCAGTCCGCGTCAGCCCAGGGCCGGTGCGGCCGGCGCCGGCGGCGGGGCCGGCAGCGCGGGCACCGACGAGGGTGGGCCCATCGGGGGCTCGGCGGCAGCCTCCGCAAGCTCCGTGCCTGCCACGGCGGCGCAGCGGGCGCATCGGCCCGATACCGTCAGCTCGAATTCGTCGCCGGCGAAGCCGGACGGCAGCATCGCCTTGATGCCCCGAAGCAGTGCACCGCTCTCCTTCAGACAGTACATCCTGGTGCACTGCACGCAGCGGAAGTGGCCGTGCGGCGTGCGGCTGGCCTGCGCGGAAAAGCGGAACACCCGATCCGGCCCGGCCACGCGATGCGCCAGTTTGACTTCGTCGAGCCAGTCCAGCACCCGGTACAGGGTGACGCGGTCGATCGGGTCGGCACCGGCTTCGACACGCTTCTGCAGCTCCAGATGCGTCAGCGCCGAATCGGCCGACATCAGCTCGGCCAGCACGCGCACGCGCGCCGAAGTCAGGCGCGAGCCGGATGCGCGAATCAGCTGCCGCGCCTGATCCGAGGTTTCGAGGGTCAATGCCGTATCCATTCTGTTCGTCCGCTCCGCCCGATCTCCCCTGCCCATGCCGGCGCGGCGGCGAACCTGTCCGGCCGCCCTACAGGCGTAATACTTTCAAACCTTTCAAGTATTCGCCTTCCGGATGGGTCATCAGCATCGGATGATCTTCTCCGGCCTGCAGCCGCGCGAGCATCTGGGCATCGACTCCGGCGTCGAAGACGGCGCCGGCCACGATCTTCTGGAACATATCCACGGAAATCGCGCCGGAACAGGAAAAAGTAAACAACAAGCCTCCGGAAGTCAGCAGACGCAACGCTTTCAGGTTGATTTCCTTGTAGGCGCGCGCGGCCTTCTCCACATGCTTGACCGACGGCGCGAACTTCGGCGGGTCCAGCACGATCAGGTCGAAGCGCCGGCCCTCGGCCAGCAGCTGCTTCAGCGCGTCGAACACGTTGGCCTCGCGCCATTCGCAGGCAGCGCTCAGCCCGTTGGCCTGCTGCTGCTGCCGCGCCTGGGCCAGCGCGTCGGCGCTCGAATCGATGGACAGCGCCTCGCGGGCGCCGCCGCGCAGCGCGGCCAGGGTGAAGCCGCCGGTGTAGCAGAAGCAGTTCAGCACGCTGCGGCCGGCGGCCGCGGCGGCCACCTGCGCGCGGTTGTCGCGCTGGTCGATGTAGAAGCCGGTCTTGTGGCCGCGCTGCACGTCGACGCCGTAGCGCACGCCGTCCTCCACCACCGGCACCGGCCCGGCTGGCGCCTGCCCGCGCAGCACCCCCTCGCGCGGCGCCAGCCCTTCGCGTTCGCGCGACGCGGCATCCGAACGCTCATAGATGTCGCGGCAGCCGGTGGCCGCCACCAGCGCGTCGACGATGGCTTCGCGCCAGCGGTCCACGCCGGCGGCGGTGAACTGCAGCACCAGCTGGTCGGCGTAGCGGTCGACGATCAGTCCGGGCAGCAGGTCGGCCTCGCCGAATACCAGCCGCAGCGCATTGCTGCGGGCCGCCAGCGGGGCGCGCCGCGCCACCGCCTGCGCGACGCGCTGCCCGATCCAGTCGGCATCGATCCGATCCGACTCGTCGAACGACCACGCGCGGGCCCGGATCTGCGAGCTGGGGCTGTAGGCCGCCCAGGCCAGGAAGTCGCCGTCCGCCGACAGCAGGCGCAAGGTCTGCCCCGCTTCGGGGTGCCCCAGCACGCGTTCCACGCCGCCCGCATACAGCCACGGATGGCGGCGCTGCAGCGAGCGCTCCTTGCCGCGCCGCAGCAGCAGCGCGGGCATGTCTTCGGAAGGTCGATTCATTTCAGCCCTTGCGCCGTGCCCGCGGGTGCGCGGCGTCATAGACCGCCGCCAGCCGCTGGAAATCGAGCGACGTATAGATCTGCGTCGTACTGATGCTGGCGTGTCCCAGCAGCTCCTGCACGGCGCGCAGGTCGCCGCTGGATTGCAGCAGATGGCTGGCGAACGAGTGCCGCAGCACGTGCGGATGGACGTCGGTGGGTATGCCGCGCTGCACGGCGATCCGCTTGAGACGATGCTGGACGGTGCGGCCGGACAGGCGCCGGCCGTGCTGACTCAGGAACAGCGCGCGCTCGTCGGCCCCGGCGTGCGTGCGGCACCATTCGTTGCGCGCGGCCAGCCAGTCGCGCAGCGCCCGCCGCGCGGCGCCGCCGATCGGCACGGTGCGCGTCTTGCCGCCCTTGCCGCGCACCGTCAGCTCGCTGTCGTCGAGATCGATCCAGCTGATCGACGCGGCGCCGGGCCCGTCGAAGAAGCGCAGATCGAGCGACACCAGCTCCGACAGCCGCAGCCCCGACGAATAGAACAGCTCGAGGATCGCGTGATCGCGCAGGTGCTCGAAGCTGCTGTGGGCGCCGGCGCTGAAACCGGCGCTGAAACCGGCATCGAGACCCGCACCGGCATCGGTACCGCCCTCGCCATGGAAATCGGAACCGGCCTCTGCGCCGCCCCCCGCCCGCGGCGCGTCGCGCAGGGCGACCAGCCGCACGGCCTGATCCGGCGCCAGCGCCTTCGGCAGCCGCTTGGGCGCGCGCGGCGCGCGCACGCCGCGCGCCGGATTGGCGCCGATGCGGCCCTCGGCGGCGAGCCAGTCGAAGAAGCTGCGCCACGCGGACAGGCGCCGGGCAATCGAGCTCGACGCCAATCCGCCGCGCGCCGCGCCGGCCACCCAGCGGCGCACGTCGTGCTCGCCCAGCGCGGACCAGTCGGGATCGGGAGCAGCGCCGGGATCGGCTGCGGTGTCTGCCGCGGAGCTGGCTGCAGTGCCCGCTGCGGAGCTGGCCGCGGGACCCGCTGCGGGTCCCGCGCCGCCCCGGCCGCGCCCGGCCAGCACGCTCAGCTCGCGCAGATCGATGCGGTAGCTGTCTATCGTCTTCGGCGAGTAGCCGCGCTCGGTGCGCAGCCGTTCGAGATACCGGTCGACCGCGCCGTCGGCCACGGCCTCATTCCGCCAGCCGGGACAGCGCCGCGCTGGCGGTCTCGGCGATCCGTTCGAGGAACGCCGTGCCCATACCTGCCTGGAAGCGGTCGGCGTCGGCCGAACCGAGCACGATCAGCCCGAAGGCCTTCGGATCGATGCCCTTGCGCAGCGGCAGCAGCGCGATCGAACGCGTGTCGGCGCCGCCGTCGGGCAGCCACAGCGCCGCCTGGAAATCGGAATTGGGGCCGCAGAACGGCTGCTTCATGCTATTGGCCAGCGTGATCACGTCCACCGGCACGGGCTGCGCGCACTCCAGCGCCTGATACGGTTCGCGCACGCCCCACAGCCGCATCGCCACCTGCGGCACCGAGAAGATCGTGCACAGGCCGTCGACGACGATGTCGGGTAGCTGCGCCGGATCGCTGGCGAGCAGCTGCTGGCGCGTCCAGCGTTGCAGCTTGTCGGCGATGGCATCGTTCTCCTGCCCGATGCGCAGCAGGTCGGCCAGCTTCATCTCGAGCCCCCGGTGCTTCTCGCGCAGCACCTCGACCTGCCGCTCCTGCAGCGAGATTGCGCGCCCGCCATGCGGATGCGGCACGGTGATCGAGGCGAGCAGCTCCAGATGCGACTGGAAGAAATCGGGGTGGTCGCTCAAGTAACGCGCGACGTCGTCGGCGTCCAGCGGGCGGTCGGTCATGCGCAGTCCGTCTCTGAAAGGGAATGAAGCTCGATCTCGCCGTCGTAGACGGTGGCCACGGGGCCGGTCATCGCCACGGGGCCACCGGTCCAGGCGATCGTCAGCAGCCCGCCGCGCGTCTCCACGTCGACTGGCGAGCGCAGCAGCCCGCGGCGGATGCCGGCGACCACCGCCGCACAGGCGCCGGTGCCGCAGGCCAGCGTCTCGCCGGCGCCGCGCTCCCAGACGCGCAGCCGGACGCGGCCGGGCGCCAGCACCTGCATGAAGCCGGCGTTGACGCGCTTCGGAAACCGGCTGTGCCGTTCGATCAGCGGGCCTTCGGCGGCCAGCGGCGCCGTCGCGACCTCGTCGACGACCTGCACGGCATGCGGATTGCCCATCGACACCAGCGATATCCAGCGGACCGTGCCGCCGACCTCGAGCGGCCACAGCGTGTCGCCGCCTTCGGCCCGCGGCGTGAGGCCTGCCGCGTCGAACGGCAGCTGCGCCGGCTCGAAGCGCGGCAGCCCCATGTCGACGGTGACGCGGCCGTCGTCCTCGAGCCGCGGCTCGATCACGCCCGACAGCGTCTCGACGCGGATCGCCCGCTTGTCGGTCAGCCCCTGGTCGACGACGAAGCGCACGAAGCAGCGCGCACCGTTGCCGCACTGTTCGACCTCGCCGCCGTCGGCATTGAAGATGCGGTAGCGGAAATCGACGCCGGCGCCGGGCGCCGGTTCGACCAGCAGGATCTGGTCGGCGCCCACGCCGAAATGCCGATCGGCCAGCCGCTGCCAGGCGGCCGGCGCGAGATCGACACGCTGGCGCACGCCGTCGATGACGACGAAATCGTTGCCGGCGCCATGCATCTTGGTGAAGCGCAGTTTCATACGCCGATTATCGCCCATCGCGGCCGGCCTGGCCGCCTAGCCCGCCTAGCCTGCCGACCCGCCATCGCTGCCGCCGTCGCTGCCATTGCCGTTGCCGTCGCGGCCGTACAGATCCGGCTCGCCCGGCGGACGCGTCTTGAAGCGCTTGTGGCTCCACAGGTACTGGGCCGGCATTTCCAGCACGCGCTCCTCGATGAACGCGTTCATGCGCCGCGTCGCCTCGTGCAGGTCGTC
>JBFWXS010000011.1:12067-23029 GCA_050187175.1 Burkholderiaceae bacterium
ACAGATCCGGCTCGCCCGGCGGACGCGTCTTGAAGCGCTTGTGGCTCCACAGGTACTGGGCCGGCATTTCCAGCACGCGCTCCTCGATGAACGCGTTCATGCGCCGCGTCGCCTCGTGCAGGTCGTCGCCCGGGAAGTCGTGCCAGGCCGGATAGAAGCGGACGACGTAGCCGTCGTCGTGCATCGAGGTCACGCACGGCACCACCACCGCCCTGGTCAGCCGCGCCAGCCGCGCCACCGACGTCACCGTGGCGGCCGGCACGCCGAAGAAAGGCACGAACAGCGCGTCGCGCGCCCCCAGGTCCATGTCGGGCAGGAAGTAGAACGGCACGCCGTCGCGCAGCACTTTGATCGCCGGCCGCAGGCCCTCCGTGCGCAACAGCATGCGCGCACCATTGAAGCGCATGCGGCCGCGCGTCATGGCCTCGGTCAGTGCGCGGCTCTTCTGCGCGCCGTACATCGACGCCAGCGGCAGCTCCAGCTGGAAGCGCATGCCACCGGCGTCGATGCCGACGAAATGCGGCGCCAGCAGGATCATCGGGCGACCGCGCTCGGCCTCGAAATGCTCGAGCCCCTCGAGCCGGCACAGCGCGCGGATGCGTTCGGGCGGCGCCTGCCAGAAGATGAAGCGCTCGAAGAAGCTGCGCATGAAGTAGCGGAAGTGCGCATGCGCGACGCGGCGGCGCTCGGCCTCGCTCCAGGCCGGAAAGCACAGCCGCAGGTTGGTCAGCGTGATGCGCCGCCGCGAGCCCGCCAGCAGCCATGCCAGCGTGCCCACCCCTTCGCCGATGCGGCGCACGGCCTGGTACGGCAGCCGCGCGACAGCGCGCAGCACGGCCAGGCCGGCACGCGTGAACGGCTCATCGAACGCGCGCACCCGGCCGCCCGGCGGAGCCGCCGTGGGTTCGGTCATCGCGGATTTCCTTGTTCATCGGCCGGCAAGGGCTCCGGCTCCGGCGCGCCGGCCGGGCGCTTGTAGCGGTTGTACGCCCACAGATACTGCGCCGGGCAGCGGCGGATCAAGCCCTCCATCCGCGCATTGACCGCCTGCGGCGTCGGCAGCTCCGGCATCGCCTCGGCGCGCAGCCGCCAGCCGCGCGCCGCCGGCAGTCGCTCGCAGGCCACCAGCAGCACCCGCGCCCCGGGCTGCTGCGCCAGCCGCTGCGGCAGCGTCATCGTATAGGCGGGGCGGCCGAAGAACGGCGCCCAGCGGCCGTCGCCGGCCCCCGGCACCTGGTCCGGCAGCAGGCCGACCGCGCCGCCGGCGCGCAGCGCGCGCAGCAGCGCACGCACGCCGGCCAGCGAGGCCGGCACGGCGCGCAGGCCGTCGCCGTTGCGGGCGAACTCGGCCAGCGGGCGCAGCGCCGGCTGGTTCGGCGGTTTGAACATCACCGTCATCGGGGCACGGGTCGCGGCATAAAGGCGGGCCGACAGCTCGAAAGCGCCCAGATGCGGTGTCAGGAACAGGATGCCGCCGCCGGCCGCTTCGATCTCGTCGAAAAGACGCGGATTCTCCCAGATCGTGAGCGCGGACAGTTCGGCGCCGCTGCGCGTCCAGATGAACGGCAGCTCGCCGATCGTGCGGCCCGCCTCCGCGGCCGCGCGCCAGGCGAAACCGCGGCCGCCGAAGCCCGCTTGCTGCAGATTGGCGCGCAGCTTGCGGCGATACGACGGCGAGGCCATGAACACCGCCAGGCCGAGCGCGGCGCCGGCCGCGCGCAGCAGCCGCAGCGGCAGCCGGCCGGCCAGCCGCAGCAGGCCGACCGCCAGCGATCGGCCGCCGCGGCCGGCGGCAGGCGGCGCGCCGGACGAAGGGGAGCCAGGGGGGGCGCTCATGTCGGTCGCGAGTCTATGCGATCCCGCCCGCCCGTGCTCTATAATCGATTTGCCGCCGAGTTAATTGGACAACTTGCGGGGCGGCAACGGTGCGCGGCGCGCGCCGGAAAAGAAAATCCGCTAAAGCGTCGCCGCTTCTCCGGAAGATCGGCAGCGCCCGGAAGCTCTGCCGCCCGCGGACTTCCAAACGTCCGCCTTATCAGGAGAAGCATGTTGGCCAACGAATATCTGTTTACCTCCGAATCGGTCTCCGAAGGTCATCCCGACAAGGTCGCCGATCAGATCTCCGATGCGATCCTCGACGCGCTGCTGACGCAGGACAAGTACTCGCGCGTCGCCGCCGAGACGCTCTGCAACACCGGCCTGGTGGTGCTGGCCGGCGAGATCACGACCACCGCGAACGTCGACTACATCGGCGTGGCGCGCGGCGTGCTGCAGCGCATAGGCTATGACAATACCGATTTCGGCATAGACCATCGCGGCTGCGCCGTGCTGGTGGCCTACGACAAGCAGTCTCCCGACATCGCGCAGGGCGTCAACAAGGCCGGCGACGACAATCTCGACCAGGGCGCCGGCGACCAGGGCCTGATGTTCGGCTACGCCTGCGACGAGACGCCGGAGCTGATGCCGGCCGCCATCTACTACTCGCACCGGCTGGTCGAGCGCCAGTCGCAGCTGCGCAAGAGCGGTAAGCTCGGCTGGCTGCGCCCCGACGCCAAGTCGCAGGTGACGCTGCGCTATGCCAACGGCCGGCCGGTGGCGGTCGACACCGTCGTGCTGTCCACGCAGCACGCGCCCGACATCGGCCAGGGCCAGATCCGCGAGGCGGTGATAGAGGAAGTCATCAAACCGGTGCTGCCGAAGGAGCTGCTGAAGGGCGAGGTGCGCTATCTGGTCAATCCGACCGGCCGCTTCGTCATCGGCGGCCCGCAGGGCGACTGCGGCCTGACCGGCCGCAAGATCATCGTCGACACCTACGGCGGCGCGGCACCGCATGGCGGCGGCGCGTTCTCGGGCAAGGATCCGTCGAAGGTCGACCGCTCGGCCGCCTACGCGGCCCGCTACGTGGCCAAGAACATCGTGGCCGCCGGGCTGGCCAGCAAGTGCCTGGTGCAGGTGTCGTACGCCATCGGCATCGCACGGCCGACCTCGGTCATGGTCACCACCGAAGGCAGCGGCAAGCTCAGCGACGAGAAGCTGTCGGCCCTGGTCCAGAAGCATTTCGACCTGCGGCCCAAGGGCATCGTCCAGATGCTCGACCTGCTGCGCCCGATCTACGAGAAGAGCGCCGCCTACGGCCACTTCGGCCGCGACGAACCCGACTTCTCGTGGGAAAAAACGGACAAGGCAGCGGCGCTTCGCGCGGAAGCCGGCCTGTAAGGCCGGCTTGCGAAGCAGGCAGGCTAAAGGGACGCTCAGGGCGCCAGCCGCTCGCGCCGCCACACTCCGTCGTCCAGGCGATAGACCATCCGGTCGTGCAGCCGCGAAGGCCGGCCCTGCCAGAACTCCCAGCGATCAGGGACCAGCCGGAAGCCGCCCCAGTGCGGCGGCCGCGGCGGCTGCAGGCCGAACTTCAGCCCGAACTCGGCGGCGCGCGAGACCAGCGTCGCGCGCGACGGGATCACGCGGCTCTGTTCCGAGGCCCAGGCGCCGATCCGCGAAGCAAGCGGCCGCGACGCGAAATACGCATCGGACTCGGCGTCGCTGACGCGCCCGACGCGCCCCTCGATGCGCACCACGCGCTCCAGCTCGACCCAGTGGAACTGCAGCGCGGCCAGCGGCTGATGCGCCAGTTCGCGCCCCTTGCGGCTCTCGTAGTTGGTGTACCAGACCAGGCCGCGGGCATCGAACTCCTTGATCAGCACGATTCGCGTCGACGGCCGCCCGTCCGGCCCCACGGTGGCCAGCGTCATCGCGTTCGGCTCGGGCAGCTCGGCGGCGAGCGCCTGCTCGAACCACTGCCGGAACAGCTCCAGCGGTTCGTCGCCGACGCTCGACTCCTCGAGTTCGCCGCGTTCGTAGTTCTTGCGCAGATCGGAAATTCGGCTCATCGGCCGATTGTAGCGAGCCTGCGGAACCGCGGCGAACACCGGCTGCGAATGCCCATCGGCCACAGCGACCGACCTTTCGTCGGCGGTCGGAGCCGGCCGTCGAGGGAACCCGCCGCAGCGCTTGGCGCCATCCCCGGGCGTCCGATAGTGTGATCCGCTAGTTGCCGGCATTGCGCCGCAGCGCCTGATGGAAGCACCCCGATGACGACGCTGGAAGAACTCGACTATCCCGACACGATAAGCCGCGACAACGGCCTGTACCGGGTCGCGGCTGTCAGGGTGATGAAAGGCATGCACGTCGCCGAGCTGGACCGACCATGGAGCGACACCCCGCTGGTGCAGCACGCGCTGGTCGTGCGCAGCAACGAGGAGCTGGACGCCATTCGCCAGTACTGCCAGTTCGTCGTCGTCGATGCCCAGCGCTCGGACCCGCAGCTGCTCGGCGCGATTCGCGCGGCGGCCATGCTGTCGAACTACAGCGACGCCGATGCGCTCGACGAGCCGCTGGCCGATGCCGGCGAGCCATCCTTCGGCGAATCGGCCTTCGGCGAGCTGACGGGGGCGAAACGCGGCGTCCTGCTGCCGGGCGCACTGGCCCGGCGGCTGGCCGGCCGCGGCGAGCCCAAGGCGCGCAACGACGTCCGCCCCAGCGATCAGGCGCGCCAGCAGGTGCGCTCGCTGATCGCCGCCGACCGCCGCGCCGCATCCGGTCAGGGCGGGCACGCGCTGGAACGGCTGCGCGGATGGCTGGCGCGCGACAAGCCGGCCGGCGAGCACGACAGCCCATCGCACCGGCTGGCCCAGCTCAAGCAGCTGCGCGAACAGTTGAACGACCCGCGCATCGGCACCGCCGTCACCACCGATTCCGCGCGTATCCGCGAGGTGCTGCCGCGGCTGCGTCCGCTGCATGCGCGGCTGGTCGCCGCCACGCAGGCGGTGGTTCACCAGGCGCGGCTCGGCAACACGCCGTCGCTGGCCGAGCTCATCGCGGCGGTCGATCCCTTCGTGGCAGGGCTGCGCCAGTGGCCCGACGCGACGCGCTGGATCGGCGCCGTCTACCTGCAGACCGCGCCGGTACCGCTGGGCGCGGCGGCCGTCGCGCTGCAGCTTGCCGACTTCGGCCGCGCCATGGGCCTGCCCGATGAAGCGCTGCGCGAGCTGACGCTGATCGGCCTGCTGGCCGACATCGGCAAGGCGCTGCTGCCGCGCGAGGTGATCGAGCATCCCGGCGTGCTGGCACCGCAGGACTATGCGCTGATGCAGCAGCACGTCAGCATCGGCCAGGACATCCTGCGCCGCGCGGGTGGCCTGTCCGACGAGGCGCTGCGCGGCATCGCCGAGCATCACGAACGGCTCGACGGATCCGGCTATCCGAACCGGCTCGCCGGCTCGGCGATCGGGCTGTACGGCCAGATGGCGGCCATCGTCGACACGTTCACCGCGCTGACCATGGCGCGCCCGTACGCCAATCCCATGCCGGTCGAGGAAGCGCTGTCGGCGCTGCACGACTGGGCCGGCAAGCTGTTCGACCGCTCGCTGGTCGAGCTGTTCATCGTATCGGTCGGCGCCTATCCGATCGGTTCGCTGGTGGAGCTGTCCAGCGGCGAAGTGGCGGCCGTGGCCGGCCGCAACCCGGCACAGCGGCAGCATCCGAAGCTGGTCGTGCTGACGGGTGTCGACAAGGGACCGCTGCGCGCCCCGCCTGCGGCGGCCGCCGCCGCGGCCCGTCGCCGGCCGCGCGGCAGCGGCTACGGCGGCGCCTCGGTGCGCATCGCGCGCGGCCTGCCGCCCGGCGCCTTCGGCCTGCGGCTGAAGGATTTCTACGCCCGCGCGGAACTCGCCGACGACGATCTGTCGGTATAATCCCCGTCCACCCCGAGGAGCGCTGCAACGCGCGCCGGCTTCACCGGTGCCGCCAGGCTCGGGGGCGTACCTTCCGGCGCGCGCCGCCCCGCGGCCCCCGGTGCAGCAACCGCGCTCGTTGACCCGTGACCTCTGCACGGACGACGAGCGACCCGTCCTCGCCTGCGCAGTGGTCATCCACCTTCTGGAGTGACCATGTCCGCCGTTCCGCAATCGATCGAATCCAGCGATTTCAAGGTCGCCGATCTGAGCCTCGCCGATTGGGGCCGCAAGGAAATCCGCATCGCGGAAACCGAAATGCCGGGCCTGATGGCGATCCGCGACGAGTTCGCCGCCAGCCAGCCGCTGAAAGGCGCCCGCATCACCGGGTCGCTGCACATGACGATCCAGACGGCGGTGCTGATCGAGACGCTGACCGCGCTGGGCGCGCAGGTGCGCTGGGCCTCGTGCAACATCTTCTCGACGCAGGACCATGCCGCGGCCGCGATCGCCGCCGCCGGTGTGCCGGTATTCGCGCACAAGGGCGAATCGCTGGACGAGTACTGGGACTACACGCACCGCATTTTCGACTGGCCCGATGGCCAGCCGTCGAACATGATCCTCGACGACGGCGGCGACGCCACGCTGCTGCTGCACCTGGGCACGCGCGCCGCCAAGGACCCCAGCCTGCTCGACAAGCCCGGCAGCGAGGAGGAAACCTCGCTGTTCGCGTCGATTCGCAAGCAGCTCGCCCGCGATGCAGGCTGGTATGAGCGCCAGCTCAAATCGATCGTCGGCGTGACCGAGGAAACGACCACCGGCGTCAAGCGGCTGTACCAGATGTCGGAGCGCGGCGAACTGTCGTTCCGCGCGATCAACGTCAACGACTCGGTCACCAAGAGCAAGTTCGACAATCTGTACGGCTGCCGCGAATCGCTGGTCGACGGCATCAAGCGCGCCACCGACGTGATGGTGGCGGGCAAGGTCGCGCTGGTGGCCGGCTACGGCGACGTAGGCAAGGGCAGCGCACAGGCGCTGCGCGCACTGTCGGCGCAGGTCTGGATCACCGAATGCGATCCGATCTGCGCGCTGCAGGCTGCCATGGAAGGCTACCGCGTGGTCACCATGGACTACGCCGCCGACAAGGCCGACATCTTCGTCACCGCCACCGGCAACCGCGACGTGATCACGCACGCGCACATGAAGGCGATGAAGGATCAGGCCATCGTCTGCAACATCGGCCACTTCGACAACGAGATCGAGGTCGCGGCGCTCAAGCAGTATCGCTGGGAGAACATCAAGCCGCAGGTCGACCACATCATCTTCCCCGACGGCAAGCGCATCATCCTGCTCGCCGAAGGCCGGCTGGTGAACCTGGGCTGCGGCACCGGCCATCCGTCGTACGTGATGAGCTCGTCGTTCGCCAACCAGACGATCGCGCAGATCGAGCTGTGGACGCACCCCGAGCGTTATGACGCGGGCAAGGTCTACGTGCTGCCCAAGCATCTCGACGAGAAGGTGGCGCGCCTGCAGCTGAAGAAGCTGGGCGCCATGCTGACCGAGCTGACGCCCGATCAGGCGGCCTACATCGGCGTCGACGTGGCCGGGCCGTACAAGCCCGACACGTACCGCTATTGAGCGGCTGCCGGGTGAATGAGAGCCGATCAGCTGCTGGTGAGCCAAGGCCTGGCCGAATCACGCACGCGCGCACGCGAGCTGATCGAGGCCGGTGCCGTCACGGCCCGCATCGGCGGCCGCGACGAAGTGCTGCGCAAGCCGGCCGCCGAGCTGCCCGCCGATGCGCCGCTGGCGGTGGCCGCGGGCGCCGCGCCGCGCTACGTATCGCGCGGCGGGCTGAAGCTCGAGGGCGCGCTGGCTGACAGCGGCTGCGATCCGCGCGGCGCCGTCTGCCTGGATCTCGGCCAGAGCACCGGCGGCTTCACCGACTGCCTGCTGCAGGCGGGCGCCGCGCGCGTAGTCGGCATCGACGTCGGGCACGGCCAGCTGCATCCGCGGCTGCAGGCAGACCCGCGCGTTCGCAGCCTGGAAGGCCTGAACGTGCGCACGCTGACGCCCGCGACACTCGGCGATGCCGCTCCGCCGGGCGGCTTCGATCTGGTGGTCGCCGATCTGAGCTTCATCTCGCTGGCCCCGGCGCTGCCGGTCGCCGCTGCGCTGGCCCGACGTGACGGCGGTACGCTGCTGGCGCTGGTCAAGCCGCAGTTCGAGCTGGGCCCGGGCGCCGTCGACCGGCGCGGCCTGGTACGCGACGCGGCCCGCTACGACGAGGTGCGCCGCAAGATCGAAGACGCCGCCGTGGACGCCGGCTGGCAGCTGCGCGGCTGGTACGACAGCGCCATCCGCGGTGGCGACGGCAACCGCGAATTCTTTCTGCATGCAAGGCTATGAACACTGCCCCTGATCGCACGCGCCGCGACGATTTCGCGCTGAGTTTCGAGTTCTTCCCGCCGAACACCCCCGCAGGCGCGAGCAAGCTGATCGGCGTCCGCGACCGGCTGGCGGCCTTCGGGCCCCAGTTCTTCAGCGTCACCTACGGCGCCGGCGGCGTGACCCGCGACAAGACGCTGGCCACCGTGCTCGAGATCGCGCAGAGCGGCCACACGGTGGCTCCGCATCTGTCGTGCATCGGCGCTTCGCGCGAATCGATGCACGAGCTGCTGGACCTGTACCGTTCGCACGGCATCCGGCGCGTCGTCGCGCTGCGCGGCGACCTGCCGTCGGGCATGTTCGACGCAGGCGACTTCCGCTACGCCAGCGACCTGATCGAGTTCATCCGCGCCGACAGCGGCGACTGGTTCCACATCGAGGCCGCCGCCTACCCCGAGGTTCATCCGCAGGCGCGCAGTCCGCGCGACGACCTCGAAGCCTTCGGCCGCAAGATGCGCGCCGGCGCCAACTCGGCCATCACGCAGTATTTCTTCAATCCCGACGCCTATTTCCGTTTCCGCGACGAGGCCCGCCGCTTCGGCATCGACGCGCCCATCGTGCCCGGCATCATGCCGATCGGCAACTACACGCAGTTGGCGCGCTTCTCCGACGCCTGCGGCGCCGAGATCCCGCGCTGGATCCGCCAGCGGCTGGCAGCCTTCGGCGACGATCTGGACTCGATCCGCGCCTTCGGCATCGACGTCGTCAGCGAGCTGTGCCGGCGGCTGCTCGAGCAGGACGCCCCCGGCCTGCATTTCTACACGCTCAACCAGGCCGAGGCCAGCACGGCGATCCTCGAAGCGATCGGACGGGCGCCGCAGGGGCAGCGCTAGCCGGCGCGGCGACAGCGGCGACAGCCGCGACAGCCGCCGCGGGCCGCCGCCGGCCCCGCAGCGTGGCACCGGCCGCGGCTCCAGCGCCGTTCGTCGGCCAAGGTTGCGCCTGGTCAACAAGCCGGCGCAGGCTCTTGGCCCGGCGCCCGAGCGTGGGTACCATCGAAGCGCATTCGGCAAACGCCGGCTTCCGGCCCGCCCCGTTCAGGTCCTTCGATGTCCGTTCTCCCGCACACGCCCGGCGGCGATCCGGTCCGGCGCTATCAGATTCCAGTGGATCGGCTGCGCCGCGGCATGTTCGTCGTCGAGCTCGACCGCCCGTGGCCGGACACGCCGTTCCTGCTGCAGGGCTTCCTGATCGACAGCCAGATCGAGCTGGAGACGCTGCGCCGGTATTGCCGCTACGTCTACGTCGACATCGAGCGCTCGACACCCGCGCTGTCGGAGCTGATCCAGCGCGCCGAGGTCGGCGACCGCCGCGCCCAGCGGCTGGCGGTCACGGCCGACGGCCACGGCGCCGACGACGGCGAGCCGGCGGCGCGCCCCGGCCGCTCGCGGCGCCCGGTGCGCATCCGCGCCGACGTGAAGATCACCAGCCAGACGCGCGAGCGCTTCCGCCATTTCATCAAGGCCACGGCGATCGACCAGGAGCAGTCGCTGCGCCACGCATCGCCGCTGCGGCGCGCCGCCGGCTGGCTGCGCGCGCAGCTCAGCGCGCCGGCCCGCCACGAAGCGCTGCGCGCCGTCCAGCTGCGATCGCAGCAGGCGGTGCGCGCCGCGCTGCCGCTCGGCCTGCGGCTGCATACCTATCGCGAGCGCGTGTCGTTCGCCGCGGCGCTGCCGCGCGCACGCGCAGCGTTCGCGCAGGCCGAGCAGGCGCTTTGCGCGCTGCAGCATGAGCTTCAGGCCGGCAGGCCGCTCGAGCTGGACGCCATCCAGGCCGCCGTCGAACGGATGGTCGACAGCATGATCGAGCATCCCGATCCGCTGCCGTGGGTGGCGCGGCTGCGCGAGGACGACGACTCGACGCCCTATCCGCACGGCGTCAAGACGGCGATGTATCTGCTCGCGCTCGGCCGCCATCTCGGCCTGCCGGTCGACGAGCTGCGCCGCCTGGGTCTGGCCGGCCTGCTCGCCGACATCGGCAAGGCGAGGCTGCAGCGCGCGCTGCTCGAGAAGCCCGGCATGCTGAATCCGTCCGAATACGGCGTGATGAAGGAACACGTGCGGCTCGGCCTCGAAGCGCTGAAGCAGACCAGCCTGCTGCACCCCGACGTCGAGCAGGCGATCGCGCAGCACCACGAGCGCCTCGACGGCTCCGGCTACCCGAAGGGTCTGCGCGGCGACGAGATCGGCATCTGGGGCCGCATGGCCGCGATCGCCGACAGCTTCTGCGCGCTGACCGCGGCGCGCAGCTACGCCAACCCCTGCGCGCCGCAGGACGCGGCGATGAACCTGTACGAATGGAGCGGCAGCTCGTTCGACGAGGCGCTGGTCGAGCAGTTCATCCTGGCGGTCGGGCTGTTTCCGGTCGGTTGCCTGGTCGAGCTGTCGAACGGCCAGGTTGCGCTGGTGCGCGAACTGAACCGCGTGCGGCGGCTGGAGCCGCGCGTCCTCGTGCTGACCGACAGGAACAAGGTAGCGCTGGCGATGCCGATCGAGCTGGATCTCGCGGAGCCCGCGGCGGTGGCCAGGCCTGTCGCGGCAAAGTCCGACGCCACGGCAAATCTCGATGCCGCAGCGAAGCGCGGCGCCGCATCGAAACCGGATACCGCGTCGAAGGCCGGCGCCACATCGAAAGCCGACGCCGCACCCAAAGCCGGCGCGGCGCCCAAAGCCGACACGGCGCCCAAGCCTGGCCCTGCAGCGGCAGCAGCCGGCGACAGCCCGGCCGGCAGCGCAGTGCGCATCGCGCGCGGCCTGGCGGCCGGCGCCTACGGCCTGAAATCGCA
>JBFWXS010000011.1:23129-68666 GCA_050187175.1 Burkholderiaceae bacterium
CGGCGCCCAAAGCCGACACGGCGCCCAAGCCTGGCCCTGCAGCGGCAGCAGCCGGCGACAGCCCGGCCGGCAGCGCAGTGCGCATCGCGCGCGGCCTGGCGGCCGGCGCCTACGGCCTGAAATCGCATGACGGCGCGGCGCCGGTGGCGCAGGCCGGCTGATCGCTGTCCGTAGAACCCTCTTCCGTAACGCGCCGCGATCAGTTCAAGCTCGACACCGGGATGAATGCCGGCGAGGGCTCGACCGGTATGCGGCCCTCGTCGACTGCATGGCAAGCCACCTGGACCCCGGCCGTATGCCGCATGACCGGCGGTTCACGGCGGCAACGCTCGCTGGCATACGGACAGCGTGGATGGAAATGGCATCCGGCCGGCGGTGAAATCGGATTCGGCACTTCGCCTGCCACCGGCATGCGATCCCCGCCCTGGCGGTGCAGATCGGGTACGGTATCGAGCAGCATGCGGGTGTACGGATGCAAGGGCCTGCCGAATATCCGCTTGGCCTCGCCGCTCTCGACCAGCCGGCCCAGGTACATGACGCCGACCCGGTCCGAGAAGTTGTAGACCACGGCCAGATTGTGGCTGATGAACAAATAGGTCAGCCCCAACCGCTCCTGCAGATCCTTCATCAGATTGAGGATCTGCGCCTGGACCGACACATCGAGCGCCGAGGTCGGTTCGTCGCAGACCAGGAACTGCGGATTGCTGGCCAGCGCCCGCGCGATCGAGATCCGCTGCCGCTGCCCGCCCGAGAACTGATGCGGATACAGGCGGCCATCCGGCGGCGTCAGCCCCACCTGGCGCAGCAGCTCGTCGACACGCTTCGCGATGAGCGTGGACTCGCGCATCAGTCCGAAGGCACGCAGCGGTTCGCCGATGATGTCGGCCACCCGCCATCTCGGATTCAGGCTGGCGAACGGATCCTGGAAGATCATCTGCAGCCGGTGCCGGTAGGGTCTCATCGCGGAACGCGTGCGCAGCGATGCGATATCAGCGCCGTCGAACCAGATCTCGCCGCCGGTGGGCCGGTACAGTCCCACCACGCAGCGAGCCACCGTCGATTTGCCGCAGCCCGATTCACCGACCAGGCTGAACGTGGTGCCGGCCGGAATGTCGAGATCGATGCCGTCGACGGCCTTCAGAGTCGCTCGGCCGCCACCGTCGATGACCCTGTTCAGCCAGGGGCGCGACACATCGAAGTGCATCCTGAGCGAACGGACGCGCAGCAAGGGTTCATCAGCCGACGCCTCCATCGGCTCAGACATGCTGCGGTTCCGAGTCGGGCCGGTCGGGGCCCGCTTCGCCCAGCCAGCACGCGACACGTCTGGCACCGAGCGGTTTCAGCTCCGGACGCTCGCGCTCGCAGCGATCGAAGCGCTGCCGGCATCGAGGACCGAACGCACACCCGGACGGAATGGCGTTGAGGCGCGGCATGGCGCCATCGATCTGCGTCAAGCGCCTGCGCGCCCGGCCCAGGACGGGAATCGCACCCATCAATCCCGCGGTATACGGATGGCGAGGCCGCTCGATCACGTCGGCCACCGGCCCGATTTCGACGATCCGACCCGCGTACATCACCGCAACGCGGCGTGCCGCCTCGGCGATGACACCGAGGTCGTGCGTGATCAGCATGATCGCCGTCTCATACTCGCGGCTGAGCCGCTTCAGCAGTGCAATGACCTGCGCCTGCACCGATACATCGAGCGCCGTGGTCGGCTCGTCCGCGATGATCAGCCGGGGGTTCGCGCACAAGGCCAAGGCGATCACCACACGCTGCCGCATGCCGCCGGAGAACTGGTGCGGGAAATGATGCATGCGCTGTTCGGCCGCGGGAATGCCCACTTCACGCAACAGCGAAAGCGCCCGCTGCTCCGCCTGGCTCGCGCTCAAATCGGTATGAGCGAGAATCGTCTCGCGCAACTGGTCGCCGACGCTGAACAGCGGGTTCAGACTGGTCAAGGGGTCCTGGAAGATCGCACCGATCCGGCGTCCCCGCAGCTGCCGCAGCCGTTGATAAGGCAGATCGTCGATGCGCTCGCCCATCAAGCGGATCGACCCGGCCGCGATGCGCCCGGGCGGTTCGAGCAAGCCGATGACGGCAGCGCCAGTCAGCGACTTTCCCGCTCCCGACTCGCCGACGACGCCGAGGATCTCGCCCTGGCCGATGTCGAAGGACACGTCGTCGAGCGCCACCAGCGTCTGGCGCCGCGTCGGAAACTCCACCCGCAGGTTCCGGACCTCGAGCAGCGGATCCGGCATCAGCAGCTCCGTGGCGGCGACACGTAGCCGTTGCGAACGTCGTTCGCCGCAAGCTCCGGATCTCGCCCGGCCGGATCGCCGAAGCCGCCGCCGCCCGGCGTCTCGATGCGTACGCGGCCGCCCTTGGGGACCGTGACCGTGACCTTCGATGGCAATTCACGCGCCTCGCCGAGCGGATCGAGGATGTAGCGTGCGCAGCGGCCGCTTTCCCCGCCCGCCAGCCCCCAGGGCGCGAACTTGCGGCCATCGGACATGATCGTGAACGTGCACTCGTCGTACGGAAACTCGAAATCGCGGCGCACGCCGAGGCCGCCGCGATGACGGCCGCGTCCGCCGCTGTCCGGAATCAGCTCGTAGCGCGCGATACGGATCGGGTAGTTCATCTCGACTTCCTCGACCGGCGCGTTCTCGGTATTGTGCAGATTGGTCTGCACCGCCGAAGCGCCGTCCATGTTAGGGCGGGCGCCGCCGCCGCCCGCCACGGTCTCCATGTAGCAGAAGTATTCGTCGCGCCGGAAGTTGTAGCCGCCGAATCCCAGATTGAAGATCAGCGCCTTTCCCGATGCCGGCACGCGCTCGGGCATCGCCGGGTGCAGGGCCAGCCAGATCAGCTCGGCCAGCTTCTGCCCGATCTCCCAGCCGCCCACGACGGCCGCCGGATGGACCGCCGTGCAGACCAGGCCATCGGGCCCCGTCACGTCGAGCTGCGAGAGGAAGCCGCTGTTGACCGGCAGCTCGGGCGACACCAGGCAGCGCGCGACGAAGGCGAGTGCGCACCGCGACATCGCCCTGGTGCAGTTCATCGGCGAGGCCCGCTGCCGATCCGATCCGGTCAGGTCGATCGACATGCGCCCGTCGCGAATCTCGACCGCGACCACCAGCTTGACGGGCTCGTCGCTGAAGCCGTCGTCATCCCGATACGCTTCCGCGCGATAGACGCCTTGCGGCAGGCTCGCCAGGTCGCGCCGGGCCCAGCGCTCGGTATAGGCGATCAAGGCATCGCAGAATCGCGTCAGGACTTCCGCCGAGAAGCGATCGACGACCCCCTGCATCCGTCTGGCGCCGACGACATTGGCCGACAGCTGCGCACGCAGGTCACCGTTCGTCTCGCGGGGCGCCCGGATGTTCGACAGAATCAGTCTCAGGACGTTGTGATCGATACGCCCGCCGCTGGCAATCCGCGTCGGCGGCAGGATCACTCCCTCCTGGAACAGTTCACGATTGATGCCCAGGCTTGCCGGCGACGAGCCGCCGACGTCGACGTGGTGGGCCATGTTCGCCAGAAAGCCGACGCGCTCTCCGCCGCAGAACACGGGCGAGATGCAGGCCACGTCGTTCAGATGACTGGCGCCGCGATGCGGATCGTTGACCAGGATCGCGTCGCCCGGTCCCCAGCTGTCGATGCCGTACTCCAGAATCGCCGCCGGCGCGATCGTGGCCATGGAGACCAGATGCGCGGGCTGCGCGAACGACTGCGCGACGCAGCGCAGCTTGTTGTCGAAGAACGCGCACGAGAAATCAGCGCGCGTCTTGATGTTCGTCGAATAGGCCGACCGCCGGATCGTCAGCGCCATCTCTTCGGTGACATTGGTGAGCGCATTGCGCAGCACCTCGAAGCTGACGGGATCCATGCCGAGCTTGTCCAGCTCGGCGGTATCGACATCGAGAGCGCTATTCATCAGCATCGGCACTACCTCGTCTGAAATGCATTCGCCGGCAGCGCATCGAGCGGCCACGCCTCGCGGTCCGTGGAGATGAGCAGGTTTCCATGGCAATCCAGCCTCGCCTGCATGCGCGGCGGCAACACGGTCGTCGTATCCATCTGCTCGATGACCGCCGGCCCGTCTATCGTATCGCCGGCGAGCAAGCGGCTGCGCTCATAGATCGGGCAATCGGCCAGCGCATCCGAAGCACCGAAGTGAACCCGGCGGCGCCCCTTGACCGCGCGTTCGGCGCGACCGTCGCCCTCCGGAATCGGCCGGAAACGCGGCCTGTCCACGGCGCCCGTTCCCGTCAGCCGCAGGTTGACGATCTCCTTGACCTCGCCTGGATTCGCGAACCCGTAGGTCTCCTCATGGGCATCATCGAACGCGCGGCCCAGCTCCGCGGCGACATCGATGCCGGGTCCGCCCGGGAAAGCAATACGCAACGAATATCCCTGTCCCCGATACCGCATGTCAACTTCGAGAGAGAAGGACATGCGCTCACGCGCCACGCCTTCATCCTCCAGCAGCTCGCGCGCCGGCTCGCGAAGTTCATCGAAGGCACGGAACAGCGTCGACAGCTCGATGCTGTTCAACGGCTTCACGAAAGTCTGGACGAACTCGTGCTTCAGGTCGGTCGCCAGAAGACCGACCGCCGAATTCAGGCCCGGCGTCGGCGGCACCAGAATCGTCCGTACCCCCAGCAGCCGCGCGATGCCGGCCGCATGCAGCGGGCCCGCCCCGCCGGACGGCACCAGGGTGTACTGGCGCGGATCGATGCCGCGCTGGATCGAGACGAACTGCAGCGCACTGGTCATCTTCGAGTCCGCGATGTCGACGATCAATCGCGCCGCGTGCACCACGTCGACACCCAGCGGTGCCGCCACGTGCCGCTCGATGGCCCGGTAGGCAAGATCGGCATCGATCGGCAGCGCACCGCCCAGAAAATAATCGGGATTCACGCGGCCCAGCACGAGATTCGCATCGGTCAGCGTCGGCCGCGTGCCGCCGCGGCCATAGCAGGCCGGGCCGGGGTCGGCCCCCGCGCTGTCCGGCCCGACGCTCAGCGCGCCGCCGGGGTCGATGTACGCGATGCTGCCGCCGCCGGCCCCGATCTCCACCAGGCTGATCACCGGCGTTTTCAGCGGATAGCCCTGGCCGCGGCCCGACGTCGACGTAGGCACGGCCGCGGCGCCGACCTCGAACTCGCTGGCCAGCACCGGCCGCCCCTCCTCGACCAGCGCCGCCTTGGCCGTGGTACCGCCTATATCCAGCGCCAGAATCCGGTTGCAGCCGGCCAGCTGCGAGACGAAGGCCGCGCCGATGACGCCGGCCGCGGGCCCGGACTCGACGAGATGCGCCGGCAGGCGCTTGGCCGAGGTGGCCGCATAGATGCCGCCGCCCGAGGTCATCAGGTGCAGGCCGGCCGACACGCCGGACTCGAGCAGCGAGGTCTGCAGCCGGTCGATGTAAGGTGCGATGATAGGCACCAGCACGCCGTTGATCACGGCGGTGCTGGTGCGCGGATACTCGTGATACTCGGGGCACACGTCGGAAGACAGGATCACCGGCATGCCGGGCCACTGCGCAGCGATCAATTCGCGCGCACGCCGCTCGTGAACCGGTTCCTTATAGGAATGCAGAAACGCGACGACGATCGCCTGCACCTTCTCGCGCCTGAACTCGTCGACCACGTCCCGCAGTGCGGCTTCATCGAGCGCGACGACGACCTCGCCGTCGGCATCGATGCGATGCGGCACTCCCCTGCACAGATGACGCGGCACCAGCGGCGGCGGCTTTCGATAGAAGATGTCGTACAGCACCGGGCGCGTCTGATAGCCGATCTCGAGAACGTCGCTGAAGCCCTCGCACGTGATCAAGCCGGCGCGCGCCACCTTGCCCTGGATGATCGCGTTCGTGGCCACCGTAGTGCCATGCACCAGAAAGCTGACAGCCTCCGGGTCGATCTCGAAGTCTCCCAGGGCCTTGCTCAATCCGTCCATGAAGCCGCGCGACGGATCCTCGGGACGCGAAGGCACCTTCACCACCAGCATCTCGCCGCTGGCCTCATCGACCAGCACCACGTCGGTGAACGTGCCGCCGATGTCCACGCCTATCCGGTAGCGGCGTGCGGACGCCGGCCGGCTCATTGGGTGCGCAGGCATTCGGTCAGCTCGCGGATGCTCGCCAGACGATCCACCTCCCGGATGATGGGCAGCGCGGCTCGCGCCTGCTCGTCGCTCATCGCGTAGGCGGCGCACTCGAAGTACTTGGACACCAGATGCTCATCGGTCCACGGTTCGCCTCCCGGATAGGCGCGGGGGAACCATTGCGTCTTCTTGAACACACTACCGTCCTTGAACCATACGGTCAGCTCGCCGCCCGTGGTCAGCGCCCGGTTGGTGGTGTTCCGGAGTTCCGGATGCACATCGATCTGGACCTTGCGCGCCAGCTCCCGCGTGAAGGAATCCTTCAGCCGCTCGTCGGAGAACTGCGCGATGCCAAGCTTGCCGTCCACCAGGCCCGCTGCGATCGCCCACGGCGTGCAGAACAGCGACTCGTAGTGCGAGTCCGGCAGCGCGAAGCGCGCGATGGTAACGCCCAGCGGCGACGCAAGCCATTGGATCCGCTCGATCTGATGAGGATCGAAGCCGGGCGTATGGTGCAGTTCGCATGCGATCTGGCCGCAGCAGTGGCTGGTCGTGGCCGACGGAATCAGCTTGATGCCCGCGCCTTCCACCGGATGGACGAAATCCCAGGGCGCGCACCAGTCGCTGCAGATATCGTCGAGCGCATGCGAGTCGTTCCCGAGAAAGGCCTCGACGAACCCGTGCCGCATCTCGAAGATGGTGGGCTGGCCGGTAAAGCCGTCGGCAGCCAGGCACGCGCTCATCAATCCGTCGGCAGCGCCGCCGCCCGAATGAAGCCCGAGCGTCATGGTGCCCATGCCCGGCCGCAACGACCCCGCCTGGGCCGCCGCGATGCCGAACGCATTGGCGATCCTGAGCGCATCCAGCTTCAGCAGCTTGGCGCAGGCGGCGACGACGCCGAAGATGCCCACCGTATTCGTGGTGTGGAAGCCCCGCACGTACAAAGCCGGCGCATTCACGGCCGCCGCGAGCTTGGCCATGGTCTCGTGCCCGACCATGAACGCTTCCAGCGCCGCCTCTCCCGAGGCATCGAGCTCTTCCGCCAGGGCGATCACGGCAGGGACGATGACGCCGCTCGGGTGGCCGGGAAGTCGCCAGGTATTGTCGTCGTAGTCGAGTATCGCGGCGCAGGTTCCGTTGGCCAGCGCCGCCAGAAAGGCCGGGGCGCGATACGGCGTCCCCAACAGGGATGCCGGCCCGCTGCCGCCGCCGCTCTTCATGACGAAGCGCCGCATCTTGGCGCCGCCCGGCTCCGCCGTTCCGGCCAGGATGCAGCTCACCGTGTCGAAGAAGATGTCGCGCGCCACTCGCCTCACTTCGGCCGGTGCGTCCGCCAGTCCAGTCGATGCCACTTTCTCGGCCAGAATCATCGTCGCTGCGTTCGCCATGCCGATTCCTCGTCTAGTTGATGAATACAATCGGCGCGTCAGTGCAGCCGGGGGTTGAAGGCATCTCTGAGCCAATCCCCGAGCACGTTCACCGCCAGGATCAGCGCGGCCAGGACCGCGCCCGGAAAGCACACCATCCACCACTCGCCGGACATGAGGAACTTCTGCCCGGTATAGATCAGCGTCCCGAGCGACGGCTGCGTCGGCGGCATGCCGACGCCGAGGAAGCTCAGCGTCGCCTCGTTGAGGATCGCCACGGCGAGATTGATCGTGAACAGCACCAGCACGGGTCCGATGACATTCGGCAGGATGTGCCGCGTCATGGTGAAAAGCGGATGCCGGCCAAGCAGCGCCGCGGCCTGGACGTACTCGCGCTCCTTCTCGGTCATCGTGCAGCCTCGGACCGTTCGGGCGAACGGGACCCATTTCGAAAGGCCTATCGCGACGATGAGAACGTAGACAGCCAGCTCGCCGTGTACCTGCGGCGGCAGCATCGAGCGCGCGAAGCCGTCGACGATAAGCGCGATGAGAATGCCGGGAAAGCTGAGCTGGATGTCCGCGATCCGCATCAGCAGCGAGTCGACGCGTCCGCCGAGATAGCCGCTGAGCAGCCCGATCGGCACGCCGACCAGAACCGCGAACAGCACGGCCGCGAAACCCACCAGCAGCGAGGTGCGCAGTCCGTAGAACATCGCGGACATCAGGTCGCGCCCCTGATCATCGGTGCCGAGCACGTAGCTGGCGCTGCCGCCTTCCAGCCACATCGGCGGCTGGAAGGCATCGATGAGATTCAGTGCGCCGGGATCGAACGGATCCTGGGATGCGATCAGCGGCGCGAACACCGCGATCGCCACGAAGACCATGCACAGGACCGCCGACGAGACGGCCATGATGTCGGAGCTGAAGCTGGCCCAGGCGTCGCTGGATCGCAGCGCCCGCCAGCCCGCGCCCAGCCGCGATCGGGGAAGCGAATCGCCGGGAATGCTCGACACCTCAGGCGCCCCCCGCTCGTACGACGCTGCGACCGCTGCGCAGGCGCGGATCGATCGCGAAGTACAGCAGGTCGACGATCAGATTCACGACCACGAAGAAGAAGCCGATCAGCACCAGATAGGACGTCATCACCGGGATGTCGACGAACTTGATCGCGTTGATGAACATCAGCCCCAGCCCGGGCCACTGGAACACCGTCTCGGCAATGATGGCGAACGCTATCATCGAGCCGAGCTGGACGCCCATGATCGTGACGACCGGAATCAGCGTATTGCGCAGCGCATGCCGGAAGTGGATCAGGCGATCGGGCAGGCCGCGAGCCCGGGCGAACTTGATGTAGTCCGACCGCAGCACCTCCAGCATCTCGCCGCGCACAAGGCGCATGATCAAGGTCGCTTGAAACAGGCCCAGCGTGATGGCAGGCATGATCAGGGACTTCAGGCCGCTGGCCGTCAGCAGGCCGGTGCTCCACCAGCCAAGCTGCACGACATCGCCGCGCCCGAAGGTCGGCAGCCAGTTCAGCGTCACGCCGAACACGAAGATCAGGCCGACGCCGATCAGGAAGCTCGGCAACGAGATGCCGATCAGCGAAACTGACATCAGCAGGCGCGCCGCCAAACGACGCGGATGAAGCGCCGTATAGACGCCGCTCGGAATTCCGACGCCGATGGCGAACAGCGCGGCCACCACCGTCAGCTCGACGGTCGCGGGGAGCCGCTCCATGATCAGCTGCTCGACCGGCCGGGTCGTCTGCAGCGAAACGCCGAAACGGCCCTGCAGCGTCTGTTCGAGGAAGCGCAAGTACTGTACGTAGATCGGATCGTCGAGCCCGAGCCGCTCGCGCGCCGCCAGCCGCTCCTCGATAGGCGCGTCGGTACTGATCAGGAAGGTCAGCGGATCGCCGGAGAACCGGAACATGATGAACGCGCCCAGGGCGACCACCATCATCACCACGATCGCCTCGAACAGGCGGCGGATGGTGAACGCAAGCATCGCGTCAAGCCTTCATTCGAGCGATTCCATGTCGGCCCGGCCTCATTTCACGCGAATGGTCGGCCAGTAGATCCGCAGGTCCGGCCGCACCCGGATGCTCACCGTGTCTTTCGACGCCCACAGGATGGGATTGGTGTAGAGCGGGATGTACGGCAGATCGTCCGTCACCAGCATCCAGGCCTTTTCGATCAGCGCATAGCGCTTGTTCCGGTCGGGCTCGGCACGCGCCTGCGCGGCGAGTTCGTCGATCTGCTTGTTGCAGTAGCCGCCCATGTTGAAACCGAAGCGTCCCGCGGGTTTGCAGCCCACCAGGTCGTTCAGCGTGTTGAGCGAGGCCCAGCCGTTGGCGCCCCAGCTGAATCGATACATGCTGGTATCGAGGCTCAGTATCTTCGCGTTCCAGCGGCTCGTGGTCTGCGCCAGCAGATGGACCTTGATGCCGATGCGGGCGAGCAGCGACACCAGCGCCTGGCAGGCTTCGGCATCGCCCACTTCGCGGTCATTCGAGCAGTCCAGCGTAACCTCGAAGCCGTTCGGATAGCCGGCCTCGGCCAGCAGCGCACGCGCCGCCTTCAGGTCGACCGGCAGGCGCTTGTACTTCTCGCTCCAACCCGAGACGCCCTCGAAGATGATCGCATTCGCCGGCTTGATCGTGCCGCGGAATACCACCCGGTTGACGGCATCGGTATCGATCGCATGGGCGATCGCGCGGCGTACGCGCACATCCTTGAACGGGTTCTTGCCCTTGACGTTCGAATAGAGCAGTTCGTCGCGCCATTGATCCATGCCCAGGAAGACGGCCCGCGCCTCCTGGCCGACGTGCAGCGTCAGCCCTTTGGCGGCCCGAATCCGCTCGACATCCTGCGGCGCGACCGGCGCCACCAGATCGAGCTCTCCCGACAGCAGCGCCGCCACACGCGTCGGATCGGAGCCGATGATCTGCATCGTGATCCGGGAAATCCCATGATCGGGATACTCCTTGTTGCCCCACCAGTTCGGGTTGCGGACCGCCACGGTACGCACGCCGGCTTCGCGGCTCTCGAGCATGAAGGGGCCGGTTCCGTTGACGCGGGTCGCCGCATACCCGACCTCTCCTTTCGAGAAATCCGCCGGCCGCTGCGCATTGTTCGCCTCCGACCACCCCTTGGACATGATCATCCAGGAGTTGAACTGGTTGATCAGATAAGGGTTCGGGCTTTCGGTGACGAAGTCGACCGTATGCGCGTCCACCGCGATCACGTCCTTGACGCCGCGCAGGACGTTGCGGCCCTTCGAGTTCGGGTCGAGCATCCGCTTGGCGGAGAACACGACGTCGTCGGCGGTGAAATCGCGGCCGTCGTGGAACTTGACGCCCTGGCGCAGCACGAAGCGCCAGCGCGTCGGCTCGGCCTGCTCCCAACGCGTCGCCAGCCGCGGAATGAAGCCGACATCGGTATCGTAGTCGACCAGCGGATCGTAGAAGTTCATCGACAGCGACAGCGAAGCCTGGTCCCAGTTCTGATAGGAATCCAGCGAGGTGGCATCGCTCTTGTAAGCCAGCCGGACCTCTTTCGCTTCGGATACAGGCGCCAGCGGAACGTGAAGCACGCCCAGCAGGATAGACGCGACCAGTAGCGTGTACGGTTTCATGACGACCTCCGTGTTCGGAACGAACTCGTCGCCGGAAGTCCTTGCCGACGAGTGAACTCGCCAGGCTGTCGAGGGCTTCGCGGCCGCCGGGACTGCATGATCGCGGCGAGGATCCCATGCGCTCGGCGGGAAGGTCAATTACATTAGGCGATTTGACTCCCGCCATAAGATCGACTTACTGCCGGTTCGTCGCCCGTTCGAGGTGCATGGAACAGATTGATGCACGACATAAGGTCGAATCGCGATAAGTTCGTGGCACTGATTCCCCGATCGAGGCTCGCTGATGACTGTGACGCACCGGGATCCGGCATTCCATGCCTTCGCGCGCGACTGCGTGGCGGCCGTGCGCGCCGACGAAGGCCCCACGATGATCCAGCAGCGCGTCGCCGGCCTCATGCGCAAGCTGATCGCCGAATGGCGGATGCCCGATGAGCGCTACCGGAAATGCCAGCCGGATGCGCCGTACGGGTCCTATCTGCTGTTTCTCTGCCCAAGCACTCGGCTCTCCATCGTCCTCGATGTATTCGCCCCCGGACAGGTGGCCGCTGTTCACGACCACGGAGTCTGGGGCGTGTTCGGATGCCTGGCGGGCGTCGAGATCGAACGTCGTTTCGCGCTGGACGGAGCAGCCGGCTCGCCGCCGCGCGAATTGAGCAGCGTTCGCCTGACACCCGGTGAAGTCCGTTCGACCGATCCGGCCGGCGCGTCGTTTCACCAGGTCGAATGCGCGGGCCAGGTGGAGAGCGTCAGCCTGCACGTCTATGGGGACGACATCGGCAGATTGAAGCGCCGTCGCTGGGATCCGGCGGCGCATGCCCTGGTGACGTTCTCCTCCGGCTATTCGAACGATGTGCTCGGCTACCGTCCTTATCTGGAGGCCGACTTCGCTACTGGAGGCCCGCTCCGCTAGTCGGTGAAGATTCCGAATTCGGCCGCCGCATCCAGCAGGCACTCGCGCACGTGCATCGCATAGCTGCGCGGGACGTACAGATCAAAGACGTCCGCGGAGCCGATGCGGGTCAGCAGCACCGGAACCCGGTCCAGCAGCGTCTGGGCAAAGGCGTTCTCCGGAAAGGTGCGGCGATGCAGGTCGATCGCGCATCCTTTCGACAGCACGACGGCGGCCGGCTCGCCGCTCAGGCGAAGTACCACGCGGCCGTGCCCGAACGGCATCAGCGCGGCGACGTCGGCCGCGATATCGCTGAAGCGCCGCAGCAAGGCGTCCTCGTCAACGGCGCTGTCCACCACCAGCCAGCGCGTCGGTCCCAGCCTGAAGGAGGACGAGGTCGCGAGCACCCTGGCCCGATCGTGGGACAGCGGCAGCAAGGATCCGCTCGCATTGCTCGCGCGGCCCGCCAGACATCGCGCCGACTCCAGCCCGAAGGCGCTGACCTGCACCATGGCCAGGCCATGACGCTGAGCCAGCCTCAGCGAAGCGCCCAGGCTCGCGCCGGACCACAGCCCGTTCCTCTCAAGCCTTGACACGCTCACCCTCCGGATCGACGAACACCGGAGGCGTCACCCGTACCGGCACGGCCTCGTCCGCCAGCGGGAAGCGGGCCATCAGCGTCTCGCCAAGGCGCGCCGGCCCGGCTTGGACGAAAGCAAGCGCGATGGGATGCCCCAAGGTAGGACTGAACGCCGCCGATGAAACATGGCCGATCGACGCGAGGCCCGCATCGCCGCCGTTCGACGATGTGATGAGCGATCCGGCCCGCAACGCGGAATGCCCATCGATCGGCACCAGTCCCACGAGGGCGGGCCGGCGGGCATTCTGCAAGGCCAGGCGCCGGCACATTCGCGCCCCGACGAATCGCTCGTCGGGGCGCAGCAGGCGCCCCAGCCCCAGGTCCGAAGCCGTGGTTCTGCCGTCCAGTTCCGGGCCGGCGATATGCCCCTTCTCGATCCGCATGATGCCCATCGCCTCGGTGCCGTACGGCAGCACGCCGAGCTGCCGCCCCGCGTCCAGCAGCAATCGCCACATCCTGTCGCCGAAGGCCGCCGGGACATGGATCTCATAGGCAAGCTCGCCGGAATAGCTGAGCCGGAACACACGGACCGGCATATCGGCCAGCCGTCCGCAGCGCACTCCCGTATGAGGAAACGCGGGGCCCGCGAAGTCGATGTCCGACGGAAGATCGCTGAGCAAGTCGCGGCTCTTCGGCCCCGCCACGGCGATCGCGGCCCAGTGTTCCGTCGCCGAACTGACGTCGACGCGCAGCTGCGTCCACTGCGTCTGCAACAGGAACTCGAGTTGGCTCAGCACCTTCGACGCATTGGCGGTCGTCGTGGTGATCAGATAGTGGTATTCGCCCAAGCGGGCCACGGTTCCGTCGTCGAATGCGATGCCGTCCTCACGAAGCATGAGCCCGTAGCGCGCGCGGCCCACCGCGAGGTTGCGCCAGCCGTTGACATAGACGCGCTCGAGCAGCTCCAGCGAGTCCGGGCCCTGGACGTCGATCTTGCCGAGCGTCGAGATGTCCACGATGCCCACCCCGGAACGCACGGCATCGACCTCGCGCGCAGCGGCCTCGCCCAGCAGCTCGCCGGGCTTCGGATAAGCACGCGGTCGCAGCCACAGCCCGGCCTCGACGAATATCGCCCCGGCCTCCTCGTGGCGGGCATGCATGGCCGACTGGCGTATCGGCTGGAATCGCCGTCCGAGCGCGCGGCCGGCGATGACGCCGATCGGCATCGGGGTATATGGGGGACGGAAGCTCGTCGCGCCCAGTCCGGCGAGCTGGCGATCGGTGGCGCGGGCCAGCACAGCGAGGCCGTTGACGGCGCTGGTCTTGCCTTGATCGGTCCACATGCCCAGCGTCGTATAGCGCTTCAGATGCTCCGGCGCGCTCATGCCCTCGCGGACCGACAGCTCGATGTCGGCCACCGTGACGTCGCCCTGGAAATCGACGAACTGCTTGCCGCCCCGCCCGAACGGCCCTGCCGGGGCCGCGACGGTTTCCTGCTCAACCGCGGCGCAGGCAGGCGCCGGGACGCAGACCGGCTGCCTCAGTCCGGCAGCCTCGGCGGCCGCAGCGCCCACCTGCCAGCCATCGTCCAGGCACTGGCGCAGCGCGCCGCGCCCGGCGGCGGCGCCGATGATCGCCAGCCCGTCGGGGCCGGCCTTGCCGGCGAAGGCCTGCAGCGCTTCGTCGTAGCGGGGCTTGGACCCGAGATGCGACGACAGGTGGATGGCCGGCGACCAGCCGCCGCTCATCCCGAGCACGTCGCACGCGATGCGCCGGGGCGCCGCGCCGCCGTGGATGCTGCCGACGATGGCGGCGCTCAGGGCCCGGCCGCCGCGCGTGTCGAGCACGGCATGTCCGGTGAGCACCGGTACGCCCTTGCGGCGCACGGCCTCTACCGTCGAGCCGGCGGGATTCTCGCGGACATCGAGCACGGCGGCGACTTCGATGCCGGCATCGGCCAGGTCGAGCGCGCTGCGATAGGCGTCGTCGTTCGTCGTCCATATCAGGGCCCGACGCCCCGGCGCGACGGCGAAGCGATTGACGTACGCGCGCAGCGCGCTCGCCATCATCACGCCGGGCCGATCGTTGTTCGCGAACACCAGCGGCCGTTCGATGGCGCCTGCCGCGAGCACGATGCGGCGCGCACGCACGATCCAAAGCCGCTGCTGCGCAGATGCGCGATCGCCGGCCGATCCGACAGGCCGGCAGCGCTCGACCAGCGCCACCATGCCATGATCGAAACGCGCCGACGCCGTGGTCGACAGCAGCAGGCTCACGTCGGGCAGGCTGCGCAGTTCGGCTAGCGTGCTTCGCACCCAGTCGCTTGCGGGGCCGGAGTCGATCTCGAACGTGTCGAAGCGCAGTCGGCCGCCGGCTTCGTCATGTTCGTCGACGACGATGACGCGTGCGCCCCGGCGCGCGGCCGCCAGTGCGGCCGACAGGCCGGACGCCCCGGCGCCCACCACCAGGACGTCGCAGTGCGCATGCCGGTACTCGTAGCGTTCACTGTCAGGAACCGTCGAAGCTCCGCCCAGCCCGGCGGCACGGCGGATGAAGTGCTCATAGACTCGCCATCCGCGAGGCGGCCACATGAACGTCTTGTAGTAGAAGCCGGCAGGAATCAGCGGCGCCGCCACTTCGTTCAGGCGCCTCAAGTCGAAACGCAGCGACGGCCAGGCGTGCTGGGACGAGGCCCGCAGCCCGCTGTACAGCGGCAGCATCGTGGCGGGCGTGTTCGGGAACGAGCGCCCCGCCGGACCGACGTCGACCAGGGCATTCGGCTCCTCCGAACCCGCCGACATGATCCCGCGCGGCCGGTGATACTTGAAGCTGCGCCCCACCAGGCGCACCCCGTTGGCGAGCAAAGCCGAGGCAAGCGTATCGCCGGGATGGCCCACGTAGTCGCGGCCATCGAAAGAGAACGTCAGGCTCGCGCTGCGATCGACGACTCCCCCGCTCGGCAGGCGGAAGGCCTGCCCCGGCACGGCCGGCGCAGCGGCTCCCGGCGCAGCGGCTCCCGGCGCAACGGCTCCCGGCGCAACGGCTCGATTCATGGCGCCGTCTCGCCGGCATCCGTCGCGACCCCGGCGATCTCATGAGTCGAGGTGTCGCGCCGCAGACGCAGCCAGCGCCGGCAACCGGCCACGTGCTGCCACCACTCCTCGTGCTGCCCGCGAGGATTGGCCCGCAGATACACGTACTCGAACCAGATGTCGTCATCCTCCTCCAGCTCGGGGCGCCGTACCGAGGCATCGCCGCCGTAGCTGAACTCGTCTTCGTCGCGCTCGCCGCACCAGGGACAAGGAATCAGCAGCATCGTCGCTCCTCAATGCGCATTGGGCGTAGGACCGCTGCCGTGCTCGTCGAGCACGTCGCCGCTTCTGAACCGCGCGAGCGTGAAGCCCTCATTCAATGCATGGGGGCGATCCTCGGCGATCGTGTGCGCGAAGACCCAGCCGGACGCAGGCGTGGCCTTGAAGCCGCCATAGCACCAACCGCCGTTGACATACAGATTGTCCAATGGCGTCTTGCCGATGATGGGACTGCCGTCCATGCTCATATCCACGACGCCGCCCCACATGCGGGCGATGCGCATCCGGCTCAGGAACGGAAACATCGCGACACCGGCAGCCGCTACGTGCTGGACCGCGGCCAGTCCCCCTCGCTGCGCATAGCTGTTATAGCCGTCGAGGTCGCCGCCGAGCACCAGGCCGCCCTTGTCCGATTGGCTGATATAGAAATGCGCGGCGCCGAAGGTGACGACCATGTCCACGACGGGTTTGACCGGCTCCGTGACGAAGGCCTGCAGCACGTGCGATTCGATAGGCATCCGCAAGCCGGCGAGCCGGGCCAGCTGCGAGGTGTGGCCGGCAACCGCCAACCCGACCCGGCCGGCGGCGATGCTGCCGCGCGTGGTCTCCACCGCGGCGACCCGTCCTCCTTCGAGGCGGAATCCGGTCACCTCGCAGTTCTCCACGATGTCGACGCCCAGTTCGCTGGCCGCTCGCGCATACCCCCAGGCGACGGCGTCGTGGCGCGCCGTACCTGCGCGCGGCTGCAGCAGTCCGCCGGCGATCGGGAAGCGCGCCTCGCGCGACATGTCCAGGTGGGGGACCAGCAGCATGACATCGCTGCGATCGAGCAGCTCGGCGTCGATCCCGTTCGCACGCATCGCGTTGCCCCGCCTTGCGAACGCATCCATCTGCGCATCCGAGTGGGCCAGATTCAGCACGCCGCGCTGGCTGAACATGACGTTGTAGTTGAGATCGCGCGCCAGGCCCTCCCACAGCTTCAGCGACCACTCGTAGAAGCGCGCGTTCGCATCCAGCAGATAGTTGGATCGCACTATCGTCGTATTGCGCCCCGTGTTGCCGCCGCCGATCCAGCCTTTCTCGAGCACGGCCACGCTGCGAACGCCATGGTTGCGCGCGAGATAGTAGGCGCTTGCCAGTCCGTGGCCGCCGCCGCCGACGATCACTACGTCGTAGCTGCGTCGAGGCTCCATGTGACGCCATATCGGCCGCCAGCGGCGATGGCCGCTGAGGGCATGGCGTGCCAGGGACAAGACCGAATAACGCTGCATTGGTGAAACGGGCGATCGATCGGGCCGATGTGCGAGGCTGCGGCTGCCGATATCTTCGGCTGCTCCCATTCTTTTTTGTGCATAAGATCGATTTATACTGACGCGACACCCTGAGATCGACATGCGTAGCGATTTCGACGACGGCGAGCTGGGTTTCGATCTGCGCGCGCTGCGTACCTTCCTGGTCGTCTGTGAAACAGGCAGCATGACCACCGCAGCCGAGCGGCTGGGCCTGACGCAGCCGGCCATCTCGCAGGCCATCCGCAGCCTGGAAGCCGCCATCGGCAGTCCGCTGTTCGATCGCAGCCTGCGGCCGCTGGGCTTGACCGCTGCCGGCGCTACATTGCACGAACATGGGACGCGGCTGTTCGAACGCGCCCGACAGATCGTGCCGGCCGTGAAGCTGAGCAGCGAGACCCGCTTGTCCAGCCTGCGGGTCGGCCTGGTCGACAGCATCGCGGCCCTGGCTGCGCCGGTGCTGGCGCAGGAGCTCAGCTCCTTCGCCAGCCACATATCCATCTGGTCGGGCTTGTCCGTCGCCCACGGCACGGCGCTGATCGAACGGAATCTCGATCTGATCGTTACCGCCGAATCGCTCGACGACTACGACGGCTTCGATCGATATCAGCTGGTGCAGGAGCCTTTCCTGCTGCTGTTGCCCAAGCGCTGCGACGGCATCGACTTCTCGACCCTGCAGGAGGTGGCGCGCCAATTGCCGCTGGTCCGGTTCTCGAAGCGATCGCACATCGGCCGCATGGTCGATCGTCATCTGCGGCGGATCGGCATCGATGTGCCGCGGACGCTGGAAGTCGACACGTCGGAGCAGCTGAGCGCCGTGGTGGCGCAGTCATCGGGCTGGTCGTTGACCACGCCGCTGTGCGCGCTGCAGGCCTATCACCTGGCAGACAGGCTGGCGTTTCTGCCGCTTCCGCCACCCGGCTTCTCGCGCCGCCTCACGCTGGTCACGCGCACAGGCGAACTGGGCCGGATTCCGCAGCGCGTCGCGGCGATCACCCGGCGCATGCTGCAGGAGACCTGCCTGCCGCGCATCGACGCGGCCATGCCCTGGACGACCGAACAGTTCCGAGTCGGCTGATCAGCGCAAGCGAACCGGCGACAGCAGCGTCCGCGACTCGGTGACGATGGCCTGCATCGAGCGATCGTGGGCCTGATTATCGAAACAATCGATTTCGCAAAAATCATAGGAAACTCCTATGAATCTCGCCTGCGGCAGCTTCACATGCGTACGATCGTAGAAGCCGCCCCCGTAGCCGAGCCGATAGCAGCGCATGTCGAAGCCCACGCAAGGCGCGAGCACATGGTCGGGCAGCAGCGGCTCGAACGGCTCTGGAACAGGAATCTCGAATCGATCGACCCGCAGCGCGCCTCCGGGAATCCAGCGGCCGAACTCCAGCGTTCGATCCGCCTCCGACACCCGGGGCAGAGCCAGCGTCCATCCGGCTGCCCGCCAGCGCAGCCAGGCATCGCGCAGTTCGGGCTCGCCGCGGATCGGCCAATACACAGCCAGCACAGCGGGCACGTGATCGGCGAGCAAGGTATCGACACGAGCAGCGATCGCCGCGTCGGCAGCCAGGCGCTGCGCCGGCGTCAGCGCCTGCCGCCGGGCGATCAGCACGTTGCGTAATTCGCGACGATGCCTTTGTTCAGCATTGGTGCGTGATATGCTGGTCATGAGCCGTTGTTTCAAAGGCGCTGCCGCGCGATGACGCGGGCAGGCGCCGTCTCCATGTCGCATTGCAGTCGTGCATCGGCAGCAGTCATCAGCAGTCGCCCGTCGTGAGCCAGTGGCAATGAGATATCGGGTTCCTCGGCGCGTGGCCGCCACCATTTTGCCAGCCGCCCTGCTCACCGGGGTCCTATGCCTGATCCTGCCGGCAAGCGGCCAGACACAGGCCAAACGTCCGGCGCCGCAACGCATCGCCCCGCCCCCGGTATCCACCCCCGACGAAGCGCTGGTCGCGGCGCGCGAAGCGTTCGCCCGCAATGACGCCGCGCGCTTCCAGTCCGTCGCCCCGCAGGCACGCGAACATCCGCTGCTGGCCGACTACGTCGACTTCTGGGCGCTGCGCATGCGGCTGCGCCAGCCCGCTGCCGGCGACGCATGGAACCTGAACGGCAGCGCCGACGCCGACATACGCCGCTTCATCGCACGCGCGCCCGACTCGCTGGTCGCCGATCTGCTGCGCCGCGACTGGCTGCTGAATCTCGGCAAGCGCGGCCAGTGGAGCACCTTCGACCGCGAGTACGCGAACTGGATCCTGCGCGACGACGACGACGTCCACTGCTACGCGTCGCTGTCGCGGCTGCTATCCGGCGCGGCGCCGCTGCCTGATGCGCGCGCCACGCTGTTCCGGCAGCGCAACTTCGGCGAGGGCTGTCGCGCGCTGCTCGACGGCATGACGCGCAGCGGCGCGCTGCCGCGCACCGACGTGTTCGCGCTGCTGCTGAACAATCTCGAATACGACTCGACCGAGAACGTGCGCCGCACCGCCGATCTGCTCGGCCTCGATCCGGCCGCCGTGTCGACCGCGCTGAGGACGCCGATCAAGGCGCTGTCGATGGGCTGGGGCCGCGAGATCGCGCTGATCGCACTGGCCCGGCTGGCGCGCAGCGATCCGGCGGAGGCGGTCGAGCGCGTGCGCGCCGGCGTCGCCACGCTGCGCGAGCCCGACATCGCGTTCCTGTGGTCGCAGATCGCCGCCGCCGGCATGCGGCGGCTCGCACCCGAGGCGGCGCAGTGGGCGCGGCTCGGCCTGGGCGCCGCGCCGTCCGACGAGACGCTGGTCTGGATGGCGCGCGCCGCGCTGCGCGCGCACGACTGGCCGCTGCTGCGGCAGATCATCGAGAAGATGTCCAAGGCCGGCAGCCAGGACCCCGCCTGGGCCTACTGGCAGGCACGCGCGCTGCGCGAGACCGGCGAGCCGACGCGCGCCGACGTGCTGCTGCGCTCGATCGCCGGACAGTTCCATTTCTACGGCCAGCTGGCCGCCGAGGACCTGGGCCAGCTGACCGCGCCGCCGCCGCGCGCCGCGCGTCCGACCGACGCGGAGATGGCGGAGTCGGCACGCAACCCGGGCTTCGTGCGCGCGCTGAAGTTCTACGAGCTCGGCCTGCGGCTGGAAGGCAACCGCGAATGGAACTTCCAGCTGCGCGGCATGAACGACCGCCAGCTGCTGTCCGCCGCGGAATGGGCCTGCCAGCGCCGCGTGCTCGACCGCTGCGTCAACACCGCCGACCGCACGCAGAGCGAGCACGACTTCGCGCTGCGCTTCGTTTCGCCGTTCATCGACGAACTGAAACCCGTCGCGGCCGAACGCGGCCTCGATCCCGCCTGGATCTACGGCCTGATCCGCCAGGAGTCGCGCTTCATCATGGACGCGCGCTCGTGGGCCGGCGCGCAGGGGCTGATGCAGATCATGCCGAACACCGCGCGCTGGATCGCGCGGCGCCTGGGCGAGAAGGAGTTCCGGCTCGAACAGCTGAACGAGCTGCCGACCAACCTGCGCTTCGGCACCTACTACCTGAAGAGCGTACTCGACGACCTCGAGGGCTCGCCGGTGCTGGCCTCGGCCGCCTACAACGCCGGACCGGGCCGCCCGCGCAACTGGCGCGCGACGCTGACGCAGCCGGTGGAGGGGGCGATCTTCGCCGAGATCATCCCGTTCGCGGAGACGCGCGACTACGTCAAGAAAGTCCTGTCGAACGCCGTCTTCTACGCCGCGCTGTTCTCCGGCGAGCCGCAGTCGCTGAAGCAGCGGCTGGGCCGGATCGCTCCGCAGCCGGCCGGCAAGACCGAACTGCCGTGAACTGCCGCCGCATCCTCGTCACCGGCGGCACCGGCTTCATCGGCCGCCATCTGGCGGCGCGGCTGGTCGCGAGCGGACGCGAAGTGATCCTGCCGACCCGGCGGCGCGCCCGCGCACGCGACCTGCTGCTGCTACCGACGGTCGACGTGGTGGAGGCCGATCTGGCCGACGATGCCACGCTGACGCGGCTGACGGCGCGCGCCGATGCCGTCGTCAATCTGGTCGGCATCCTGCATGGCAGCCGCGCCGACCCCTGGGGCCCCGAGTTCGAGCGGCTGCACGTGCGGCTGCCGGCGCGGCTGGCCGCGGCCTGCGAGGCCGCCGGCGTGCGGCGTCTGCTGCACGTGTCGGCGCTCGGCGTGCACGACGGCGGCGAGCGCGACCTGCCGTCGATGTATCTGCGCTCCAAGGCCGCCGGCGAGCGCGCGCTGCGCGACGCCGCCCCGACCACGGCCTGGACCATCTTCCGCCCGGCCGTGGTGTACGGCCCCGACGATCATCTGCTGACGCTGTTCGGCCGGCTGCAGACCTGGCTGCCGCTGCTGCCGCTGGCGCGCGCCGAGACCCGCATGCAGCCGATCTTCGTCGGCGACGTCGCACAGGCGCTGGACAGGGCGCTGGACACACCGGCGACGCATCGCCGCGTCTACGAACTGGCCGGCAGCGAAGTCTGCACATTGCGCCAGCTGGCCGCGCTGGCGGGCCGGCTGGTCGGCCATCGACGCCCGATCGTCGCCCTGCCCGACTGGCTCGGCCGGCTGCAGGCGACGCTGCTCGAGTTCGCGCCCGGGCCGACGCTGATGTCGCGCGACAACTTCGATTCGCTGTCGATCGACAACGTCGCGCACGGCCCCATCGCCGCCGAGCTCGGCATCGCGCCCGGCGGCCCGTCAGCGCTGGCCGCCGCGCTGATCGGCCGCGACGAGCGGCTCGGCGACTGGCGCATGCGCGCCGGTCGCTGAGCGCCGGTCGCCGATCACCGGCCGCTGAGCATCGATGTCCGCGCCGGACTCACAGGCCGATCCCCTCAGCGCGCGCATCTACCGCGTCGGCGGCTCGGTGCGCGACGAGCTGCTGGGTCTGCCGGTGCAGGACCACGACTGGGTCGTCGTCGGCGCCACGCCCGAGATGATGATCGCGCGCGGCTTCCGGCCGGTCGGGCGCGACTTCCCGGTATTCCTGCATCCGGACACGCATGAGGAGTACGCGCTCGCGCGAACCGAACGCAAGACGGCGCCCGGCTATCACGGCTTCGCCGTCCACTTCTCGCCCGACGTGACGCTCGAACAGGATCTGCAGCGGCGCGACCTGACCATCAACGCGATGGCGCGCGGCCCGGACGGCGAGCTGATCGATCCGTACGGCGGGCAGGCCGACCTGCGCGCCGGCATCCTGCGCCACGTCAGCGAGGCCTTCGCAGAGGATCCGGTGCGAATCCTGCGGCTGGCGCGCTTCGCCGCGCGCTTCGAACGCTTCAGCGTGGCGCCCGAGACGCTGGCGCTGATGCGCGACATGGTCGCCGCCGGCGAAGCCGATGCGCTGGTCGCGGAACGCGTCTGGCAGGAACTGGCGCGCGGCCTGATGGAGCGCCACCCGTCCCGCATGTTCGAGGTGCTGCGCGAATGCGGCGCACTCGAACGCGTCATGCCCGAGCTGGCCCGGCTGTGGGGCGTGCCGCAGCGCGCTGAATACCATCCCGAAGTCGACACCGGCGTGCACGTGATGATGGTGCTCGACTACGCCGCTGCCAGCAATCAGCCGCTCGCGGTGCGCTTCGCCGCGCTGACGCACGATCTCGGCAAGGGCACCACGCCGCCCGACCAATGGCCGCGGCACATCGCGCACGAAGCGCGCTCGGTGCGGCTGGTCGAAGCCCTGTCCGAACGCCTGCGCGTGCCCGGCGAGTGCCGCGACCTGGCGCGCCTGGTCGCCCGCGAGCACGGGCTGATCCACCGCGCGCTCGAACTGCGCGCCGCCACGCTGGTCGAACTGCTGGAACGGCTCGATGCCGTGCGCAAGCCGCAGCGCCTCGAGCAGGTGATCGCCGCCTGCGAGGCCGACGCGCGCGGCAGGCTCGGCTTCGCCGACAAGCCCTACCCGCAGGCGGAACGGCTGCGGCAGGCCGCGCAGGCGGTGCGCAGCGTCGACGCCGGCGCCGTGGCGCGCGAGCACGCCGATTCGCCGACCCGCATTCGCGATGCCGTGCACCGCGCGCGCGTCGCGGCGGTGGCGCAGGCGCTGGGCATCAAGCGTTAGGAGTCGGTCAGCCGCCCCACCAGCCAGTCGCCGATCAGCGGCGTCGTCTTCCACGAAACGTTGTGGAAGCAATGCACGCCGCCGGCGATCTCGATGAGTTCGGCGTTGCTGCCCGCCCGTTCGGCGATGCGTCGCGCCGCCTCGGCCGGCACGCCCGCATCGGCGCCGCCATGCAGCACCAGCAGCGGCCGCGACATGCGGTCCATGCAGCCGTCGAGCGTGAACTGCTCGGCACGCTGCCGCGCCTCGTCCAGCGTCCGCACGCCGACCAGATGCGCGAAGCGCCAGGCCCTGATCGGATCGGACCAATCCATGATGCCCATGTCGAAATACCCGCTCACCGACACGCAGGCCGCGATCCGCGGGTCATTGCAGGCGGCGCTCACGGCGAGCAGGCCGCCGAAGCCGAAACCGACGACGCCGATGCGCCGCGCATCGACACCGGGCAGGCGAGCCGCATGGCCCACGACTTCGGCCACCGCGCGATGGTATTCGGCGTGCATCGGCATCTGCGCGGCCACTTCCCCCTGCCCCGGCCCGTCGAACGACAGCGTCGCCAGACCGCGCGCGTGGAGCTCGCATTCGATATTGAAATGCTCCTCCTTGGCGGAGTCCGAGCCGCAGACCAGAATCGCCAGCGGGGCGGGTTCGCGCGCCTCCTGCACGCGCAGCACGGCCGGCAGCGACAGCCCTTCGTACGGCACCTGCAGCCGCTGCCCGCGAACGCGCTGCAAGGGCAGCGCCCGCGTGTAGCAGCCGGCGCTCGATGCCGCGGCGCGCGCCTTGTGCTCGAGCTCCGAGAAGTGCAGATACTGGGCGAAGTGATACGCCAGCGAGGCCTTGGTCAGCAGCTGGCCGGCGCTGACGGCATGGCCCGCAGCGAGCTTCTCCTCTGCCAGTTCGCGCAGCATTTCGCCGGTCGCGAACCAGGTCGGAAACCAGTCCGCGTCGGACTCGACGCGCTCCATGCCTGCGCGGACCAGCGAATGATCGAGCCCCTGGTTCGTCATCCGGAAGAACGCATGGCCGGCGGCCTTCAAGGCCATGTAGTTGGTCTTCATCGAGGCCTCGCGGCAGGCTAGAACGGCACGCTGCCCTTGACTATGGTTCTGTACAGCAGCCGCCGCTGCGGCAGCGCATAGTCGCCGACGCCCTGGTGAAGCGTGAGCGCGTTGTCCCACAGCACGGCGTCGCCCACCGCCCAGGTATGGCGGTAGATGAACCGCCGCTGTGTCGTGAACTTGAACAGGTAGTCCAGCATCTGCTCGCTGTCGGCCGGATCCATGTCCACGATCTCGGTGGTGAAGCCCTCGTTCACATACAGCGCCTTCTCGCCGGTGAACGGATGCGTCCTCACCACCGGATGAACCACGAACTCCTCCAGCCGTCCTTCGGTGGCCTTGTCCATCTTGTTGAAATGGCTGGTCCTCTGGCTGGGCTTCTTCTTGGACGCAACGAACTTCGCGCTTCGGCCTTGGAGCTTCTTCTTGATGTCGTCGGGCAGCGCGTAATAGGCCGCCGCCGCATCGGAGAAGTCGGTGGGACCCAGCACGCGGCCGTTCGCCACCGGCACTTCGAGCGCGTACAGCAGCGACACGCGGCTCGGCGTCTTCGTGTAGCACAGGTCGCTGTGCCAGTACTGCGCCGCATCCACGGCACCGATCGGCCGGCCGTCCTCGATGATGTTCGACAGCACGAACACCTCGGGATTGTCAGGCTTGGCGAACTGCGTCATCGCGTGGATGTCCAGCTCCTCGCCGAAGCGCTTGCTGAAGCGCAGCATCTGCGCGTCGTCCATGCGCTGATTGCGGAACACCAGCACGCGGTACTGGTGCAGCGCCGCCTCGATCTCGCGGAACCAGTCGCCGTCGGGCGGGTTCGCGATGTCGAAACCCGCCACCTCGGCGCCGAGCGGTGCAGCCAGCGGATCGATGCGAATGTCGGTACTGCCTTGCGAGCTCATCTGACTCACTCCACCTGGATGCGTGCGTCGCTGACGATTTTCTTGTAGTTGGCCACTTCGCGGACCAGACGCTGCCTGAACTCGGCGGGACCTTCGTTGCGGACGGGCTCATAGCCCTGCGCCTTGATGCGGTCCTGCACGTCCTTGCGGCTCAGCAGCTGCTGCAGCACCGTATTCCACTTCTCGGTCACTTCCGCCGGCAGATTGGCCGGGCCCAGCAGTCCGACCCAGACTTCGGAGCGGAAGTCCTTGAACCCCTGCTCGGCGAAGGTCGGGATGTCCGGCGCCAGCGAGAACCGCTCCGCGCTGGCCACGCCCAGCGCGCGCACCTTGCCGGCCTTGATCTGCTGCAGCGCCGCCGCCGACCAGGTCGAATCCACTTCGCCGGACATGGCGGCCATCAGCGACTGATTGGACCCCTTGTACGGAACGTGCACGAAGCCGGCACCGGTCACTGAGCCGAAGTACTCGCCCGACAGATGCGGACCGGTTCCGATGCCGGAACTGGCGAAGGTGATCGCGCCCGGCCGCTTCCTGGCCGCGGCGACGTAGTCGGCCAGATCCTTGTGCGGCGAGCTGCTCGGCACGACGAGGATGTTCGGCGTCAGCGCGAACATGGTGATCGGGGCGAAGCCGGATATGGCGTCGTATCGCATGCTGGCGCGCAGCGCCGGCGTGATCGAATGGTTGTTCGCCGTCATCAGCAGCGTATAGCCGTCCGGCGCGGCGCGCGCGACGATCTCGGCGGCGATCACGCCGCTGGCGCCCGGCTTGTTATCGATCACCACCGGCTGGTTGAAGACGCGCGAGGCTTCCTGTCCGAGGTCGCGAGCGAAGATATCGGTGATACCGCCCGGCGCGAAGCCGATCACGATGTTGATCGGCCGGTTCGGATAGCTGCCTTGCGCTGCCGCCGGAGTCGCGGCCAGGGTCGCAGCCGCGCTCGTGACCAGCAGGCCGCAGACGGCGCCGGCACATCGAGCCAGCGCCTGGCGGCGCGCAGCCGCGCGTGTCCTTGAAGTGGGGCCCGGTCGAGCCCGATCCAGATTCTTCATCGATTCACTCCATCGTAGAGTCGCCCGGCTGGCGGGCGGTGTTTGGCGAGCTCGGCGCACTCGGGCTCAGCGTTCCAGGTCGCTTGCCGTGACTTCCTTGACCTCGCCCTTGATGTTCATCCGCCCTTCGTAGATGGGCCGGGCTCCCGTCGTGGGCCCCTGGTACTGGACGAAGAACAGCGTTCCACCCGTTTCCGTGGTCATCGCCTCTTCGTAGTGCGGGTCGGCATGGAATACGACCGTGCCGGGCCCGTACAGCTTCCCGCCCATGTTGAATTCGCCCTCGATCACGTACCAGACCTGCGCGAAGTCGTGCTTGTGCAGGCGGAAGCCGGCGCCGGGCTCGTAGTGCAGGAAGCCGGCATTCGGCTCCGTGGGCCGTTCGGGGCGCGCGTGGAACAGGAACTTCGTCTTGTTCTTGAAGCGCCCCATTTCCCATTCCATCGAATCCGGCGTGCGGTACTCGGGCGGGTTGTGCTGACTGACGTCGAGCTGGATCTCGTTGCTCATGTCGGGTTTCCTTGAAAAGTTGCCTAACAGGCCTGTTGCTGGATCTCGGGAATCCGAGAGGCTGGAGGAGTGTTGCGAGACCGCCCGCAGCGGACCAGGCCGTCGATCACCACCATGCCCACGCCGGGGAGATCGCCGGTCGCGATGCTGCTCAGCAGATCGGGCTGGCTCGAATGCTGAGCGGTGTCGAGGAACACGAAGTCGGCTGCGCGTCCGGGCTCGATCAGCCCGCAGTCGAGCTGGCGGATGCGAGCGGTATTGCCGGTCGCGAAACAGATCGCCTGCTCCGCGGGGATGCCGCCGACGCTGGACAGGAAGGCGATCAACCTGAGGATGCCGGTCGGCTGCACGCCCGATCCGGCGGGCGAATCGGTGCCGAGGATGATCCGGTTCAGCTGGCCCAGCTCCCTCGCGGTGCGCAGCGCGAACAGCGCCGCCAGCTCGTTGCCGTTGTGCACGATCTCTATCGCGCGGCCGCAGCCCTCGCACAGGCAGCGGATCTGCCGCTGCGACAAGGCCGTATGGCCGCCGTTGATGTGACCGATGATGTCGGCATCCGCTTCGAGCACCATGTCGGCATCGACGTATCCGGATCCCGGCACGGACGGCCCGCCCGTGTGAATCGTCGACTGGATGCCGTACTTGCGCGACCATTCGACCATCCGCCGCGCGGTGGGGCTGTCCTTGACTGAGCCGAGGCCGATCTCGCCGAGCAGCGTCACGCCGGCCTGCGCCAGTTCGCGGAAGTCGGACTCCTCCATGCCATGCTCGATGACCGGCGCCCCCGCGAGTACCTTGACTCCGCTCGGACGGCTGTTCGCGAACGCTCGCTGCGCGGTCACCGCCTGGGCCTTCAGGCCGACGATGTCCTTCGGCCGCCCCGGCAGATGGACCTCGCCCGCGGAGATCATGCAGGTCACCCCGCCGTTCATGAACGAGTCGATCCAGCCGATCTGGTTCTGCCGCGGCGTCCAGTCGCCGAACACCGGATGCACATGGCTGTCGATCAGGCCGGGCGCGAGCGCACAGCCGCGTGCATCGATGATCATGTCCGCGCGATCCGTGTCCAGATCGCCGTAGCGGCCGACGGAGGCAATGCGGCCGTCCAGACAGACGATCGTGTCGGCATCGATGAGCGGCGCCTGCAGATCGCCGGACAGCATCAAGCCGACGTTTCGAATCAGCAGCTTTCCCGCGGCGCGTGTCTCAGTGGCGTCGTGCATGGTTTCCGGTGGCTTTCGCCGGGTTCGCGGGGTTCAAGGGCGTCTCCTGTACATCCAGCTGGATTTGTGAATCCCAAATTCGATTTATTGGATCTATTCTAACCACATTTTCTGATTTATGAATCCATTGGATCCAAATTTAATTTCTTAGCGTAATCTTTGGATCCAAAAATTACGGCCTACGAGCATAAGGCATTCTTCATACGGCCTTCGTGCGACACCTTTGAAGCATCGGACGGAGGGGCTGACCCTAGGCCGATGGACTGCTCCCAAGAGCCGTCAGCGCCGCCCTTCCCTGCTGTCAGCCTGATGACGCAGTGCAGTACAATCAATAAAAGTGCATTTTTGGATCAAAATGGATCCAAATAATGAAGGCATGGTCATATCAGGGTGCCCAATGGCAAGCTCAGCGGAAGAGAATCTGGTCGCGCATCTGGTCGAGCAGATCCAGGAGAGGATCGCGTCAGGCGAATATCAGCCAGGGCAGAAACTCAAGCAGGTGGCGCTCGCCAATGCGTTCCAGGTCAGCCGCACGCCGGTCCGGCAGGCGCTGTCGCTGCTGGCAGCCCGCGGACTGGTCGATCAGAAGCAGCAGAGCGGGGTCGTCGTGCGGGCGCAGTCCGCCAAGGATGTGCGCGACATGTATCGCGTCCGCGCCGAAGTCGAGGGGCTAGCCGCCCAGCTCGCCGCGCTGTGGATCACTGATACGCAGCTGGCCGAATTGCGCCGGATCCATGAGCGCTTCGTCCAGGCGGTCTCGGACCTGAACCGGCTGCGCCAGGACGGCCACACCGCCGAGTACGAACAGGCCAAGCGCGAATGGGTCGCGACGAACAGCGAGTTCCATTCGTCGATCTATCAGGCATCGTGCAACAGCTACCTGCGGAAGGTGATCGAGGATCTGCACCTGGGCTCGTCGCGCGGACCGATGGCGACGTCCGCGCTAGGCATGTACAAGCACCGGATGGAAAAGAACATGGCGCACCACGAGGCCATCCTGGTCGCGCTGGAGTCGCGCGACGAGATCGCGGCACGACAGGCCATGGCCACGCACGTGCTGGAAGCCGGCGAGTTCGTCGCGGGATGGCTGGAGAACCGCGGCCGATCCGACGGATGAGCGCGCAGCGGCGCTAGCTCGAACGCTCCGAAGACAGCTCCGCGGGCAGCTCCGCAAGCACCTGCCGGCCCAGCGGCAGGCTGCCCGCCTGCAGCAGCGCATCGACGCGCTGCGAATACGCGCTGACGTGACGCTGCATCCGCCGCCGCGCCGCATCGGCGTCCTGCGCGACGATCGCGTCCAGCACCCGCCGATGTGCGCGCGCGACGGTCACGCGGATCTCGTCGGTCACCACGTCCTTCACGCGCGTAGCCTCCTCGATCAGCTCGGTCAGCGAAGCCATGAAGGCGCGCAGCAGATCATTGTGGCTGGCCACGGCTACCGCGTAATGCCAGCGCAGGTTCTGCTCGAGGAATTCATCGTTGTCCGTCAACGCGGCCTCGTCGAGCCTGGCTGAGATCGCTTCCAGCGTCGCGAGGTCGGTCTCGGTGCGATGCTGGGCCGCCAGTTGCGCCAACATCGGCTCCAGCGCTTCGCGCGCGGCGATCAGCGACGAAATGGTGACGCCGCGCCCCTTCGCGAACATCGCCACCTGGCGCGCCAGCAGCTCATCGGTGGGCCGGCACACCACCGAGCCGCCGTATCGGCCCGGCCGGGTGCGCACCAGGCCGTCGGCCTCGAGCAGCCGCAGGGCCTCGCGCACCGATCCGCGGCTCAAGCCGCTCAGCGCCACCAGCTCGCGCTCGGCCGGCAGCGGGCTGTCGGCCGGATAGACGCCGGTCAGGATCTTGCCGCGCAACTGCTCGGCGAGCAGGTCGCACGACTTGGGGACCTCGATCCGTTCGATGTCCGGGGGGCTGCTCATCTGCATGGCGACTCGGCTGCTCGACGCGGCTCGATGACTGCCGCGACTCGATTCGATGCGGAATTGTTCACGCTAATATTGATCCAGTCAATGGTTTGACCTAAAGTACCGCATTCAGCGGCAACGAGATTCAGGCAGAGGAGACCGAGTGAACCGCTTCGCCCCGCTGCACGGCATCCGCGTGCTCGATTTCTCGAAGGTGCTGGCCGGCCCGCTCTGCACGCAGTATCTGGGCGAAATGGGGGCCGACGTCATCAAGATCGAAGCCACCGACGGCGGCGACGATTCCCGCCGCTGGCCGCCGTTCGAGGGTGACGACGGCACCGTCTTCGTCAGCGTCAATCGCAACAAGCGCAGCCTCGCGCTCGATCTGAAGCAGCCCGCCGGCCGCGAGATCTGCCATCGCCTGGCACGTTCCGCGGACATCGTCGTCGAGAGCTTCGGCCCCGGCGTCGCCGCGCGGCTCGGCGTCGACGAAGGCAGCCTGCGTCCCGGCAACCCCGGCCTGATCTACTGCAGCATTTCCGGCTACGGCAGCGTCGGGCCTATGCGCGACGGCAAGGGCTACGATCTGGTGCTGCAGGCCTTCACCGGCATGCTGTCGATCACCGGCGAAACCGGCGGCCCGCCGCTGCGCAGCCCGTTCTCGCCGGTCGACCAGGGTACCGGCATGCACGCGCTGATCGGCATCCTCGGCGCGCTGCTCGAACGGTCGCGCACCGGGCGCGGCGTCAGGCTCGAGGCCTCGCTGTTCGACACCTCGGTCGGCTTCCTCGGCTACTTCCTGCAGGGCTTCTGGAAGCGCGGCACCGAACCCGAGCGCGTCGGATCGGGACACGAATCGCTGTGCCCGTACCAGGCCTTCGACACCGCCGACAAGCCGGTGATCCTGGGCGTCGCCAATGACGCGCTGTGGCGCCGCTTCTGCGCAGTGGCCGGCCAGCCGGAGCTGGCGGGGCGCGCCGAGTCCCTGACCAATGCCGACCGGGTGCAGCACCGCGCGCAGACGGTGGCCGCGGTGGCCAAGATCATGCGCACGCGCAGCCGCGCCGAATGGATCGAGGCACTCGACGCCGCCGGCGTGCCGTGCTCGCCGGTCCATACGCTGGGCGAACTGTCGGCACATCCGCACACGCGCGAATCGGGGATGGTCTTCGACCACGCCGTCCCGCGCACGCCGCCGCTGCATGGCGTGGCCCAGCCGCTGCGCGTCGACGGCGAACGCCTGCAGCCGCAGCGTCCGCCACCCGCGCTGGGCCAGCACACGATCGAAGTGCTGCGGCAGGCCGGCTACGGCGACGACGAAATCGATGCGCTGCTGCGCGACGGCGTCGCGCGCGCCGCCGGGCGCTGAGCAGGCGCCTGCGCTGGGCAGCCCTTCCAGAGCATACGAAAGGCACGAAGACAAATGGACTTCTCCTACACCGACGAGCAGCTCGAGATCCAGCGCGCCATCGAAGGCATCTGCCGTCCGTTCGATGCCGACTACTGGCGCCGCAAGGATGCGGAAGGCGGCTTTCCGCACGACTTCCACCGCGCCCTCGCGCAGGCCGGCTGGCTGGGCATCGCCATGCCGGCCGAAGTCGGCGGCGCCGGGCTGGGCATCGCCGAGGCCGCCATCATGATGCGCACGATCTCCGAATCGGGTGCCGGCCTGTCCGGAGCCTCGGCGGTCCACATGAACATCTTCGGGCTGCATCCGGTGGTGGTGCACGGCACCAAGGAGCAGCACCAGCGCTTCCTGCCGCCGCTGATCCAGGGCAAGGAGAAAGCCTGCTTCGGCGTCACCGAGCCGAACACCGGGCTCAACACGCTGAAGCTGAAGACGCGCGCGCGGCGCGAAGGCGATCGCTACGTCGTGAACGGACAGAAGGTCTGGATCTCCACGGCACAGGTCGCGGAGAAGATCCTGCTGCTGACGCGCACCGCCGACCATGACCCGGCCGCGCCTTCGCGCGGGCTCACGCTGTTCTATGCCGACCTCGACCGCAGCAAGATCGAAGTGCGCGAGATCGACAAGCACGGCCGCAAGGCGGTCGACTCGAACCAGCTGTTCATCGACGGGCTCGAGATCCCGGTCGAGAACCGCATCGGCGAGGAAGGCCGCGGCTTCGAGTACATCCTGCACGGACTGAACCCGGAGCGCATCCTGATCTCGGCCGAAGCGATCGGCCTGGGCCGCGTCGCGCTGAAGCGTGCCGCGCAGTACGCCGGCGAACGCATCGTCTTCGACCGGCCGATCGGCCAGAACCAGGGCATCCAGCACCCGCTGGCCAAGTGCTGGATCGAGCTCGAAGCGGCCAACTTGATGATGCTGCGAGCAGCCTGGCTGTACGACCAGGGCAAGCCCTGCGGACCGGAAGCGAACGGCGCCAAGTTCATGGCCGGCGAAGCCGGCTTCCGCGCCTGCGAGACCGCGGTGCTCACGCACGGCGGCATGGGCTATTCGAAGGAGTTCCACGTCGAGCGCTATCTGCGCGAAGTGATGCTGACGCGCATCGCGCCGATCACGCCGCAGCTGATCCTGAGCCACATCGCCGAGAAGGTGCTGGGGCTGCCCAAATCCTATTGATCGACCCCCGGCGCCGGACGCCGACATATCCAGGAGGAGACCTCGTCATGCTGAGCCGATCGCTAGCCATCATCACCGCCTGCGCCTGCGCCGCTTTCGCCGCCGCCGGCCACGCGCAGACCTATCCGTCGAAGCCGGTCAAGATCGTCGTTCCGTACGCCGCCGGGCAGGGAACCGACATCGTCGCGCGCTATTTCGCCGAGCAGTTGACGCGCTCGCTAGGCCAGAGTTTCGTGGTCGAGAATCGCGCGGGCGCGGGCGGCAACATCGGCACGCAGCTGGTCGCCAAGTCGCCGGCCGACGGCTACACGCTGATGATGGGCACCAATGCCACTCATGCGGCCAACTCGGTGCTGTACGACAACCCCGGTTTCGATCCGCAGGCCGACTTCGAGCCCGTCGCGCTGGTCGGCATCCTGCCGCTGGTCTTCGTCAGCAGCGTCACCAGCCCGGTCGACTCGATCCAGAAGCTGGTCGCGGTCGCGCGCGCCAAACCGGGCGCCGTCAACTTCGCCGTCACCACGACCACCAGCCGCTCCGCCTATGAACTGCTCAAGCAGCAGGCGCAGGCGACGTTCGCACCGGTGCCGTACAAAGGCGCTGCGCAGGCGGCCTCGGACATCATCGGCAATCAGATCGAGTACACGGTGGACACGATCACCTCGCTGCGGCCGTACGTCGAAAGCGGCAAGCTGAAGGCGCTCGGCGTCACCTCGGCCAGCAGCACGCGCCTGATGCCCGGCATCGCCTCGGTGGCCGAGCAGGGCGTGCCCGGCTACGAGATCTCGGGCTGGAACGTGGTCTTCGCGCCCAAAGGCACGCCACCTGCGGCGATCCGCGTGCTGGCCAGCGAACTGGGCAAGCTGATGGCCATGCCCGAGACGCAGGCCAAGCTGCTGCAGCTCGGCGTCGACCCGCTGGTCAAGACCGGCGACGATCTCGCCGCCTTCATGAACGTCGAACGCGACAAGTGGGGCAAGCTGATCCGCGCCGCCAACCTGAAGGCGCAGTGACTGAAAACGCGGCCGCCGCTCAGAGCAGCCTGGCCAGCAAGGCCGCCAGCGCCGACAGCAGCACTGTCGACGCGAGCGGGATCGACCAGTCGCGGCCGAACGCGCGGAAATTGAAATCGCCGGGCAGACGGCCGATACCCAGGCGGCGCAGCATCGGCATCAGGCCCGAGAACAGCACCAGGGCCAGCAGCGTCACGAGCAGCCACTTCATCATGGCTGGCTCGGCAGCAGCGAGGCACGCCGGTCGCGGCCGGCGAAGCCGATCGCGTCATCGGCCACGCCGCGGCCGAACGCAATCACCTTGAACAGCTCGCCCATCTCGGCCTCGGACAGCAGCGGCTGAACGGCCTGCGTCTGCCGAGCCCAGGCCAGCGCATCGCCGCGCGGCTGCGCCATCAGGCGCTCCAGCAGGCCGCAGTCGATCAGGAAGCGAGCCTGCGAGGTGAAGCCGAGCAGGTCCAGCCCCGCCTGCGCCGCCGCCTGCGCGACCGCGGTGAAATCGACGTGCGCGGTGATGTCCTGCAGGCCCGGCCAGCGCAGCGGATCGCCATGCGAGCGGTGACGATAGTGACAGCGCAGCGTGCCCTGATCTCGCTGCGGATGGTAGAACTCGGCGCGCGGAAAGCCGTAGTCGATCAGCAGCAGCGCGCCATGGCCGATCCGTTCGCCCACCGTGCGGACCCAGCCCTGCGCCTGCTCGCCGACTTCGGACAGGTAGTCGGCCGAGATGCTGCCCTCGGTGCCGTCTGCGTCCGAGTCCGCGCCTACGTCTGCGTTCGCGTCGGCGAGCAGCGCCCGCACGCGTCGCGCGAAGTCGGCGTCGGCGGGGCGGTCGGCAAACGTAAAGCCGCCGCGTTCCGTCGCCCCGCCGTCAGGCTGCGACGCACGCACGACACCGCGCTCGAACACCATCCCGCCGGACCGCCGGAACAGGCGCACCGGCATCGCATCCAGCAGTTCGTTGCCGACCACCACGCCGTCGAGACGCTCGGGCAGCGCTTCGAGCCAGACGACGCGGTCGAGCAGCTGCGGCACCTCGGCCGCCAGACGCTCACGCTGCCGCTCGCGCAGATCGGCAGACAGCTCGACGATCGCATAGCGCGACGGCAGCGCTCCTTCGGCCTGCAGCGTAGACAGCAGCTGCGCCGCCAGCGCGCCCGAGCCGGCGCCGAACTCGAACAGCGTCGCCGGCACGCCGGCCTCGAACCACTGCGCGCACTGCGCCGCGACGCAGGCGCCGAACAAGGGCGACAGCTCGGGTGCGGTGACGAAATCGCCGGCCGCGCCGAACTTGCGGCTGCCGGCGGCGTAGTAGCCGAGTCCGGGCTCGTACAGCGCCTGCTGCATCCACGCATCGAAACCGATCCAGCCGCCTGCTGCATCGATCGACGCGCCGAGGCGCTGCGCCAGACGATGCGACAGAGCGAGCGCCGCCGCGGGCGGCGGCGGCAGCTCGGACGAAGGGCGTGAATTGGGGACCATGGAGCGCGCAGTCTAGACCATGGCCGCCGCCCGCATGCGGCGGCCGGCCGCGGCGGGATGCTTTACACTGCGGCGCACGGTCCCACCGCCATGCCTGCCCACCCTGTCGTCCTCGTCACCGGCGCCGCACGCCGCATAGGCGCCGCCATCGCCCGCCATCTGCATGCGCAGGGGATGGACGTCGCCGTCCACTTCCGGAGCTCGCAGGCCGAGGCCGATCAGCTGACGGCGGAGCTCGATGCGCTGCGGCCGGGCTCGGCCCTCGCCGTCCGCGGCGACCTGTCCGACGCCGCGGCCTGCGCCGCGACGGTCGCGCAGGCCGCCGGCTGGCGCGGACGGCTGGACGCGGTCGTCAACAATGCCTCCACGTTCTACCGCACGCCGATCGGCGAGGTGAGCGAACTGCAGTGGTCCGAGCTGATCGACGGCAACCTGAAGGCCGCCTTCTTCGTCAGCCAGGCCGCCGCGCCGTGGCTGCGCGACGCCGGCGGCAGCATCGTCAATCTGTGCGACGTCCATACCGAGCGGCCGCTGAACCAGTTCTCGGTCTACTCGGCGGCCAAGGCGGGCATCGTCGCGCTGACGCGCGCGCTCGCGCTCGAGCTGGCGCCTCGCGTCCGCGTCAATGCCGTCTCACCCGGTTCGCTCGACTGGCCAGAAGCCGGCGTGTTCAGCGACGACGAGCGGCGCTCGATGCAGGCTGCGATTCCGCTCGGGCGCCTCGGCCGCGGCGACGACGTCGCGCGCGCGGTCGCCTTCCTGATCCAGGGCAACGACTACATTACCGGCCAGATCCTCGGCGTCGACGGCGGCAGCGGCCTGGTATCGCGCTGACACTGCGGCGCCTGCGAAATCCCGATCATGCAAGCCATTCCATTTCCCGATTGCTACCGGATCCTGGTGCAAGACATCGAGATCGACTGCTTCCTCGGCGTCTACGACCGTGAACAGGCGCGCAAGCGCCCTATCGTCGTCGACGTCGAGCTGTTCGCGCCGCTGCCGGCCGAGCCGGCCACGCGCCGCGACGAGCTGGCCACGACGGTCAACTACGAGCGCGTCGTCGAAGCCGTCGAACGCATCGTCGGCGATCGCCGCTTCAAGCTGGTCGAGACGCTGTGCAACGAGCTGGCCGACGACCTGATGCGGCTGCCCGGCCTGCGCGCGCTGAAGGTCTCCGTCACCAAGCCGCAGCCGCTGCCGCGCGCGCGCGCCGTGCGCGTCGAAGTCTGGAGGCAGCCGTGAGCGCCGTCATCGTGCCGGCGACGAGCGCCCGCCGCGAGGAGAAGCTCGCCTACGAACGCAACAAGCTGCACAAGCGGCTGCTGCGACAGACCGGCCAGGCGATCGCCGACTTCGGCATGATCGGCGACGGCGACCGCGTCATGGTCTGCCTGTCCGGCGGCAAGGACAGCTACGGCCTGCTCGACCTGCTGCTGACGCTGCGCGAGCGCGCACCGATACGCTTCGACATCATCGCTGTCAATCTCGATCAGAAGCAGCCGGGCTTTCCCGAGCACGTACTGCCCGACTACCTGACCGGCCTGGGCGTACCGTTCCACATCGAGAATCAGGACACTTATTCGATCGTCACGCGCGTGATCCCCGAGGGACGCACGATGTGCTCGCTGTGCTCGCGGCTGCGCCGCGGCATCCTGTACCGCGTGGCCGACGAGCTCGGCGCCACGCGCATCGCGCTCGGCCATCATCGCGACGACATCATCGAGACCTTCTTCCTGAACATGTTCTTCGGCGGCAAGCTGAAGAGCATGCCGCCCAAGCTGGTCTCCGACGACGGCCGCCACATCGTGATCCGGCCGCTGGCCTACGTGAAGGAAGAGGATCTGCAAGCCTACGCGCAATGGCGCGAGTTCCCCATCATTCCGTGCAACCTGTGCGGCTCGCAGGAGAACCTCAAGCGCCGCGAGATCAAGCAGCTGATGCGCGAGTGGGAAAAGCGCTTCCCGGGCCGAGTCGAGAACATCTTCGCGTCGCTGACCCGCGTCACGCCGTCGCACCTGCTCGACCGCGGCCTTTACGACTTCGCCGGCTTGCAGGCCACCGGCGAGCCGCAGGCGGACGGCGACATCGCATTCGATGTCGATCCGGCCTTCGAGCAGCCGCCGGCGTCGGCCGCCGTGTCATCGTTCATTCCCGTCAAGCGCGGCGGCTGAGGCACGGCGACTGAAACACGACAATACGGCTACCAACGAATAAATAGAATCAAATTCTGTTATACAGAATCTCTGTATCATTCAGAATCGCTGTGGCCCAGGGATAATTCCGCGACCACACGAAGGGTAAGGAGTCAGCCCCATGTCGGAGAACCAAGCCAGCGTCGCCTCGGTCGATCGCGCCCTGTCGATCCTGGGCGCATTCCGGCCAGGTGACGCGGCGCTGTCGCTGCATGAACTGGCCCAGCGCACCGGCTTGTACAAGAGCACGATCCTGCGCCTGATCGCCACGCTGGAGAAGCACCACTGCATTCAGCGCCTCGATGACGGCCGCTACCAGATGGGTTCGATGCTGCTGCACTGGGGCGGCCTGTACCAGGCCTCGCTGCGGCTCGAAGATCACGTGCTGCCCATCCTGCAGGGGCTGGTCCGCGAAACCGGCGAAGGCTCGTCGTTCTTCACCCGCGAGGGCGACGTACGCGTCTGCCTGTTCCGCGTCGATTCGCCGCGCTCGGTCCGCGATCATGTGCGCGCGGGCGATCTGCTGCCGCTGAACAAGGGAGCTGCCGGCCGCGCGCTGGTCGCCTTCGATCCCGCGCTGACGCCGATCGAGAAGGCGCCGCAGTCGCCGTTGTTGATCAGCATAGGCGAACGCGAACCCGACATCGCCGCCGTGGCCGCGCCGGTGTTCGGCCCCGGCCCCTCGCTGCGCGGCGTGCTGGCCGTGTCCGGGCCGAGCAGCCGCTTCGATCAGGCGGCGATAGACACTATCTCGACGGCACTGCTGTCCGCGGCGATCGAAGGCACGCGCCGGCTCGGCGGCGACCCTGCCATGCTGCAGCGGATGGCGCGCGCCACGGACGCGGCGGCGGAAACTGCCGCGTCACGGCCGCGCCGAAGGTCGGCGGCGAAAACCGGCTGAACGCGGCGCAGTCGCACGCGGCACGGCTGTGCTCGGCGCGGCGGCGTCCCGTCTGCGCAGGCCAGCCTCGAGCCGGCCACCCATCCCCGCCAGCCGGCTTTGTTGCTTGACGCCGATTTTCTACTGAATAGAATTCAATTCTATTAATCTCCCGCACATCCCCCATCGCCATGCGGGCGGCCTCATCCAGCGCCGTCCGCGACTGGCACCGCCATCCGACGTCACCGGGACCGCCATGAGCACTCCCTCCACGAATGCCCTCTATCTCGGCTACGACCAGGCGGCGCTGGACCGCGAGTACGACAACCAGAACAAGGTCCCCGGCTTCGACTTCAAGGCCTATCTGGCCTGGTGCGAAGCGCAGAGCCGGTCGGCGCGCGAGCAGCGCCCCTGCCACCTCGACGTCCGCTACGGCTCGTCGCCGGCCGAACGCATCGACATCTTCCCCGGCGATGCGTCGACCAGGCCGTCTGTCGAGGTCTTCTTCCACGGCGGCTACTGGCGGATGCTCGACAAGAAGGACTTCAGCTATATCGCGCACGGCCTCGCGCCGCACGGCGTGACCAGCGTCGTCGTCAACTACGCGCTCATTCCGACCGTGACGATGGACGAGCTGGTCGAGCAGTGCCGCCGCGCGCTCGAATGGGCATATCGCAACATCGCCCGCTACGGCGGCGACCCGTCGCGAATCCATCTGTCCGGCCATTCCGCCGGCGGACACCTGGTCGCGATGATGATGGCCACCGACTGGAGCACCCGCGCGGCCGACCTGCCGGCGCAGCTGGTGCGCAGCGCCTGCGCGATCAGCGGCATCTATGAGCTGGAGCCGATCCGCTTGTGCTTCCTGAACAAGACGCTGCAGCTGCGGCCGGAAGAGATCGGGCGCAACAGCCCGGTACGGCTGGCACGGCATCAGCATGGGCCGCTGGACCTGGTGGTCGGCGGCCGCGAGGGGCCGGAGTACCTGCGGCAGACGACGGCGATGCAGCAGGCCTGGTCGAACGGCCGCGGCGACCCGCGCGTGACGGTGCTCGACGACGACCATTTCACCATCCGCGCGCAGCTGGCCGATCCGGGCAGCGCACTCGTCGAGCTGATCACGGCCGGCCGCTGAGCACGGGGAACGGCGGCGGCGGCGGCCGACCGGCTTGGCTTCGGCTGCGGCTTCGGCTTCGGCCCCACCGCGACCGCGACCGCGGCCAGGAGCCTTTGACCAAACCCGGGCAAGCGCCGACGAGCGCGCCTGCCCGGCTAGAATGCGCATTGCTCCCGCGCCCCCGCGATCCGAGCGCGCCGGCGCGCGTCCGACGCACCGCCGGCGCTGAACCCTGACGCCCGGCCCCACGTGCGCATCACCCGACTGTTCCGAATCCTCTACGTTTCCTGGCGCTACGGCCTGGACGAGGTCGCCGCCTCCGGCGCCGCCGCCACCACCGGCTCGCGCTGGGCGCTGGCCGTCGTGCGCGTGCTGCGCTTCGGTCGCCGCTTCGACGACCCGCCCGGCCAGCGGCTGCGCGAAGCCCTGGAGAGCCTGGGCCCCATCTTCGTCAAATTCGGACAGGTACTGTCGACGCGACGCGATCTGCTGCCGCCCGACGTGGCCGACGAGCTGGCGCTGCTGCAGGACCGCGTACCGCCGTTTCCCGGCGACCTCGCCGTCATCGAGATCGAGCGCGGCCTCGGACGGCCGATCGATGCACTGTTCGATGCCTTCGACCGCACGCCGATAGCGTCGGCATCGATCGCGCAGGTGCACTTCGCGCGGCTGAAGGACGGCCGCGAAGTCGCCGTCAAGGTGGTCCGGCCACACATGGCCGCGATCATCGAACGCGACCTGCAGCTACTGCGCACCGCCGGCGCGCTGCTCGTGCGGCTGTCGGCCGACGCGCGCCGGCTGCGCCCGCTGGACGTCATCGACGAGTTCGATACCTATCTGCACGACGAGCTCGACCTGATCCGCGAGGCTGCCAACGCCAACCAACTGCGCCGCAACTTCGCCGGCTCGCGCATGCTGCGCATCCCGGAGATGTACTGGGACTGGTGCGCGCCGAACGTCCTCACGATGGAGCGCATGCACGGCATCCCGATCGGACAGATCGAGCGGATGCGCGCCGCCGGCATCGATCTGAAGAAGCTGTCGCGCGACGGCGTCGAGATCTTCTTCACGCAGGTGTTCCGGCACGGCTTCTTCCACGCCGACATGCATCCCGGCAACATCCTGGTCGGCGAAGCCGGCGAGGACTTCAACCGCTACATCGCGCTCGACTTCGGCATCGTCGGCACGCTGTCCGAGTTCGACAAGAACTACCTGGCGCAGAACTTCCTCGCCTTCTTCCGCCGCGACTACCACCGCGTCGCGCAGCTGCACGTCGAATCGGGCTGGGTCCCGGCAAGCACGCGCGTCGAGGAGCTCGAAGGCGCGATCCGCAGCTGCTGCGAGCCGTTCTTCGATCGTCCGCTGAAGGAGATCTCGCTGGGTCTCGTGCTGCTGCGGCTGTTCCAGGCCTCGCGCCGCTTCAACGTCGAGATCCAGCCGCAGCTGGTACTGCTGCAGAAGACGCTGCTGAACATCGAAGGCCTGGGCCGCCAGCTCGATCCCGACCTCGACCTGTGGGTCACCGCCAAGCCCATCCTCGAGCGCTGGATGAACGAGCAGATCGGCTGGCGCGGCTTCGCCGAACGCGTGCGGCAGGAAGCACCGCAATGGTCGCGGCTGCTGCCGGAGCTGCCGCGGCTGATTCACGCAGCGCTGGCGCGGCAGACGGCTCCGCCGGATGCGACTCAGGTGCTGCTGCTGCGGCTGATCGACGAGCAGCGGCGCACGCGCGGCTGGTTGAAAGCGCTCGGCGTTGTGCTGCTGCTCGGCTTGGCGCTGCAATACTGGTGGCTGTTCGGCGGCGGCTAGACGCGCGGGAGAAGCGCCATGGTCCTCCGAGACTCGATCGAAATCGCCGCCGATTTATCGACATTCTTCGCCTTCTTCGACGGGATGGGCAACGAACGCTATCTGTCATGGCACCCGGATCACAAGCTGTTCCGGTGGATCGGGACAGAAGGCGTACGAGTTGGCAACCGGTTCTATTTCGAGGAGGTCATCGCTGGAAAACTCCTCAAGAAATCGGTCGAATTCACACGGACCGAGCCGCAACACATAGAGTTCGCGCCAACGTTCTGGCTCATGCGGCTGTTCCTGCCAAAACTCGTGTTCAAGGTCGAGAGGCTCGAATCGGGCTCCTTCCGCTTCATCGCAGAGATCTTCCTGCGAGTCGGCCCTATCGGCGCAAGGCTGAACAAGCGCGAGTTCGACGCCGTGCGCGAGCACATGAGAGTCGAAGGCATCAACTTCAAGCGGTTTGCGGAACAACACGAGATTGGCGCGGTCTAGCTCACTGGGGAGCCGTCAGTTGGCGCGGATCCCGGCCGTCTTGATGACGTTCGCGAAGGGGGCGAGATCGGTCTTGACCAGCTCCGCGAACTGCTCGGGCGTCGAAACGAAGGGCGTAAAGCCGCGGCTCCACAGATTAGCCTGCACGTCCGGCAGCGTGAGAATGCGCGCGATGTCAGCGGAGAGCTTCTCGACCACGGGCCGGGGCGTGTCCCGGGGTGCGAAGATGCCGAACCAGATCGCCACGTTGAAGCTCGGCAGTCCGGCTTCGGCGAAAGTGGGAACCTGCGGAAGCTCGGCGAATCGCTGCTTGCCGGTGATGGCGAGCGCGCGCAGTTTGCCGCTCTTGACGAGTGAAGCCGCCACGTCCGGCGGGCTGAAGTACATCTGGATCTGGCCGCCGGCCAGGTCCGTCATCGCGTGGGCCGACCCCTTGTATGGAATATGCGTGGTCTTCACGCCGGCGGTGATGTTGAACAGTTCGGCCAGCAGATGGGTCACGCTTCCGTTGCCGGTGGAGCCGTAATTGAGCGTGCCCGGCTTGGCTTTGGCGAGCGCGATCAGCTCCTGCAGCGAGTTCACCGGCAGCTCGGGGTTGATGGTCACCAGATAGTCCGTCGAGACCAGCGTCGCCACCGGCACGAAATCCTTGACCGTGTCATACGGAGTCTTCAGCAGGCTCGGATTGATGACGTGGGCGGAGTTCTGCAGCAGCAGCGTGTGGCCATCGGGGGCCGCGCCGGCCACTGCTTGCGAGCCTATGATGGTGTTGCCGCCCGGACGCGCCTCCGCGATCGCCGGCTGGCCGCGCAGCTTGGTGAGCTGCTCGACGAGAAGCTGCGCAAGCACGGTCGCGCTGCCGCCGGCCGTGTACGGATAGATGATGCGGATGGGCTTTCCCGTAGAAGTCTCCTGCGCGGCGGAGGCGGTTGCGACCATCGTGAGCCCAACGGCGACGATGGCATGCAGCAGGATAAGGATGCGGGTCACGGTCTACTCCTCCACCACGCTGGCCGTAGTCGACCGCGGCGCGGTTCATGCATGCGGCCAAATTCGTCAGAAGCGATACAGCCGGGCGGGGTTGTCCACCAGAATCGCGCGGCGCATCCCTGCATCGGGAACCGCGCGCGCGAACAGATTCAGAAGATCGCCGTCGTTGGGCATGGCGCGTCCGCGCACATGCGGCCAGTCGGTTCCCCACAGCAGGCGGCTGACATCGGCCTCGACCAGCGCTCGCATGTATGGCAGCGCGTCGGCATAGCCGAGCTCGGCATTGCCGATCCGGTCCGCGCCGGACAGCTTGACCCAGCACGCGCCCTCGCGCAGCAGCGCGAGCAGCTCCTGGAAGCCGCGGTGAGCGACGCCTTCCTTCGCGCGCGTGAAGCCGAGATGGTCCACGACGCAAGGTACCGGCAGCGCGCGGAGACGGGGTGCCAAGGCGAGCAGCACATCGAGCTTGACGAGCAGCTCGACGTGCCAGCCGAAGGGCCGCACTGCATCCGCTACTGCCTCGAGCGCGCTCGTATCGGAGCTCTCGACGAAGTTCAGCCTCACGCCGCGAAAACCCGCTGCATCCAGAGCACCCAGGTCGCCGAGATGCGCAATCGATTCGCCCGCGTGCAGGGCGGCTATGCCGCGCCAGCGTCCGCCCGCCGCACGCAAGGCGTGGAGACTGATAGGCGAACCGGGCCGGTTCAATGCAGAGTGAACGAGCACGCCGCGGCCTATGCCCAGCGCGCCGTGCATTCGCGTGCAGTCCTCGAAGGTGGCGGGCGCGGGCGTGAACGGTCGCCGCTCGACCAGCGGATAGCGCGCATAAGGACCGTACAGATGAAAGTGGCAGTCGCAGGCGTTCTCGGGCACCACGAAGGCCGGCGGTCTCGGCAGCGGGTCGAAGGGTTCGCAGTCCGGCTGCGGCACCGCGCTGATCGAAGGCAGGCTGTCAGTCATCGGCGCGAAACAGGGCGACGAGCTCGCGTACATCCCGCGCATCGTCGAAACGCCATAGCGCGTCGAGCACGGCGCGGGCCGAGTCGGTGCTGCAGAAGCCGCGCGCCAGTGACAGGCACTTGGCCTCCAGCTCGGCATCGCTCAGCGGATGGTCGCTGTGGCCGGCCGGCGAGCGCACCTCGTGCGCAACGGCCGCGCCGTCACGCATGCGGACATCGATGCGGCACGACGCCGACACGGGATAGCGCGCAGAGAGATCGGCATCCTCCTCGACGACGGTGGCGGCCATGAGCCGGCCGATGCCGGGATCGAAGAGCCGGCCCTCGTCGAAGGAATTCATGTCGATGCCGCCATCGCGCAGCGCCACGGCCACCACATAGGGCAGGCTGTGGTCGGCCGTCTCGCGCGTGCGGGGTGCCCAGCGCGAAGACTCCTTGCCCATGTAGTGAACCGCCTGCGCATAGGTGCCGATGCGGATGCGCTCGATCTGATCCAGCCTCAGCTGCGGGCGCAGGGCAAGCGCGGCGTCGATGGCCGCCTGCCCGTGATAGCAGACCGGATAGCGCTTGAGATTAGTGCGGGCTATGCGCGGCTCGCCGTCGCCGATGCGCCAGTCGAAGCGGCCCACCGCGTCCCAGAAACCGCCCGCACCCTCGAAGATCGCCGACGGACCCGTGACGCCGGCGCGCGCAAGCAGTGCTGCGAACACACCGTTGCGCGCCGCATTGGCGGCCGCGGCGCCTTTCCAGTTCGACAGGTCGCCGGTCCGGGTCTGCGCCAGCGCGAGGTTGGGCGCCAGCGCGAGCGCGATGGCATCCCCCATGCGGTCGCGGTTCAGGCCCATCACCTTGGCGGCGCCGACGGCCGCACCGAGCACAGCGAAGGTCGGCTGATCCCAGCCCTGCGCAGTGACGTCGATGCTTTCGCAGAAGGTGCAATAGACCTCGTAGGCCACGACGATGGCCTCGATGGCCGCCGGGCCGTCGGCGCGCAGCATGTCGGCCACCGCCAGGACCGCCGCAATGACGTCGCTCGGATGTCCGCCGCTTTTCACGCGGTACATGTCCGACAGGTCGAGCATGCGCACCTGCGTGCCGTTGGCGAAGGCCGCGGATTCCACGCTGGTGCGCCAGCCGCAGCCCCATACCGACGCGGACAGCGGCCCGTCCTGCCGCCCGGCCACGGCGCGCGCGGCGCGGCACAGCGGATCGTGCCAGGCGCCGAACGCGCAGGCTACGCTGTCCACCAGACGCCGGCGGGTCTCATGGACGACGGCGGGAGTCAGATCTGCGAAGCGGGCAGCGAGAGCATAGTCGGCGAGCCGCGCGGTGGTGTCGTCCATGCGATCACTGGACCTTGGCGCCGGAGCGCTCCACGGCAGGCTTCCAGCGAGCGATGTCCTGCTCGACGAAAGCGGCGAATTCAGCCGGCGAAGAGCGCAGAGGATACGAGCTCAAGTCGTGCAATCGCGGCGCCAGCTCGTCGACCGCCTTGGCGATGTGCGTGTTGAGCAGGTCGACGATCTCCGCAGGCGTGCCGGCCGGCGCGAGCACGCCGAACCACACGGTGACCACGAGGTCCTTCGTGCCGGCCTCCTCCATGGTCGGGACGTCGGGAAAATCGCCGAGACGTTTCGCGCTGGTCACCGCCAGCGCGCGCAGCTTGCCGGACTTCACGAAGGGCGGAACGTCGGTGAAGCCGAACAGGTACTGCACGTGGCCGGACAGCAGATCGGTTATCGCGGGCGCGGATCCCTTGTAGGGAACATGGATCACGTTCAGCCCCGGCTCGGACATGCGGAACAGCTCGCCGGCGAGGTGGCCCGTGCTGCCTACGCCGCCGGACGCGAACGTGATCTTGCCGGGTTGGGAACGGATCAGCGCCACCAGTTCCCTGACGTTGCGCGCCGGCACTTTCGGGCCGACCACCAGCATCGCGGGGCTCGAAGCCACCGGGCTCACCGGCGTGAAGTCGCGCGCCAGGTCGTAGTTCAGCTTCGGATAGAGAGTGGCGTTGATCACCTGCGTGCTCGAAGCCATGAACAGCGTATAGCCGTCGGGCGCGGCGCGCGCGACGAACTCCGCGCCGATATTGGTGCTGCCGCCGGCACGGTTGTCGACG
>JBFWXS010000011.1:68766-117775 GCA_050187175.1 Burkholderiaceae bacterium
CTTCGGATAGAGAGTGGCGTTGATCACCTGCGTGCTCGAAGCCATGAACAGCGTATAGCCGTCGGGCGCGGCGCGCGCGACGAACTCCGCGCCGATATTGGTGCTGCCGCCGGCACGGTTGTCGACGCGCGATGCCCCGATCAGCACTTGCTGAATGCGATAGCTGATATCTACACATTGCCGGGACACTGCGCCCGACGGCCGTGCGAAAATCGGGCGGTCTGCCTTTGCCGGTTTCTCGTTTCTCGTTTCTCGTTTCTCGATTCCCGATTCCGGCTTCCCGGTTCCAGCGGCTTCACATCGACGCGATGGCCTATCTTCCAGACGGCTTACCCCTGCCTCAGCCAGGCCCCGACGACCAAGCCTACTGGGACTTCATCCGTCAGCGTGAGCTGCGCATCCAGACCTGCGCCAACTGCAGGCATCCCCGTCATCCGCCGTCGCCGGCCTGCCCGCGCTGCGGCTCCTTCGCCAGCGAATGGGTGCCGGTCAGCGGCCGCGGCACCGTCTACACGTACACGATCGCCTACCATCCGGCTCACCGTGCGCTGAAGGATCAGCCGCCCTACAACGTCGCGGTGATTCTGCTCGACGATGCCGGCGACGTGCGCATCGTCAGCAATGTGATCGACGCGGCGCCGCACGAGATGCGTATCGGCCTGCCGGTCGTGCTCGTCTGGGAAGCTGTTTCGGACGGCACTTGTCTGCCTCGCTTCCGCAAGGCCTGAGCATGGCGAACGACGAGTTCAAGGCAGCCTTCGCCGATCGAACCGCGATCGTGGGAATCGGCCAGTCAGACTACACGCAGCGCGGCGGAATCACTGACCGCACCGACTTCCATCTCGCCTGCGAGGCTATCGTCGCAGCCGCGGAAGACGCCGGCATCCCGGTCTCGGAGCTGGACGGCTTCTGCTCGTTCGGCTACGAACGGCCCGAGCCCGTCCAGGTTCAGGCCACGCTGGGCATTCCGCACATGCGTTTTTCCAACCTGGTGTGGGGTGCCGGCGGAGGCGGCTGCGCCGGTGCGGTGATGAACGCCGCGCTGGCCGTGCACGCGGGCATCTGCCGGAACGTGGTGGTCTACCGCTCGGTCTGCCAGGGCCCCGGCCAGCAGCGCTACGGCGCGTTTCGCGAACGCCCCCTGGGCGGACAGTTCATGGCGCCCTTCGGTCTGCTGTCGCCGGCGCAGATGGTGGCGCTGACCTTCCGCCGCCACATGCACGAGCATGGATCCACCGCTGAACAGCTCGCCCATGTCGCGGCGGCCTTCCGCGCCCACGCGCTGCGCAATCCACACGCCGTGTTCCGCGGCCGTCCGCTTACCGTGGCCGAGCATCAGGCCTCGCGCATGATCGCCGATCCTTTCCGGCTCTACGACTGCTGCCTGGAGACCGACGGCGCCTGCGCGCTGATCGTGAGCTCGCGCGAGCGTGCCCGCGATACCCGCCATCGCGCCGTGCGCATCCTCGCTGCGGCCCAGGAGAGCGGACCGGGCTGGGGACTGGGGGCCATGGGCTCGCACAACATGCCTTTGGAGGACTATGCCTCGACCAACTCGCGTGCGCTCGCACGCATGCTGTTCGGCATGGCCGGGCTTGCGCCGTCCGACATCGACGTGGCACAGATCTATGACGCCTTCACCGGCATCGTGATCATGGCGCTCGAGGATTTCGGCATCTGCGCACGCGGCGAAGGCGGCCCCTTCGTGGCTTCGGGCGGCCTGGCCTGGCCACACGGCGCGCTGCCCAGCAACACGTCGGGCGGCCTTCTTTCCGAAGCCTATCTGCACGGCCTGAACCTGGTGATCGAGGGCGTGCGCCAGATGCGCGGCGCGTCCCATTGCCAGGTCGACGATGCGCAGACCTGCCTGGTGACCAGCGGCGGCGCCTCGGGTCACAAGAGCGCGCTCATCCTGGCACGCGACTGAGCGCGTAGCACACGACTGGGCAGGTGATGCGCGCCTGAGCGCTTCGCCTAGCGCCGTGCCTGGCGCCGCACCTGATAGCCCGCCGCCTCGCGGTCCCAGGCATCGGGGCCCAATCCGCGTTCGACCAGCTTGTACTTCTCCACCTTGTCGGTCGGCGTGCGCGGCAGCACGGCGGCGAACTCGACATAGCGCGGCAGCATGAAATACGGTATCTCCTGCTGCAGCCAGTCCATCAGCTGCGATGCAGACAACTGCGCGCCTTGGCGCAGCACCGCCACCAGCCGCACCTCGTCCTCGCCGCCGGTATCGGCCGGATGAGGCAGCGCGGCGCTCTCGATGACGTCGGGATGCCGATCGACCACGGACTCGATCTCGAAGGCCGAGATGTTCTCGCCGCGGCGGCGGATGTGCTCCTTCTTGCGGCCCGAGAAATAGAAGAAGCCGTCGTCGTCGCGCCGCGCGTAATCGCCGGTGTGAAACCACAGGTTGCCGAGGGCGGAGAGCGTCTCAAGCGGCTTGTTCAGGTATTCGCGCATCATGATGCAGGGCAGGCGCGGCCGCGCCACGATCTCGCCGATGCGGCCGACCGGCACCGGGCGGTCGTGCTCGTCGAACAGCTCCACCTCCCAGTCCTCATGCACCTTTCCCGAAGCGCCCGCGCGCCGCTCCTCGTAGCTGCTGCAGATCACCTGCCCCGTCTCGGTCATGCCATAGGATTCGATCAGCCGCACGCCGAAGCGCTCTTCGAATTCGGGGTCGTGGTGGGCATTGAACATCGCGCGCAGCCGATGGGCTCGGTCATAAGGGCCCGGCGCCTGGCGCTTGAGCACCGCCGGAATGGTGAAGATGGTATGCGCCAGCGTCGCGTCGGCCGCGGCCACTTCCTTCCAGAACTCGGACGCCGAGAAGCGCTGGCCGATCACCACCCTGGCGCCGGTCACCAGTGCGGGGAGCACACCGAGGCGGCTGGCCAGTCCGTGGAACAGCGGCAGATTGGTGAACAGCACGTCGTCGCGGCGCAGATCGAGTGCCGCAATGAAGGTCGCCCCCGAAGAGAAGAAGTGCGCATTGGGCATCACCACGCCCTTGGAAGGCCCGGAGGTGCCCGACGTGTACATGACGGCGTGGATGTCGGCGAAGGAACTCTCTACCTCCGGATCGTCGCCGGCTTCTTCATCCAGCGAGCTGAAGTCCACGCAGCGCAGCGGCGGCGTCCCGGCACGCTCTGCGTGCGCCCCGGCACTTTCTGCGCGCGTCCCGGCATTCCCGGCGTGCAGCCCGACGTTCTCCGCCTGCGACTCATCGATCACTGCCACCCAGCCGATGCGCGCCAGCGTAGCGGCTGGCAGGCGCGCCAGCTCGGGCAGCAGCGCGCGATCGATCACCACGCCGACCGGCGCGCAGTCGTTCAGCACGTACTCGAGCAAGGCGCCTTTGTAGTTCACGTTCACCGGCACGGTGACGGCGCCGCGCAGTGCGCATGCAAACCAGGCGAACACGAACTCCGCGCTGTTGCGCACCAGCAAAGCGACCCTGTCGCCCTTGCCCACGCCCAGCCTGCGCAGCCCTCGCGCGACGGCGCGCGCCTTGGCGTCGGTTTGCCGGAAGCTCCAGGCGGAGCCGCCGCACTGCAGATAGATGCGGTCGCCGTCGTGTTCGGCCCGTCGCCGCAGCAAAGGTCCCAGCACGCGTTCTTCGAGAGGCAGACGGAACCTGCTCATCAGCGCGTGCCGCCCAGCGCGCGCGCTTGCGCGGCGTCATAGCCCAGGCTGCCCAGGACCTCCTCGGTGTGCTGGCCCAGCCGGGGCTGAGGCAGGCGCACGGAGGCCGGCGTGTCGGAGAAGTAGACGGTAACAGGCGTGCGCATTAGCGCCCCTTCGCTGGGATGCTCGAACTTCTCGAAGAAGCCTGTCTCCGCGAGATAAGAATCGGCGGGCAGATCTTCCAGCCGGTTGCTGGGCGCGTACGGCAGGTCCGCCTCCTCAAGCCTGAGCATCCAGTCGGCGGTGCTGCGTGTGGCGATGCGCTCGGCAACCAGCGCGTTGAGCGCGTCGATGTGCAAGGTGCGCTGGTCGAAGGTCGCAAAGCGCGGGTCGTCGGCCAGCGCGGGAAGCTCCAGCACCTCGAACAGCCGCCGCCATTGCGCATCGGTCAGCACCAGCACGCAGAGGTAGCCGTCCTTGGTCTTCAGCGGGCGGCGGTGCGGCGAGAACAGCCGCGGATAGCCGATGGGAGTGACCGGCGGGACGAAGTTGTGCCCCCACAGATGCTCCCACAGCATGAAGGCTACGGTGTTCTCCATCATCGGCACCTCGACCTCCTGCCCCACGCCGCTCGCGGCGCGAGCATAGAGCGCCATGGCGATCGACGAAGCCATGATGTAGCCGCACAGCTTGCCGCTCAGGTCGGTGGGCATGTAGCGGGCCTCGCCGCTCGCGCGCTCCGCTGCGCCGGCCACCGCGGCATGGCCCTGGATGATGTCATCGTAGGCCGGCCGGTCGGCGTAGGGTCCGTCGCTGCGGTAGCCCGGCGAAAAGGCATAGACGATGCGCGGGTTGCGAGCCGCCACCGACGCATAGTCTATGCCCAGCCTGCGAGCCGCGGGGCGGCGCATGCTGGTGATGAACACGTCGGCGCTTGCCAGCAGCCGCATCAGCGCCTCGCGCCCTTCAGCGGTGGCGATATCGAGGACGACACTGCGCTTGTTGCGGTTCAGCCCGAGGAAGATGGCCGCCATCCGGGGGCTGCGCGTGGGGCCGTTCAGGCGCGTATTGTCGCCTTCAGGGGCTTCAACCTTTATGACGTCGGCGCCCATGTCGCCCAGGATCTGGCCGGCCAGCGGCCCGACCACGGCGGCGGTGATCTCCACCACGCGGATGCCGTCCAAGGGACCGTGGCTTGCATCATCGGCGCGCGGCTCGCGCATCTGCTCAGGCTGCATGTCCACTCTCTCCTGCCGTGCTAGCCGTGCACGCGCGGCGCGCGAGGCTGGCTCATCGCGGCGATGGCCGCGTCCCCGTAGCCCAGCTCGCGCAGAATCTCGACTGAATGCTCGCCCAGCCGCGGCGGAGGGCGGCGCTGCCCGGCGGGCGTGCGAGAGAAGCGCACCGTGACCGGAATGCGCACCAGACTCCCCTCGCTGGGATGCTCGTACTGCTCGAAGAAGCCGGTCTTCTTGAGATAGGGATCGTCAGGCAGCGTCTCCAGGCGATTCATCGGCGCGTTCGGCAGATCGGCCTCGTCCAGGCGCCGCTGCCAATCCGCGGTCGTGCGCCCGGCAATGCAGGCGGCCACTTCGGCATAGAGCACATCGATGTGGATGGCGCGCTGGTCCAGCGTGGCAAAGCGTGGATCGGCAGCGAGATCGGGGCGCTCCAGCACCTCGAACAGGCGCATCCACTGCTTGTCGGTCACCACCAGCAGGCACAAGTGGCCGTCGAGCGTCTTCAGCGGACGACGGTGCGGCGAGAACAGCCGGTTGTACCCGATCGGCGAGACCGGCGGATCGAAGGTCGCGCCCCACAGGTTTTCCCAGAGCAGGAAAGCGGTGGTGTTCTCCATCATGGGAATTTCCACCTGCTGCCCGCGCCCCGTGCGAGTGCGCGCATAAAGCGCCATCGCCACCGACGAAGCGAGAATGTAGGCGCACAGCTTGTCCACGGTCACCGACGGCGTGTAGTTCACCGTACCGGTGGCGCGCTCCACGATGCCGGTCATGCCGCTGTGCCCCTGGATGCAGTCGTCGTAGGCAGCGCGGTGGCGCAGCGGGCCGTCGCTGCGGTAGCCGGTGACATAGATGTAGATGAGGCGCGGATTGCGCGCGGCCACCGTCTCGTAGTCCAGCCCGAGGCGCTTGATCCCATCCCGGCGCACATTGTTGATGAACACGTCGGCGGTCTCCAGCAGGCGCATCATCGCCTCGAGCTCGGCCGCTTCCTTCAGGTTCAGCACCAGGCTGCGCTTGCTGCCGTTGAGAGTGAGAAACAGCGCCGCCATGCCGGGGCTGCGCGTCGGACCGTTGATGCGGTTCTGGTCGCCGGTGGGCGTCTCGACCTTGATGACGTCGGCGCCCATGTCTCCCAGCATCTGCGCCGACAGAGGACCTACCATCATGCTGGCCAGCTCGACGACCCGGACGCCTGCCAGTGGGCCGGCGGCGGCCGGAGTGCCGCCGTCGGAGTGCTGCTGATTGGTCATGGGTGCTTCTCTCCAGGGCCCGCCGTGTGCGCGTGCGTATGCGCGTACGTCTGCATCTGCATCGGCACCTGCACGCGCATGTGCACTCGTATGTGCACGTGCGGCCGTACGATCGATCTGCGTCGAACGGCGCGAATGGGATGCAGGAAATTCTAGCCCCGGCCGATGCCCTCGAAGGCAGTGCGTTTGCGATATCAGCTATTGCGCGCGCGACCCTTGCGATCGCGGCGACACTTGAGGCGGCACCGACGGCCGCGCCTACACGAACGCCGCGACCACCTTGGCGGACTCCGCCTTGATGACCGCCACGGCAGCCTTGATGGCCGAGGTCATCGGGCGGTTGCGAGCCGTGGTCAGCACCAGCGGGGCCACCATCTGATTGGACGTGAAGCGCCTTTCCGTCAAGGTCCTGGCGGCGATCTCCTTGAACACCGTCGGACGCGCCAGCAGCGTGACGGCCCGATCGGCGACGACCAGTTCCTTGCACAGCTCCACGTCAGTGATCTCGTAGGCCACGTTCAAGGCCACGCCGGCCTGCGCTGCCGCCGCCTCGATGTAGCGGCGCAGACCTTGACCTTTCCTGGGCACCACCAGCGGCAGGCCGGCGAGCGCGGCGAAATCGACTTGCTCAGGCAGGTTCGCGGGCAGCAGCCGCGAATGAGTGCTCGAAACGAGCACGATGGGTACGGCGCCGAGCTCCTCGGACAGCAGCTGCGGCGACAATCCGGACCGGCTCAGGATGCCGATGTCCACGCGCTCCTGCAGCAGCCACTCCAGGATATATCTGGAATAGGCGCTGATCAGTTCGATCCTCACGTTGGGAAATCGACGTTCCATTTCGTCGAGGATCTGCAGCCCGGCCGCAGCCATCAGCGAGGGCACGATGGCCACCGCCACGGAGCCGCTGGGATTGGCCACGTCGTCGCGAACGCTGCTGATGACCGCAGCCAGCTGCGCGATCAGCGGCTGCGCCGATTGGTAGAGCGTGGTACCGGCCGGAGTCAGCGTCACGCCGCGGCCGTTGCGGTACAGCAGCCGAGTACCGCACAGCGTTTCCAGCTCCTTTATGCGCCGGCTGACGATGGACTGCGGTATTCCAAGGATGACGCTTGCCGACGACAAGGTACCTGCGTCGGCAATCGCCACAAAGGTTTCGAGCAGTTTGGTTTCCATGCCGGCGCCTGAAGTCGCCCCGCCTGCTCAACTCCGCGCCATCAAGCCGCAGCCGGCCAGCAGCTCATACGACCGCAAGCGCGCCGAATGCTCGAAGATCGGCCCCGTCACCATCAGCTCGTCGGCTCCGGTCGCTTCGACCAGCCGCTCCAGAGACGCCCGCACCGTCGCCGCCGAACCATGGAAGGCGCAGGCCAGCATGCGCGACACCTGCGCCTTCTCGGCCGGCGACCAGTACGCTTCGATGTCGTCCAGCGGCGGCGCCATCTGGCCGCGCGTGTTGCGCAGCATGTTCGTGAACTGCTGCTGCACGGTCGTGAACAGCCGCCGCGCCTCGTCGTCGGTATCGGCGGCCACGACGCAGGCGCCGACCATCGCGTACGGTTTGTCGAGCTGCGGCGACGGGCGGAACTGCTGTCGATAGATCTGCAAGGCCTGGTACAGCGCATCGGGCGCGAAGTGAGAGGCGAATGCATACGGCAGACCGAACGCAGCCGCCAGCTGCGCGCCGTACAGGCTGGAGCCGAGAATCCACAGCGGCACGTTCAGGCCCGCGCCCGGCACGGCGCGGATGCGCTGCCCTTCGCGCAGCGGCGCGAAGAAGGCCTGCAGTTCGAGCACGTCCTCGGGGAACTGCTCGGCGGCGGCCGGACTGCGGCGCAGCGCGCGCAGCGTCGCCTGATCGGTGCCCGGCGCGCGGCCCAGCCCCAGATCGATGCGGCCCGGATACAGCGATTCCAGCGTGCCGAACTGCTCGGCGATGACCAGCGGCGAATGATTCGGCAGCATCACGCCGCCGGCACCGACGCGGATGGTGCGGGTGGCGCCGGCGACCGCTCCGATCACCACCGAGGTGGCGGCGCTGGCGATGCCGGTCATGTTGTGATGCTCGGCCAGCCAGTAGCGGCGATAACCCCAGGCCTCGGCGTGGCGCGCGAGCTCGAGGGTGTGTCGCAGGGCATCGGCCGGCGTGTCGCCGCGCCGGATCGGCGCCAGATCGAGAACGGAGAGCGGAATCGTCATGTTCGAAGTAGAGGAGAAGAAGCAGGCTTCACCGGCTGGCCAGGATCCTGAAATCATCGGCGAAACCGCGCAGCCGTGCCGCCGCCGCGCGCCGCTGCGACGCGTCGGCCCGCGCCAGCACGGTCGCGGAGGCCTGGTCGCTTGCCGCAGCGGAGCGCGCCAGCGCCTCGCGCCGCTGCGGATCGCGGCTGGTCGCCAAGCCTAGCAGCGTCTCGCGGGCCCAGCGTTCAGCCTCGGGCAGCGGCGGCCGCTCGCGCGCGATGCGCGACAGTACCGCCACCACCGCCTGCTGCCGCGCCTGGCGTTCGGCCAGCCACAGCGCCTCGCTAGGCGGCAGGTCGGCGGCCAGCGCGCGGATCTCGTCCTCCTGGCCGGGCCGCAGGTCCTTGACGAACCAGCGCGCGCGCTTCAGCAGCCGATCGCCGCGCGCCTTTGCCAGCGCCCGCGCTTCGGCCGGCATGTGCTCGCGCCGCCATTCGTCGTTCGAATCGGCCAGCCGCTGCGCCAGCCGGTCGATCTGCGCCGGCCGCAGCGTCATGGCAAGCGCCGCCATGTCCGGCGCCAGCCGCACGGCGACCGGCTCCCAGGCCTGCACGGCGTGCCGGCGCCACTGCTCGAAGTCGGCTGCGCTGACGTCGCCAGACAGCCGGGATTCGACGTCCTTCAGGAAGGCGATGTAGCCCGGCAGCTGGGTCTGCCGGTGCCAGCGCTGCAGCGCCTCCAGCTTCGCGGAGACCAGTTCGCGCTGGGCGTCGTCGAGGTTCAGGTAGCGATCGAGCTGCCAGCCGAGCCACAGCGGGGCGGTGTCGTAGCCGATCTTGGTCGACGAGCATCCCGTTGCCACCAGGCAACTGGCGACGAGTGGTAACAGGGCGTTTTTCCACCCAATGTTAAACTTTTCGACAAACGCTCGAAATCGAGGCGTAACCGTTTGAAAAAAAAAGGAAAACATGAACGTCGTCATCCTTGCTGCCGGGATGGGCAAGCGGATGCGTTCCGATCTGCCCAAGGTACTGCACCCGCTGGCGGGCAAACCGCTGCTCGGGCATGTTGTCGATTGTGCCCGTAGTTTGTCGCCCAGGTCTCTGATCGTGGTCTATGGCCATGGCGGCGACGCGGTGCCGCAGGCGCTGGCCGGCGACGATCTGCGCTGGGCCCGCCAGGAGCCGCAGCGCGGCACCGGTCATGCGGTGATGCAGGCGGTCCCGCAGCTGGACGAGCAGGTGCCCACGCTGGTGCTGTACGGCGACGTGCCGCTGACCCGCCGCGAGACGCTGCAGCGGTTGCTGGCCGCCGCCGGTGCCGACAAGCTGGCGCTGCTGACCGTGGACCTGGCCGACCCGACCGGCTACGGCCGCATCGTGCGCGAGGACGGACGCATCGTCCGCATCGTCGAACACAAGGATGCCGACGACGCGACGCGCCGCATACGCGAGATCAATACCGGCATCCTGGTCGCGCCGACCCCCGCCCTGAAGCGCTGGCTGGCGAACCTGTCTGACGACAACGCGCAGAAGGAGTACTACCTCACTGACATCGTCGCGGCAGCCGTGCAGGATGGCGTTCCGGTCACTTCGGCACAGCCGGACGACGCCTGGGAGACTCTGGGCGTGAACAGCAAGCGGCAGCTCGCGGAGCTCGAGCGGCTGCTGCAGCTCGAACTGGCGGCAACCCTGATGGATGAAGGCGTCACCCTGGCCGATCCGGCCCGCATAGACATTCGCGGCACGCTGCGCTGCGGCCGCGACGTCTCGATCGACGTCAACTGCGTCTTCGAGGGCGAGGTCACGCTCGGCGACAATGTGCGCATAGGCGCCCACTGCGTCCTCCGCAACGCGCGCATCGGCACCGGCACCGAGATCCTGCCGTTCACGTCGATCGACGAAGCCGCTGTCGGAGCGCAGGCGCGCATCGGCCCTTACGCGCGGCTGCGCCCCGGCACCGAGCTGGCCGACGACACGCACGTGGGCAACTTCGTCGAACTGAAGAACACGCGCATGGCCGCGCATTCGAAGGCCAACCACCTCGCCTATGTCGGCGACGCCGTCGTCGGCCAGCGCGTGAACATCGGCGCCGGCACGATCACCTGCAACTATGACGGCGTCAACAAGCACCAGACCGTGATCGAGGACGACGTCTTCGTCGGCAGCGACACGCAGCTGGTCGCGCCGGTCCGCGTCGGCCGCGGTGCCACGCTGGGCGCCGGCACGACGCTGACGCGCGACGCGCCGCCCGACAAGCTGACGCTGTCGCGCAGCCGCCAGACCACCGTCGATTCGTGGAAGCGGCCGGCCAAGAAGAAATCCTGATGCAGAGAACGGAGTAGCACCATGTGCGGAATCGTCGGAGCAGTCGCTCGCCGCAACGTCGTCCCCATCCTGATCGAGGGACTGCGCAAGCTCGAGTATCGCGGCTACGATTCGGCGGGCATCGCGATCATGAACGGTTCGATGGAGCGCGTGCGCGCCGTCGGCCGCGTCGCCGATCTCGAGGCGCGCGCACGCGAAGTGCACGCCGATGCGCCGACCGGCATCGCGCACACGCGCTGGGCCACGCACGGCGGCGTCAACGAGAAGAACGCGCATCCGCACTTCTCCAAGGCCGACGGCATCGAGATCTCGGTCGTCCACAACGGCATCATCGAGAATCACGATGCGCTGCGCCGCCGGCTGAAAGAAGCCGGCTACGAGTTCGCCAGCGACACCGACACCGAAGTCATCGCGCATCTGCTGCATCAGCACGTCGCAGCCGGGACGCGGCTGTTCGAGGCCGTGCAGAAGACCGTGCGCGAGCTGGACGGCGCCTATGCCATCGCCGCGATCAGCAAGACCGAGCCCGACACCGTCGTCGGCTCGCGCAAGGGCTCGCCGCTGCTGCTGGGTGTCGGCAATGCCGGCTCCGGACACGGCGAGAACTTCCTCGCTTCCGACACCTCGGCGCTGCTGCAGGTGACCAAATACGTCGCCTATCTCGAGGAAGGGGACGTCGTCGAGATCAAGCCCGACGGCTACACCATCGTCGACCGCGACGGCCAGCCGGCGCAGCGCGCCATCATCGAGAGCCAGCTGTCGGCCGATTCGATCGAGCTCGGCAACTACGATCACTTCATGCAGAAGGAGATCTTCGAGCAGCCGGGCGCCATCGCGAACACGCTGGAGATGGTCGCCAATGCGTCGTCGCTGTCGCCGGGGCTGTTCGGCGCCGAGGCCGAAGAGGTCTTCTCGCGCACGCAGCAGATCCTGATCCTCGCCTGCGGCACGAGCTGGCATGCCGGCTGCGTCGCCAAGTACTGGATCGAGTCCTTCGCCGGCGTGCCGGTCTCGGTCGAGATCGCCAGCGAATACCGGTACCGCGACTCGGTCGCGCTGCCGAACACGCTGGTGCTGACCATCTCGCAATCGGGCGAGACGGCTGACACGCTGGCCGCGCTGCAGCACGCCAAGACGCTGGGCCTGCGCGACACGATGACGGTCTGCAATGTGCCCGAGTCGGCGCTGATCCGGCAAAGCCGGCTGCGCTTCCTGACGCGGGCCGGCCCCGAGATCGGCGTGGCCTCGACCAAGGCCTTCACCACGCAGCTCGCCTCGCTGTTCGTGCTGACGCTGGTGCTGGCCAAGCTGCGGCGGCGGCTGTCGGCGGCGCGCGAGCAGGAACTGCTGCTGCAGCTGCGCCATCTGCCGGCCGCGATGAGCCACGTGCTGCAGTGCGAGCCGGCGGTGCGCCACTGGGCCAACCGCTTCGCACCGAAACAGCATGCGCTGTTCCTCGGCCGCGGCGTGCACTTCCCGATCGCGCAGGAAGGCGCCCTGAAGCTGAAGGAGATCACCTACATCCACGCCGAGGCGTATGCCGCCGGCGAGCTCAAGCACGGCCCGCTGGCGCTGGTCGACCGCGAGATGCCGGTGGTCGTCGTGGCGCCGAACGACGTGCTGATCGAAAAGCTGAAGTCGAACCTGCAGGAAGTGCGCGCGCGCGGCGGCGAGCTGTTCGTCTTCGCCGACCGCGACACCCATATCGAGCCGAGCGACGGCATCAACATCATCAACCTCGGCGATCATGCCGGGCCGCTATCGCCCATTCTGCACGTGGTGCCGCTGCAGCTGCTGGCCTATCACGCGGCGCTGGCTCGCGGCACCGACGTGGACAAGCCGAGGAACCTGGCGAAAAGCGTGACGGTCGAGTAGCCGGCCGCGGCGCAGCCCCGCCGCGAGCGGCTCAGCTTCGAAGCGGCGTCCGCCTCGGCAGCCTCGGCGCGGAGATCGAAGCAGCGGCCGATTTGAGCAGGGCCGCATACCGCTTCTCGGAAGCGTCCGCGTCCCAGCTCGCGCGCGAAACGGCGATATTCAACGCGCCGACCGCACGGCCCCGCGCGTCGAGGATCGGCGCGGCCGTTGAGACGTCGTCATAGTAGAGCTCGTCGGCCGTCAGCGAATACCCCGCCATCCGGATGCGGCTCAATCGCTCCTTGATCCGCTTGGGGTCGACGACGGTGTTGACCGTGTACTGAACCAGCTCGCTGCCGGCCAGGACATCATCGACTTCGTGCTCTTCGTAGGTGGACAGGATGGCCAGGCCGGCCGCTGTGCAATAAGCGGGCAAGCGCGTGCCGACGATCACGTTCGGATTGAGGCTGCGGCGGCTGATCAGCCGCGCGACGAACACGATGTCCGTCCCATCGGCCACGGTCAGATTGCAGGCTTCTTCCGTATCGCGCGCCAGCTGATGCAGCACGGGCACCGCCCGCTGCACCAGCTCGCTGGAAGCCAGATAGTGGTAGGTGAAGTCCAGCAGCCGGACCGACAGCTCGTACTCGCGCGTCTCGGGGTCCTTGCGCAGATAACCGAGTGCCGTCAAGGTGTGCGTGAAGCGCTGCGCCGTGCTGAGATCGATGTCGGCGAGCGCGGCGATGTTCGTCAGCGACAGATGACGGCGGGTGCCGTCGAAGGCCATCAGCACCTTCATGGCCTTCTCGACGGATTGGACGTAGAGCCGGGATTCTGCTCCTTGTCCGGGTTTGGAAGGCTTTGCGACTTTCTGTGCGTGCCGTTTTCTCTCCGCCATGTCGAAATTGTAAATCGTTTCCCGGCGACATGAAGCGGCCGCGTCAAACGCTCCAGGCCTGATCGAGGAAACGTATCCAGTTGTCGCCCATCACGTTGCGGATCCGGGACGGCGGCCAGCCGCGCGCCTGCATCGCCGCCGTGAACTTCGGATAGCCGGTGTAGTCGGTCAGGCCCCCCGGATAGCGGACCGTGCTGCTGATGAACGAGGTCAGCTCGCGCGCGTAGCCCTTGTCGTTCTGCCAGTAGATCATCGGATGACTGTCGTGTTTCCAGTACGGCGACCACGTCGGGTAGTTCACCCGTATGTCCGTTCCGAAGCCGACGTTCTGCTCACCGGCCACGCCTATCATGTGCTCGATCACCTCCAGGCAGTCGTCGATGGTCGCCTCGGTGCCGGTCCGCATGAACGAAGTGAAGAAGGTCGCGCCGACGAAGCCGCCGCGATCGACGAGCTGGCGCAGCTGCGCATCCGACTTGTTGCGCGGGTGGTCCTTCAGCGCCCGGGAGGCGACGTGCGTATAGCAGACCGGCCGCTTCGAGTACGTCACCGTCTCTTCGGACGTCAGCGGTCCGACATGGGACAGGTCGATCAGAATGCCGACGGCGTTCATCTCGTCGATGATCTGGCGCCCGAAGTCCGACAGCCCGGAATCCCGGCTCTCATAACATCCCGAACCCAGCAGATTCTGCGTGTTGTAGGTCAGCTGGGCAATGCGGACGCCCAGCTCATGGAACAGCCGCACGAACGGGATCTGGTCCTCGAACGCCGATGTGTTCTGCCAGCCGAGGATGATGCCGACCTTGCCCTCGGCCTTGGCGCGCCGGATATCGGCCGCCGTCTTCACCTGCAGACAGAGGTCGGCATTGTCGACGAAGCACTGCTTCCAGGCTGCGATGCGCTCCATGGTCGAACGGAATCCGTCCCAGACCGAGCAGGTCACGTTGGCGGCCGTGAGGCCTCCGGCGATCATCTGTTCGAGCTGACGGCGCTCGCCGGACGTGATGATCAGACCGTCGACGACGTTCAGTTCCTTGTGAAGATCGAGACTCATGGGACGACTCCGAGGGGTGGGCGCCGCGATGCGGCGAGCGCTTTCGTGTAGCACAGGGCGGCGGCAGCGGCATCGCAGACGGCCATGCCGCCGAAGATGAACAAGCGCGGCCCGGAAGGTTCCGCGGTGTACGGGCGCCCGACGAGCTCGCCGAGCTCGAACGCATAGGGGCCGGCGAGCGCCAGCTTTCCGTCGGCCGCCAGTTCCGATGACTGTTCTGCGTCATCGGTCGCGACCACGGGAATCTCCCTCAGCGTGTCGGCGATCCAGCTTCTTCCGAGATCCACCAGACTGCAGAAGGTCCCCGCCGACAGCCAGGCACCGTCGAGGAAAGGCTCCGAAAGGCCGGCCCTGGGCACGGAGGTCACGACGATGTCCTGGCCGGCGACCGCCGACTTCGCATCCGCCGCTACCGCAGCCGACAGACCCAGCGAAGCGGCGAGCGCGCACAGCCGCTCGGCGGAAGCTCGCGACCTCGAGAAGGCGCAAACCCGGCGCAGCGACGGGAAGACCTGCGCGAGCAGCCGCAGATGCCCTTGCGCCTGCACGCCGCAGCCGACGAAGCCGATCGACTCGCTCGACGGATGCGCGAGCGCCTTGGCGGCGATCGCCGTCATGGCCGCGGTCCGCAGCTCGGTCAGCCTGGCTGCGTCGATCACCGCCAGCAGACGCCCGGTCGCAAGCGAGTTCAGCAGGATGGTGGCCTGAATCGTCGTCCGCCCGTCGGACGTCTGAGTGACCTGAATCCACTTGTTGCAGGCGAGCTCGTGTGCCAGCAATGCCGAGGCGAGGGTCTGGAAATAGTTTCCGGAAGGGACGGTGAGCGTCGCCTTCAGCGCGCGACGCACCAGCCCCCGCCCTTGCTCGAGCAGCACCGACTCGACGGCCGCAACGTACTCCAGGTCCGGGATGCGGAGGCTTTCGATGTCCGCTTCGGACAGAAACAGAGCCTCGTTCATCGTCACTCGAGAGTCCTCATCCAGCGTTGACCGGCATGTCCGGCGATCGTTGACCGGCATGCCTGGTGATGTTACGATAGTTTTTATTACATTGCAATAATTCATAGCGGTTCATAGCGGTTCGACAGCTCAACCTGCGGAGTGATCATGAAGATGAAGCGATGGATTGCGGGCATGGCATTCACCATGCTGGCTTGCTGCATGCCGGCTCTTGCCCAGGACTATCCGGTCAAGCCGATCCGGCTGCTGGCAGGGTTCGCGCCCGGCGGCACCACCGATACCTTGGCGCGCCTGATCGCGTCCAAGCTCAGCGAGAAGCTCGGCCAGCCGGTCGTGGTCGAGAACCGGCCCGGCGCTGCCGCGAACATCGCGATGGACGCCGTCGCGAAGGCGCCGCCCGACGGCTACACACTCGGCTATGCGTATTCGTCGCTGTCGATCAATCCGCTGGTCATGGACTCCGTTCCGTTCGACGTGCTCCGCGATCTCGCCCCGGTCTCGCTGATCGGCACCGTGCGCATGTACCTGATCGTGGACGGCGCGCTGCCCGTCAACTCGTTGAACGAATACATCGCGCTGCTCAAGGCGAATCCCGGCAAGTACTCGCTGGCCGCGAACGCGCTCGGCGGACCCTCGCATCTCGGCGCGGAGCTGTTCAAGGCGCGCACCGGCGTCGATGTTCCGACCATCGTCTACAAGGGCGGAGCGCCGGCACTGGTCGACATCCTCGGCGGGCGCGTATCGGGAATGTTCGATACGGTGCCCGGCGTCCTGCCGCACGTCAGAAGCGGCAAGCTCAAGGCGCTCGCGATCAGCGGCAGCAACAGGTTTCCGGGGCTGCCTAACCTTCCCACTTACGCAGAGGCCGGCCTGCCCGATCTGTCCGGCATCCGCACCTGGAACGGAATCGTCGCGCCTGCCGGCACGCCCCCCGCAGTCATCCGGAAGCTGAATGCCACGCTGCATGAGATCGTGCACAGCCCCGAAGTCCGCGAACGGCTCACGGCCCAGGCCGTCGATCCGGCCGGCGGCAGCGCGGCCGACTTCGACGCCTTCATCCGGGCCGAGATGAAGGTCTGGGACCCGGTGGCGAAGGCCGCGAAGATCAAGATCAACTGACAGAGCACCACCTGATGCGTGACACAGCCGTGGTGGTGGTGGGTGCCGGTATCGTGGGAACCGCCATCGCTTCGCGGCTGCTTCTCGGCGGCCACCGCGTGACGCTGATCGACATGCGCCCCCCGGGCGAATACTGCTCGTGGGGCAATGCCGGCATCCTGAGCCCCGGATCCTGCGTGCCTTTCGGTCTCCCCGGAACCCTGCGCAAGGTCCCCGGCTGGCTGCTCGATCCGCTCGGACCGCTGTCGATCCGGCCGAGCTATCTGCCCCGATTGCTGCCGTGGCTGGCCCGCTTCGTCGCCGCGTCGAGAATCGACCACGTCAATCGGATCGCGGACGGCCTGCGAGCGCTGCTGCTGAACACGTTCGACGACTGGCTGCCGCTGGCACGCTGGGCAGGCGCCGAACAATTGATCCGCCGCACCGGTTACCTGGTCGTCTACGAGACCGAAAGCGGATGGCGGGACTCATCGCTGTCATGGCGGCTGCGCCGCGAGCGAGGCGTGGTCTGCCAGGAACTGGACCGGGCGCAGATCGGCGACCTCGAACCGGAGATCGCTGCGCGGTTCGCTCGCGGCATGTTCCTGCCGGATCACGGCTTCGTGGCGAACCCCGGCGAGCTGACTCGGTCGCTCGCACGCCAGTTCTGCAGCGAAGGCGGCGTGCTGGTCCGCGATCGCGTCCTGCAGATCCTGCGCGAGGGCGCGCGCGCGACCGGCGTGGCGACGCAGAACGGAGCGATCGAGGCGGATGCCGTAGTCGTGGCCGCCGGCGTGCATTCCGCCGAGATCAGCCGGACGCTCGGCGACCCGGTTCCTCTGGAGTCGCAGCGCGGCTATCACGTCGAATTCCGCGGCCGGCAGTCCTTGCTGCGCCATCCGGTGATGTCCGGCGAAGGAACCTTCTTCGCCACGCCGATGGACACAGGGCTGCGGATCGCCGGCGCCGTCGAGTTCGCGGGGCTGCGGGCTGAACCGAACTACCGCCGAGCGGCGGCGCTGGCCGTTCTCGCCAGACGCATGATTCCCGCGATCACCGAGGCGGAGGCGTCGAACTGGATGGGGCATCGCCCCTGCACGCCCGACACGCTGCCGGTCATCGGCAGGGCGAGCCGGGTCTCGAATGTCTTCTACGCGTTCGGCCACGGCCATCTGGGCCTGGGCATGGGCTCAGCCACTGCGCGGCTGATCGGCGAGCTCGTCGACGGCCTCAGCACCAGCCTGGACATCGCGCCGTACGAAGCAAGGCGCTTCCGCGGCCAACCCGCCGCCGGAAACGCGAGTGCTTGTCTTTGAACCACGAGGTGAAGATTGAAAGACGATTCCGTCATCAGCGAAATCCGGTCGGGCATCGGCCTGATCCGCTTGAACCGGCCCGCGAAGCTCAACGCCTGGGATCGCGCCATGCGCAGGACGATCATGCAGCAGCTGACGCGCTTCGACGCCGACGAAGGCATCGGTGCGATCGTGATGACCGGCACCGGCGATCGGGCCTTCTGCGCGGGACAGGACTTCGACGAGGCCCACGGCTTCGACGAGGACGAGGCCGAGCAGTGGATCAGGGAATGGGGCGTCTTCTACAGCACGATCCGCAGCCTGTCCAAGCCGCTGATCGCGGCGCTCAACGGCACCGCCGCCGGCTCGGCCTTCCAGGTGGCGCTGCTGACCGACATGCGCATCGGGCATGACGAGGTCCGGATGGGACAGCCCGAAATCAACTCGGGCATCGCCAGCATCACCGGCCCATGGATCATGAAGGAGGTGCTCGGACACGCGCGGACCACCGATCTGACCCTGACGGGCCGCCTGATGGACGCGGACGAGGCATGGCGGATCGGACTGCTGAATCACATCGTCCCGCGCGAGCAGGTCCTGAGCAAGTCGCTGGAGATCGCCGCAGAGCTGGCGGCCAAGCCGCGCGTGGCGATGCGGCTGGACAAGGCCTGGCTGCGCGACATGAACGAGCCGGGCTTCAAGGCGTGCATAGAGCATGCGATCAGGGCCCATCGCGAGTCCTACCGGTCAGGCGAGCCGATCCGGATGATGGCCGAGTTCATGGCCAAGCGCGGTCACAAGCTGGGATAGCAAGATGCCGTGGACCGAGTACTTCCCCAGGCGCTGCTCTACGGACTCGCTGGAATGCGTGCCGCTGCTGGTGGAGGCGCTCTCGAATCCTCCGCAGGCGTTCTACTGCCGGGACGAGAGCGGCGAGATCGGCTTCGCCGAGCTGCGCGGCCGGATCGCAGCGATCCAGTCGTGGCTTCGCACCCGGGGCGTGCGCCGCGGCGACAGGATCGCAGTGATGCTGCCGAACAGCCTGCCGCATGTGGCGCTCATTCTCGCGCTCATGCTGGAGCGGATCGTCTGGGTACCGGTCAATACGCGGCTGAAGACGCCCGGCGTCACGCACATCATCGAGCACAGCTCGCCCACCGCATTCATCACCGACGATCCGGACATCGCCGACGCAATGCGACCGCTGGTACGGACCTTCGATACCGAGGTTCTGCAGCAGGGCCGGCTCGACGGCCCTGTCCATGTCGCATCCGGCTCCCCCTCCGACCTGTTCTCGATCATCTACACGTCGGGCACTACCGGCGCTCCGAAAGGCGTCGAGTTCACGCACCGGATGCTGCGGATCGCCACCGAGGCCGTCCTCATCGTCGCCGACGTCCGGCCGGGCGACCGGATGATCGTGTGGGAGCCGCTGTGCCACGTGGGCGGCGCCCAGCTGCTGATGCTGCCCGTGCTCACTCGCGTCCAGCTTCACTTCGTCGACCGCTTCTCCGCGTCGGGATTCCTGGCCTGCGCTTCCGCGCATGCGATCACGCACGCCCACTACCTCGGAGGCGTACTGGATTTCCTGTCCAAGGCGCCGATCGACGGCCTGGACCTGCAGTCATTGCGCGTCTTCTGGGGCGCGGGGGCGACGCAGGCCAGCTGGGACTACGTCGAACGCGTGTTCGGCGCGAAGCTGCGCGAATGCTACGGCATGACCGAGTGCTCGAGCTTCGCCACGGTCAACGACGACGGCACGCCGATGTCGATCGGCAAGCCGCTGCCGTGGATCCGACTGTCCCTGCTGGGACCGGACGGCAGCGAGGTCAGCGACGGAAGCGACGGGGAGATCGTCCTGGAAAGCGCCGTGGACGGCGCGTTCATGACCGGCTACCACCGGGACCCGGAAGCGAGCGCGCGCGCACTGCGCGGCGGGCGGCTGCATACCGGCGACCTGGCACGGCGGCGCGACGGACGGCTGTACTTCGTCGGCAGGAAGAGCGACAGCATGCGCGTGCGCGGGGAGAACGTATCGGCCTGGGAAGTCGAGCGCGTGTTCGCCTCGCACCCGGGCATCCAGCAGGTCGCGGCCGTCGGTGTGCCGTCGCCGAGCGGCGAGCAGGACATCCTGCTGTTCGTGAAGCCGAGCAGCGGTTCGCGGATCGACCTCGGCAGACTGCACGCGTGGTGCTCCGAGCTGCTGGCGCCGTATCAGGTGCCGCGATACTACCGGCTGGTGGACAGCTTCGCGCTCACGCCCAGCGAACGGATCCGCAAGCAGCTGCTGCCGCGCAGCCTGGAAGGAGCGTTCGACGCGCGCGCGGGCAGTTGACGCGGCGCTTATCGGCAACCGGTCATCGACACGGCCCGCCGTCGACGCAGCCGACCGTCACCGACGCAGCCAGCCATCGCCGACGCACCCGCCCGCCCGGCGCGGACCTCGCCGACGCCAGCACGCAGGCGTACGGCAGCTACTTGCCGGCGTTCGACTTGGCGGCCTTACCGGCAACGGCGCCGGCAGCGGCACCGGCCCGCGGCGGCCGCGCCGCCTTCGCGGCCGGCGGCTTTGCGGCCGGCGAGGCCGAGGCCCGCACCCCGTCCAGCACCACGCCAAGCACCTGATCCGCCGTCGTCTCGACGTCCAGGCCGCCCTCGCCCATCAGGTAGCGGGTGGCATGATGCTCGATGCCGCCGAAGATCATGTCGCGCACCAGCCTGACCGGGATCTCTCTGCCGAACTCGCCGGACTCGACGCCGAGCTCGATCGCGCGGCGCATGTGCCACGTGTAGCGCTGATTGAGCTTGCCGACGATGGCACGGAACTCGGTGTCGCTGGTCCTCAGCTCACGGATGATCAGGCGCATCAGGCCCGGGCTGTCGCGCAGCGCGCGCAGATGCGCCGCGATCAGGAAGCGCAGGCGGCTGCGCACCGACGAGATCTGCTTCAGCTCCTGATCGAGCTCGGCGTTCTTGCGGCTGTACCATTCGGAGATGACGTGCGCCAGCAGCTCGCGCTTGGTCTTGACGTAGCGATAGACGTTGCCTTCGACGACGCCGGCGCGGCGCGCGACGTCGGCGACGGTCGCCGAGTCGTAGCCCAGCTCGCTGAACACCTGCTCGGCGGCGACCAGGATCTCCTCCCAGCGCTCTTCCTTGGACAAGCGGCGGCGCCGCGGCGCAGACGGATTCGAGGCGCCGTCGGCGGCGGCTCGGCGGGCACCGGAAGGATCGCGGGACATGCGGCTATGTTAACGAGGCGGCAGGCGGAACGCACCGTCGAGCCGGATGCACGCGCCGTTGAGATAGCGATTCTCGGCGATGTGGCAGCACAGCGCCGCGATCTCGTCGGCGCGGCCGAAGCGGCGCGGAAACTGGAAGTCGGCCGCGATGCGGTCGACCACCGTCGGCGGCAGGCTTTCGAGCATCGGCGTCCAGAATGCGCCGGGAGCGATCGTATTGACACGGATCCCGACTGACGCCAGCTCGCGGGCCGCGGGCAGGCACAACCCCACCAGCCCCGCCTTGCTCGACGCATACGCGGTCTGCCCGATCTGGCCGTCGAACGCCGCGCCGGACGAGATGGTGACGACGACGCCGCGCTCGCCGTCGTCGTCCGGGGCGTTCTTCGCCATCTGCTGCGCGCAATGCGCCAGCAGATGGAAAGTGCCGATCAGGTTGATGCCGACCGTGCGGGCAAATGCGTCGCCGGCCCCGGCGCGGCCTGCGCGGTCCAGGATGCGCATCGGCGCTACGACGCCGGCGAAGCTGAAGCACGCATGCAGCGCGCCGAAATGGCCGGCGCCGCGCTCGACGGCCGCGGCCACTTGCCTCTCGTCGGCCAGGTCCGCCTGCACGAACAGCGCCTGCCCGCCCAGCTCCGCGGAGCGCGCGCGGCCGGCCTCGCCGTCGCGGTCCAGCATCACCACGCGCGCGCCCGCGTGATGCACGCAGTACTGCGCGGTGCCCCAGCCCAGACCCGAGGCGGCGCCCGAGATCAGCACGACGGCACCGCGCAGCCTCATGCCGATACCCCGTAGATGCCGATATGCGCGACCGACTCCTCGATGCCCCAGATGCCGCCCGCGTTCTCCTGGATGGCCAGCCGCGCGCCTTCGACCTGGCGCGGCCCGCATTCGCCGCGCAGCTGCGCCACCAGCTCGAACACCTGCCCCAGGCCGGTGGCGCCGATCGGATGCCCCTTGCTTTCCAGTCCGCCCGACGGATTGACCGGCACGCGGCCGCCAAGGCGCGTCTCGCCGCGCTCCGCCATCAGGCCGCCGGCACCCGGCTCGCACAGCCCCAGGTTCTCGGTCTGCATCAGCTCGCCCATCGCGGTGGCGTCATGCACTTCGGCCAGATCCATGTCCGCCGGGCCGCAGCCCGCGCTCTCATAGGCCTGCCGAGCGGCGACGCGCGTCAGATGCTGGTCGAGATCCTCCGCCTCGCGCGCCGACGCGCTGCGCAGCACAGTGGCGTGCACCACCACTGCCCGTCGGCGCGGACCGTGCAGCCGCGCCAGCCCCTGCTCCGTGCACAGCAGCGCGGCGGCGGCGCCGTCGGAGATGGGCGCACACATCGGCAAGGTCAGCGGATAAGTGATCGGCGGCGCCGCCAAGACTTCATCGATCGTCATCGACTGCCGGAACTGCGCGCGCGGATTGGCCACCGCATGGTCGCGGTTCTTGGCGGCGATGGCGGCCAGCTGACGCTGCGTGATGCCGAAGCGCCGCATGTACTGGCGCGCGAAGCCGGCGTAGACGTCCATGAAGGGGCTGTACTGCGACGGCGAACGCGACCCTTCGGGGACGGCGACGCCGCGGCCGAGCTCCATGAAGCGCTCATGGTTGCGCTGCGGCGTCTCGACGTCCCAGGCCGCGTCGAAGATGGCGAAGCGGCGCTCCCGCTCCGGCGTGAACAGCTTGTCGACGCCGACGGCGAGCGCGACGTCGCAGGCACCCGCCCGCAGATACTGGCAGGCCATATGCAGCGCCGTGCTCGCCGTGGCGCACGCGTTCTCGACGTTGATGACGGGGATGCCTTGCAGCCCCAGCGGCAGCAGCGCCATCTGTCCGCGCACCAGATGCTGGCCGTCGAGCAGCCCTTGCGCGCAGTTGCCGTAGAAGGCCGCGCGCACCTGGGCGGTATCGCAGCCGGCATCGGCCAGCGCATCGCGCACCGCCCACTCGACGAGCTGCTTCACGCCCAGTTCGGGATGGCGGGTGAAAGGCGTCATGCCGACGCCGGCGATGAAGACTTGCGTCATGGCGGTCCCGGATTCATTGGCCGAGGTAGGAAGGAGCGCGCTTGGCGAGGAAGGCCGAGGTGCCCTCGCGCATGTCGGCCGACAGCATGTGGGCTCGCAGCTCGGCCAGTTCGTCGCGCAGCGCGTCGGCCAGCGGCTTGTCGGCGGCCGCGTTGGCAACCTCCTTGAGCCGGGCCAGCAGTCGCGGACTCTTGCGGGCCAGCTCCTCGGCCAGTGCCTGCGTCTCGCTGTGCAGCGAAGCGGAGGCCACCAGCCGGTTCACCAGCCCGAGATCGTGCCATCGTTCGGCCGGCCACAGCTCGCCGGTGAACAGCAGCTGCTTGGCCTGGTTCAGCGACAGCCGGCGCGGCAGCATCGCCGACGAACCGCCGCCGGGGAAGATGCCGAAGTTGGCATGGCCGTCGCCGATGCGCGCGGTGTCGGCGGCGACCACCAGATCGCAGCACAGCAGCAGCTCGAGTCCGCCGCCGACGGCAACCCCGTTGACGCAGCCGATCAAGGGCTTGCCAAGCCCGCGAACCGCATCGAAGCCGCGTCCGACCGCATCGACGTAGCGCTGCGGCGATCCCGGCGCGGCGTCCATGTCGGCGCGCAGCTGAACGATGTCGCCGCCGGCGCAGAACGCGCGGCCGCGTCCGGCCAGCACGACGACGCGCGCCGCCGGATCCGCGTCGGCGCGCTGCACGGCCTGTGCCAGCCCGTCCAGCATCTCGAAGTCGAGCGCATTGAGCGCTTGCGGCCGGTCGAGCTCGATCCAGGCGGCGGGGCCGCGGTTCGTGTAATGGACGCTCATGGATTCAGCGGCTGCCCGCGTACGGCATGAAGTCGGTGACCGCGCGCAGCGACCCGTCCTTGGCATTCACCTGGAACATCTTCAGCGCCGGCACGGCATGGCCCTGCGGATTGTTCAACGAGATCGGACCGCTGAGCCCGCCGGTGTCGAAGTCCTTGAGACGCCCCAACTGCTCGGTGACGCAGGCGCGCGTGACGCGGTTCGCGCAGCGCTTGATCGCCTCGGCCATGGTGTAGATGCCGACGTAGCCGCTGATCGAGTAGCGGCTCAGCGACGACTGCTCGTCGCGGCTCAGATGCTTCTGCGCGCTCTGGACGATGCGCTGACCGGCCGGATCGTTCAGCGCGGCGTAGTAGTCGTTGAAGAAGTAGTCATAGCCGGCCGGACCGGCCAGCCGGATCGTCGCAGACAGGCCGGCGGCCCAGTTGCCCAGCACCGTCATCTCCATGCCGAGCCGGCGCGTCTCCGACAGGATGCCGCCCGGCTCGGTGACGGTGGTGCCGAGATAGAGCACGTCGGCGCCCGCCTCCTTCAGCTTGAGCGCCTCGGCGCTGAAGTCCTTGGCGCCGCGCTGGTACGGCACCTCGGCCACGGCGTTCAGGCCCAGCTCGCGCACCGCCTTCTGGAAGCCGCGCAGCACGCCCTTGCCGTAATCGTCGTTCTGGTAGAGCACCGCGAAACGGGCGCCCTTCCTGTTCTGCTTCTCGACCAGGTAGCGCAGCCCCTCGTAGGCAGCCACGTCGTAGTCCGGTCCGATCATGAACACGGTCGGCTTGCGCGGGTTCAGCACCGCGGCATTGGGCGCCACGTGCACGATGGTCGGGATGCCGGCCTGCTCGATGACCGGCATGATCGCCGTCACGCCCGAGCCGCCGGTCGTACCGGTGATGGCGAAGACCTTGTCGACGTCGATCAGCTTGCGCACCGCGGAGACCGAGCGCGCCGGCACGTAGCCGTCGTCCTCGTACAGCACCTTGAGCTGGCGGCCCAGCACGCCGCCGGCGGCATTGATCTCGGCCGCCGCCAGCTTGGAACCCACGAAGGCCGACTTGCCGATGAAGGCCGCCGGCCCGGACAGCATCAGCACCTCGCCGATCAGGATCTCCTTGTCGGTGACGCCGACCTCCTGCGCGTGCGCGGCCAGGCTCAGCGCCGCGGATGCAAGGCCTGCCGCCAGTCGGCGCAGGTGCTGGTTGATTGGGGCAGTCATATCCGTCTCCTTGAATCGATCTTGGTAATAGTCGGCCGCTCAGCGCGACAGCGGCCAGTTGACGAAGAACCGCTTGGCCTTGCGCCAGATGCCGGCGAGGCCTTCCGGTTCGAAGCGCAGGAACAGCAGGATCACCGCGCCGTACAGCAGCTCCTTGACCTCATAGGCATGGGTCGACAGCATCGACTCGAGCCGCAGGCCCGAGCCGCCCACGCCCCAGCGCAGCATCTCGGGCAGCAATACGATGAAGGCGGCACCGAGAACCGCCCCCGACACGCGGCCGATGCCGCCGACGATGAGCATCGCCAGCACCTCGACGCTCAGCAGGATGCTGAAGCTGTCCACGTTCACGTAGCGCGTCTGCGCCGCCATCAGACCGCCGGCGACGCCCGCGAAGAAGGCGCTGGCGACGAAGGCCAGCAGCTTGTAGGCGGTCAGGTTGATGCCCATGGCGCTGGCCGCGATGTCATGCTCATGCAGCGCGAACCAGGCCCGGCCGATCCGGCTGCGCCCGAGGTTCAGGCTGGCCAGCACGGCCAGTGCCAGGACGCACCAGGCCACCGCATAGGCGGCCGCGTCGGGACCCATCGATGTGCCGGCCAGCCGCATCGGTTCCGCCGGCATGCCGCTGGGGCCACGCGTGACGCTCTCCCATTCCACCAGCACGTGCGTGACGATGTACGAGAAGCCCAGCGTGGTCAGCGCCAGGTACAGGCCGCGCAACCGCAGCGAGGGTACGCCGACGATCAGGCTGCAGACGGCGGCCAGCACGCCGGCGACTGGCAGCGCCAACAGCCCCGGCCAGCCGTGGTCGCTGGTCAGGATCGCCTGCGCATAGGCACCGATCGCCATGAAACCGGCATGACCGAGCGACAGCTGCCCCGCCACGCCGGACAGCAGGTTCAAGCCGATCACCGCCACCGCGGCCACCGCCACGGTGGTCGCGAGGTTCAGCGTGTAGCTGTTCGCCGTCAGCGGAAACAGCGCGACCAGCATCACCGCCGCGGCCGCCCAGAACCACTTGACCGGATTGTCGGTCAGCGCGACCAGCTCGGCATACGCTTCGTGGAAGGTCCCGCTGCGCATCACACTCTCTCGATCCGGCGCGTGCCGAACAGGCCGTAGGGTTTGACCATCAGGATCAGCACGATCATCACGAAGCCGATCACGTCCTTCATGCCGCGGCCGAGGTAGCCGCCCGCATAGCTTTCGAGCAGGCCGATGAGGACACCGCCGAGCGCCGAACCGAGCACCGAATCGAGCCCGCCGAGAATGGCCGCCGGGAAAGCGCGCAGCGCCAGGCCCGACACCGTCGGATCGAGGTTGAACAGCAGCGCGCAGCAGAGGCCGGCCAGCGCCGCGTACAGCCCGGCCAGCGCCCATGCCAGCGCATGCACGCGGCGGACCGCGATGCCCGACAGCAGCGCCGCGGCTTCGTCGCAGGCAGCGGCGCGCATCGCAATGCCGATCCGCGAGCGATTGAACAGCAGCCAGGTGGCCGCGCAGCAGGCCAGCAGCAGCCCCAGCGCCGCGAGCTGAGCCGGGTACAGGCTGACCGGCCCGACGCGCAGCAGCGCGCTGCCCAGCAGCCTGGGCATGGCCAGCGGCTCGGCGCCGGCAATCATGACGACGGCGGCGCGGATGATGACCGCCAGCGCGATGGTCACCATGACTTTCGAGAACAGCGGCTCGCCCGCCATCGGACGGATGAACAGGTACTCCAGCAGCAGCCCCGTGACCACGCCGGTGAGCAGCGCGGCTGCGAAGGTCGTGCCGATACCTCCGTGCGCCACGCTGGCCACCGCATAAGCGGTATAGGCCACCAGCAGCATGACGTCGCCCTGCGCGAAGTTCAGCAGTCCGGTCGCGCGGTAGACGACCGCGAAGCCCATCGCGAGCAGTGCGTAGACGGCGCCGACCACCAGCCCGGCCGCGGTGAGATTGATCAGCAGCTCCATCACGCACGCTCCGCATGGCTGGACCGTCCGTAGATCTCCTCGATCTCCGCGCGGAACTTGCTCTCGATCGCCGCACGGCGCACCTTCATAGTCGCCGTGACCTCGCCGTCGTCGTGATCGAGCTGCTTGCGCAGGATCACGAACTTGCGCACGTTCTCGACCCGGGCGAAGCGAGCGTTGACGGACTGCACGGCGGCGTCGACGAGCTCGCGCACTTCGGCCAGCGATGCCAGATGCGCGTAATGCGTGTACGCGAGTCCCCGCTCCTGGGCCCAGTGTCCGACGGTCGCCAGATCGATCTGGATCAGCGCCGCCAGGAAGTGCCGGCCGTCGCCGAGCAGGATCGCCTCCTCGATGTACGGGCTCTCCTTCAATGCGTTCTCGATCAGCGACGGCGTGATGTTCTTGCCGCCGCTCGTGATCAGGATCGATTTCTTGCGATCGACGATGCGGATCTCGCCGGACGCCTCGTCGCGCTCGGCGATGTCGCCGGTGTGCAGCCAGCCGCCCGTCATCGCCGCCTGCGTGGCGCCCTCGTCATGCAGATAGCCGCTGAACATCAGTTCGCCGCGGACCAGCAGTTCGCCGTCGGGCCCCAGCCTCTGCTCGACACCCTCGACCGGCGGTCCTGCCCAACCCATCCGGGCGCGGCCCGGCCGCTGCACATTGGTCAGGCCGCAGGTCTCGGTCATGCCGTAGACCTCGTAGACCTGCAGGCCGAGCGCGCGAAAGAACAGCGTGGTATGGGCGGGCACCGGCGCGCCGCCGGCGGCCGCGAAGAACATCCGGTTCAGGCCCAGCCCGGTCAGCAGGTTGTCGAAGAACAGCCGCTGCAACAGGCTCGCGGCCAGGCGGCGGTGCCATGGCGGCACCAGCCCGACCTGCTCGTCGTCGGCACGGGCGAGCCGCTCGCCATGCCGCAAGGCCCAGCCGAAGGCGCGCCGCGCCACCGGATGCGACTGCCGCGATGCGAGCATGACGTCGCGCTGGATCTTCTCCCAGACGCGCGGCACGCCCAGGAAGTACGACGGCGCGATCTCCCTCAGGTCGGACGCCACCGTGTCGATCGACTCGGCGAAGTTGACCACGCCGTTCCAGACCAGCTGCGTCACCGTCGAGAACAGCCGCTCGGCGACGTGGCACAAGGGCAGATAGCAGATCGCCGACAGCGCGCACCCTTCGAAGCCGTAGACCTGCCCCAGCCGCCACGAAGCCGCGATGACGCTGCGGTGGCTGATGCGCGCGCCCTTGGGCATGCCGGTGGTGCCAGACGTGTAGACGATGATCGCGTCCTGCCCGGGCGTCAGCGCCGCCATGCCGGCCTGCAGCGAGTCGAGCCGGTCGCGATCGGCCGCCAGGCGCTCGCCGTCGGCGATCGCGTCGTCCAGGAAGCGCAGCCGCGGATCCCGGTAGTGCCGCAGACCTTTCGGATCGACAACCAGGATCAGCATCAGTTCGGGCAAGCCGCCCTGTTCGCGGGCCGCGTCGAGCACCTTGTCGACCTGCTCCTGATCGCCGCAGACCACCACCCGTGCGCGGCAGTGGCGGACGATGTACTGCAGCTCGGGCCACGGATTGGTGGGGTAGATGCCCACCGCGATTCCGCCCAGCGACTGGATCGCCAGATCGGCGAAGAACCAGCCGGGACTGCCGTCGCCGACGATGGCCACGCAGTCGCCGGCGCCCAGGCCCTGCTCGCGCAGGTACAGCGCCAGATGTTCGACCTTGCGTGCATAGTCGGCCCAGCTCAACCGCTGCCAGATGCCGCGCACCTTGTGCCGCAGCGCGAGCCGCTGCGGCTGCGTCCGCGCCCGCTCGCGCAGAAGGCCCGGCAGCGTCGCCGTACCCGCGGGAACGCTGGCGTGCAATGATGCGACGGGATGGCGCCCGGCGCTGCTCATGCGGCCCTCCGCCGGCCCAGATAGGCATCGATCACCGCCGGATCGGCGGCCACCTGCGCCGGCGGTCCTTCAGCGATCTTGTGGCCGAAGTTGAGCACCACCACGCGATCGGAGATGTCCATCACGATGCCCATCTCGTGCTCTATCATCAGCACCGTGGTGCCGCGCTGCTCGCGCACGTCGAGAATGAAGCGGGCAATGTCCTCGGTCTCTTCCTGGTTCATGCCGGACACCATCTCGTCGAGCAGCAGCAGCCGGGGCTGCACGGCGAGCGCGCGGCCCAGCTCGACGCGCTTCTGCAGCCCGTACGACAGGCTGCCCACCGGCTGGTCGCGCAGCGACTCGATTTCCAGGAATTCGATGATCTCCTCGGCCTGTTCGCGGGCGCGGATCTCCGCCGCGCGCGCCGACGGCACGAACGCCGCCGCGGCCAGCAGCCCCGTCTTCAGCCGCGCATGCATGCCGACGAGAATGTTCTCCACCACAGTGCGATGCTTGAACACGGCGAGGTTCTGGAAGGTCCGCGCCACGCCGAGCGCGCTCATCTGATGCGGCCGCAGGCGGCGCAGCGAGCGACCGTCCAGCAGCAATTCGCCCTCGTCCTCGCGGATCAGCCGCGACACCACGTTGAACAGCGTCGTCTTGCCCGCGCCATTGGGTCCTATGACCGAGCAGATCTCGCCCGGCAGCACGGTCAGGCCGACCTCCGTCAGCGCCTGCACGCCGCCGAAGCGCTTGCCGACTCCGCTGATGGCCAGTACCGGCGTCATGCCAGCCACCGCTTGCGCCGGCGATAGTGCTTGACCTCGCGCATGCTGCGCTGCTGCCCCTGCGCGCTCACGCCGAGATAGAACTCGCGCACATCGTCGTTGCGCAGCAGCGCGGCGGACTCGCCGTCGAGCACGACGCGGCCGCGGTCCATGATGTAGCCGTAGTCGGCCAGCTCGAGCGCGGCGCGGGCGTTCTGCTCCACGAGCAGCACCGTCAGTCCGATCGCATCACGCAGCCGGCGCACGGTATCCAGGATCTTGTCGGCGACCTGCGGCGCCAGGCCGAGCGAAGGCTCGTCCAGCATCAGCAGACGCGGCTGCGCCATCAGCGCGCGGCCGATCGCGACCATCTGCTGCTGGCCGCCCGACAGCAGCCCGGCCACACGGCGGCGATGATCGAGCAGCTCGGGGAATACTTCGAAGACCTGGTCGACGGCGCGCCGCAGCGCCGCACGCGTCAGCCCGGAGCCTCCGGCCAGCAGGTTCTCGTCGACGCTCAGCGTATCGAACAGACGGCGGCCTTCCGGCACCTGGACCAATCCCGCGCGGACGATGCGCTGCGGGTCGGCACGATCGATCGAATCACCGTTGAAACGGATCGTGCCATCGGTGATGGCTCCGTCCTCGGTGTAGAGGATGCCCGAGATGGCCTTGAGGACGGTGGACTTGCCCGCTCCGTTCGCGCCGAGCAGGGCCACGATGCGCCCTTCGCCGACCTGCAGCGAAGCGTCGCGCACCCCCTCCACCACCCCGTCGTACATCACGCGGAGATTGGTGATCGTCAACATTTTAATGAGTCATCCACATTATCTCCTGGAGCGATAGATTCTCGGTGATTTTCAGAATCGATGCTGAATCTCACTCGTTCGATCCGGCGCTTGACGAGATATTAATGAGTTATCCTCATTAGTGGATTGGGGCTAACCCTAGGGTGCTGCGCCGGCGAGGGCAGCGTGTCGCCGGCACGGACACTTCGGACGACGCATGTCACCGTCAACGACACTCGTGTGCGAATCCGGGCCGCAGCGGCGCCTCGCTACGCCCGAAACCCCCGATGGCACGGCTATTGCGAAGAAGGCCCGCATCCCCAACCCGAAGGCCTTTCTCGCGATGAACACGGCTTCCAGACTCGTCACGACCGAACGCCACGGCGCGGTGCTCTGCATCCGCCTGACCAGCCCGCACAACCGCAACTCGCTGACGCTGGAATTGCGGGAGCAGATCGGCGACGCCGTGCGCGAAGCGGAACGCGATGCCTCCATCCGCTCGGTGCTGATGACCGCCGACGGCCCGACCTTCTGCTCCGGCGGCGATCTGCATCACATCAAGCGCGCCTGCGATCCATGGACCGTGCACAGGCGCATCCGCGATCTCAGCAGCTGGTTCGCGCCGCTGCTCGCGCTGGAGAAGCCCGTCGTCGTGGCCATGCAAGGCCCTGCCGTCGGCGGCGGCATGGGACTCGCGCTGGCCGGCGATCTGGTGATCGCCGCCGAAAGCGCCGAGTTCGTGGTCGGCTTCTTCCGCCTCGGCGTGCTGCCGGACCTGGGCGTGCTCCATTTCCTGCCGCGGCTGATCGGCATGGCGCGCACCCGGAACTTCCTGTTCGGCAGCGCCGGCCGGCTGTCGGCGCGCGAGGCGCAGGACTGGGGGCTGGTGGCGCGCGTCGTGCCGGATGACGCGCTGTTCGACAGCGCCATGCAGGAAGCACAGCGCCTGGCCACCGGCCCGGCGGAAGTGATGGGCCTGACCAAGTCGCTGCTGGCCCGCAGCTTCGAGACCGGTCGCGCCGACATGCTGTCGATCGAAGGCCTGGGACAGGCGCTGGCCATGTCCAGCGCCGAGTTCCGCGAAGGGCTCGACGCTGCGCTCGACAAGCGCCGCGCGGACTTCGCCGGCGCCGCCGCCCGCTCGCGCGCGTCGACCTGACTCATCGCCGGCCGGTGCCCGCGCCGGCTTGCCGGACCACGAGTCCGGCCCACGACAATCCCGGGAGACCTACATGAAGACCACGACCTGGCCGCATCGCGCCGTCGCAGCCCTCGCCGCCATCGGTGCCCTCAGCGCCCTTCTCAGCCTGGCCGCCGTTCCGGCCGATGCCGCAGCGCAGGGCTTTCCCTCCAAGCCGATCAGGATGATCGTGCCCTTCTCGGTGGGCGGCCCCACCGACAGCATGGCACGCGACCTGGCCAAGCGAATGTCGGATGATCTGGGTCAGACGATAGTCGTCGAGAACCGCCCCGGCAGCGGCGGGAACATCGGTGCCGAACTGGTGGCGCGCTCGGCGGCGGACGGCTACACGCTGCTGTTCGGCTCGAACGGCCCGCTGGCCGGCAACGCCAGCCTGTACAAGGGGATGAACTACGATCCGGTGCGCAGCTTCACGCCCATCACCGCGTATGCCGCGATCGGCAACATCCTCGCCGTGCATCCGTCGTTTCCCGCCAGGAGCCTGGCGGAACTGGTGCAGCTGATCAAGGAGCAGCCGGGGCGCTACAGCTACGCATCCGGCGGCAACGGCACGACGCCGCACTTCTCGGGTGAGCTGCTGAAGACCATGGCCGGGCTGGAGATGACGCACATCCCGTACAAGGGCGAAAGCGCGGCCATGACCGACGTGCTCGGCGGCCAGGTCCCGATGATCTTCTGCAGCTTCAGCAGCTGCCTGCAGCACGTCCGCAGCGGCCGGCTGAACGCGCTCGCCGTGACTACGCCGGCGCGCAATCCGGCCCTGCCGGACGTGCCTGCCCTGGCGGAAACGCTGCCCGGCTATGACATCCGCGCCTGGTTCGGCCTGGTGGCGCCGGCCGGGACACCGGCCGACGTGGTGGAGAAACTGAACGCGGCGGCCGTCAAGGCGATTCGCTCGGAAGCAGTGGCTGCGCGGATCAGCGGCTACGGCGGCGAGGCCATGGCCGGCACGCCGCAAGCCTTCGGCCGCTTCATCCAGGCCGAAGCCGGACGCTGGGCGCAGGTGGTCAAGGCCGCCGGCGCGACGATCGACTGAGCGTGGGCTGCGGCAGCCGCACCGGCCTGGCTTGAGCATCGATGCCGAGCAGCACCGCTGCCGCGGCAGGCGTCGTGACGGACTGCGCCAGCGTCGTGCGATCCAGCTCGCGCAGGAAGGCCTCGGTGGCGCGGGCCAGCGCCCCTCGCAGATGACAGGCGGGCTCGATCGCGCAGGGCACGCCGGCCGTGGGATCGTGGCAGCTGACGACGGCGAAGTCCTTCTCGGCCAGGCGCACGATCTCGCCGATCGTGATCGCCTCGGGCGGCCGGGACAGGCGCAGGCCGCCGGCCCGGCCGCGCAGCGTCTCGACCATGCCGCTTTGCCCCAGCTCGTGCACGATCTTGGTCAGATGGCTGCGTGAAATGCCATAGGCCTGCGCGATCTCGTCGATCCGCGACAAGGCGCCGCTGGCGTGCCTGACTGCCAGGAACATCATCACGCGCAGCGCATAGTCGGTGTACAGCGTCAGGCGCATGCCGGCTCACCGCAGCGCCGTGGGCTCGCGGAGGCCGGAGCGAGGGCCGCGCGAAACTGCCCGCGCGGCCCGACCAGTGGTGCATTCTTGGACATGCGTCAGATGCTAATCCATCGCTCAGCGTGGGTCGAGTTGTCAGCGGCACGGCGGCTGCCGGCCCGCGCCCGACCGGCCCGGTGCTAAAGTCCGGACGATTGCCTACGATTCGCCTGGAGGCCCCCATGCCCGGACTGCTGCCCGACATCGATCCCGACGGACTGCTCGAATATTCGGTCGTCTATACCGACCGCGCGCTCAACCACATGTCGCGCAGGTTCCAGCGCGTGATGACCGACATCGCCGGCGTGGTCCGCGAGGTGTACCACGCGCAGGCCGTGGCCATCGTGCCCGGCAGCGGCACCTTCGGCATGGAGGCCGTCGCGCGCCAGTTCGCCACGGGCCGCAAGTGCCTGGTGATCCGCAACGGCTGGTTCAGCTACCGGTGGAGCCAGATCCTCGAGATGGGCTCGATCGCCTCGGACACGGTCGTGATGAAGGCACGCCCGGTCGGCAGCGGCCCGCAGGCGCCGTTCGCGCCCGCACCGATCGACGAGGTGGTCGCCGCGATCCGCCGGCAGCGTCCCGACGTCGTGTTCGCGCCGCACGTCGAGACCGCCGCCGGCATGATGCTGCCCGACGACTATCTGCGCGCCGTCGGCGATGCGGTGCGCGAAACGGGCGGATTGTTCGTGCTCGACTGCATCGCGTCGGGCACGATCTGGGTGGACATGGAAGCCGTCGGCGTCGACGTTCTGATCAGCGCGCCGCAGAAAGGCTGGAGCGGCTCGCCGTGCTGCGCCCTGGTCGCGCTGGGCCGGCGCGCGCTCGAACGCATCGAGCAGACGCAGAGCACCAGCTACGCGTGCGACCTGCGCAAATGGCTGCAAATCATGCAGGCCTACGAAAGCGGCAGCCATGCCTATCACGCCACGATGCCGACCGACGCGCTGGCGCTGGTCCGCGATGCGATGCTGGAAACGCGCACTCGCGGCTTTGCGGCCGTGCGCGCCGCCCAGCAGCAGCTCGGCGACCAGGTGCGGGCGCTATTGGCCGCGCGCGGTTTCCGCAGCGTCGCGGCGGCCGGCTTCGAGGCCCCCGGCGTCGTCGTCAGCTATACCGACAATGCGGACATCCAGTCGAGCAAGGCCTTTGCAGCACTCGGCCTGCAGACGGCCGCCGGCGTGCCGCTGCAGTGCGATGAGCCGGCCGACTTCCGCACCTTCCGCATCGGGCTGTTCGGCCTGGACAAGCTGGGCGACGTCGACGGCGCAGTGCAACGGCTGGCGCACGCATTGGACTCGATCCAGTCGCGCTGACGCGCGCCGGGCCGGGGTGCCGCCGCGTCAGAGACCCTTGGCGCCGCGCCGGCCGCCGGTGCCTCGCTGACGGGGCGCCGGTGCCTCGCCGGCTGCTGCTTTCGCGGCTCCCGCCGCCGCTGGCGCGGGCTGCTCCGCCACCGCCTGCCGCGGCTGCAGCCCCTGCATCAGCAGATTGAAATACATGTCCGCGAACGCTTCCGCCCGCATCGGCCCCGCCGGCCGATACCACAGCGTGAAGCCGTTCAGGATCGTGAGAATCATCCGCGCCGCCGCATTGACCTCTGCAATCTGCAGCGTCCCATCCGACACGCCCCGCTCCAGGATCCTGCGCAGCACCGCCTCGTGACGGTCGCGCCATTGCAGCGCACTCTCCCTCTTGGCCGGCTCCGTCAGGCTGCGGAACGCCACCTGCGAGGCCGCGCACGCCGCATTGTTCTGCTCCACATATCTCACATGCACCAGCATGAAATCGCGCAGCTGCTCGGCCGCCGGCTTGCCATTGGCCCCGACCGCCTCCGCGTTCTCGCACATGTCCCTCAGCACCGGATTGACGATCTCGAAGTAGATCTCTTCCTTGTCGCTGAAGTGGTGGTACAGCGCCGGCTTGGATATCCCCACCGCGTGGGCGATGTCGTGAATCGACGTCCCGGTGTAGTCACCCCGGGCGAACAGCTTCGCCGCCTGCTTGATGATCAAGCTCTTCGTGTCGACTTTCTGATCCATCGTCCCTCTGCCTGCCCTTGTTGATCACCTCTGCCGCGCCCCCGCGGCGACGGCACCTGCGCCGCATCGACCGGGCCAGTCTACTACGCGGCGGGCGTCGCGCCGGCAGTTGCGGCGGCCGGGCCGGGCCCGGACAGTCAGCCGTCGCGCGCCGCGAGCACGTGCCGCGCAAGCGCCGCGCACTCGAATGTGCCCTCGAAGACCGTGCGCTGCTGCTCGTCGACGCCGCGCACGCTCACCGAGCGCTTGCGCCCCTCCGAGCGCTCGACCCGTGCGATGAAGCGCAGCACGTCGCCGACGCGGGACGGCATCAGGAAGCGGGTGCTGGCAGCGGCCAGCACGACGTAGGGTTCGTTGACGGCCAGCATGGCTGCGTAGTCGGCTGCGCTGAAGAGGAAGCCGCCGTGCACCAGCCCAGTCGAGTCCGCGGCCATCTCTTCGTGCAGCACCAGTTCGACTTCGCTCTCGTCGGGATCGACGCGCAGCGCGCGGCCGCTCAGGCGCGCGGAAATCGCCTGATGGGTCCGGATCGGAAGGTCAGTGCTCATCATCGATCATCCCCGGCTGGCACCGCGCCGGCCTTGGAGCTGCGCCGGCCGCCGTTGCTGCGCCGCCGGCTGCCCCGCCATCTGCCGCGGCTGCAGCCCCTGCATCAGCAGATTGAAGTACATGTTCGCGAACATCTCCGCACGCATCGGCCCCGCCGGCCGATACCACAGCGTGAAGCCGTTCAGGATCGTGAGAATCATCCGCGCCGCCGCGTTCACCTCCGGCACCTGCAGCGTCGCATCCGCCGCCCCCCGCTCCAGGATCCTGCGCAGCACCGCCTCATGCCGGTCGCGCCATTGCAGCGCGCTTTCCCTCTTGGCCGGCTCCGTCAAGCCGCGGAACGCCACTTGCGAGGCCGCGCACGCCGCATTGTTTTGCTCCACGTATCTCACGTGCACCAGCATGAAATCGCGCAGCTGCTCGGCCGCCGGCTTGCCGTTGGCCCCCACCGCTTCCGCGTTCTCGCACATCTCCCTCAGCACCCTGTCGACGATCTCGAAATAGATCGCCTCCTTGTCGCTGAAGTGATGGTACAGCGCCGGCTTGGATATCCCCACTGCGTGGGCGATGTCGTGAATCGACGTGCCGGTGTAGTCGCCGCGGGCGAACAGCTCCGCCGCGTGCTTGATGATCAAGCTTCTCGTGTCGACTTTCTGATCCATCGTCCCTCTGTTCGCCGTTGATCACACCGTGACGGCAATCCGGAACCGTCGGCACGGGAGCCGGCGGTTCCGCCGGCTCTCCGCCCCTAGGCAGCCACCTGTTGCGCCGCGGCGGCCGGCGCCTGCGCCGGCCAAACCAGCTCGCCGCAGGGCGTTCCCACCAGCGAAGTCCGGATCAGTTCACGCTGCTGGCTCTCGTCGTAGTCGCGCAGCGCCTGATGAATGGTGCAGCGATTGTCCCAGATCAGCACGTCGTTGACGCGCCACTGCTGGCGAAAGACGAACTCGGGCCGCGTCGAGTGGGCGAACAGCAACTTCAGCAGCGCGTCCCCTTCCATGCGGCTCAGGCCCGGAATGCGGGTACACATCCATTCGCTGACGAACAGCGCCTTGCGACCGGTCTCCGGGTGCACGCGCACGATGGGCTGCAGCACCGGCGGATTGCGGCGCGCGTCGGCCGAGCGGATGTGCTCCGGATCGCCGAAGTGGCTGTCGCCGTTGGTCACGTCATGCACGGCCGACAAGGGCTCGATCAGCCGCTTGATCGGTTCGGACAGCGTCTCGTATGCCAGATACATGTTCGCCCACATCGTGTCGCCGCCGACGTCGGGCAGCTGGCGGCAGTACAGGACCGAGCCCATCGCAGGCTGTGTCGTGAACGACAGGTCGGAGTGCCACTGCTGGCCGAAGCGCACTACCTTGCCGGGCACCGGCGTATTGCGCACGACGAGCAGTTCCTTGATCGTCGGGTGCACCAGCTCGCCCTGGTAGTTCTCGTGGCGGTGCAGCTCGCTGAAGCAGCGGCTGAACTCCACGAACTGCTGGTCACTGAGCTTCTGATCACGGAACAGCAGCACCAGGTGCTCCAGCCATGCCGCGCGCAGCCCCGCGACGGTGGCCTCGTCCAGCGGCCGCGACAGGTCCAGGCCCGACACCTCGGCTCCGAGACCCGATGCCAGACGTCTGATGGTGAACGACATTGACTCTTCTCCTTGCAATTCACTGCTCATACGCTTTCCAGCGCAATACGTAACGTTCGACCCACTGCACCAGGCCGTTCAGGATGGTTGCCAGTACGATCAGGATGGCGAACGCGGCGAATGCACCCGCCGTGTCGAACTGGCCGGTCGCCTGAACGATCAGGAAGCCGATGCCGCGGTTCGAGGCCATCATCTCGCCGACCACCGCGCCGATCAGCGCGTACGGCACCGAGATCCGCAGGCCGAGAAAGATCATCGTCAGCGCCGACGGCAGCACTACGCGCCACATCACGCCGGCGGAGCTGGCGCCCATCAGCCGCACGATGTCGATCAGCTCGCGGCTCGCGTTGCGCACGCCGGCGTACGCGTTGAACAGCACCAGGAAGAACACGATGACCGCGGTCAGCACGATCTTGCTCTGCAGGCCGATGCCGAACCACAGGATGAACAGCGGGGCCAGCGCGACCTTGGGCAGGCTGTACAGGGCGATGATGAACGGGTCCAGCAGCTCCGCCAGCCGCCGGTACCAGCCCAGCAGAAAGCCCGCCACGCCTCCCGCCAGCGTGCCGATCGCGAAGCCGGCCAGCGTCTCGCCGAGGGTGTACGGAACGTGCACTGCCAGGCTGCCGCTGCGAGCCCATTCGAGCAGACGTTCGCCGATCTCGCTGGGCGAGCTGATCCAGAACGGATCTATCCAGTTGCGTCCCGCGTACTCCCAGACCGCAAGCACGCATACCAGGATGATCGTCCTGCCCAGGTACAGCGACCATCGGCTGGACCGCCCGGACGGCTCGTCGTCCACCAGATCCGGCGTTTCCGAATCGACCTTTTCCAGAGTGGCATTCATGATGGGGCTAACCGATGACATGGGCGCTCAGATCCGACTTGAGGGCGTTCCACAGCGTGGCGAACAAGGCCTGGAACTCGGGTGACGCCTGCAATGCGAAGGCGTCGCGCGGCCGGGGCAGATTGATGTCGACGACCAGCTTGACGGTCGCCGGCCGCGCCGACAGGATGACGACACGGTCCGACAGCGTGATCGCCTCGGTGAGGTCGTGCGTGATGAACAGGATGGTCTTGCGGTCGGCCTCCCAGATCCGCAGCAGCTCCGCCTGCATGACCAGCTTGACGTGGGCGTCGAGCGCGCTGAACGGCTCGTCCATCAGCACCATCTCGGGCGAGTAGATCAGCGTGCGCGCCAGCGACACGCGCTTGCGCATGCCGCCCGACAGTTCCGACGGGTAGTGGCGCACGAAGTCCTTCAGGCCCACCATCCGGACGAAGCGGTCCGCCAGCTCGCGCTGCTCGGCGCGCGGCACGCCGCGTATCTTCAGGCCCAGCACGATATTGTCGTAGACCGTTGCCCACGGCAGCAGGTTGTCGCGTTGCGTGATGTAGCCCACGCGCTGGTTGATGCCGCGCACCGGCTCGCCGCCGTAGCGGACCTGGCCGCTGCTCGGCCGCATCAGGCCGGCAGCCAGGTTGAGCAGCGTCGACTTGCCGCAGCCGCTGGGACCGACCACCGACACGAACTCGCCGCGTCGCACGGCGAAATCTATGCCGCGCAGCGCCTGTGTGCGGACGTGGTCGCTGACGAAGGCCTTGCCGACCTGCCGATACTCGAGCAGCGCCTGATCGGCATTCGCCCGGCCGGCCTGATCGATCGATGTACTGCTCATGAGACTCTCCTCAGGTGGCGAGTGCATGGAAGCCCGCGCGCGGCTAGCGCTTTTCCTTGAGCGCGGCAGCCACCAGATCGTTGACCGGCAGCGCGTCGTAGTTGACCTCGTACTTGTTGCCGCCGGAACTGATCAGCGCGCCGTACTTCTTCAGGCCTTCGACCGACACGAACGGATCCTTCGGCGTGGCCGCCACGACCTTCCGCATGGCGGCATTCCACAGATCGTCGTCCATCTTCGGCATGAACTGCCGTGCGGCAGCGCCGGCCTTGACCGGATCGGCATGGATCAGCTTCAGCGCGCGATCGAGCGCGCGCACCAGGCCGCGCAGTTCCTGCGGCCGTTCCTTGAGGCTCTTCTCGGTGATCAGCAGAGCGGTGAACAGCATGCCGCGCGTGGCCGGCACTTCGCCGGCAATGGTGTCGATGTAGACCTGCGCGTAGCCGTCGGCCGCTGCCTTCTGCGGCACCGGCGGCGAGAACATGGCCACGTCGACCAGTCCGCGGCTCATCGAGGCCAGCACGCTCGAGGCTTCGACGATAGGCACGATCTGCAGGTCGCGATCCGGGTTGAGCTCCGGCGCATAGGTCGCCAGCAGATGGCGCAGCAGCAGGTCGGTGCTGCAGCCGGCGCTGCAGACCGCGACCTTCATTCCCTTGAGCGCCCTCACGCGCTGCTCGATCGGCGCATCAGGCGAGATCTTGGCCTTGCTCAGCGAGTCCTTGCGCGCGAACATCATCGACGTGAACTCGCTGGACAGCGGCGTCAGCACGCGTATGGGCTGCTTCTTGGCCACTGCCGCGAGCGCGGCCTGCACACCGACGGCCGCCACGTCAACCGAGCCGCTGAGCAGCGCGGCGATCGGGGCCGTGTTGGTCCCGATCGAGACGTTCTCGACTTCGATGCCCTCCTCGCCGATATAGCCCGCCCCGGCGGCCACCAGATAGGGCAGCCAGGCAAAGCTGGCACTGGCTACCGCGACCGTCAGCTTGCTCTTCGGCGCGGTCTGGGCCTGCACTGCGCCCACGCTGCCGGCCGACAGCATCACGCCGACCAGGGATGCTGCGCCGAGGCGGCGCAGTCCGCCCTCTTGGAAAGATCTGATAACAGAGATCAACGACATGGTGCTCCTCCACTGGGTAGTTGTTGCGTTCAAGCGGTTTCGTCGGAAGCCGCTGATCGATCTGTGTGCCGCTGCGCAATCACGCCTGCCCGGCGCAATGCGGCGATCCGGGCTTCGTCGAGGGAAAGGATGTCGCGCAGCACTCGTTCGGTATGCTCGTCGTACCGCGGCGGCGCCTGATATTCATCAATGGGCTGGTTCCTGAAATGGATCGGATTGGCCACCATCCGCAGCGGCTTGCCGCTGCGGTGCGGCACCGACACCTCGGTGCCGCGCGCCCGGATCTGCGGATCCTGGAACACCTGCGACAAGTCGTTCACCTGCCCGACCGCGATGCCGCCGGCCACCAGCCGCCGCTGCCATTCCTCCGCCGGCGCCGTTGCAAAGACTTCGTTAAGCACCTGGGCCATGGCCTCGCGGTTGGACGCGCGCGCCTGGTTGACGGCAAAGCGCGGATCGCTGGCCAGATCGGGCCGGCCGATCAGATCGCAGAAGCGCTTGTACTGCTCGTCGTTGCCCACCGTGATGACGATGCTGCCTTGCTGGCAGGCGAACATCCCCGAAGGCACGCCGCCGCCGCCGGACGTATTGCCGCGGCGGATCGGCAGCTGTCCCGACATCAGGTAGTGCATCGCGTGATGCGAGGTGACCGCGACGCAGGACTCGAGCAGGCTCAGGTCTATGTGCTCGCCGCTGCCGCCGTTCGCGTCGCGGCGGTACAGCGCCGCGAGAATCGCGATGTCGGCGTACAGGCTGGTCACGATGTCGACCATGCTGAAGCCGACCCGCATCGGCCCGGCGCCGGGCTGTCCGTCCGGATGCCCGATGCTGTGCATCAGGCCGCCTTCGGCCTGGAAGATCGCGTCATAGCCGGGCCGGTCGCGGTGCGGCCCGGTCTGGCCGTAGCCGGTGACCGAGCAGTAGATGAGGCCCGGATGCAGCTCGCGCAGCGACTCGTAGTCCAGTCCATAGCGCTTCAGCGTGCCGACCTTGTAGTTCTCGATCAGCACGTCGGAGGCCGCGATCAGCTGCCGCAGCAGCGCCTGCCCTTCGGCGCGCGTGAAATCGACGGCGATCGCCTGCTTGTTGCGATTGGCCGCCAGGAAGATCGCCGATTCGAGATCGGTACGTTCGACGTCCGCATCGAGGAACGGCGGGCCATAGAAGCGCGACTCGTCGCCGACCCCCGGCCGTTCGACCTTGATCACCTCGGCGCCGAGGTCGCCGAGCATCTGGCCGGCCAGCGGCCCGGCCAGTACCCGGCTCATATCGAGGACGCGAACGCCGCTTAGCTGCCGACCTGACATGCCTTCTCCGTCTTGGGGGAATCGATTGCGGAAACCACTGCTTGATGATTCAGGCGCAGCCCCGGCTCATGCCAAGGCAGCGCGGCCAGCTGCCCGGAATGCGCCAGCGTCACGAACAGCGTCTTCAGATCGGGGCCGCCGAAGCACAGATTGGTGACCATGCGGTCGGGCAGCGGGTGATGCCGGACGAGCTGTCCGTCCGGACTGATCTCGGTGATGCCGCCGTTCACGAGCGTGCCGACGAGCACATTGCCCGATGCGGCCACCGCCAGACTGTCGAAGCGCTGGAACGCCGCCGAACCCGCGACGAAGCGCCCGCCGTGCGCGACCTTGCCGCGCTCTCTCTGCAGCTCGCCGGGGGCCGTCACCGGCCAGGCCCACAGACGGGCGGTATTCGTCTCGGCCACGTACAGCGTGCGCCCGTCGGGCGACAGGCCGACGCCGTTGGGCGCCTCCAGATGCTCGGCGACCAGACGGATCTCGCTGCCGTCGGCGCGCGCCCAGTAAAGGCAGCCGTGATCGCGGTGATGCGCGTGCTGCTTGCCCGAATCGGTGAACCAGAAGCCGCCGTCGGCATCGAACACCAGATCGTTGGGTGCACTCAGCGGCCGCTCGCCGTGCTGCGTGTACAGGCGCTCGGCCTTGCCGGTGGCAAGGTCGACGGCTTCGATCCAGCCGCCGGCATAGTCGGCCGGCAGCCCCCAGGTCGGCATGACGCGACCGTTGCGATGCGACCACTCCAGTCCGCCGTTGTTGCAGACATAGACTCGCCCGTCAGGACCGAAGGCCGCGCCGTTCGGCCCGCCGCCGAGCCGGACGGGATGGCTGACCGATCCGTCCGCCGATACGCGCGTCAAGGTGCCGCGAGCGATCTCGACCAGCAGTACCGATCCGTCCGGCAAGGCAATCGGCCCCTCCGGGAACTGCAGGCCGCTTCCGATCAACTGCATGCTGTCCGTCTCCTCGCTACGGTCGGTCGCCGCTGCGCCGTCAACCGGCGAATCGCGCCTTTTCCTTGGCCACGAACGAACGCGCGCCCTCGATCGCGTCCGCCGTGTTCTCCATCATTCCGGTGAACGGATCCCAGATCCGCATCGCCTCGTTGATCGGCAGGTCGAGCAGGCCGGCCTCGCTGGCGCGCTTGATGCTGCCCACCACGACCGGCGAATTGCCGGCCAGCGTGCGCGCGATCTCCCAGGCGCTGTCGAGCAGCGTCCCGGCGGGAACCACGCGACTGACCAGCCCCCAGCGCAAGGCCTCGTCGGCGTCGAGCGAACGTCCGGTCATCGTCATGTCGAGCACCACGCCGCGCGGCAGGCCGGCGGCGGTCAGCCGCAGCGGCATGCGCGTGCCGCGGCCACGCGTCACCTGCGGATTGCCGAAGCGCGCGTTCGGCGCGCAGATCCGGATGTCGGAGGTGATCGCGATCATCAGGCCGGCGGCCAGGCAGTGGCCGCTGATCGCGGCGATGACCGGCTTGCCCAGCCGGAAGTCGCCGGGATATCCGTAGCCGCCGCTTTCCTCGTAGTCGAGCCGCTCGCCGACCACGTCGGCGGCCGCCGTCTCCTTGAAGTCGCGGCCGGTCGAGAACGCGCGATCGCCGGCGCCGGTGACGATGGCCACCTTCAGATGCTCGGCGCGCCGGAAGTACTCCCAGAACGCGCACAGCGCGGCGCGCAGCTCGCTGTTCAGCGCGTTCAGCACGCGCGGCCGGTTCAGCGTGATGCAGGCGATGCCGTCTCGCTCTTCGCGCAACAGGACGTCTTCTTGGCTCATGCGAATCTCCGCGGCGATGCGACCCGGCCTCAGTACGGCGCGTAGTCGGTGAAGTCGACGCTGCCGGCGCGGGCGCGATAGTCGGTCTTCACATTGACCACCGCCACCATCCCGGCGTCGACCTTGGCCTGCGCGCGCTGCAGCGCGGGCCCGATATCCTCGGCGCGCTCGACGTACTCGCCGTAGCAGCCGAGCGCCTCGGCCATCTTCTCGTAGTGCGTGTAACCCAGGTCGCGGCCCGGACGGTCGCGGTTGGGATCGGCCGCCCAGCCGCCGTTCAGGCTGATCACGACCAGGATGGGAATCCCGTGCCGCACCGCCGTGTCCAGCTCCATGGCGTTCAGGCCGAACGAGCCGTCGCCATGAACCACGACCACCTGCTTGTCGGGCTTGGCGAGCTTGGCGCCGACGCCGAACGGCAGTCCCACGCCCATCGTGCCGAACGGCCCCGAGTTCATGCGGTGACCAGGCGAGAACGTCGGCATCGACTGGCGGCCGAAATTCAGGATCTCGGCGCCGTCGACGATCAGCACCGCATCGCGGCGGATGAAGGCGTTGATCTCCTCGCACAGCCGCAGCGGATGGATGTCGCCTTCCCAGTTGGCATGCACGCCGGGACGCGCGCGCTTGCTGGCGTCGCCGTCGGCCAGCTTGCCGCGCCAAGACGCGTAGGCGCCGGCATCGATGCGGCCCTTCGCGGCCTCGAACAGCTGTCCCAGCACGCGCTTGCAGTCGCCGACCAGACCGATGTCGACCGGCCGCACCGCGCCGGCGATTTCTTCGGCACTGATGTCGATGCGCGCGACCGTCGCGTCGGCCGAGAAGCGCGGCGCAGCGCCGTAGCCGATCATGTAGTTCATGCGCGTCCCCACGATCAGCACCAGATCGGCTTCGCGGAACGCGGTCGACCGCATGGCGGGGAACGACAGCTTGTGATCGTCGGGCAGCACGCCGCGCCCCTGCGGCGTCGGGTAGAACGGAATGCCTGCCGCTTCGACGAAGGCCTGCAGCTCGTCCCAGGCCTGCGACCAGATGACACCGCTGCCGGAGACGATGATCGGACGCTTGGCCGAACGCAGCGCGTCGACCAGCGCGGACACGGCAGCCGGGTCGGCGGGCGGCCGCGCCGACAATGCACGCCGTCCGGAGCAGCTCCAGTCGATCTCTTCCTCGTCGATGCGCTGGTACAGCAGATCGCCGGGGCAGTCGAGATAGGTGGGACCGGGCTTGCCGGCCATCGCCTGCTGGAAGACGTTGTTCACCTGCTGCGGAATGCGGCTCAGGCTCTGTAGCCGCTCGGAATGCTTGACGCAGCCGCGCATGATCTGCAGCTGGTCGATCTCCTGGAACGCCTGCCGCCCCACCTGCGAGATCGGGCTCGAACCGCCGATCGCCACCACCGGCGCGCAATCGATCAGCGCGTTCGCCAGGCCGGTGGTCAGGTTGATCGCGCCGGGGCCGCTGGCCGCCATGCAGACGCCCGGGCGCTGCCGCAGCCGGCTATAGGATTGCGCCATCAGTGCCGCAGCCTGTTCATGACGGACATCGATCATGCGGATGCCCTCGGTGATGCAGGTCTGCTCGGTCAGGATCATGGGGCCGCCCATCAGGAAGAACAGGTCCTCCGTGCCTTCCTTCTTCAGGCTGCGTGCCAGAATCTCCGAACCGGTCAGTTTTGCCATCGTCGTCTCCAGGAATCGAGTTGAATCAGATCGAGTTGCCGTCGCGTAGCGCGGCGACCGCGGCCGCGTCGAGGCCCAGCCATTGCGACAGCACTTCTTCGGTATGCGCACCGAGCAGCGGCGCCGGCTCGATACGGGCCAAGCGCCCGGAAGCCGAAACCGGCCAGGTAGGCATCCGGTAGGCACCGTGCTGCGGATGCTGCATGTCCTGCATGAAGCCGCGCTCGAACAGCGAGCCGTCCTCGGTCAGCTCCATCGTGTCGAACACCGCGCCGGCCGGAATGCCGGCGCCGCCGAGCAGGCGCATCGCCTCCTCCTTGTCGAGCCGCTCGCTCCACTGGCGCACCATGGCATCGACTTCCTGCTGCCGCGCTACGCGCGCCGCCAGCGTGGCGTAGCGCGGATCGCCGACCAGGTCCTCGCGGCCGATCAGCTTCAGCAGCCGCGTCCAGTGCTCGGGGTTGGCAGGGCTCGGCTGGATGTAGACGTAATCGTTCGCACCTCCGCCTTTGCACGGATAGATGCCGCCCGGCGCGCGCACCTTGGTCACGCCGAGCGCGCCGGCGCGCGGGCAGGCCATGCCCAGCCGCGACTGCTGCGCCAGGGCGATCCGCAGGTACTGCACCACCGCGTCCTGCATCGCGATCTGGAGGTGCTCGCCGCGCCCCGTGGCCTGGCGGCGGAACAGCGCCGCCACGATGGATACCGCCAGCAGCATACCGGCGCCCGTGTCGCCCAGCGTCGGGCCGGGCTTCAGCGGCGGCCCGTCTTCCTCGCCGGTGATGCTCATCGCGCCGCCGGTCGCCTGCGCGATCTGATCGAAGGACAGGAAGCGTTCGTACGGGCTGCCCGCCGCGAAGCCCTTGAGCTGCGCATAGACCAGCCGCGGATTGAGCTCGCGCAGCAGCGCCGGCCCCAGTCCGAGCCGATCGATCGCGCCCGGTCCGTAGTTCTCGACGAAGACGTCGGCATGCGAGGCCAGCTGCTTGACCAGATCGAGACCGGCCTCGGTCTTCAGGTTGGCGGTGATCGACTTCTTGTTGGCGTTCAGCTGCAGGAAGTACCACGCATCCTCGCCGGGCTGCGTCGCGTGCGCGTAGCGGCCCGGTTCGCCGCGGCCCGGCGGTTCCACTTTGACTACTTCGGCGCCCAGCCAGGCCAGCACCTCGGTGCATGAAGGGCCGGACTCGAACTGCGTCAGATCGAGGACCCGGATGCCCTGCAGGCAGTCGAAGCGGACGGTCGTGTCGGTCATGCGGCGACTCACTTGTCCGTGTGCTGGCGGAAGTTGAACAGCTGATAGGCCAGCGCTGTGTCCAGCGTCATGTTCATGTGCTGCGCGATGCGCCGGTTCAGCGTGCGTTTCGTGAACGCGATGATGTCGGCGGCGCGCCGCAGCAGCTGCTCGACGTACTCGTCGCACTTGGCGTCGAGCTGCTCCAGCGGCACGGCGCAGTTGATCATGCCCAGCCGCGCCAGCTCGGCCGTGCTGATGGCGGTCCCCAGCAGCATGTATTCCTTGGCCTTGACCGGCGACATGAAGAAGGGCGCGAACGACAGCGCACCGTCGCCCGGCACATTGCTGTACGCCGGGCCGACCTTCTCGCCGCTGAAGCTGGTCGTCGCTTCGCCCAGCGACATGTGCATGTCGCAGACCTTGGCATCGTCGCGCGCGACGATCAGGTCGGAGTTGAACATCAGGCTCTGCCCGAAGCCCATCGCGTCGCCGTTGACCTTGGCTATCACCGGCTTCTCCATCTCGGCGATCGCCTGGTGCGCGCGAATCACGCCGGTGAAGCGCCCCCATTCCGCGCGCGGGTCGCCCAGCCGGCTGTGCTGTCCTTCGCGCTTGTACTCGCGGCTCGGCGGCGGCACCATGAACTCGCCGTCCTCTTCGCCGGTGAGCACCACCACGCGCACGTCGTCGTCGACGCGCAGCATCGACAGCGCGTGACCCATTTCTTCATGGATCTCGGCATACGGCTGCAGATTGAAGGAGATGCGCAGCGGCTTGATCAGCACCGTCGCGACGGCGCCTTTGCGCTCTATGCTCAGCGCGCGATATTCCATGTTCGTATTGCCTCCTGGTCGGTCGTTCGGGCGGCCGCCCTCGCGTCAATCGCGGGTGACTTCCATCTCGCGCAGCATCGCCGAACCGATGATCGATCGCTGGATCTGCGAGGTGCCGGCGCTGACCGTATTCTGCTTGGAGTCGCGCCAGTACCGCTCCATGTCGAACTCGGGCAGCTGCGCGTAACCGCCCAGGATCTGCATGCCCAGCGTCGTCGCCCGCATGCCGGCTTCGGAGGCGTACAGCTTGGCCATCGCCGCCTGCTTCATGCACGACAGCCCCCGGTCCGCCATCCACGCCGCCTGATAGGTCAGCAGCCGCGCGGCCTCGATCTCGGTGGCCGCGTCGCTGAGCGCATGCTTGATGGTCTGGAACGAAGCAATCGACTTGCCGAACTGATGCCGCTCGGTGGCGTAGCGCAGCGCGTCGCCGACCGCCGTCGCCGCATTGCCGACGTACATCGCTGCACCGCCGACACGCTCGTGGATCAGAAACTCGTTGAGAATCTCCCAGGCATCGCCGACCTGGCCGACGAGGTTCTCCTTCGGCACGCGCACGTCGGTGTAGAAGCACTCGTAGGTACCCGACATCTTCCGGCTCAAGGTGTCCAGCTTGCGCATCTCCAGACCCTCGAGCGTGTTCGGCACCAGGAACATGCTCAGCCCGTCACGCCGGCTGTCGTCGTCGCGGGAAGTCCGCGCGACGAGCAGGATCACGTTGTTCTTTGCACCGGCTGCCGATGCGAACAGCTTCTGCCCATTGAGAAGGAAGTGGTCACCGCAGTCCACTGCCTTCAGCTCGATGCCGCTCAGATCCGAGCCGGCGTTCGGCTCGGTCATGGACACCGAGAAACGGATGTGCCCTTCGAGCGCCGGGCCGATATAGCGCCGCTTCTGCTGATCAGTACCAAACAGCCGCAGCACGTCGATGCCCCAGACCGTCAGTCCATAGACGGCCCCGAGATCGAACGCATTGCGCGCCAGCTCCTCCTGCAGCACGACGCGGAACAGCAGATCGACCCCCATGCCGCCTTCCGCCTCGGGCAGCGTCAGGCCGAACCAGCCCTGCTCCGCCATCCTGGCGTAGGCCTCATACGGGTACTCGCGCTTCATATCGCAGCGGCGCGCATATTCGCGGGAGCAGTGCGTGCGCACGAAGTCCGCAACGGCCTCGCGGAACATCTCGTGCTCGTCGGAAAAGTAGGGATACCTGGTCAAGCTGGTAGCTCCTCTGACAGCGAAGGCCGGACAGTGGGGCCCAGGCATTCGCAAGCGATTCGTCTTATGAGTGAAGGCAGAGTAGCACTGACCGAACGTTCGGTCAACGACCGGCGGGCAGTTGGCTGAATTCACCTAGATCCGGCAATTGTTCGAGACGCTCCCATGCCTGACGTGCCCGTTCCATCGGAATGGCTGGCACCGTATTGGCGAGGAACTTGTCGCGCAGAGCGGCGTCGGTCATCGGTGAGGCGGGGGAGCCGCGCGATGCATCCCGCGCCGCTCCAGGAGCCGGCCGTCGCGCCCACGTTTCCGTGTTTGTCGGAGCCGAAACGCTTCCGGCCCCCTACATTCCTGACCGATCGGTCGTTTTGATGAGGCTGGCCAGTTGCCAGACCCGGGCATAAGGCCGACGAGGGAGGCGTCAGCAGCCTCAATGGCACCCGGAGGGGCACACCTCGCCGTTCGCTAGACGGGCGCCCCGCAGGACGCACGCGCTGAGAATCCGCACAGAATCCGCGCATGCGCGACGTACGAATCTGCCCACGCGCGACGCACACTGCTGCGCGGATTCACGCTAGCGATATTGCGCCTCCCCGCTGCAGCAGCGCCCCGCCGGGATCGGCGGCCGCCGCCCTGTCGAAACGCTGTCAGCGCTTCGCGCGCACTGCGTCGAAATCAGGCTTGCGCTTCTCGATGAACGCGCTGACCGCCT